>JAVBXK010000109.1 GCA_030824555.1 bacterium
GCTCCCCCCGCTGCACGCGGTGGCCAAGGTGGCGGCCAGGGTGGTGGTGGCTACGGCTCGGGTGGTTACGGCGGCGGCAATGGCGGTGGTGGCATGCAACGGTCCGCACCGCCCGCAGCGGCCCCGGCCATGCCACCGAAGTCGTCCAGCGGCTTTGACGACATGGATGACGACATCCCGTTCTGACACCCCCACCCCCTTCGCCTCCATACCATGGCACCTGCGGGTGCCATGTTTGTTCAGTGGCCACCCACCTTGCACACACCCATGACCCGCATCAGCTGCCCCACCGTCCAGACCCTGGACCAGATATTGCCCGATGAACCCCTGTTGATGATGGGCGCGGGGCCGGTGCCCATTCCGGCACCTGTGGCGTATGCCAACTCGCTGGTCATCAACCACTTGGGGCCGGTCATGGGCCGGGTACTCAACCAGGTCAAGGACATGGCGCGCTACGTGTTCCAGACGAACACGCCCTACATCCTGGGTGTGGCCGGGCCGGGCTCGGCCACCATGGAAATGGCCATGGCCAACCTGCTGGAACCCGGCGACCGCATGCTGGCCGTGTGCAACGGGTATTTCAGCTCGCGCATGGCCGACATGGCCCGCCGCGTGGGCGCTGTGGTGACCGAGCACGTGGTGGAAGGCACGCAATGTGCCGACCCGCAAACGGTGTTGCAACAGGTGCGGGCGCTGCAACCCAAGGTCATTACCCTGGTGCAGGGCGAAACGTCCAACACCGTGTGGAACCGCTACCTGCCCGAGATTGCCCGTGGCGCGTCCGAGCTGGGCTGCCTGGTGGTGGTGGATGCCGTGTGCACCCTCTCGACCATGCCGCTGAACATGGACGACTGGGGCATCGACGCGGTGTTGACCGGTGGGCAAAAGGGCCTGTCCAGCATCCCCGGCGTGTCGCTGGTTGCGTTTTCAGAACGCGCGTTTGCGGCCATCCGGCAGCGACGCGCACCGCAAACCCACTGGTGCCTGGACGCGCAGCTGGCCTACGGCTTCTGGTCAGAAGGCCAGTACCACTACACCGCGCCCACTTCGGGCATCCTGGCGCTGCACGAGGCCTTGCGCCTGGTGTGCCTGGAAACGCTGGAAGGCCGCTTTGCCCGCCACCTGAGCTGCTCGGAGGCGTTGCAGGCAGGCATCGAAGGGCTGGGCTTGTCGCTGTTTGTGGACAAAACGGCCCGGTTGAATTCGGTGGTGGGCATCCGCCTGCCCGACGGGGTGGACTCGGCCACGCTGCGCCTGTGCATGAGCGCAGAGCACAAGGTGGAAATTTCGGGCTCGTTCGGCACGCCCATCGTGCGCATCGGCCAGATGGGCGAACAAAGCCGGGCGCACCACCTGTTTCGCACCCTGCACGCACTGGGCAGCGCGATGCGCAGACAGGGCGCCGCCATCGACCTGCCGGGCGGCATGAGCGAGTTGGAACGAAGCCTTTCTGGCCAGCCCTGAAGCGGGGTGCCGCTGTGCCGCTTGAGCTGGAGGGGCGCACCCTGACCGATTTCGTGGTGGCCGCTGTGCATGCCGCTGCCAAACAGGCCATTGAACAATCTAATGTGGTGCGTTTGTCGCTGGCCGATCAGGCCTGCTTTGCGCAGGCCCTGCTGTCGCCCCCGCCTGCGGCACCTGCTTTGGAGCGCGCCTTCGCCCGCAAAAAACAGCTGCTGCACGCCGAATGAGTGGTGCACCGTTTCGGGTGACTGCACTCGGCGGCTCGCCAGCGCTAGACCCACTGACAGACGGTGACCGCATTGCGGGCTACTACACGCTGGTCTCTGCCAGCCTGTTGTTGGCAGATTTGCCAGCGGCCACGGCCAAAAAGCTGCCCCGCTACCCCACTGTGTGAGCTGCCTATGCGGCAGTCCGGCGATATTGGGCCATGTGTTGCCTGGCGTGGCCTTTCTGAGCTGCCTATGCGGCAGTCCGGCTCGTCAGCTGGGTTGCGCATCACTTCACGAATTTCTGAGCTGCCTATGCGGCAGTCCGGGACCGCAAGGGCATGGCGCTCAACCCCAAGAATTTCTGAGCTGCCTATGCGGCAGTCCGGAAAAACATCATGAAAATAGCCAAAGCAACCGATTTCTGAGCTGCCTATGCGGCAGTCCGGTTCGTCGACCGGTAGATTTCGGACGTTGTTGCTTTCTGAGCTGCCTATGCGGCAGTCCGGGGGCAGCGGCAAGCGGTGACCGCCTTGCACCATTTCTGAGCTGCCTATGCGGCAGTCCGGCGTGCAACGTCCTGGTTCATTCGCCGTGTGACTTTCTGAGCTGCCTATGCGGCAGTCCGGTGATCCAACAACCCTATTGGTTACTGCTTTTTTTTCTGAGCTGCCTATGCGGCAGTCCGGCAACGGGTGAGCGCCGACCTGGCCCACGCCAGTTTCTGAGCTGCCTATGCGGCAGTCCGGCTGACATGGTGTGTGGCTTTCGCAGGGCGGTTTTTCTGAGCTGCCTATGCGGCAGTCCGGCGTAACCATGAAAACAGTGGGCGAACGGATCATTTCTGAGCTGCCTATGCGGCAGTCCGGGCCACCAAAAGCGGCAATGTCTGATGCCGACATTTCTGAGCTGCCTATGCGGCAGTCCGACGACACCATGCGCTACGCCGTGGCCACATGCTTTTCTGAGCTGCCTATGCGGCAGTCCGGGCACAGTGGGTGCCGGGGTGACCTCCCACCAATTTCTGAGCTGCCTATGCGGCAGTCCGGTCGAGCTACCGCCCTCGTTTGGCGACGTGGGTTTTCTGAGCTGCCTATGCGGCAGTCCGGGCAGATGTCGATGCGCAATCTGCCCGCATCCTTTTCTGAGCTGCCTATGCGGCAGTCCGGCTTCATAGGCCAAAAGGCCGATGGTTGCATAATTTCTGCGCTGCCTATGCGGCAGTCCGAGGTCAGTGCTGCCGTGTCACGGTGGCGGGATTTTTCTGAGCTGCCTATGCGGCAGTCCGGGCTTGATGATGGCCCAAGCGGCGGCACGTTGTTTTCTGAGCTGCCTATGCGGCAGTCCGGGACTCTCCCGACACCCAGACGTTGAGACGCTTTTTCTGAGCTGCCTATGCGGCAGTCCGGCGTCCGGGAAGCAAATAGCCATCACGTCTTTTTTTCTGAGCTGCCTATGCGGCAGTCCGGTCTGGCAATACAACGTCCGCCTGCCAGCACTGTTTCTGAGCTGCCTATGCGGCAGTCCGGAGGCTGGCGGTGTGGGTGGTGCCGCTGGCGGTTTTCTGAGCTGCCTATGCGGCAGTCCGGGCGAACCCATGGCGCAACGCCGGGCAGAGGCTTTTCTGAGCTGCCTATGCGGCAGTCCGGCAAGGCATTCAAGCGCCATTCCATGCCGAAGTTTTCTGAGCTGCCTATGCGGCAGTCCGGATCACGGGACGGGTCACGGTCACCGTGGTGGTTTTCTGAGCTGCCTATGCGGCAGTCCGGGACATGACAGCCAGCCAGCGTGCCCACTACCTTTTCTGAGCTGCCTATGCGGCAGTCCGGCTGCTGCGGTCGATCTGATTCTCGACTCGTCGTTTCTGAGCTGCCTATGCGGCAGTCCGGCAGGTTGGCGTACAGCAAGGCCGATTCCCAGCTTTCTGAGCTGCCTATGCGGCAGTCCGGACGTGACGCGCAAAACACTGATCGAGGCCATTTTTCTGAGCTGCCTATGCGGCAGTCCGGGGTGAACGCGGCAACTGCCGCTTCCGCATGGTTTTCTGAGCTGCCTATGCGGCAGTCCGGTGGGGCGGGCTTCAACCAACCAAGGAGATTGATTTCTGAGCTGCCTATGCGGCAGTCCGGTACAACTGACCGCGTGCTGGGTGCGGTGTGGCTTTCTGAGCTGCCTATGCGGCAGTCCGGGGTGGCCGAGGCCGATGTGGAACACCGCAGCTTTTCTGAGCTGCCTATGCGGCAGTCCGGGAATAGTTGAACGTCACCGCAGAAGTGCAAATTTTCTGAGCTGCCTATGCGGCAGTCCGGGCAATAACCCGCGCAAATAGCGCATAACCTTTTTTCTGAGCTGCCTATGCGGCAGTCCGGCCTACCCCGGTCATCAACCCCCCTGACTTTGCTTTCTGAGCTGCCTATGCGGCAGTCCGGGTGGTGTTGGATGGCGACGTGGAGGGTGTTGTTTTCTGAGCTGCCTATGCGGCAGTCCGGACCTCATCGAAACAGATCACCGCACCGGGCTTTTTCTGAGCTGCCTATGCGGCAGTCCGGGCCGGGGTTCGGCTTGCGCTGCGGTCGGGGGATTTCTGAGCTGCCTATGCGGCAGTCCGGCGTGTGGGCGACAGCGATCAGTACCGCGCCGTTTTCTGAGCTGCCTATGCGGCAGTCCGGATCAGCGCCCTCGAACATGTCCAGGCGGTAACTTTCTGAGCTGCCTATGCGGCAGTCCGGCTGATGACCCGAAACCGGCTGTCACTGGACAATTTCTGAGCTGCCTATGCGGCAGTCCGGCCGCGCAAACACTTTGACGCGGGCAAGCTGCATTTCTGAGCTGCCTATGCGGCAGTCCGGAACCTGCTCCCGTTCTGCCACGCACACGATCTTTTCTGAGCTGCCTATGCGGCAGTCCGGTAATTGTTGATGGTGACTGCCTCTGCTTCCATTTTCTGAGCTGCCTATGCGGCAGTCCGGATGTTTCCTCCTGATGTTGTGGAGCACGCATATTTCTGAGCTGCCTATGCGGCAGTCCGGTCGTGGGCTTTGGCCATGGTGGCGGCCTGGTGTTTCTGAGCTGCCTATGCGGCAGTCCGGGTGTGAAAACGACTTCATGTGGTCCTCTGGTTTTTCTGAGCTGCCTATGCGGCAGTCCGGGTCTTGAGCGGGTTGGTGTAGTCCGCCGTTAATTTCTGAGCTGCCTATGCGGCAGTCCGGGGCAAAGCCCGCGCCGCCCAGCCGCCGGACATTTTCTGAGCTGCCTATGCGGCAGTCCGGCCTATGACAGCCAGAGCCACGAAGTACACCAGTTTCTGAGCTGCCTATGCGGCAGTCCGGTCCAACTACGTGCAGGCGTCGCTGCCTGGCATTTTCTGAGCTGCCTATGCGGCAGTCCGGGTTGAGGCCGTAGCCACCCGTGTCGGGGTGGATTTCTGAGCTGCCTATGCGGCAGTCCGGCTGGTCTGTGGGGCTGTCGGCTTTGTCGTCCATTTCTGAGCTGCCTATGCGGCAGTCCGGCCAGGCCATGCACGCCGCGCTCGATGCCGACTTTTCTGAGCTGCCTATGCGGCAGTCCGGTCACCACCCGAGACCGCTGGGCCATTGTCGATTTTCTGAGCTGCCTATGCGGCAGTCCGGGCAGCGTCAGGTACTTGTTCACGCCCTTCACCTTTCTGAGCTGCCTATGCGGCAGTCCGGGTTTTCCAGCACGGCTTGGTTGACATCGTTGTTTTCTGAGCTGCCTATGCGGCAGTCCGGGGTGGCCGAAGCCGACGTGGAGTACCGCCCATTTTCTGAGCTGCCTATGCGGCAGTCCGGGTAGTAAGTGCCATGTTCATCTGGCTTGGTTCTTTCTGAGCTGCCTATGCGGCAGTCCGGGCGCAGGGCGGCGTGCTGGCCGGGCTCACGGCTTTCTGAGCTGCCTATGCGGCAGTCCGGACGATGACGAATGCGGGGCGGTGGCACTCGGCTTTCTGAGCTGCCTATGCGGCAGTCCGGCTCGATGCCTTCGGGCGCAGCCCGCTGTGTTTTTTCTGAGCTGCCTATGCGGCAGTCCGGAGCCAGCTGCAGGCCGTGGACATGTCGGCAACTTTCTGAGCTGCCTATGCGGCAGTCCGGTGTTCTGGGGGTGAGTCCCCAGCACTCACAGTTTTCTGAGCTGCCTATGCGGCAGTCCGGTTGCCACCTGATCCACCTCCAGAGACGCAGGATTTCTGAGCTGCCTATGCGGCAGTCCGGTATTTCAGATCGTCGAAACTGGCTACGTGTGCTTTCTGAGCTGCCTATGCGGCAGTCCGGACTAGAGGCAATCCGCTGGGCTTTCAGGAACGTTTCTGAGCTGCCTATGCGGCAGTCCGGGGGGCGGGGGGGGAGGAAAGGATGGGAGTGAGTTTCTGAGCTGCCTATGCGGCAGTCCGGTCATCAACACTCTTGTCATCTGCTGTTTTGATTTTCTGAGCTGCCTATGCGGCAGTCCGGGGCGCGTCTACCTGGTTAGGCTCTGTGCTCCTTTTCTGAGCTGCCTATGCGGCAGTCCGGATCCACCATGGGTGCCATATCTCACCGTCTTTGTTTCTGAGCTGCCTATGCGGCAGTCCGGGCCCCACGTCTGGAATTCCTCAACGTTTTCAATTTCTGAGCTGCCTATGCGGCAGTCCGGACCTACACCCGCAATCAGCAAAAACGGCGCTGTTTCTGAGCTGCCTATGCGGCAGTCCGGTCACACCCCTAGCCCCTGCTGCGCAAGCTAGTTTTCTGAGCTGCCTATGCGGCAGTCCGGCTGCGCGAAAAGCACTTTGGCGAAGACCAAAATTTCTGAGCTGCCTATGCGGCAGTCCGGCTGACGAAGTGCTGCGGTTGACCCAGGTCACATTTCTGAGCTGCCTATGCGGCAGTCCGGGCCTGCGCTGGCCACAGCAGCTGCCCGCAGTTTTTCTGAGCTGCCTATGCGGCAGTCCGGTGGTTTCGGCGGGCGGGGTGGTGGTGGGCTCGTTTCTGAGCTGCCTATGCGGCAGTCCGGTGCGCTTTGTGATTCGCCGTCTTCCCGTGATCTTTCTGAGCTGCCTATGCGGCAGTCCGGTACCCAAGCTCGATATCGAGGGGATGCTAGGTTTTCTGAGCTGCCTATGCGGCAGTCCGGCTCTGGGCTCATGAGCCAAGCGAAAGGCCACTTTTCTGAGCTGCCTATGCGGCAGTCCGGGGGCGGGGTGGTGGTGGGCTCGGGGTCGGCCGTTTCTGAGCTGCCTATGCGGCAGTCCGGTTTCAGGTCGCACCACTGCGTATAACACCTACTTTCTGAGCTGCCTATGCGGCAGTCCGGAGGCCCAGCACCGAGGGGGACGGAGACACCGGTTTCTGAGCTGCCTATGCGGCAGTCCGGTAGGCTGCGAGTCAAAGAGGCTGCCTGGATGTTTTCTGAGCTGCCTATGCGGCAGTCCGGGTCTATAGCAAAGAGCACGGCCTGCGCTGGTGTTTCTGAGCTGCCTATGCGGCAGTCCGGGGCAGAGCCAACATAGTCATGATGACTAGGAATTTCTGAGCTGCCTATGCGGCAGTCCGGGACCACCGCCGACGGCGTGTCGAGCAGCTCCATTTCTGAGCTGCCTATGCGGCAGTCCGGATGGGGGTGTGGATGTCGCCGCTTGACGTGATTTTCTGAGCTGCCTATGCGGCAGTCCGGGCTGGCTTGCTGGCCGCCTGGCTGCTGCTGATTTTCTGAGCTGCCTATGCGGCAGTCCGGTACACAAACAACCCATACACAGACCACCTCGCTTTCTGAGCTGCCTATGCGGCAGTCCGGCCCCTCATCCGAGCCCATTTCCGGGCGCACCATTTCTGAGCTGCCTATGCGGCAGTCCGGTAGATGTTCAAGGCGACGGTTCGGCCCGCTACTTTCTGAGCTGCCTATGCGGCAGTCCGGGGCACCCCAAAGGCTTGCGCCTGAACGCCTTTTTTCTGAGCTGCCTATGCGGCAGTCCGGGCTTTGCCCGCCGATGGCACCGACACCCCCAGTTTCTGAGCTGCCTATGCGGCAGTCCGGACACCATAGAAACGTTTGAGAACATCTGTTCATTTCTGAGCTGCCTATGCGGCAGTCCGGGCGGGCAGGGCTTCGGCCGCCCAGGCTGCGCGTTTCTGAGCTGCCTATGCGGCAGTCCGGCGGTACACGGAAAATTTCAGCGTCTGATTGGCTTTCTGAGCTGCCTATGCGGCAGTCCGGCTGCCGCCGAAGCCCAAGCGAACATCGCCGCCTTTCTGAGCTGCCTATGCGGCAGTCCGGGCCACGTCAGCCACCACGTCGGCCACGGTGTCTTTCTGAGCTGCCTATGCGGCAGTCCGGCACTGGTGCAGGCCCTGCCCGCCAGCCTGAAATTTCTGAGCTGCCTATGCGGCAGTCCGGCAAATCAGCTGTCAGGGCGGGCGCATTGTCACTTTCTGAGCTGCCTATGCGGCAGTCCGGGGCTGCGCGGGTGGATGGGTTGTCAACGTGCTTTTCTGAGCTGCCTATGCGGCAGTCCGGGACCCCATGCCATTTTTCAATGCAGGGCTGAATTTCTGAGCTGCCTATGCGGCAGTCCGGGTTTCGGTAGCCCTGGCTGCGCAGGTCTGCGATTTCTGAGCTGCCTATGCGGCAGTCCGGATCACCCTGGCGTCTCCACAATGGACCGTTCCTTTCTGAGCTGCCTATGCGGCAGTCCGGTGTCATATTCGTGCGCACTGGCCACGCCATCGTTTCTGAGCTGCCTATGCGGCAGTCCGGCTGATAGACAGCGGCCCGCAACACATCGGCACTTTCTGAGCTGCCTATGCGGCAGTCCGGGTGCCCTACCCCTGGGACGACATCACCGCACTTTTCTGAGCTGCCTATGCGGCAGTCCGGTCGTCTTGAAGATGAGACGGGTGGCGTGTTGATTTCTGAGCTGCCTATGCGGCAGTCCGGCACGCTCCCGAAGGCGTTGACCTTGACCGCATTTTCTGAGCTGCCTATGCGGCAGTCCGGCGGACACATGGCGGTATGCCGGTGTGGTCATCTTTCTGAGCTGCCTATGCGGCAGTCCGGACCCTGCTGGGCGGCAGCGCCAAGCGCGCGGTTTTCTGAGCTGCCTATGCGGCAGTCCGGCAATCGGTGCACTGATCCCCCTGAAGGGCAATTTTCTGAGCTGCCTATGCGGCAGTCCGGGCAGCCATCGCCAAAGACGTGCGCGACTACCTTTTCTGAGCTGCCTATGCGGCAGTCCGGGGTGTAGCTGGTGGGTGCGGCCCACTCGGCATTTTCTGAGCTGCCTATGCGGCAGTCCGGAAATGCAGGTGCTGCGGCCACATCTACCAAGATTTCTGAGCTGCCTATGCGGCAGTCCGGACGCCGCGCTGGCTGGAAGTGCAGCCCACCAATTTCTGAGCTGCCTATGCGGCAGTCCGGAACGACACCGCAACAAAGCTGATGGCGCTTGTTTTCTGAGCTGCCTATGCGGCAGTCCGGCGGCACCACAACGTGATCCGGCACATCCGGGATTTCTGAGCTGCCTATGCGGCAGTCCGGGTAACTGGGGAAGATGAGGATGGGGATTGGCTTTTCTGAGCTGCCTATGCGGCAGTCCGGCAACCGGCGTTCGATTTCGGGGTTGATGTATCTTTCTGAGCTGCCTATGCGGCAGTCCGGAGGCGAAACGCCGCTCAGCTGGGCAGAAGTCATTTCTGAGCTGCCTATGCGGCAGTCCGGTAGACCCATTCAGCGCCAAGTGATTGTCACCAAAAGGAAAACAGGCGAGAAACCGGTTTTCACCCTTTTTCTCGCCTTCTCACTAAGCCATTGATTTTTAAAGAACTGTTTTACCCCCTCAAAAAAGGGTCAAAACCAGGGTACCGATGCACCCAGGCTCAGGCCGTAGGTGCTGAAGCCCCCGCCTTGAGGTTCCGATGCCACCGGGCCGTGGCACACAAACAGCCGAAAGGCCTGACCCGTGCTGCTGCTGCGCACAAACACCGAAGGCAGCGCCGCCAGTTGGGCTGCGGTGTCGGGGATGCGCTGGGCGGCTTCTTCGGCGGTCAGGTTGTGCCGCCGCATCAGGCGGCGGCGCAGGCGCTCGGGGCTGCTTTGGGTTTGCACGCGCTTCACCTGCCGGTGTTGCACCTGGGCTGGCACGGGGCTGGCGGGGGACAAGTCCAGGTGGTCGCGCATGCCTTTGAGCCAGTCTTGGCCCATCAGCAGGCCCAGCGCTTCGGCACTGCCGTGCAGCCGCAGGCGGTTGCCCAGCCACCGGTGGGTGTGGGCCGGAAAGCTCACGCCGATATCGCCCTTGCCGTGCACCACCAGCCCCTTGTGCAGGCGGGCGTACAAGGCTCCCATGAGTTGGCTGGACGGAAAGTCTTCGTCGGGCCGCACGTCTATGTCCACAAAATGGGTCAAGGGGGCCATGGTGTCAACCCTTGTCTGCATCGCCAAACACGCCACCGCGGATCAGCGTGGCCATGACAAAGTGCTGCTGTTCCAGCGCCGGGGCCTGGCCTTTGGTGACCCAGTTGTCGAACAGGGTGTAGAAGTCTTCCTTGGCCTTGGGCTGGCGGTAGGCCTTGCCCTGGGTGGTGACGGAGCCGTAGGGCTCCACGGCAATGGGGCCGTTGTCGGCCGCGCCGGTGTACCAGGTGTCGATGGTGCGGATGGCGTTGCCCAGCTTTTGCGAGTGCATGCCTGCCACGTTGTTGACGCTGTACAGGGTTTTGCTTTTGCCCGCCTTGTCTTTGTCAAGAATCAGTTCTTGTGACGGGTACACCTCTTGGCCCGGTCCCATGCGCACAAAAGCGGTCACTTGCAGCAGCACATGGCTTTGGCCCGCCAGCCCCTGCGCCAGCAAGGCGGCCACGGCGTTCAAATCGGCATTTGCAGATTCAGTAGCATCAAAGCCACGCAGAGAAAGCGACAAGGCATCAAAAGACCATGTATTTTCTGGTTTGCCATCGACCAGACGGGCCACCTGCACCTCGATCTGCTCGGCCCCCAGGCGGTTGCGCCACAGAAAGCGGCCGTTCGCCAGGTTGGCGGCGTAGCGGCGGGCCAGTTCGGCAAAGCCGTGGGTGGTCACGTAGCCGTTGACGGTGGCTTGCAGCGCCTGCTGGTAGTCGGCGCTGTTGCAGGCCGACGGGGTGCCCGCACCGCCCAGCACGCGCAGCGTGAAGCTGACCTTGAGGGTGTCGGCCTCGGCGGGCAGCATGGCCACGTCCACGGTCTGGAGGTTGGGGTTTTGAATTTCGGCATCAAGCTTGGCTGCGTCGTATTCCTTTCCTTTGGTTTTGAGCCGGTTGGAAATGGTGCCGCGCACCGACTTCTCGTTGAGGGTGACGGGCTGCCAGGTGTGCGACTGCGCACGGTCCGCCCACTGGCCTGCGGCAAACAGGGCATCTGAGGGGTCCAACTTGCGCTCGAACGCGAGGACGGAGGCGGTTTTGATTGTGTTTGTGGTTGCCATGGGGTTGCTCCTTGAGGGTGGGTTCAGTCTTGGTGAACGGGGGGTGTGACAGAAGAGGGATTGCTGGCTTTGAAGCCATTGGTGCAACGGTACAAACCGCTGACGGCATCGTGTTGGGTGCGCCACATCAGCTGATGTGTGTCTCGCAAACGGTGGGGGCTGATCCATTGGCCCATGGAATACACGCTTTCCACAAATCGGAACGGGGTGCTCGCATCCCGCGCACCGGCCACGGTGCCGGGCGGGTGCAGCGCCGACAGCGCGGCAAAGCCCACCGGCAGGGGTACCAACCAGCCGGGGCGCTTGTCGGTTTGCCAGGTGACGGTTTGTTTGAAGTCGTCTGCGGCTTCATCCCACACCGTTTCCGTGACGGTCCGGTGGTTCAGGCGCGACAGGTCCAGCCAGGCATCAAACAGCGTGGGCTGCGAGACGTTTTCGGAGGCCTTTGCCTGCAAGTCAGTCAGCCGGGTTTGCAGCACATCATCTGCAGACACCAGCGCAAACCCCGGCAACCAGCGGCGACTGAGGCGGCGACACTGCCGGATGCGGGCATCTGGCTCTTCTTCCAGCAGCGCCAGCTGGGCAGGTGGTGTGCGGCGCGGGCTGCCGGGCAAGGGTGGCATGACGCTTCCCCCGGCCAGGCGCATGCCCGCCACCACCTCGCCCACGCGGGCAGCCAGCGACGCGCGGGCCACATCGTCTTGCAGGTGGTGGGCCAGGCGCACATCGAACACCAGGGTGATGTCGAGGTGAATGCGCCCTTCTTCCACAATGGCCGCCGTACTGCCATCGGCCAGCACCGGGTTGCGCGTGAGGTTGAAGTTGCGCACATAGCCACCCTGCGTGACCTGGGCTTCAAAGTGGTGGCACACCACGCCCACGCCGTGGAACTGGATGCCAGCCTCAGCCCCCAACCGGCGGGCCAGGGCGGCCATGAAGCCGTTGAACGCCGTGATGGCCGGAAACCCCCAGGTCATGGGGCTGGAAATGGCGTTGGCGTTTTGCACGCGCAGTCGGGGCAGCACCAGCAGGGCTGCGTGCTGAGGGGTGTCAGTTGACATGGAGCCCCTCCCTTTCTTCGGCCAGGATGTGTTCGGCCATGGCGTCGCGCCACTCGGCAAACTCGGGGTCACCCATGGGCAAAGGGTCGCGCAGCTGGGCATTGAGCCAGTTGGCAAACGCTTCGCAAATGCGTTCGTGGGTATCGGTGGGGGTGGGGCGCTCCAGCTCGGCATCGGCCTGTGCAGCGCCCTCCGGGTCCAGCCAACGGGCTTGGGAATCGGGCAAATGGCAGGCGCTGTCGCAAGTCCAGCCGGGCACCAACGTGCGCACTTCGGCGGTGAACTGCAAAAAGTCGTCGATCAAGTTGTCCACATAACCCGCCCTGCGATCACGGGTAGCGACGTTGCGCGTGGGGTCGGTTTTGAGGAAGGCCAGCAGTGCACCCAGGTTCTCTTTCACTGCCGGACGAAACTTGTAGCGGGTGAACATGGATTCGGTGCCCAGCAAGGGCTTCAGCTCCTCAGAGCGCCACACGGGCGGCAGCGATGCAAGCAAGCTGTTCTGGCCCCGGCGCTCGCTGTTGAGCTGGCTGATGTTCTGTGGTTTGGTTCCTCCCAGTTGCTGCACCGCCAGGTTGGGGTAGTCGCGCACAGGTCGCTCGCTGGGCTGGTGGGCTTTGCGTGCCTCGCGGGCAGCCTTGGCCTCGTCGCTGAAGCGGTCGTCCTGCAAGGTTTGGTACAGCCGGTGTGCCAGTGAGCTGGCATACAGCGGGGCCAGCAAGTGGTAGCTGGCGTCGGCGTGCAAGTCGTCGCCCACGGGCCAGTACAGCTGTTTGGCCAGGGTGTGCGAGCTGGGTTTGCCACGGGGCGTGGTCAGACTGGCAAAAGCCACCATCCACGCGTGGGCCTGGGCGGTGTCGTCACTGAGGGCGTGAGCCAAATCCACATCACCAGAGGCCGCCAGCGCAAGCAATGATTGTGTTTCATGCTCCAGTTTCAGGAATTTGTACACATCCAGCGCTGCGGCATTGCCCACCACATCGCCAGCAAAGTTTTCGCCCAGGCAATGGCTGCCCACCACGGGAGCTGCGGCCAAGGTGCTGGGCGGGCAATACAGGCTGGTGCCCTTGGCATCTGGGTGGATGGGCTTGAGCGAGTGGGTGACGGCTTGGATTTGCGCGGCCCGGCGGGCGGCATCTTCCAGCCAGGTGGCGGGGATGAACTGCTGGCGCAGCTCTTGCCGCTTGGGGTCATCGGGGTCAAGTTTGTCGAGCTTGCTACTCAGTCGCTCAGCCAGAAAGGCGGAAATGAGCGAATGCAACGCAGCTTGACGATCAGTTTGAATCGTTGGCATGGGGGTAAACATTTTTTGGGGTGGCCAAGCGGCCACCGATAAAATGCCCCTCGGAAACGTCCAAGGGGCGCGAAATGGGGCAAGCAACGCTTGCCGGGAAACTATCTTCTTGTCATGGTTTGCTGCGTCACATTCGTACCCTCCTTCGAGAAACCAACCGTTCTCGTCGGTCGCCTTGCCTGCTACAGCCATTGGCGTTGCCATCGACCTCATCAGTGTTTGCACCACCGATGGGGTCAACTCTATCAGAATTCAAACCATGACATCGTGAGAGAAAAATAGCACGGATCCTTACCAACCGATAGAATCCGACTGACTGCTGAAAAGCAGCTCAGAAAATGACTTCGTTGGAGAAGAATTCACTGCCGCATAGGTAGCCTTGGAAAGCCGACTTCACGTCGGCTTTTTCATGTCCGAACCATTGGCTTTTGATTGCAGATATGCATGCAAATCATTAAACTGAATGCATCGCATGCATTTTTCAGGAGATGTCAACATGGCCATGCTGACCGTTCGCAACCTGCCCGACGACGTGCACCGCGCTTTGCGGATGCAAGCCGCGCTGCACGGGCGCAGCACCGAGGCCGAGGTGCGCGACATCCTGGCAGCCGCCGTCAAACCCGAGGCGCGTGTCCGTTTGGGCGATGCCTTGGCCGCGTTGAGCCGGGACATCGGGCTGACGAATGAAGACTTCGATGCCCTCGCCCGTGTACGCGACCAGACACCCGCTGTGCCCATGGTGTTTGGATGATCGTCCTCGACACCAACGTGGTCTCCGAGGCGATGAAACCCGAACCACACCCTGCCGTGATGGCGTGGCTGAACGCGCAGGCTGCGCCCACGCTGTACCTGTCCAGCGTGACGCTGGCGGAGCTGTTGTTTGGCATTGCGGCACTGCCCGCAGGCCGACGCAAAGACCTGCTGTCCCAGGCACTGGAGGGCCTGCTGAGGCTGTTCCGGGACCGCGTGCTGCCCTTTGACACCGATGCCGCCCGGCACTATGCCGAGCTGGCTGTGACGGCCAGAGCTGGCGGGCGAGGCTTCCCCACGCCCGACGGCTACATTGCCGCCATCGCTGCCTCACGGGGCTTCATGGTTGCATCGCGGGACACCGCACCGTATGAAGCGGCACGTGTGCCCGTCATCAACCCCTGGGCGGTGTGACGATGGGCAACACGCAACCGCAAAAGCTGAAGGTGCTGCTCGGCAGAGAGGTCTTCAATTGCTTGCCGCTGTGCGCTGGAAATTGTTCTCATAGGTTACCGTACGTCCGCCCACCACAATTTTTCGGCTGATTCGCCTGTTACCGGTGTGCACCACAAACATGCCCGGCAGCTGAGTGGTTTGCCCTGCGTTGTAAGCCGCTGCGGCCTGCCCCGCCCCCACCACCGGCACCCCCATTTTTTGGAAGACTTCGGTAACCAGCGTCTCCTGGCTGCCCGCTGGCACCAGGGCACCCGTGACCGTGCTTTGGCGAGTTTTGGCGTAAATGCCCCTGCTGATGCGGGTGATCACACCCTTCGCCATCAGCTCGTTCAATGCGGCGGTGACCTGCGCAGGGCTGCCCAGCCTGGCAATCTCCGAGCGGAAGACGACCTGGCCAGAACGGCTCTTGATAAAGCGCAGCAATCGATCGGAGAGTTTCAACGCTCAACCTCGCCACTTCGTGAACCCCAACGCCGGGTGAAAGCGCCAGCCCCCGTCGTTTTGGGGCAACGTCACCGTGCCAAAACGGCGGGCACAGTCGGTCAGGTCCATGTTCATTTGGGTGGCCAGTTCGGTGAGTACGGCCATGTAGTCGGTCTGGCCCCAGGGGGCGATGCGGGAGCCATTGACCTGCTCGTCACCGATGCGGTGGTTCTGTGAGCGGTCCACAGTGACAAAGATAGCTTCCCCGGGATGCCCGCCGAGTTTGGCTTGCAGCATTTTCAGCTCGTAGTCGTCGCCATCGTCGTTGGGCATCAGCACCAGGTCCACGCGCGGTATCGGGTCGTGGCGAAACGGCTGGTGCTGGGGCAAGGCGGCTGTGAGCAAGGCATCGGCTGGAGGTAGGTGCCACCAACTGGCGGCGTTCAGCGGTTGCGCGGGCAGTAGGGTGGCTTGCATACGGGCGTGTTCCAGATCCACCCAGCTGGTGTTGGGTTTCAGGTCAGCGCGGGCAAGGATGCGGGGGCGGGCATCCACCACCGCGTATTCGTCGGGACGCAGCAGTTCCGCCAGGTTGTGGCTGTTCAGCCATTGGCTGGCACTCTCGAAGCCGGGTTTGCAAAACGCGGGCTCGCCAGGGTGTTTGAAGTGCCGCAGATTGGTGTTGAACACCCTCAGGTTGGCCTCGGTGCATTCATCTGGGCGGTGGCGGCGCACCCGGCCCGCCAGTTGGATGAACGAGCGCATGGACGAGGGCTCCACCACCGCCCAGTCGTAATCATGGTCACGGCCCACTTCGGTCACGGGGGAGCCCAGCACGATGAACAGGTGGTCGGCTTCGTCGGGGTGTGCGTCCAACCTCTGGCGAATGTCGGGCAGCTTGAACACCGCATCGGGTTCTCGGCGGTTGAGGGTTTGGTCCAGCCGCTGTTCGATGGCCGAGCGGATCAGCAGCGGAAACTGCGAGTGGTACACGCACAGGTGAATGCGCAGCCCCTCGGACACTTTTTCTCGGAACATGGCCAGCGCCACGTCCACCAGCGGCTCGATGTTCGCCATGCGAACCAGGCCAAAGCTGACCCGCTTGCCGCTGTGCGGGTCGGTGCTGTGGTGGGCGGCATGCAGTTTTTGCGCCCACTTCAAAACCTCTTTGGCAAAGAAGGCGGGGTGGTCGCTGGTTCTGAGTTTGGCTTTTTCCAATTCCAACGGCACCAACTTGGCTCGGCGGCGCACCACGGCCTCGGCCAGCCGCTGTGCCCTGCCAATGGCAAAGGCTTGGTGGGCCTGGGCGTAGGTGGCAAGGTCGGTGCAGTTGGCGTGGTGTTGCCGGAACTCATCCACCCACAGGCAACACACGTCGGGGGCTGGGTTGGCCGAGGGTTGACCCCGGTTGCGGGCGAATTGCACACGGCCCTGGCGGTAGGCCTCGAACAAGCCCTGTACCAACGCTGGGGGCAGCGTGGCCGACGAGAGGAGCACCCGCGCACCCAGCAGCCCGGCCCAATGCACCAGCCGAGTGAGGGCGGGCAGGTCGGCCATGTCGAAGTCGTCGGGCTCGTCCAGCACCAGGTCGCCGCTCATCAGGCGCAGCATGGGGGCAATTTGGCGGCCTCCGCGCTGGCTTTCGGTGGCGGGGGTGAGGTGGTCGATGGTGCACACCAGCAGCGGGGCCACCAGCAGTTTGGCTGCTTGCGGGTCGTGCAGCACACGCTGCAACACGGGGTGGGCCTCGTGGTTGCCTTCAAACACCACATGGCCGTCTTCTTCCAGCAGCGCCTGGGTGGAGGCGGAGCCGGTCTGCTCGGCCATGCGCTCGTGGTGCTCGAACAGCGCCCGGCTGGCACTGCCGCCCACGCGAATGGCCAGCTCGTCATCGGCCAGGCCCAGCAGGTCGCGAAAGGCCCGCCCGGTTTGCAGCGTGAGGGTGCGCAGCCCCATGGCAAAGGCGCAGCGCATGCCCTGTGCGGGGTCGGCCAGCGCGTGCATGACGCGAGCGTTGCCCAGGGTTTTGCCGCAGCCGGTAGAGGCCAGGTTGACGATGAATGCGCCGTGCTGTGCGCTGCGCACGCGCAGTGTGGCGGCCAGGTCGGCGGCTTTGTCTTGCCAACGAAAGCGTTCGTCTTTGGCCCGTTTTTTGAGCGGCCTGCACTCGCCCAGGTGGGGCAAATGGGTTTCAAACCGAGGCAAGGCGTGGGTGACGGTGGCGCTGTGGCGGGCCACGCCTAGCAGGTGTTCGTCCAGCGTCTGGTTGAGGCGGTGGGGGTTGCCGTGGCCCTGGTGGTTGCGGGGCACGCTGTCGTGGGTGTTGGCAAACAGCGGGTAGCCCGACTGCCCTTGGACCCGACCAGCCACGGGCTGCCCAGTGGCCCGGTCCACACCCAGGCTGGAGTAATGGTGGTCGGCCAGCATCAGGCTCAGGCGGGCGATGTGCATCACATACGGGTTGCCCAGCCAATCGCCCTTGCCCGGCTGGGCACGCAAGGTCAGCAGGCGCTGGGACAGTTTGGAGGCTTGCTTGCGCCACGCGTCGGTGGTAACGGGCAGGCCGTGTGACTCAAAGTCCCAGTACAGCGGCAGGTGGTGGTCGGGGTCGCCGCCGTCGGTGCGCTCGTTCCAGCCTGCGTCGATGTGGTTCAGCACTTGGTGCAAGCTGGCGGCAGTGATGGGTTTACCTGTGGGCACCATGGGCAGGCGGTGGTGCGTCAACACCAGCCAGCCCAGGGTCTGGGCCAGCGGCGCGTGAGCCAGGCGGACAAAAGGGAGCACAACCGGGACAATGCCCATGCCGTCGCATTGCAAGCGACCCGTTGACTCATCCAACCAACTGGCATCGTCTTCAGCCGTGGGGTTGGCCAGCCGGGCGAGCCAGGTGGCATCGTCATCTTGGCCCACAAACGCCTCGAACAGCCGCAGCGACACCCATTCATGCCGGTACTGGTTGCGTTCGGGGCGGCCATCGGCGGTGGTCAGCTCGCCGCGCAAACGCATCTGGAAGGCGCGGCTGGCTTTGCCCAGGTCGTGCAACAGCGCCGCCAGCCCGGCCAGCAGGTGAATGTCCTGGCCGGTGTGCCAGTCGTTCTCGTCATTGCCACGCAACACATTGCGCTGCGTGGAGTTCGTGGGCACAGCGCCTTGCGCGTTGAAACGGTTGCGGTCGCCCACCACCCACAGCAGTTCGCTGTGGTCCAGCCCGCGTATCCAGTGGCAGGCCACGGCCGTGTTTTTGCGGGCGCTCTGGCGCAGCAGGCGGCGCAGGGTGTCCAGGCCGTCGCGGGTGATGGGGGTTTGCCAGGTGCGCTCGCCGCGCCGTTCGGCAAACTGGTCGAGGATGCGGCGGGTTTGGGTGAGCGCTTTTTTGTCGCACTCCGAAATCAGCAGCACATTCATGACGACAGTCCTGCGGTATGCCCCGATTTTTCATGAAATTCTGGCAAAGAAACCGGCTGCACCGCTTGAGCCGTCTCGGCCATTCGCCCCACCTTGAGCGCGATGGCCTTGAGCGAGTCGATCATGAAGTCCAGCGCTTCGGTGCGGGTGAGCCGCTCGATGCACTGGGTGCGAAACTCTTGCTCAGAGTGCCCTTTCATGGCCGACACAAACGCCTGCGGCAGGATGAGGGCGTCTTTCACCAAGTCGGCCACGTCAAACACCAGCCCGCCCCTTCGGGTTTTGCCGTGCAGCACGGCCAGGCCGTGGGGCAAGCCCAGCACCCAGGTGGCGGTGGCGGCCAGGCCGTAGGCCAGGTAGTTGCCATGGTCCAGAAACTGGTTGGCGGTGTCGGTGCTGTCGCCACGCTGGCTGCGGGTGAAGTCGCCGTAGCGGGTGGCCTGGGCTGCCAGCTTGTACAGCTGCTTGGTGAGGCGGGCTTCTTCGGTCAGCAGCTGGGTGGTGTCGGCCGCGTTGCTGATCGCTTGGGCCGATGCCGCCAGCAGCGCATCCAGCGCGGCCACATCGGCACCCCAACCGTCTTGGGCGCGTTTGCTGTCGGCCCGCCACTGCTCGCCCAGGCGTTGCAGGCGCGTCAGCTGCACTTCGCGCGCGGCCTGCAGGCGCAAGGCATCGTCAAACCAGAAGCGCACCCAGTGTTGCAGGTACTCGGTAGGGCGGTATTCGCTCTGGGGTTGCAGCCAGGCCACCTCCAGCTCGAATTCGGTGCAGGCAAACAAGGGCGTGCCACCCCCGCCGCAAAACCCCACCAACACGCCCGCCTTGGCCAGTTCGCGCATGGCGGCCTGGGTGATGGAGGTGCCCGTGCCCAGCAGCACCGTGGTGGTGTTGGCGATGGGGATGTTCCAGTACAGCGACTGTTTGCCCTGCTCCGTCACGTACTCCACCCGGCCACCGTTGACCAACACGCGGCAATGCTCCAGGTAATAGATGTTGGCCCGCTTGGAATGCAGGATGGACTTCAAGTCGCTGGCGTGAATGTCTTGCATGAGACCGCCCTCCCTGGGCATTGTTTGTTCAGGGCCACAGCGTAACAAGTGGCACCCGGCCCGGCCTGCCACGCCACCGCCTGGCCACTGGCCCCTTCCGTCAAGGGCTTCCACACTGCGTGGCCTGCCTGGTCACGGCGGGCAAACGACAGCCGCCCGGCTCCAATTCAGCGGCTGCCAGGCCGGTCCATGTGGTCACGCTGGGCCAGTGTGGGGAAGAGCTTGAGCCAGCTGATGGCCACCAGCAAGGTGCCCACGCCGCCGATCACCACTGACCCGACCGGCCCCACGGCGGCGGCCAGTGCGCCCGACTCGAACTCGCCCAGCTGGTTGGATGCGCCGATGAAAATGGAGTTGACCGCCGACACGCGGCCACGCAGTTCATCGGGTGTTTCCAGCTGCATGACCGTCAGGCGGATGACGACGCTGATGCTGTCTGCCGCCCCCGTGACGGCCAGCGCCGCCAGCGACAGCCAGAAGTGTGTGGACAGCCCAAACACCAGCGTGGCCAGGCCAAACACCGCCACGGCCCACAGCAGCTTGTGCCCCACTTTACGTTCCAGCGGCCACTTGATCAGCGCCAGCGACATGGCCAGCGCCCCCACAGACGGGGCCGCGCGCAGCAGCCCCAGCCCCTCGGGCCCGGTGTGCAGGATGTCTTTGGCGTACATGGGCAGCAGCGCGGTGGCCCCGCCCAGCAGCACGGCAAACAGGTCGAGCGACAGGGCACCCAGCAACACCTTTTTGTGCCACACGAAGCCCAGGCCCGCCAGCAGCGAACCCCAGCTGACCGCGTGGCGCGCGGGCACGTGGCTGTAGTGCACGGTCAGCGCCAGCGCGGCGGCCAGCGTCAGCAGCACCAGGCACACGGCATACACCGCACCGGCACCCCACACGTAAATCAGGCCACCCAGCGCCGGGCCGGTGATGACGGCGAACTCCATGCCTGCGGTGCTCAGGGTCACGGCCTTGGCCAGCAGCGCATTGGGCACCAGCAGCGGTGTGATGGCCTGCTGCGCCGGCATCTGGAAGGCCCTGGCCACGCCCAGCAGGACTGACAGCGCCAGGATCCACTCGCGGCTGACCTGCCCTTGCCAGACACCCACCACCATGGCGGCCGCCACCAGGGCCTGCAGCCCCATGCTGGCGGCAAAAATGCGCCCCCGGTGCAAGCGGTCGGCCACGTGGCCTGCGGGCAGCGTGAACACCAGCGCGGGCACAAACTGGAACAGCCCCACCAGCCCCAGGTCCCAGGCATTGGCGGTCAGGTCGTACATCTGCCAGCCCACGGCGACCATCAGCATCTGGTTGGCCATGATGCCCGCTACACGGGCCACCCAGAAGCGCATGAAGGCGCGTGCTTGGAACAGTTCGGCAAACGGGGTGGCATGCATGGGAAATCGGGGCAAACGGGCAGTGTAAACACGCGCGTGCCGCACGGCTGCGAAGGCCCTTTTTTACGCCTGCTCTCCCTGCGCCCGCCGCTCCAGCAGTCGGCGTTCCTGTTCGTTGGCGGCCAGTGCCGCTGCACGGCTGAACGCGGTGCGGGCCTCGGCCTCGCGCCCCAGCTTGCGCAGCAGATCGCCTTGCACGGCGGGCAGCCAGTGGTAGCGCTGCAGGGCTTTGTCGGCCAGCAAGGTGTCGATGATGGCCAGGCCCGCCGCCGGTCCCTGGGCCATGGACACGGCCACGGCGCGGTTGAGTTCCACCACGGGCGACGGGGCCACGCGCATCAGCTCTGCATACAGCGCGGCGATGCGGGGCCAGTCGGTGTCGTCCACACAAAAGGCGCGTGCGTGGCAGGCTGCAATCTCGGCCTGCAGGCGGTAGCTGCCTGCAGGCTGGTTCAAGGCGTGCGCGCGGTCCAGTGCGGCCAGGCCACGGCGGATCAGCAGCCGGTCCCAGCGGGTGCGGTCTTGCCGGGCCAGCAGCACGGGGCGGCCCTGCGCGTCGGTGCGGGCGGCGGTGCGCGAAGCCTGGATTTCCATCAGCGCCACCAGGCCGTGCACCTCGGCTTCGTGGGGCGCCAGCTCGGCCAGCATGCGGCCCAGGCGCAGGGCTTCGTCGCACAGGGCGGGGCGCATCCAGTCGATGCCAAGGGTGGCGGTGTAGCCCTCGTTGAAGATGAGGTAAACCACCTCCAGCACAGAGCCCAGCCGCTGCGCCAGCTGGTCGGTGGGTGGCAGCTCAAAGGGCACGCGGGCATCGGCCAAGGTGCGTTGGGCCCGCACGATGCGCTGGGCCAGGGTGGCCTCGGACACCAGGCAGGCGCGGGCCACTTCCTGGGTGGTGAGGCCCCCCAGCAGCTTGAGGGTGAGGGCCACGCGGGCCTCGGTGGACAGCACGGGGTGGCAGGCGGTGAACATGAGGCGCAGCAGCTCGTCGCCCAGCACCGCGTGTTCGCGCTGGCGGTCGAGGTCGTCGCTGAAATCGGGCACCACGTGGGCCTGCTGGGCCATCAGGTCGGCTCCCAGATCCTGGTGCCGGGCATCGGCCATCTGGCGGTGGCGCAGGTGGTCCAGCGCGCGGTTCAGGGCGGTGGTCATCAGCCAGGCGGCGGGCTTGTCGGGCAGGCCGTCCTGGGGCCAGCGCTCCAGGGCAGCCACCAGCGCGTCATGGGCCAGCTCTTCGGCCACGCCCAGGTCGCGCACGCGGTGCATCACCGCCGCCACGATGCTGGCGGACTCGATGCGCCACACGGCGGCCAGGGTGTCGTGAACGGCGCTGTGCACGCGGCCCGCTCACATCTGTGCGGGGGCGGCGGCTTCGTCCATCCAGAACACTTCCCACTGGTGGCCGTCCAGGTCGGCAAAGCCGTGCTGGAACATGAAGCCGTGGTCCTGCGGCGCGTTGGGCGTGGTGGCACCGGCGGCCACGGCTTTGCGCACCACCTCTTCCGCCTCGGCGCGGCTGTCAACCGACAGGGCCAGCAGCACCTCGGTGGCCTGGTGGGCGTTGCAGATGGGTTTGGTGGTGAAGCCCTGAAAAAAGGGTTCGACCAGCAGCATGGCGTAAAAGTTGTCGCCGATTTCCAGGCAGGCCCCCTGTTCATTGGTGAAACGGGGGTTGAAGGTGAGGCCCAGCGCCTCGAAAAAGGCCCGCGAGCGGGCCATGTCCTGGATGGGCAGGTTGACGAAGATCTGGCGGAACATGGGGGCCTCCTTTCAGGTGCGGGCCTGGCCGTCGAGGGCTTTCATCTGTTGCAGCGCGTCGCTGGGCGGGAACTCGTCCAGCTCGATGAGCTGGCGCAATTCGATCACCGCTTCTTTGCCCTTGCCTGCGGGGTTGGGAAAGCGGCGGCTCCATTCCATGGCTTCCTCGCGCGAGCGCACCTGGATCAGGGTGTAGCCCGCGATCAGTTCCTTGGCCTCGGCAAACGGCCCATCGACCACGGTGCTGCCGCTGGCGTTGTGGTGGATGCGCCAGCCGGTGCGGCTGGGGTGCAGGCCGCTGCCATCCAACAGCACGCCAGCGCGGGCCAGTTCGGCGTGGTAGGCCGCCATCTCGGCCATCAGCTCTTCAGGTGCTTCAGGTGTGACTTCGGCCTCGAACTCGGGGCAGCTTTTGACGATGATCATGAATCGCATGGGTGTCTCCTGGGGGTCACGCCTGGCAGGCGGGGGGTGCCATGTCGGGCTGCAGCATGCTGTTGTGGTTGCCCTCGGTGTCGCGGAACACCACGTACAGGCCCACACCCGGAATGGGCATGGGTTCGCCCAACACCTCGCCACCGGCTGCACGCACGCGTTGAATGGCCGCCTGCACGTCGTCCACCCCCACCACCACCGAAGGGTGCTGCATGGGCATGGCCGGGTCGTGCGGGTACATGCCGCCGTGGATGGCCCCCAGCGCCGCGTCCGGGGGCAGGCCGGGGCGGGGCCCCGGTGGCGCGGTGGTGACCAGCAGGTAGTGGCCCATCTCGGGGCCCAACATCTGCGGGGCCCAGCCGAACGCGGCGGCATAGAAACGGGCGGCGCGTTCGCGGTCGCGGTAGGGCATTTCAAAGTGCACCACGGGGCACATGGGAACGGTGGCGGGGGTCATGCGGTGTCTCCTGAAGGGGTGGGGGTGGTTTCACACAGGGTTTTGAGTGCCTGCAAGGCCAGGGGCCAGTGCTCGGCCAGGAAGGCCTCGAAGTCGCCGAACACGTCGGCATCCACCTGCAGCAGGGTGCCGCCATCGGCATCGGTGAAGGTGTAGTTCTCGTGGCAAGGGGCCCAGGCGCGCACGGCTTCGCTGGTGGTGTCGTCCACGCCACCGTGGATGTGGCCCAGGTGGCGGATGGAGACGAACGCAGCCGGGCGGTGTTCGGCAATGGTGGCCACCATGCCTTCGTCACCCTGCGGTCCCAGGAAACGGATGGTGGACCCGGTGTCCCAGCTGCCCTCGTAGCGCGAGCCCTCGCAGAAGGCGGCGGTCCACCGTTCGTAGGTGGGTGAATGCAGCATGGTCCGCCACACGTGCTCACGCGGCGCGTGGATCAGGATGCGGTAGTGCAAGGGAGGTCGAGTTGTGTTCATACAGGGCACGACGAAGCAGCCTGCGTGTTTTCGACAGGCCCACCCTCGGTGGAAACCCTGATCAGCCCCGACTGTCGTCGAAGCAGGGAGCCAGCGCCCGCACTTCCACCGTGCACCACTGCGCCGCCGGACAGGCGTGGGCCCAGGCAATGGCCTGTTCGCGGGTCACGTTTTGCAGCAGGAAAAAGCCGCCGACCATTTCCTTGGCTTCGGCAAACGGACCGTCCACGGCCAGGGTTTTGCCCTGGGCCTGCGAGACGCGCACCGCCGAATCGAGTGACGCCAGCGACTCCACCGCCTTGAGCTGGCCCGCCGCCGCCAGCTGTTCACCGAAAGCGACCATGGCCGCGTAGGCGGCGCGTCCCTCGGCTTCGGTGCGGGTGGCGCGCTGGCCAACGGGTTCGTGGATCAGGAGCATGTAGGACATGGGGGCAAACCGGCGACCGGCCCGTGGCAACGACAGAAGCACAATGGTGCCATGACCACAGACCTGCATCAGCAACTGCAAACGCATCGCCCCATGCTGCTGAAATTTGCGATGCGCCAGTTGCGCAACCCTGCCTGGGCAGAAGACGCGGTGTCTGAAACCCTCTTGGCCGCGCTGGCCAAGCCCACGGCGTTCGAACAACGCTCGCAGTTGCGCACATGGCTGGTGGGCATCCTGAAACACAAGGTGCTGGACCAGATGAGGCTCAACAGCCGCGAGGCCTGCCACGTCGGCACCGACCCCGACGAGCTGGCCGACCCGCTTGACGACCTGCCCCTGAACGACCGAGGCCACTTTGCCAGCCTGCCCGCCGACTGGGGCAACCCCGAGCGCGAGCTGTCTCAACGTCAGTTCATCGAGATACTGGAGCTGTGCACCGACAAGCTGCCTGCCGCCCAGGGCCGCGCCTTCATGATGCGCGAGTGGCTGGAGCTGTCAGCAGAAGAAATTTGCAAGGAATTGGACGTGAGCGCGACCAACCTGTATGTGCTGCTGCACCGCGCCCGGCTGCGGCTGCGCGCATGCCTGGAGCTGAACTGGTTTGGCCACCGCACCGCACCCACGAACTGAAAGCACGCCATGGAATGGACTGCCATACCCTGCAAAAAAGCCGCCGAACTGATGGTGGCACGTGAAGACCGCCAGCTGGAACTGGGCGAACGCGGCGTGCTGACGTTTCACCTGGCCCTGTGCAAGGCCTGTTCACGCTTTGAACACCAGATGCTGACCATGCGCCAGGCCATGGACAGCTGGCGCCACTACACAGACACCACTCAAGATTCCCCCCCGCCCACCTGAGGCCGCACAACCGTGTCGCAACGGTGTCAAAAACGGCAGGCAAGCTGCGTCGGCCACCGTTCGGGCTTGGCATGCCCTCACTCCTTGCGACACCATGCAACTCACAACCCGTCACACCTCCCCCGTCACCCTGGCAGTTAGCCTGATCCTGGGTGCCGCCACCAGCGTGGCACAGGCCCAAACCGAATTCCCCGCCACACTGGCAGGCCACGCCGTGCTGCCCGCCCGCACGTTCATCGCACCGCCCAAAAACGCCCCTGCTGACCTGCATGTCAGCGGCAAGTTCACCACCGGCAAGCGCGTGGACGCGGTGGGCACCGTCGAAGGCCTGTCGGGTGGCCGCCCCACCGGTGTGAGCCTGCCGTTCAAAGGCCAGCCGCTGCAAGGGCATTCAGGCATCAAGCACATGGCGGATGGCAGCTACTGGGTACTGACCGACAACGGTGCGGGCAGCAAAGCCAACTCGCCTGACTTCATGCTGTACCTCAACCACTACAAGCTGGATTTCGCCAGCGGCAAGGTCAAGCACCTGGGCAGCGTGTTCCTGAGCGACCCTGACAAGAAAGTGCCGTTTCGCATTGCCAACGAGGGCACCCAAGAGCGTTACCTGACCGGCTCTGATTTCGACCTGGAAGGTTTCCAGTTCGCAGGTGGCTCGATCTGGATCGGCGAAGAGTTCGGCCCCTTCCTCATCAAGGCAGACATGAAGGGTCGCGTGCAAGCCGTGTTTGAAACGCAGGCAGACGGCAAAGTGGTGCGCTCGCCCGACCACCCCGGCGTGACCATGCCCGGCACACCGGGTGGCGTGGTGGACTTCCAGGTACGCCGCTCCAAGGGTTTTGAAGGCATGGCCTCATCCCCCGACGGCAAAAAGCTCTACCCCTTGCTCGAAGGTGCGCTGTGGGACACGCAGGCCAAAGCACTGGAAACGGTGGATGGCAAGCAATACCTGCGCGTGCTGGAGTTTGACGTGGCCACCGAACAGTGGACTGGCCGCCATTGGAAATACGTGCTGGAAGCCAACCACCACGCCATTGGCGACTTCAACATGATCGATGCCACCACCGGCCTCATCATCGAACGCGACAACGGCGAAGGCACGGCCGACAAGGCTTGCCCCGAAGGCCAGAAGCGCACCGACTGCTTCCACGACCAAGCCAAGTTCAAGCGCGTGTACAAGGTGGAGCTGACCGATGCCAACGCGGGCGGCGCAGTGCGCAAGGTGGGCTACATCGACCTCATGGCCATCCAGGACCCCAAAGGCCTGGCCCGCAAGCCGCTGAACAACGGCGTGCTGACGTTCCCGTTTTTCACGATTGAAAACGTTGACGTGGTCGATGCCCGCCACATCGTCGTGGGCAACGACAACAACCTGCCCTACTCCAGCAGCCGCGAGCCCAACCAGGCCGACGACAACGAGTTCATCCTGCTGGACGTGGCGGACCTGCTGAAGGCGCGCTGAGCGCCGCTGATGGGTATTGTTTTAATAGCTTAAAAACAATACCCAGAAAGCGTAAAAGCCTGATTTTTTATAAATTCAGGCAATCACCCCACCGCCCAGGCACACGTCACCGTCGTACAGCACGGCTGACTGGCCGGGGGTGACGGCCCACTGCGGTTCGTCAAACGTCAGTGCCACGGCACCGGGGTCACCCGGCTCGGTCAGCGAACCCGGTTGCGGTGCCGCCGTCAGCCAGCATGGCGCATCGGTCTGGCGGTAACGGGTCTTGGCGCTCAGCCGCCGGGCAGGCCCGGTGGGAGGCACCACGGCCATGCCCGGTGCCGCAGTGGGCAGTGGCAAGGCTCCCACGTCGGCCAACACAGGTGGGCAGCCGGCGGCCCAGCTCATGTCTTGCGCCACCAACCGGCTGCTCAGCAGCCAGGGGTGGTCGTGCCCTTGCACCACCCACAGGGTGTTGGTTTTCAGGTCTTTGCGGGCCACGAACCAGGGTGCGTGGTCGCCACCACCCCGCTGCGCGCCTTTTTCCTTGATGCCGCCAATGCCCAGGCCTTGCCGCTGCCCCAGCGTGTAGAAGCTCAGGCCCACGTGTTTGCCAATGGTCTGTCCCCGGTCGTTTTTGATGGGGCCGGGCTCGTGGGCAATGTAGCGGTTCAGGAAGTCGCGAAACGGCCGCTCGCCGATGAAGCAGATACCGGTGCTGTCCTTCTTTTTGGCGTTGGGCAGGCCAATTTCTGCGGCAATGCGGCGCACCTCGGTCTTGTGCAACTCGCCTACCGGGAACAGGGTGCTGGCCAGCTGGGCCTGCGTGAGCCGGTGCAAAAAGTAGCTCTGGTCTTTGGACGGGTCCAGCCCTTTGAGCAGCTCGAATCGGCCATCGCCCAGCCGGGCGGTTTCGACGGGCAGCAGGCGCAGACGGTCAGCACTGGAGCCGACAGCCGTTGGGGTGGGCGAGTCATCGGCGGCCACACAGCGCACACGGGCGTAGTGGCCGGTGGCAATTTTGTCGGCACCCAGCCGCATGGCATGGTCCAGGAAGGCCTTGAACTTGATTTCGGCGTTGCACAGGATGTCGGGGTTGGGTGTGCGGCCAGCCTGGTACTCGCGCAGGAACTCGGCAAACACGCGGTCTTTGTACTCGGCCGCGAAGTTGACGTGCTCGATGTCGATGCCGATCACGTCGGCCACGCTGGCGGCATCCAGCCAGTCCTGGCGGCTGGAGCAGTATTCGCTGTCGTCGTCATCTTCCCAATTCTTCATGAAGATGCCGATGACCTGGTGCCCTTGCTGCTTGAGCAAGTGAGCGCTGACGGCGGAATCGACCCCGCCGCTGAGGCCGACCACGATGGTTTGTTTGGAAGTCATGGCCCGGATTATCCCGGTGCCACACACCCTGCGTGCATCAGGCGCTGGCGGGCACGTTGTCAGGTGCGGCCCACACCACTTGCCCCTTGCCCGCCTGTTTGGCGCTGTACATCGCGGTGTCAGCGGCGGACAGCAGGGTGTCGGGTGGTGTGTCGCCGTGGCCCATGGCGATGCCCACCGATGCGCCCAACCTGCATGTGAGCCCTTTGACGTGAAACGGCTGGGCAAACGTGCCCAGGCACTTTTCCGCCACGTGCTGGACACCGGCACGGTCGCCCGCAGGCAGGTCGCTGAGCAAAATGACGAATTCGTCGCCACCGATCCGGGCCACGGTATCGGCATGACGGATGGCGCTGGTCAGCCGCTGGGCCACCTGTTGCAACGCCTCGTCGCCACAGGCGTGTCCGTGTGCGTCGTTGATGGGCTTGAACCCGTCCAGGTCGATGAACAGGACCGCCACCTCGGTGCCGTTGCGGTGCGCCCGCGCCAGCGCACGCGTCAGCACGTCAGCCAGCAAGGTGCGGTTGGGCAGGCCGGTGAGCGTGTCGTGGTGGGCCATGTTGCTGAGCGCCGTCTGCGTTTCCAACAGCTTGTCAAGCAGGCGGTTGAAGGCTGCGGTCAGGTGTCCCACCTCGTCGTTGCGCACCACGGGCAGGTGCGCCAGGGGCAGCTCGTCGCGGGTCATTCTGTCGGCGTGGTCAGCCGCGTTGACCAAAGGCTTGAACACATGGCGCAAACTCACCACAAGTATCAGCACCATGACCAACAGAATCCAGCCAGAGTTGCCCACCGTTCGGCGCTGCTGATTGTCCAAGGGTGACAGCACTTCATCAGTGGGTTGGCGGGCCACCACAAACCACCCGCTGCTGGGCACCGAAGCGGTGGCCGCCTGCTCCTCCACCCCTGCGCCGTTGACATCCACCGCCACGCCTCTGGCGCCTTTCATGGCAGCGTCGTGCTGCGCATGCTGCCCCGCAGGGGGCGTGGGCATCAGCGTCATGCTGCGGTGGGAGGCGGCCAGAAACAAGCCGTCTTGCGGCGACACCAGGATCAAGCCGCCAGCCTGGCCCACACGTGTGCCTTGCAGCGCGCCGATGAAGCCCTTGGCATCGAGCGCCACCAGGCCCACCAGCACGCCAACCGCCTGGGCATCTGCAGACTTCACCGCAGCAGCCATGGGCAACACCGCACGCGCATCTGTCCCGGTGGCAGCGGGGCGCCCGATGGCAAAGCCCCCTTGCTGCGCCTGCTGAACGTGGGGGCCTGCCAGCAACACGGCGTGGCGTGCGGGCAGACCGGGTACGGACGATGCCAACACCTGTCCGGCAGAATCGAGCAGCACCAGCCCCTCTGAAAAAACGGGGTTCAACGCTTGAAAATCTGCCAATTGCTTGGCCAGTGTGGCCAACGGCTGGCCGGGCTGCACCGCGTGACCCGGCAGCCACCCTGCCATGCGTTGCAAGGCATCGCGGCGAAGTTCGAGGTTGCTGTCGATGTGTGCAGCCACGAACTCAGACAGCGCCAGCAACTGTTTGCCGTTCTGATCCAGCATGTCCTGCCCCATGTAGCGGGACAGCACCAGCATGCGCCCCGCCGTGCCAACGGCCAGCAGCAACATGCCCACCAAGATGATGCGGACCACCAGGCTGCGGGCATGGTGGCGCAGACTGTTCATGCAAAAGGGTCGTAAGTTGTCATGCATCACTGTAACCAAACTGCTCGCTTGTGCGGTGAACAGGCCCCTTTCAATGGCTACGTCCGTTGAAAGAACACCACGCTCATGGTCACCCCGGTGACGATCACCAGCACACGCACCCAGCTGGCTGGCAGCCGTTTGGCCAGGCGCGCACCCGCCACGCCGCCCAAGGTGGCACACGCCATCATCAGCACCGCCTGTGGCCAGACGATGACACCCGCCAGCGCAAACGCCACCACCGACAAGATGGACAGCACAAATGAATTGAAGTTTTTCAGGGCGTTGGCCGTGTGAATGCGCCCCTCGCCCGTCAGCGTGTACAGCGCCATCAGCAAAATGCCCAGGCCGCCGTTGAAATAGCCGCCGTACACCGACACCAGCAGCAAGCCGGGCATGCGCCAGCGCGCCAGGGCCGTGGCCCCTTCCGCACCACCTGCCTCGCCGCCCGCACCGCGCCGCCCCAGCCCGGCGATGCGCGGCCCCAGGGCAAACAGCACGGTGGCAAACAGCAGCAACCACGGGATCAACCCTGAAAATACCTTGGCAGGCGTCACCAGCAACAACAGCGCACCCAGCACACCGCCTGCCGATGCCAGCAGCGCTTCGCGCCGCAACAGGTGCGGGTCGAGCGCCTGCAACTCTGCCCTGAAGCCCCACATGCTGCCCAGATAGCCGGGGCTGACCGCCAGCGCGCTGGTGGCATTGGCTGCAATGGGCGGCACACCGGTGAACACCAGCGCTGGCAGCGTCAGGAAGCTGCCCCCACCCGCGATGGCGTTCAACACACCCGCACCGAAAGCGGCCAGCGCCAGCAAGGCCCAGGCGCCAGGCCCGCCGACAGAAGCCAGCACATCCATCCCCGTCATGCTGCTTTGGCCCCGGCGGACACAAAAACGGATGGATCGGTTCGCACCACGTCCAGCGGAAAACGCTGGCCTGCCAGATGGTCTTCCATGCAACGCAGCACCAGCGGGCTGCGGTGGCGCGCCACGCTGGCGCGGATGTCATCGGGCGTCATCCACAGCGTGCGCACGATGCCCAGGTCAAGCGTGCGGCCCGGCACCACATCACCCAATTGGCCGGTATAGGCCAGGCGCAGGTAGGTCACGTCTTCGCCCGTGGCGGGACGCTGGAACCGCGACAGGTACACCCCCACCAGGCTGTCAGGGGTGAAGGTGTGCGTGGTTTCTTCCAATGTTTCGCGGGCCACACCCTGTTCGGGGCTCTCGCCTGGGTCAAGGTGACCCGCAGGGTTGTTCAGCCTGAGGCCTTCGGGCGTGTGCTCTTCAATCAGCAGGTATTGGCCATTGCGTTCGATCACCGCAGCCACGGTCACGGCAGGTTTCCAGCGTTGTGTCATGACGGCATGGTATCGGCTGTCCCGGTGTCGGCGGGGAGCGTCGGCAGGGGAAACCACCAAGGCTCAAATATCAGCCGATGCTAATATGTGTTTTCTCAATTTGAGAGGAACCTGTTTGTCGCCTGGACACCATTTCCGTTAAAGTCCGCCGATTGTGTTCCACGCTCACCCCGATTGCCCGAGGAAATACCCATGCAGCCAGTCGAAACAGGATCGAACGCCACGAGCACCATGGCTCGCACACCCCAGCGCATCGGGGTTCCTCGTGAGTGTTTTCCTGGTGAAAAACGGGTGGCCACGGTGCCCGAAGTGGTGGCCAAACTCGTCAAGCTGGGCTTCAGCGTGGCGGTGGAGTCGGGCGCGGGCGATGGCGCCTCGTTCAGCGACGACACGTACCGAGCAGAAGGGGCTGTCATCGTGCCCAACGCTGCGGAGCTGTGGGCCACGTCGGACATCGTGTTCAAGGTGCGTCCTCCCAGTGCCGACGAAGTGGCGCTGGTTCGCCCGGGCATGACGCTGATCGGCTTCATCTGGCCCGCCCAGCACCCCGAGTTGATGGCACAGCTGGCCGCCGCCAAAGCCACGGTGTTGGCCATTGACGCGTTGCCCCGCACACTCAGCCGCGCACAGAAGATGGACGCGCTGACCTCCATGGCCGGTGTCAGCGGCTACCGCGCGGTGGTGGAAGCCGCCAATGCATTCGGCCGCTTCTTCAACGGCCAGATCACGGCGGCAGGCAAGGTGCCGCCAGCCAAAGTGTTCATTGCCGGTGCCGGTGTGGCCGGTCTGGCCGCCATCGGCACGGCAGCCAGCCTGGGTGCCATCGTTCGCGCCAACGACACCCGCGCCGAAGTGGCCGACCAGGTGGTGTCGCTGGGCGGCGAGTTCGTGAAAGTGGACTTCGAGGAAGAAGGCTCGGGCGGCGGCGGCTATGCCAAAGTGATGAGCGAGGGCTTTCAAAAAGCGCAGCGCGAAATGTATGCCCAACAAGCGCGGGAGGTCGATATCATCATCACCACCGCACTGATCCCGGGCAAACCGGCACCCAAGCTGATCACGGCCGAGATGGTGCAGTCGATGAAGCCAGGCAGCGTGATCGTGGACATGGCGGCCGAGCAAGGTGGCAACTGCGAATTGACCGAACCGGGCCAAGCCGTGGTGAAGCACGGCGTGACCATTGTGGGCTACACCGACCTGGCCTCGCGCCTGGCGCGCCAGTCGTCCACGCTGTATGGCACCAACCTGTTCCGCCTGAGCGAAGAACTGTGCAAGACCAAAGACGGTGTCATCAACGTCAACATGGAAGACGATGCCATCCGTGGCCTGACCGTCATCAAGGACGGCGACATCACCTGGCCTGCCCCACCGTTGAAACAAGCCGCGCCCCCTGCCGCCAAACCTGCGGCCGCACCGGTGGCCGAGAAAAAGGGCGGCCACGGGCACGGCAGCAGCGCGCCGCTGCCAGCCCAAACGCTGACCATCCTGTTTGCGGTGGCTGCGGTGGCGTTCTGGTTTGTGGGCACCTATGCGCCGGCAGCCTTCCTGGGCCACTTCACGGTGTTCGTGCTGGCGTGTTTCATTGGCAACATGGTGGTTTGGAACGTGACACCTGCGCTGCACACGCCGCTGATGAGCGTGACCAACGCCATCTCCAGCATCATCGCCATCGGCGCGCTGGTACAGATTGCTCCGCCTGAAGCGGGATTGAGCGGCAGGCCCGATGGCCTGATTTTCTGGCTGGCCTTTGCCGCCACCGTGCTGACCGCCGTCAACATGTTCGGGGGCTTTGCCGTGACCCGCCGCATGCTGGCCATGTTCCGCAAGTAACCCAGCACAAGAAGAAGGAAGACGAACATGTCTCAAAGCCTTTCCAACATGGCCTACCTGGGTGCGGCCATTCTGTTCATTCTCAGCCTGGGCGGCCTGTCCAACCCCGAGACCTCGCGCCGGGGCAACCTGTTCGGCATGATCGGCATGGCGCTGGCGGTGCTGGCCACGGTGTTTGGCCCCCGCGTCAGCCCCTCGGGCGTGGGCTGGATCGTCATGGCGCTGGTGGCAGGCGGGGGCATTGGCCTCTATGCCGCCAAGGTGGTGAAGATGACGCAAATGCCCGAGCTGGTGGCCCTGATGCACAGCCTGGTGGGCCTGGCCGCCTGCCTGGTGGGTTTTGCCAGTTATGTGGACACCTCCATCCCGCTCCAGGGTGCAGAAAAAGCCATCCACGAGGTGGAAATTTATGTCGGTATCCTGATCGGCGCGATCACGTTCTCTGGCTCGTTGATTGCGTTCGGCAAGCTCAACGGGAAAATCGGCGGCAGGCCGTTGCTGCTGCCCGGTCGCCACTGGATGAACTTGGCTGCGTTGGTGGTGGTGGTCTGGTTTGGCCGTGCGTTCATCAACGCCCACACGGTGGCAGATGGCATGACGCCGCTGATCATCATGACCATCATTGCCCTGCTGTTCGGCATCCACATGGTCATGGCCATTGGCGGGGCCGATATGCCGGTGGTGGTGTCCATGCTCAACAGCTACTCGGGCTGGGCAGCGGCGGCCACCGGCTTCATGCTGAGCAACGACTTGCTGATCGTGACCGGCGCGCTGGTGGGCTCATCGGGCGCCATCCTGAGCTACATCATGTGCAATGCCATGAACCGCAACTTCATCAGCGTGATTGCCGGTGGCTTTGGCTCGGGTGGCGGCGCAGCCCCCGCCAAATCGGGCGAGGCAGCCGAGCCTCAGGGCGAAGTGGTGCCCGTGAGCGCCACCGAAACCGCTGAAATGCTGCGCGATGCCAAGAGCGTGATCATCGTGCCCGGCTACGGCATGGCTGTGGCCCAGGCGCAGCACACGGTGTATGAAATCACCCGCACCCTGCGGGCCAAAGGCGTGAACGTGCGCTTCGCCATCCACCCCGTGGCAGGCCGCATGCCCGGCCACATGAACGTGCTGCTGGCCGAGGCCAAGGTGCCCTACGACATCGTGATGGAGATGGACGAGATCAACGAGGACTTCCCCGATACCGACATCGCCATCGTCATCGGGGCCAACGACATCGTGAACCCCGCCGCACAGGACGACCCCACCAGCCCCATCGCCGGCATGCCGGTGCTGGAAGTGTGGAAGGCCCGCACCTCCATCGTCATGAAGCGCTCCATGGCATCGGGTTATGCGGGTGTGGACAACCCCTTGTTCTACAAAGAGAACAACCGCATGCTGTTTGGCGATGCCAAGAAGATGCTGGACGAGGTACTGGGCGCGCTGAAAGCCTGAGCGGGTCTCGAAACTGGGCACCTTCCTCTAAAAGGGTGGCAATCGACAGGTTGCCACCCTTTTTTGCGGGAAACCCCCTGTCAGACAGCCGTCAGGATGAATGAAAATCGCTGAGAATCGCAAAATAAGCGAACGACCGTTCGTTTATGAGTTTCATCAAAAGACGGAGACCCTTTGACCATGACAACACCCAGCACCCGCCCCTGGCTCAAGAGTTACCCCGAGGGCGTCCCCGCTGACATCAACGTTGACCAGTACACATCGCTGGTACAACTGATGGACGACAGCTTTCGGCAGTACGCTGACCGGGCCGCATACAGCTTCATGGGCAAGTCTTTCAGCTATGCACAGGTTGACAGCGTGTCCACCGCCTTCGCGACTTACCTGCAGGGCCTGGGCTTGGTGAAGGGCGACCGCGTGGCCGTGATGATGCCCAACGTGCCCCAGTACCCCGTGGCGGTGGCCGCCATCCTGCGGGCGGGGCTGGTGGTGGTCAACGTCAACCCGCTGTACACCCCGCGCGAACTGGAGCACCAGCTGAAGGACTCCGGGGCCAAGGCGATTGTCATCATCGAAAATTTCGCGCACACGCTGGCCGATTGCATTGCCAAAACACCCGTCAAACACGTGGTGCTGGCCGCCATGGGCGACATGCTGGGCCTGCTGAAAGGTGCCTTGGTCAACTACGTGGTGCGCAACGTCAAGAAAATGGTGCCTGCCTACAACCTGCCTGCGGCCGTGCGCTTCAACGACGCGGTGGCCCGTGGCACACGCGGCACCCTGAAAAAACCCGACATTGCCCCCACCGATGTGGCCGTGCTGCAGTACACCGGCGGCACCACTGGGGTGAGCAAAGGCGCGGTGCTGCAACACCGCAACGTGGTGGCCAATGCACTGCAGTCGGAGGTGTGGAACGGGCCGGTGACCAAAACCATCCCAGCAGGCGAGCAATACACCTCTGTGTGCGCGTTGCCGCTGTATCACATCTTCGCGTTCACCGTGAACATGATGCTGACCCTGCGCATGGGGGGCAAAACCATCCTCATCCCCAACCCGCGCGACATGCCGGCTGTGCTGAAAGAGCTGTCAAAACACACGTTCCACAGCTTCCCGGCGGTCAACACGCTGTTCAACGGTCTGGTCAACCACCCCGACTTCGGCACCGTGAACTGGCGCAACCTGAAAGTGTCGGTGGGCGGTGGCATGGCCGTTCAATCTGCGGTGGCCAAGCTGTGGCTGGAGAAAACCGGCTGCCCCATCGTAGAAGGTTATGGCCTGTCCGAAACCAGCCCGTCGGCCACGTGCAACCCAGTCACATCCCACGAATTCAGCGGCAACATTGGCGTGCCCTTGCCCAACACGTGGTTGAAGTGCCTGGACGATGATGGCAACGAGGTGCCGCACGGCCAGCCGGGCGAAATCGCCATCAAGGGCCCGCAGGTGATGGCCGGCTACTGGCAGCGCCCAGACGAAACCGCCAAGGTCATGACCCCTGACGGTTACTTCAAAACCGGCGATGTGGGCGTCATGGACGACCGGGGTTATTTCAAAATCGTCGACCGCAAAAAAGACATGGTGCTGGTCAGTGGCTTCAACGTCTACCCCAACGAGGTGGAAGACGTGGTGGCCAGCTGCCCCGGCGTGCTGGAATGCGCCGTGGTGGGCGTGGCCGACGACAAAACCGGCGAAGCCGTCAAATTGGTCGTAGTGAAAAAAGATGCCACGCTGACCGAAGCCGCTGTGCGCGAATACTGCAAAACCAACCTGACCGGGTACAAACAGCCCAAGGTGGTGGAATTCCGCACTGAAATGCCCAAAACACCCGTGGGCAAAATACTGCGTCGCGAACTGCGCGACAAACCCTGACCCGCCCCATGACCACACCACGCATGGGCATCATGGCCGCCATGCCACAGGAATTGCAGGCCGTGCTCGACCTGATGCCCGACGAGCACCGCGAAACCCTGGCAGGCCGCACCTTCTGGCCTGGTCACCTGGCCGGGCAGGACGTGGTGGCCGTGGTGTCGGGCATTGGCAAGGTGGCGGCGGCCACCACGGCCACCTTGCTGATCGAGCGGTTTGGCGTGGACTGCGTGCTGTTCACCGGCGTGGCCGGTGGCTTGGGGCCGGGCGTGGCCGTGGGCGACGTGGTGGTGGCCACGCAACTGTTGCAGCACGACATGGATGCGTCGCCTTTGTTCCCACGCCACGAGGTGCCGGGCTATGGCCGCAGCCGGTTCGACACAGACCCGCACTGGCGCCAGCGGCTGACGGACGCGGCCACAGCCGCCTTGGCCCAAATTGAACACCACCTGGGCGCGAAAGCCGTGGCCGACTTTGGCTTGGCCCACGCCAAGGTGCACAACGGCACGGTCATCAGCGGTGACCGATTTGTGGCCACCCGCGCAGAAAGCGATGCCCTGCGCCAGCAACTGCCCGATGCGCTGGCCGTGGAGATGGAGGGGGCCGCCGTGGCCCAGGTCTGCCACGATTTCGGTGTGCCGTTTGCGGCGGTACGCACCATTTCCGACCGCGCCGACGACAGCGCCCACGTGGACTTTGGCCGCTTCGTTGCCGATGTGGCGGCCCGTTACAGCGCACAGGTGGTGATGACCGCGCTGCAACAACCGTCAACAGCTTGAGATTAAAAAGACAGCTTAAAACCCATATGCATCAAGCGATGAAGGCACTTTTTATATTGAAAATCACTTCAGCCAGCCGCGCTTCCTGAAGTACATCATGGGAATCACGGCTGACACCACCATCAGCCCCAATGCCAGCGGATAGCCGTACGCCCATTGCAGCTCGGGCATGAACTGGAAGTTCATGCCGTAGCTGCTGGCCACCAAGGTAGGTGGCAACAGCGACACACTGGCCACCGAGAAAATCTTGATGATTTTGTTCTGGTTGATGTTGATGAAACCAACGGTGGCATCCATCAAGAAGTTGATTTTGTCGAACAGGAAAGCGGTGTGGCCGTCCAGCGAGTCCAGGTCACGCAAAATTTGCCGGGCATCTTCAAACTGCTCGGTCCCCAGCATGCGGGTGCGCATCATGAAGCTGACCGCACGGCGCGTGTCCATCACGTTGCGGCGGATGCGGCTCGACATGTCTTCGTGCCGGGCAATGGCGGCCAGCACCTCACCGGCCAGGGCATCGTCCACATCTCCTTTCAGCACTTTGCTGCTGACCACTTCAAGGTCGTCGTAAATGTCTTCGAGTGTGTCGGCGCTGTATTCGGCATCGGCATCGAACAGCTTGAGCAGCACGTCCTTCGAATCGTCGATCAGGCCCGGCATGCGGCGCGCACGCATGCGCAGCAGGCGGAACACGGGCACGTCTTCGTCGTGAATGGAGAACAGCACGCCGCGGCTTTTCAGCTCGTCGTTCTGCTCGTTCAAGATGAAGGCCACACGGACCGTGCGGGGGTCTTCGTCGTCGTCGATCAAAAAGTCGGACCGGATGTGCAGCTCGCCGTTGTCTTCCTCGAAAAAACGGGCCGACTCTTCGATGTCGTCGTCCATCGCGTCTTCGGGAATGCTCAGGCCAAAGTGCTGCTTGACCCAGCGGCGCTCTTCTGGCGTGGGGGATTCCAGGTCGACCCAGATGGGTTTGAACCTGGCCAGTTCTTCCAGGGACTCGATTTCTTCCTGGAACAGACGGCCATTGGCCAGCGTGAACACGTTGAGCATGACAGGGCTCCGATGCGGCGGGTTCGTCGGGCGCGCACGGCGGACACAAGCCCGGCGGCGCAAAGATGGGGGTTGGGCTTCGCTTTCAACCCCCCGAAACCGCCTTGGCCGCTGCGCAGGGCAGACCGCACGGGTCTGCACAACGGTGGCTCAGGTCACCCGGTGCGTTGAAAGCGTGCCACTCGGGCTGCTTTCCAAACAAAATCTCCAATAGTGAAGTGCCCGGATTATGGCACTGCAACATGGCGGATCGAGCCACTTCCACGCCACGTTCGCCCCCCTGACAGCACGCTGTCAGCGCAGTGGGCCATGCCATCAGGGCTTGGTTTTGTCGGCGGCTTGCTGCTCACGCAGCAGTTGGCTCAGCTCGCGAAACCGGGCATCGACAATGGACAGCTCCATGTGGTCGGTCTCCCGGCGCTCGCGGGCGTTTTCGCGTGCCGCACGCAGCCGGTCAACTGCCCCGGTCAAGTCGAGCATGGCCCAGCGTGCCTCGGCCTCGGCACGCACCGACCGCAAAGCCTGGCCCTGTGCGCCCCATGCCTGCGACAGGGTGTGCCATGCGGCGGCATCTTTCGGGTGATCGGCCACCCAAGTTTGCAGCCGGTCGCTGGCCTGGGCAGCCTGCCCCCAACGGATGGCCGCTTGCGCTCCCCACAGCACCGATGCCCGGTCTGCAGCCCTCAGCGCGCGTTGCTGCAAGGCCGCGCCAACGGGTGTGAACGTGGCGGCATCCAGGTCGCCCGTCACCGCCACATCGAGTGCCAGCAATTCGATGGCCTTGCGCGCAGGCGCATCCAACCCAGGCCATTTCAGCAGGGCTTGCACGCGCTGCCAGGCGTCGGCCGGTTGCTTCAGGCGCGACGCGGCCAACGCCGCCCCGTACTGCGTTGCCAGCGCATCGGCAGCACTTTGGCCTGGGGGGGCGACGGACGCCACGGCGTTCAGACGCTGGGTATTGGTTTCGGCCAGCACACGGGCGCGGGTAGCCATCATGGCGTGCAATTGCGTGCTCCCGCCCGTGGCCACGTCCGGTGCCTTTTGCACGGGCAACCGCGCCTTCATGTCGGCAATGCGCTCGGTGGTCAGCGGGTGGCTGCGCAGGTACGGGAACGCCCCATCGTCATTGAGCCGGGACGACTGCTGAAGCTTGTCGAACATGCTCACGAATGCGAGGCCATCGAACCCCGCGCTGCTCATGACCCCGTAGCCCACGCGATCGGCCTCGCGCTCCATGTCACGGGAGAAGTTGAGCTGTGTCTGCGCCGCCATCGCCTGGCTGCCCACCATGGCCGCTTGGCCGATGTCGGCATTCTTGCTGGCGTGGGCAGCCAGCACCCCCAGAATCATGGCACCGAGGATCCAGGGCATTTGCCTGTCTTGTTGGGCGAGCATGCGCGAAATGTGCCGCTGCGACACGTGGCTGAGCTCGTGCGCCAGCACCGACGCCAGTTCATCTGCGTTGGCCACCGTGGCCATCAGTCCGAGGTGGACACCGAAGTAGCCCCCCGGCAGCGCAAACGCATTCACCGTGCGGTCGCGCACGGGCATCAACTTCCAGGCAAAGCGCTCGCTCAGGTCGGCAGACACGTCACCCCTGGCCTGGGCTGCTGTCAGCAGGGGTTGCCAGATGGCTTCCAAGTAATCGACCAGAACCGGGTCGTCAAGGTAGTCGGGGTCGCGGTAAATCTGCTGCGCAATGCGGTCCCCCAGCTGCCGCTCTGCCATCAGGTCGAGTGCGCCGGACTCACCCAACCGAGGCAAACCGGCCGAGGCCACCGCACGCAAGGGCTCTGCACGGGCCGTCGAGACGGGCAGCGCAACCCCAGAAGATGCAACATATATAGCAAATATTGCCTGCAGCATATGCACTGAAGGCAATTTTTTATATGATTTTTGCTTCAAAATGCGTTGACCCGATGGATGGCAGATTGATGGTGGCAGCCCACACCCATGTGTGATTACCCTTGGCGGAACAGCAAACATCGCCTATCGTAGGCGCTGCACTCAACATATTCGGTCCGGGCAAGCTGGATTGGTTCCATGGCAACCACTGCATCCATCAAATCAAACTCCCCCCTGCATCAGTTCAGCACGGTTTTGCTGGGGGCCATCGTGATCGCAGGATTGACCACATTGTCCGGGTTTGCGACCGCGCCCAGTCTGCCGCTGACACTGTTCTGGCCTGCTGCGGGTGTGGGCTTCGCCATGCTGTGCACGCAAGGACGCGTGGCAGCCTGGAGTCTGGGGTTGGGCGCGGGACTGTGGTCGGTCATCAACTTCCCTCAGAACCTGGCCATGGTGCCGTTTGTCGTGGCGGCGGCGGTTGCCGGTCAATGGATGGTCTGGCGCAAGTTGCAGGTGCGTTTTGCCGGCACGTCGCAGCCGTTCGCAAGGCAAAACACCATGCTGGCCTTCCTGAAGGCGCAGAGCTTCATGGGTGCACCGCTGTCAGCAGGCATTCTGGTGCTGGGTTCTTTCTTGCTGGGCCACATCACCGACGCCGCACAGGCAGCCTATCTGTGGGGTGCGTTGTGGGCTATGGAGCTGTGCGGCACGGTGCTGTTTGCACCCCTAGCGTGGGAGTTGCTGATTTCCCGCACACGAAGCGGTTTGCCCAGGTTTTTTTCCAAGGTGCTGGATGCTTTGCGCACCGATTGGAAAACGCTGTCAGGCGTGCTTCTCATCACTGCGCTGGCTGGTTTCCTGTGGCTGGTGGGGCAGCCAGTGCTGGCACGTGCGGCCCTGCTGCTGTTGCTGCCTTTGCTGGCCGCCGATGCCACCCGCGCCGGGCCATTGACCATTCACGTGCTGACCTTGATTGCCGGTGTGGCCATGCTGACCACCGCCACTCAACTGATGTCCATCGCACAGCCTGGCGGCGCGCATGACTCGGAGCTGGTGTGGCTGTCGCTTGCCATCATGGTGGGCGTGGCGGCCATCCAGGTGCTGCTGGTGACCGCGCATGAAAGGCGCCTGGCCCTCAAACGCCTGGAGCGCCAGGCGGACACCGATCCACTCACCAACCTGTTGAGCCTGACCGGCCTGTACCGCAAGCTCGAAGAGCTGGGCGACCGCGTGGAAGATGCTGGCGACACGCAAATCAGCAACTTCCCCCAGGATGTGTCCCATTTCAAGCGTGCACTGGTCAGCGTACAAATGACCAATGCCGACTCTATAGAGCAGCTGCTGGGCTCACGGAAAAGCGATGTGCTGGAACGCGCCACCAGCGGCGCACTGACGGCCATTGCACCCAAAGTGCTGTGGTCACGCATCTCCAAGGCCCACTTTGTGGGCCTGGTGAACGACACCGGCGAAGACCTTCAGGCGTTGCTGAGCAAGGTGAACTTTGCAGTCGTGGAGGCCAAAAGCCTGGTCGACGAAAACGTCGGCCGCCCCTTGTGGACCGTGGCGGCGGCCACCCTCGACGCGGACCCGCTGCCGCCGGTTGAAGTGATCATGGCCTGCCTGCGCAAGGCCGAGCAGATTGCACAGGCCTCGCGCCACAGCCACATCATGGCCGTGAACCACGAATCGGGGTTGGCGCTGAAGCTGGAAGCCGAACAGGCAGAGCGCATCCGCCAGATCATTCAACGCAAACAGCTGGTGTTGTTTGCGCAGCCCATCGTCGCGAACGTGGACCCTGAGTCCATGAAGCACAAATACGAAGTGCTGATACGGCTGCGCGATGACAACGGCGAGATCGTGCCACCCGACCTGTGGCTGCCCATTGCCATGCGCGCCGGCATGATGCAGGGCCTGGACATGGCGGTGATGGAGCAAACCTTCGAGTGGTTTGCCGCACACCCCAAGGCGCTGGAGGCCCTGAGCCATTGCGCCATCAACCTGTCAGGCCCCACCGTGGCCAGCCCAGTGATCGCACAACGCATTGCCGAAGGCCTGGCACTGCACAAGCTGCCTGCCCACAAGTTCACATTTGAAATCACCGAAAGCCAGGCCATCGCCAACCCGGCGCAGGCCACCGACACCATACGGGCCATCCGCAACTGCGGCTGCCGTGTGGCCATTGACGACTTCGGCACGGGCGTGGCCACGTTCGACTACCTGAAGCGGTTTGATGTCGACTACATCAAGATCGACGGCGCGTTCATCAAAAGCTTGCTTCACGACCCGGTTGACCGCGTCATTGTGGAGTCCATCGTAAAAGTGGCACACCAGATGAACGTGCGCACGGTGGCAGAGTTTGTCAGCTCTATGGAGCTCTATGGAGCAGTGAAGGCGCTGGGCGTGGATGAAAGCCAGGGCTATGCATTCGGCAAGCCCAAAGCCTTGCACGAGTGGTTCGACGAGCCTGCCTGACCGCTAAACTGCGGTGCATGACATCGCCACACACCACCAGCCCCCCTTCGCCACTGACCCACTTTGACGCGCAAGGCCAAGCGCACATGGTGGACGTCGGAGCCAAAGCCCACACGCATCGTGTGGCGGTGGCCGAAGGCCGTATCACCATGCTGCCCGCCACCTTGGCGCTCATTGAAAGTGGCACAGCCAAGAAAGGCGATGTGCTGGGCATTGCCCGGCTGGCCGGCATCATGGGGGCCAAAAAAACAGCAGATTTGATTCCGCTGTGCCACCCGATTGCCCTCACCCGCGTAGCAATCGAGTTCGAGTTACTGCCTGCGCAGAACGCGGTGCACTGCACCGCCACGGCAGAAACCACTGGCCCGACGGGCGTTGAAATGGAAGCCCTGACCGCCGTACAAGTGGCCCTGCTGACCATTTATGACATGTGCAAGGCTGCCGACCGGGGGATGGAGATGACTGGGGTGAAGCTGCTGGAGAAGCATGGAGGGAAGAGTGGCAGCTTTGTGGCGGGGCAATTCACCTAACGACCTGAAGCAGTTACGTCGGTCGAGTGATCGGAGCGTTTGAAAGAAACTCGTGAACGGTTTGTGCGCCAGCTTCAACACGCCATTCGACACGCTTGCGAGCCCAGACAAAGATCAAAATGTTCTCCATTGCGAATTTATTCAAAGGCTTCAAACCACCTCGGTGGTCTGTTGATCAGGTTTACGAGATGGCTGCGGCGGGCAAACTCGATCAAGCTCGCGTTGCTTCCGATCAGCTCATTGCAAACACCCCGCACCGCGGCCTGATGGCCAGATGCCTGAAAGGGCATGTTCACTTTCTGGGCCAACGTGATCAGTTGGCTGAAGAAGAATTCCGCGCCGTGCTGGCAGAAGCACCTGGTTTTGCCTATGCACATTACGGTCTGTCTCTTATTTTTGCAGAGCAAAAAAAACACTCGGCCGCGCTGGACCATGCTTTGTTTGCCTCCAACGTCGCAACCAATGAACCACGCGTTCTGGCGCAACTTGGATATTGCTACATGCTCCTTGATGCCTATGGAGCGGCCGAGCAGCATCTGCAGAAAGCAATCAAACTGGCCCCGAAGGACAAACACAGCTGGAACAACCTGGCCATTGTGTCGCGACTCAAGGGCGACCCGCTGAATGCAAAAAGATGCTGGCTGCAGGCACTGCACATTGACCCTGAGTTTGGACAGGCGCTTGAGAATCTTGCACGCCTTGACGAGGAACTGCAACAGGCAGACATGCGAATTGAAGTGGAGAAGCAACCGGCCCCCACAACCCCTGTGCAAGCCGACCAGCAAGCCATACCGTGGGCTGACATTCACTATCTGCAAGCCTGTGGACAGGCCGATGAAGCTCTCAACCGGGCAGAAGCCGCCTGGCCCCAAGACCCAACCTTGGACGATGTGCGACAGCTGGCCAGCCTCTACAAGCAAAGTGGCGACCATGAAAGCGCCCTCCAAACCCTGCGGGATTACACAGAACGGCATCCCGAAGAAGCTGAAATTTGGTTATCCATAGGCGAGAGCTTGCTGGGCCTGAACGACTTAAAGGGTGCCATCGACGCATTCAGAAAAGCCGTCGACCTGGGAGACAGCAGTGGCCTGGTTCACGCCAACCTGGGCTCGACGCTACACGCCAATGAACAGTATGCGGAAGGCTTGGCAGAAATGCGGCTCGCCGTGGCTCTTGAGCCAACATCAGCCACACTGCAAAAACGACTGGCCGCCTCGCTCACCATGTGTTGCGAGTACGAAGAAGCCGAGCAGATATACCGGTCGCTGCTGTCTGCCGGGCAAGTCCAAATCAACGAGGTGCAGGGGAATTTGGCTGTTGCCCTGGTGTATTTGGGGAGGTTTGACGAAGCCCTGGAACATCTGAACCAGATCATCACCACCCAGTCCCACGATCCGACGCTGCGCTTCATGCGCGGGCTGATTCACCTTCTGCATGAGCGCTGGGAGGCGGGGTGGACTGACTACACCTGGCGCGGCACAAGCAACAGCAAGCAGTTTCGGACGCTGGCTTTTGACAAATGGGCTGGTGAGCCCCTGGCCGGTAAAACCATTGTGGTTCTGGCAGAGCAAGGGCTGGGTGACCAGATCATGTTTGCCTCATGTTTGCCAGACCTCCTCAAGCTCAACCCCGCCAAAGTTTACGTAGAGGCCTCGTATCGGGTATCGGACATATTGCAGCGTTCTTTCCCTGAGTGCGAGTTCATTTCTACCCGGCAGAAAAAAGACTTGGAGTGGGTCAAGGACTTGGGTCACGTTGATTGCTTCGTTCCTTTGGGAGATTTGCCTTTTCATTTCAGAAAGCACGCACAAGACTTTTCTGGCAAACCTTTTTTGCGCACTGATCCACATCGGGTGGCGTACTGGCGAGCGCGCTTGCGGGAGCGCTGCGCAGGGCCCTACATCGGGTTTTCGTGGAAAGGGGGCACCGAGTTGACTCGCTCGCCGGTGCGCTCCATGTCAATTGAAGCGTTCAAGCCGTTGATGCAGGCACGCCCTGCCCAGTGGGTATGCCTGCAGTACGGCGAAGTAAGCGACACCATTGCCACCTTTGAGGCCTCCGGTCAGCCGGTAATCCACTGGCCTGAAGCGATTGCTGATCTGGATGAATTCGGAGCCCTGCTGAGTGCACTGGACTTTGTGGTGACCGTTTGCAACACCACTGTTCATTTTGCAGGGGGCCTTGGCGTGCCGACTGCTGTGCTGGCCCCACATATTCCTGAGTGGCGCTATGGCGTCTCATTCAAAACCATGCCTTGGTACGACAGCGTGCGTGTGCACCGCCAACCCCAACCCGGCAACTGGCCTGCGGTGATGGAGGCCGCAGCCCAGGCGGTGATGGCTTGTAGCGACAACCGTTCGGGTGAAAATTTTTGACACATTGCGTAAGCAACTGGCCCATGAGTTGACAAAATTTAGCTCTCAACCAGCAAAAAACCAGGTGGAAGCTGCTCACTGAGCCGCACATGGGTGGCTCAAATATTGCTCACACTGACCGGCGCAGCTTCGCGCGTGATCATTGCAAGGAGTTATTCATGAAGACAATACAAAAAGGTTTTACCCTTATCGAACTGATGATTGTGGTTGCCATCATCGGTATTTTGGCAGCAGTCGCACTACCCGCGTACCAAGACTACACAGTACGCGCTCGCGCTTCTGAATTGCTGTTGGCGGCATCCTCCGCCCGGACTGTGGTCACAGAGCTGTGCCAACAACAAGGTGGCTGCAACAGCATCAACGGCATCACCATTGGCTCATCCCAATTTGTGGCTGATGGCGCAGTTGCGTCAGCTGGCACCATCGTCGTGAGTGCAAAGGCAGCTTTGGGCACGACCGCCTTCGTTGTTACTTTGACGCCATCCTGGACTGGCCAGACTGTGAACTGGACCTGCAACACTTCTATTGCCAAGTACGCGCCATCTTCTTGCCGCGGCTGATGCTGAAATAGTATCGAACCTGCTAAAGGGTTTAGTGTTGATTCACTAAACCCTTTCTGTTTATGGTTCTACCATGACTCTGATGTTGCAAGAAAATATGCTCAATATATTTAAATCAGCACCTGTAGCGGATTACTCCAGAGAGTTGACCGCGAAATTAGTGAAGCGGTACCCACCATCCTTGGATCAAAAGCCAAGTCAGAAGCCTTCCGTTAACAGGCTGACTCGCATAATAGAAGAAACACTGAAGGCCGCTGTCGAGTTTCAATTGAAAAACAAACTAGGCTGGCTAGGAAAATCCAAATTTGCTAATGAATTCAGATGGGCATTGACTGAGGCCGGTTATACCAAAGAGTTCGTAGATTTTGCTACCGAAGCAATGGTCGTATATCTGAATAGAAAACCCTCTACTGTCCGCACTGAGAATTAAACCCCGACAGACCGGCCAACTAAATATTGGCCGCTACTGACACAGCAGATGGACAACATTCAGTGCGCCGTTTCACCTGCTTCACAGTGCACATATCATCGCCGCCATGCCCAACATCAATGACCATGAATACAGTATCTTCAGCCAAAACGGCGAGGATGGCATCATCGACTTTCTGACTGGGGGCCTACAGGTCAATGGACGGCGGTTCGTTGAAATTGGCACGTCGGATGGCGGGGAAAACAACAGCATGTACCTGCTTCGTCGGGGTTGGACTGGGCTGGGCGTTGATGTGGACCATGACAACATCAAGCGTTACTTGGCACGCATGAGCCACATGCCGTCTGCGCGGAACTTGACCCTTGCGCTCATGAAGGTGGGATGGGACAACTGTCAGTGGATCACTGACGACTATGGCGACAAGTCTCCAGACTTTTTCTCCCTTGACATCGACAGTGTCGATTACTACGTGGCGTACCGAATGCTGCAGCGCGGCTTTCGCCCGTCGGTGGTGTGCTGTGAGTACAACGCGTTTCTGGGCCACGGGCCGCTAACCGTCATGTTCGAGGCCGATTTCTCGCGCAGGCAACTGGACCCGCAACGTGGATTGTATTTTGGGGTGTCCGTGAGTGCCTGGCGGTACTTGTTTGAACAGTACGGCTATAAGTTCTGCGGCGTGGACAAGGCAGGCGTGAACGCCTTTTTTTGCCTGCGCTCAGCCTTCAGGCCCGGCTTTCTAGATGAGGTAACCGGGTTAGCGCATGCTTACACCAAGGTATTTGTAGACAAGTTCCGCATGTCCGGCGAGGCCTTGGAACATGAGTTGTTGACTCGGAAGGACCTGATCTTTATTGATGTCACAGAAGAAAATGTGGAAGACGTGGTGGCCGATTGCGACCGCCCAGTTGATGAAGGTCCGCTTGTCTTCACTCTGGACCAAGCCGAATCGCCTCGCACTCGGCCGGTAGCCAGCTCTGACACTGGCATTGCGGCCCCCCGAACAATGCCCGTGGTTCACGCCGCAGCCACCTTTCATGCTGAGGGCTACGAACGCTTCGGCCGGGAATTCATCGAGTCATTCCGCCGTCATTGGCCAGAAGAAACTAAATTGTGGATTTTTGCTGAAGGCTGCAAGCCCGAGGGCAGCGACCGGGTCATCGTCCGCGACCTTCATGAAGATGCCAAGGACTTGGTGGAATTCAAGCGGCGGCATGCCAACAATCCCGGGGCACACGGGCATTTTGGTGATACGTATCAGTACATGCTCGATTCGGTGCGCTGGAGTCACCGCATCTTTGCTCTGCGCGAAGCGGCGTTGCGTAGCAATGCAGATATTTTGGTGAATATTGACGCGGATATCGTTTGTTTTCGGGACATGCCGATGGCATTTCTGGCAACACTGATGCCAGCAGATGCAGACATCGCCTTCATGCCACGCAAAAACATGTATTCAGAGTGCAGCTTTGTGCTGTACAACTTGCGCAACCCTTTGGTGCGCAAGTTCATAACCGACCACACTGACTATTACACGCATGATCGGATTTTCCAGCTCGGGCGCTGGACCGACTGCCACGCGTTTGATGCCATGGTAGCCGCACACCGCAAAGCCGGTAGCCTCAAGTTTTACAACCTCAATGAGGGTGTACCGGACTCTATGCATCCCTTTGTCAACGGACCACTTGGCGGTTACATGGACCACCTAAAAGGTGGCCGGAAGGACGACGGACGATCCAGCGACAATGATTTAGTGGTTACTCGCACAGAAGAGTACTGGAGCCGCGCTCGCAGCGTAAATTGATTTCTGTACTTGTACTTCGGCAGTCTCAGGGGTTTTCATATCTACCCTTTTCCTGAGGGCCCTCGTCTGCTGGATTTATCACGGTTGCTGCTTTCTCCTGTGCGAGTCGTACACACAGAGCGTCAACATCACCTCTTCGAACACACATTGCTGAATGAGATCAGCTTTTCCCCTGCAGACCATCTGTGAGAGACAGTTCAAATGCTCATCAAAAAAGTCTTAAATAGCGTATGGCCTGACTTACTGCCAGGCAAGAAAGTTGCAGCCCTGCCGCGCCAAGACAGGGTGAACCCGAATGATGGCAACACGTACCTGCGTATGGGGGACGCATTGTTCGAAAGCAATAGCCTCGAGGAATCTGAAGCAGCTTATCGCAGGGCTCTCAACTCTGATGCACCCCAAGACTTGGTTGCAATGAAACTGCAGCGCGTCGTTGGGAAAATCGCACGCCATTACGACACGCCCGGAACACTCCTGGTGGCACCAGGTGACGGCAAGGCAGAAGCTCCGACGATCTCGGAGTTCTACGCATTGTTTGATGCTGTCAACAATGAGCTGACCTCCGTTCCTGAGGTCATGCCCTCCAATTTTTGGGTATCCCATGCCAAACAACATGTTGAAATGCTCGTCCGGTTCGGAATGCTCAACTTCAAGCGCACGGTGGCGCACAACTACTACAACTGGCTTACCCTGAGCTCGAGCGACAATCAAATTCGCCGACTCTTGGAACTGTGGCCCGTACACGGCAGCTCGGAGGCGTTGGCAGACGAAATGGAAGACCTCAGCTTGCCCGGCAACCTAAATGCACTGGCGAATTTCCAGAACCCAGATGCTCAGCGTTTCTACAAACTCGGAGTCAGCCTTCTTTGGGATTACACCTTGCATACAGACAACCACGGCCTGCTTCGAAAAATTGCAGAACCGGTCACAGGTAACCCCCTGCGCATCACCCGCCGTGGGCGTCTCTTATCCCAAGACCTTGCTCATTCTGTACGAGAACGAAACCTCATTCTGGATACTACGGAACTAAGTGCCGACTCCTCTAAACCCATCATGATTGCTGAACTGGGTGCGGGACATGGGCGCTTGGCCCACATGTTTGCCATGAGCACCAATTGCAAATACCTGATATTTGATATCACACCCGCCTTGCTTGTTTCTCAATGGTACATCAAAAGTTTATTTCCAGATGAAAAAATATTTGCATTCAGACACTTCGATCGGTATGAAGAAATAGAAGAAGAGTTGAGCGAATGCAAATTCGCTTTTTTTGCATCTAGTCAGCTTGAAAAATTACCCGAAAATTATTTCGATATTTTCATCAATGTATGCTCATTGATGGAGATGCGCATTGATACGATCAATTACTTTTTTCGTGAAATAGAACGTGTGACTCGAGGTTTTTTCTACACCAAGCAATGGCTGATGCAGAACAACCGTGAAGACAATATTGTCATTACGAAAGATGACTATCCGGTACCACAAAACTGGACCTGCCGAATGGAAGGCATAGACCCGATCAACCAGCGGCTTTTCGAACAGGTTTGGAAAATATCATAATTTCACGCCGTAACTATTCACCCTCTGCGCTATGGTTTTGGGTGCATTATTTGGACACTCTGAGGGGGTGAACAGTTACCGTCACCTCTCCCATTGACCTGAATATATTGCGACACAATTAAAA
>JAVBXK010000083.1 GCA_030824555.1 bacterium
TGCCTGCACCACCTGGCCGACGGTCGATGTCGCGGGGGGGGCGACATCAGATGAGCCCTGTGGGCCGTTGTGACCCTCGGCTTGACCCTGCGGGGTCAATGACCGGTTGAACTCGGGTTCCGCCATGGCTTGCAGCATCCCACGCCCGGTGGTGTGGCGCGCCAACCATTCGATACCCAGCACATGTGCCAGCAGCACAGCCCACAGCAGCCATGCGGGTGCACGTCGCAAGCGAGAGGGCAGTGCCGTTACCGGGGCGGCACCAGGGTTGACCATGACCGGCTGAATGGGGTGCAACGGAGGGTGCGGCTGCGACGCCTGATCAGGCGATGGCCGCAGGCCAGCAGAGCTTGTTCGGCTCTGCATGGGGCGAGGGCGCGCGCATGCTGAGCTTGACCACCTTGGGCGCGTCCACGGGCCATGTCAGCCTGAGTTTGTGCAAACGCCGGTCGCGGCTGACCCATGCTGTGCAGTGGGGTGCGGTGTCCAGCCCCAGAGTCAGCAGGTCGTCGAGTTGATGGATGCGCCAGGTGGAACCGTCAGGGTGCTCGATGGCCAGCCATTCGTCGCCTGCAGCCATACCAGCGTGTTCGGCCGCGCCACCGCGCAACACGTTTTTCAGCGTCAGTGTGCCGTGGGCCTCTGTCACGCGCAGCCCAAGCTGCTGGGCCAGGGGGGGCGCTTCATGTTCCACACTCACCCCGTGTGCTGCCAGTAACGCCAGCACGGGCAATTCGGCGGTGCTGTGCACCCAGGCATCGATTTCGCTGTCCAGCGAACGGCCAGCCTGCTCGGTCAGCACTGCCCGCAGATCCGCTTCTGCCATGGGGCCGGCTGCACAACGCTGCCACAGTGCGCGCATCACGTGGTCCAGGCTGCTGCCATGCTGGCGCAGCGTGAGGTCCAGGCACAGCGCCACCAGCGAGCCCTTGGTGTAGTAGCTGACGGTGGCGTTGGGCGTGTTCTCTTGCACGCGGTAGTACTTCGTCCATGCATCAAAGCTTGCTTGCGCCACCGTTTGCACGTGTCTGCCCGGCGTCTGTGCCACCTGGTTGATGGTTTTGGCAAGCAGTTGCAGGTAGTTTGTGGTGTCGATCAAGCCCGCGCGGACCAGCAAAAGGTCGTCGTAATAGCTGGTGAACCCTTCAAAGAACCACAGCAGCTCGGTGTGGTTTTCCTGGTCCAGGTCGTAACGGGCGAATTCGGCAGGGCGCAGCCGCTTGACGTTCCAAGTGTGAAAGTACTCGTGGCTGACCAGCCCCAGCAGGCTGGTGTAGCCGTCTTTGTGCGTCAAGGGTGCGGGCGGAGTGGTTGCATCTGCCGTCGGTTTGGCCGTGTGGCGGGGCAGGTCGCTGCGCGGGCAGATCAGCGCCGTGGAGTTGTGGTGTTCCAACCCACCATAGCCATTGTGAGTGGCCGCCAGCATGAACACATACCGCTCGAAGGGCGGTGACGAGCTTGCGCCGTGCCAGAAATCCATTTCCGCTTCACAGATGCGCCGGGTGTCGGCCAGCAGGCGATCAGGGTCGAATGCTGGGCCTGCGCCTGCCACCACCCATTCGTGCGGGATGCCGCGCACGTCGAGGCTGCCACGCCAGAAATTGCCCATTTCAACGGGTGAATCGATCAGGGTGCCGTAGTCGGGCGCCGTGTAGGTGCCAAAACCCCTGGCATCCACATCCAGTGGTGTCAGGCCTGTGGCCAGTTGCCAGGTGGACAGGTCGGTACCGGTTGCCGGTGCGACTGGGGCGAGGACAGTGAGTTCATGTGGCCAGTGTTCACGGCCCACCACCCGCAGGCACAGGCTGGTGCCATTGAAAAACCCCCGGCTGGCGTCGAGCCATGCGGTGCGAACCGATGGGTCAAACGCGTAGACCTCGCACGTCACCACGACCGGCACCAGCGGGTCCACCCCTGGGGCCAAGTCGGAAACTTGCCAGCGGTGTTTGTCGAGTTGCGTCAGCGCAACTTGCACGCCACCTTGTTCGGCCCGGACGCCCTGCACGTGCTGGGCGAATTCACGCACCATGTAGCTGCCGGGTATCCACACGGGCAGTGAGAGCACCATGCCCGTTTGCGGGTTGGGCAGGGTCAATGCCACACGGTACAGGTGGGCGTGGACGTCGAGCAGTTCAACCCGGTAATGCAGAGGCGTGCCGCCTGTCACGGTGCTCACAGTCACAGCGCCCCCGCCGCCAGGAAGCAGCACATGGCCGCACCCGCAGAGAGGCGGAAGCGCAGGGTCAGCCAAGGGTCCAGCCCAGCTGCTGGAAACAGTTTGCGGTCAACCAGGTAGCACGCCACCAACAGCAAACCCAGCCACGGCAGGGCTGCATACGCAGGCATCAGCACACCGGGCCATGCCAGCACCGTGGGCACCACGCCCCAGACAAGGTGTTGCCTGGCTGCTTGTTCGGGCAGTTCGGCCAGGCCGGGTACACCGGCATGCCGCAGCCAAACCACTCCCCAGTGAATGCCACCCAGGAACGAAGCGATCAGGGCTGCATAGGCCACCATGGCCAAGGCCACATAGGGCAGTGCCTGATCGTTGACCACCCACATCAGCAGGCACAAGCCCGCAAAAGGTACCAGGCCAGCGTTGCCGAGGGCGGTGATCAACACGGGAACGGCCACGGGTGGGCGTTGGGCGGCGGGTGCAAGTTTGGTGGTCATGGGGGCATTGTCGTCAAACCAGCAAAACGTGTTGCCCGGCCTGGCTATCAGGGTTTGGCTTCGGCCAGTTGCTTTTCGATGCGGTCAGCGGGAATGGCGCCGGGTACCCGGGTGCCGTCTGCAAAAAACAGCGTGGGGGTGCCTGTGATGCGGTTCTTTTTGCCGAATTCGACGTTGCGGTCAACGGCGGTGGCGTCACATGTAGCGCTGGGCGGTGTCACGTCCTTGACCATCCAGTCGGTGAACGACTTGGCCTTGTCTTTGGCACACCAGATGGCTTTGGACTTGTCGGTCGAGTCTTTGCTGAGGATGGGGTACAGGAACACGTGCACCGTGACGTTGTCAATCTTCGCAAGATCGCGCTCGAACTTCTTGCAATAGCCGCAGTTGGGGTCTTCAAAGACCGCCAGCTTGCGCTTGCCATTGCCTTTGACGATGGTGAACGCATCCTTGAAGGGCAGTTCGTTGAATGGGATGGCGGTGAGTTTTTCGACGCGCTCTTCGGTCAAGTTGGCCTTGGCCTTGGTGTCGATCAGCATCCCCTGGATCAGGTAATTGCCCTCTGCATCGGTATAGAAGATGTCGGCACCGTTCACCCGCACCTCGTACAAACCCGTCATCGGCGTTTTGCTGACTTCTTCGATTTTGGGCAGGTTGGGCAGGCGTTCGGCCAGGTTCTTGCGGATGGCGGCTTCCTGTGCATGCACAAACGGGGTGCACAACAGGCCCAAGCCCAGGCTCAGGGTGGCAGCCATGTGGCCGAGAGAGAGGCCGCGATGGCTGGTGCGTGGGTCAATCATGTGTTCAGTCCTGGAATGGGCTCAATGGGTAAAAGCGGTTCGCCAGGCAAACAGCTGGCAAGTGGAGGTGGATGCGGCAGACGTGCGTAAGTTCAATCGCGTGGAATGGTGTGGCGCTCATTCGGCCCCATGACTGCCGGTGGCCTGGCGGGTCAACCATGTTTTGATGGGGGCAATTTTGTCCACACCATTCAACCCCAGGTTGCGCAGGTTCTGCAGCAGGCGGTTGTCGGTGTGGAACAGGTTGAACAATCCATCTGTCAAATTACCCATTGTCGCAAATGCAGTCTTGCGAGAACGCTCATATTTGCGCAGCAATTTGATGTCACCCAGATCGCGCCAGTACTCGCGGTCCTGCAGCACGCGGCTCAATTCGGCGGCATCGCCCAGTCCGACATTCAGGCCTTGCCCGGCCAGGGGGTGCATGGCATGTGCTGCATCGCCTGCCAGGGCCACGCCCGGCCTCACCCATTCGCGGGCCTGTGACAGTTCCAATGGCCAGGACTGGGGTGCATGCGTGAGCGTCAGTGTGGCCGGTGCCATGCCGCAAACCTGGGCCAGTGAGTCGATGAATGTGCTGGCATCCATGTGCTGCAACTGCGCAGCCTTGTCTGCCGGGACAGACCAGACCAGCGCCACATCGTGTCCATGCTCACCGCCGAGCGGGAGCAGCGCCAGGATTTCGCCATTGTTGAACCACTGCCGTGCCACGCCACCATGGGGCTGCGCCATGCTCAGGCGAGCGGCCACTGCATGGTGGGGATAGGGTGTCACGTCATAGGTCATGCCCCATTCGGCCCGGGTGGCGCTGCGCCGCCCTTCGCAGATGACGGTCAACGCACAGGCTGGCAGCGGCTCGTCGCCGCTGAAGATGTGCACATGCCCCTGATAGCGCAGGGCATCGGCCAGACGTGCCTCCAGTGTCGGCACGTCAACGATCCAGTTCAGAGAGGGCTCACCTGCGGCATCGGCGTCAAATACCAGCTGGCCGCCCTGGTCACCGCTCACACACATGCGTTTGACGGGTGTCACCGGACTGGCACCGCCTGCGGCTGACGGCGCATCGGGCCACGCGCGGACGGTTTCCAGCAACCTGCGGGATGCCGCGTTCAGGGCATACGCACGGATGTCGCTGTGGCCGTCCGGGCCTGCAGATGCCTGCGGCGGTTTCACACACAAGGCGACACGCAGCCGTTGCTGAGACAGCAGCAGCGCAAGCGTGCTGCCGACGATGCCACCACCACGTATGCACACATCAAATCGTTGGGTCATGCGGCTGATTCTAGAAGCGTGAAGGCGGTGCGCGGCGCGGCTGCATCTGGGCTGTCCAGGCACAACGCAGCCGCGAATCATCGGTCAGTACAATTGCCGCCATATTCTTCGGGCAAAAAATGGACAACCAAGCGGCCCCATGCCGCTGTCCTGCCCGGACTTTGCAACCCTGGTGACGAGTCTGCACTGGCGCAGTTCGAGCACCTTCACCACCTCCACATGGAGCCTGCTGGTGCAAAAAGGGTTGAGACCCCTAAGGAAATCCCATGAGTTTGCAATGCGGCATCGTCGGCCTGCCCAACGTCGGCAAAAGTACCCTGTTCAACGCGCTGACCAAGGCGGGCATCGCGGCTGAAAACTATCCCTTCTGCACCATCGAACCCAATGTGGGTGTGGTGGAAGTGCCCGATCCGCGCCTGGACGCCCTGGCCCAGATCATCACGCCCGAGCGCATCGTACCGGCCATCGTGGAGTTTGTGGACATCGCCGGTCTGGTGGCAGGCGCCAGCCAGGGCGAAGGGCTGGGCAACCAGTTTCTGGCGCACATCCGGGAAACCGATGCCATCGTGAACGTGGTGCGCTGCTTTGAAGACGACAACGTCATCCACGTGTCAGGTCGGGTTGACCCTATTTCCGACATTGAAGTGATCCAGACCGAACTGTGCCTGGCTGACCTGGGTACGGTCGAAAAAAGCCTGCACCGCTACAGCAAAGCGGCCCGCAGCGGCAACGACAAAGAGGCTGCCAAATTGGTCAATATGCTGACCAAGTGCCAGGCCGCTCTGGACCAGGGCAAGCCCGTGCGTGCCATCGAGTTCACCGATGAAGAGCGTGCGCTGCTCAAACCCATTTGCCTGATCACGGCCAAGCCTGCCATGTTCGTGGGCAATGTGAGCGAAACGGGCTTCGAGAACAACCCGTTCCTGGACCGCCTGAAGGCCTATGCCGACAGCCAGAACGCACCCGTGGTGGCCATTTGCGCCAAGATCGAGGCCGAACTGAGCGAGATGGACGATGCCGACCGCCTGGTGTTCCTGGAGGAAATGGGCCAGACCGAGCCCGGCCTGAACCGCCTCATCCGCGCCGCCTTCAAACTGCTGGGCCTGCAAACCTATTTCACAGCTGGTGTGAAAGAGGTGCGCGCCTGGACCATCCACATCGGCGACACCGCGCCCAAGGCGGCCGGTGTGATCCATGGCGATTTCGAGCGCGGCTTCATCCGAGCCCAAACCATTGCATTTGACGATTTCATCGCCTACAAAGGCGAGCAAGGAGCCAAAGACGCAGGCAAGATGCGCGCCGAAGGCAAGGAATACGTGGTGAAAGATGGCGACGTGCTGAACTTCCTGTTCAACGTGTAACTGCGTCGACGAACGTTGGCGCGTCAGCCGAGCGGCGCGTGCAAACAAAAAAGCCCGATGGCCGTGTTGGCGTCGGGCTTTTTTGTTGGGCTGCGTACCGATTGTGCGGGCCGCCGTCTCAACACCTCATTCGGCGTCAGCGCTCACCACACCGGTTTTGCGGTTGTAGCGCAGGGTGATTTTGTGCAGTTCACACAGGTCGAAGTCTTCCCACACCGAGCTGGAGCCATCGTCATCGAACACCACTTGGATGTCTTGCATGCAATTGGCCGAGTCAGCAAACGTGATCAGCTTGGACCTGCCGTGGTCCAGCACGTTGCGGCCGAGGCGGTCACGGCCCCAGTTTTTTTGGTTGGCGGGTGCCAGGTACACCTCGGCAATGGCGTAACCGGTGCGGTTGATCAGCGTGAAGTCCGCGTCACCTGCGTTGGCCGTCACGGGTGTCATGAGGGCGGCGGCACACACGGTGCCTGCCAGAAACAAAGAGCTGAAAAGCTTGCGCATGGGGAACCTTCGTTGGGGATGGAGTGGGGAAAACGTGAATACTAACCTTGGCCATGGCCCAGTGTGGTGTGGTTGCAACGGCCACGCGTGTCACCGGATGCTGCGCTGGCCATGTCGTCCATGCATCGCAAGCTGCTGTGTGGGTTGTTATCCAATGGAATATATATAAAAATTGGCGCCAACGCTTTATATATATAAATAGTTTGCTATTTTATTTATTTTCTGACTGCGTGTTCGGCCCATGCGCTCAAACCCATGGCGCCCAGCAGCCACGCCAGGCTGACCCAGTGCAGCTGCAGCATCAGGTCGTGGGCAATCATCCAGCCACCTAACGCGGCACCCAAGGCTTGGCCGCCGTACATGGCCGATGTGTTCAGGGCAATGGTGCCCGGTGCCAGCTCGGGTGACAGGTTCACCAGCCTGGCCTGTTGTGCCGAGTTGGCTGCAAAGCAACCCAGCGCCCAGGGCACCAGTATCGCGGCCATGCTCCAGATGCTGTGGCCCAGCGGCCAAAGCAGTTGGGACAGCACCATCAGGCCCAGCGTGAGCATCACCGCGCGCGGCGCGCCCACACGGTCGATCACGCGGGTCAGCCTCAAGTTGCCCAGCAGGCCGAACGCACCGAACCACAGGAACAGCAGCGACAGGGTGTTGGCATCCACCTGCAGGGTTTGCTTGAAAAACGGCGCAAAGTAGGCAAACAGTGTGAACTGGCCAAAAGACGACAGCAAGGTCACGCCCACGGCCAGCATCAAGGGTGTGGAGCCCAGTGCCCGCGCCCATGCCTTGCGTGACAGTGCCGCTGGCCGTATGCCGTTGGGCATCACCCGCCAGACCCAGATGGCAGACAGCAGGGCCAGCAAGGCCACGCCCCCGAAGGCCCAGCGCCAGCCCCAGGTTCCCCCGATCCATGCACCCAGCGGCATGCCTGCCACCGATGCCACCGACCACCCCAGAAACACGAACGTGATGGCCTTGCCCCGGCGCGCAGGCGCCACCATCAGCCCCACACTGGCTGCAGCCTGGGGCGTGAACACGGCGGGGGACACCATGGCCAGCACCCGCAGCGGCAGCAACGCGTCGTAATCAGGGGCAATGGCGCAGGCGGCCAGCAAGGTGCCGTACCAGACCAGCGAAAGGGCCAGCAGCCGGCGCCTGTCCCAGCCCGCCACCACGCTGGCCAGCAACGGTGCACCCAGCCCCATCAGGATGGCCCCGGCCGTGATCAGAAACCCCGCTTGCGGCACGCTGATGTGCAAGCTGTGGCTGATGTCATTCAACGTGCCCGGCACCACCATCACGCCCGTGCCGATGACGAAGTTGCCCACCATCAACGCCCACAAGGCTCCCTTGGGTTCTTTGGTGGACGGTGTTTTGCCGTGGGGCTGGTCGCCTGTTCGGGCGTGGCGTGCGGCGTGGGTCATGCTGACAGTGCCCCAGGAAACACCCACAGCAACCCTGCCGTCAGGGTGATGTAGCGCGCCAGCTTGCCCACAGCCATGTAGGCCACGCAAGGCCAGAACGGCAGTTTCAGCCAACCGGCCACGGCGCACAGCGGGTCGCCCACGGCGGGCAGCCAGCTCAACAAACACGCCTTGGGGCCAAAGTGCTCCAGCCATTGCAAGGCCTTCAATTCAGATGCGCTGCGCTCCAGCGCAGGCTTGACCTTGTGCACCGCCCCATGCACGCCGTAGCCCATGGCCCAACTGATGGCACCGCCCACGGTGTTGCCTGCCGTGGCCACCAGCACAGCGGGCCAGAACAGTTCAGGGTTGAGCTTGACCAGTGCAAACACGGCGGGCTCGGATCCCAAGGGCAGCAACGTGGCCGACACCAGGGCCACCACGAACACAGTGCTCAACCCCACTTCGGGCAGGCTGAAAAGTTGCAAGAGGTGGGGTATCCAGGTGTCCATGTGGGGGCGGCAAAAGGGCGGGTCAGTATAGGTAGCCAGCTTGCATTGGGCAGTCGCGTGCGGACTTGCCCCTGCAACGGGCTGGGCGAGTGTGTCAGGATCGTGTCGGCGCTGCCGATACAATCGTGCCTGTTTTTTCAGCAAGCCCCGGATCGCGCCCGCCCATGCGCAGCCCCGCCCACCCCTACCCGCGCATGCGCATCGGCCCCTACACTCTTCCCAACAACCTGTTTGTCGCGCCCATGGCTGGCGTGACCGATCGGCCGTTTCGCAAGCTGTGCAAACAGCTTGGCGCAGGGTATGCCGTGAGCGAAATGGTCACGTCGCGTCCCGATTTGCAGGACAGCCTGAAAACCTCGCGCCGCGCCAACCACGAGGGCGAGGCTGCCCCCATCGCCGTGCAAATTGCCGGCACCGATGCGGTCATGATGGCCGATGCCGCCCGCTACAACATCGACCGGGGCGCGCAGATCATCGACATCAACATGGGCTGCCCGGCCAAAAAGGTGTGCAACAAATGGGCGGGCTCGGCGCTGATGCAAGACGAGACCCTGGCCCTGCACATCGTGGAGGCGGTGGTGCAGGCCTGCGCGCCGCACGGCGTGCCCGTGACGCTGAAAATGCGCACTGGCTGGGCCGACCAGGCCAAGAACGCTCCCACCATCGCCCTGGCTGCCGAGGCCGCCGGGGTGCAGATGCTCACCGTGCACGGGCGCACCCGCGAGCAAGGCTACAAAGGCCAAGCTGAACACGATACTGTGGCCCGTATCAAAAGCCTGGTGCGCATCCCTGTGGTGGCCAATGGCGACGTGAACAGCCCGCAAGCGGCGCGCGACGTGCTGGCCCGCACGGGGGCCGATGCCGTCATGATCGGGCGTGCGGCGCAGGGCCGCCCGTGGATATTCCGCGAAATAGCCCACTTCCTGGGCACTGGCACCGAGCTGCCGCCCCCCACCCGCGCCGAGTTGAAAGACTGGATGCTGGCCCACCTGCTGGAGCACTACGCGCTGTACGGTGAGCACACCGGTGTGCGCAGCGCGCGCAAGCACCTGGGCTGGTATGCGCAATCGTTTGCCGACCCCGCTGTGTGGCAGGCCAGCGCGTGCCGCCAGCGCATCAACACCGCCACCACCAGCGACACACAGCTGGCCGCCGTGACCGATTTGTTTGACGAATGGGATGCCTTGGGCCATTTGCCCGGCGCGATGCCCCACACGTCCTGCGCCCCCCGATACCCCGATACCCCGACGTTTGAATCCTGGAAGCTGGCCGCATGAGCAACCCCAACCTGCAAGACAGCGTGCGCGAAAGCATGCGTGTGTATTTCGACGACCTGGGCGGCAGCCAGCCCACCAATTTGCACGACATGCTGGTCAAAGCGGTCGAAAAGCCCTTGCTTGAAATGGTGATGACCCGGGCGCAGAACAACCAGTCCAAGGCTGCGCAGTGGCTGGGCCTGAACCGCAATACCTTGCGCAAAAAACTGCTGGAGCACGGCCTGGCCGAATGAGCCTGCGGCCCCGGTTTCAACACGTCAATTCCTGAGTCAATAGCTGACTTTCCCCGTGGATAAAGCGGTGAAGGCCAAAAAAGTTCTCAATTCCAACTTCAAACCACTCTGACCCCCATGCGAGCCCTTCTTTCTGTATCTGACAAAACCGGCGTTCTCGACTTGGCGCGCGAGCTGCACGCCCTGGGCGTGAGCCTCATCTCCACCGGCGGCACCGCCAAGCTGCTGGCCGATGCCGGTCTGCCCGTGGCCGAGGTGGCCGAGGTCACCGGTTTCCCCGAAATGCTGGATGGCCGCGTCAAAACCCTGCACCCCAAGGTGCACGGCGGCCTGCTGGCCCGCCGCGACACGCCCGAGCACATGGCCGCGCTGGCCGCGCATGGCATCGACACCATCGACCTGCTGGTGGTCAACTTGTACCCGTTTGAATCGACCGTGGCCAAAGCCGGTTGCACACTGGCCGATGCCATCGAAAACATCGATATCGGCGGCCCCGCCATGGTGCGCAGCGCCGCCAAAAACTGGAAAGACGTGGCCGTGCTGACCGATGCCAGCCAATACGCCAAGGTGGTGGCCGAGCTGAAGGCCAGCAAGGCCGCGAACGCCATGCAGGTTTCCGACGCCACCCGCTTCAAACTGGCCGTGGCCGCGTTCAACCGCATCAGCAATTACGACGCCGCCATCAGCGACTTTTTGTCGGCCATCGACCTGTCCAACGGCCTGCCCGAGCAAGAAGCCGCACCCGTGCGCACCCTGTTCCCCGCGCAAAGCAACGGCCGCTTCATCAAGCTGCAAGACCTGCGCTACGGCGAAAACCCCCACCAACAAGCCGCCTTCTTCCGCGACCTGTACCCCGCGCCCGGCTCGCTGGTCACCGCCACGCAGCTGCAAGGCAAAGAGCTGAGCTACAACAACATTGCCGATGCCGACGCTGCCTGGGAATGTGTGAAGAGCTTCGACGTGCCTGCCTGCGTCATCGTCAAACACGCCAACCCCTGCGGCGTGGCCGTGGGCGCGCACCCGCTGGAGGCCTACAGCAAGGCCTTCCAGACCGACCCCACCAGCGCATTTGGCGGCATCATCGCCTTCAACCGCACAGTGGACGAGGCTGCGGCGCAACAAGTGTCCAAGCAGTTTGTCGAGGTGCTGATGGCCCCCGGCTTCACTCCTGAAGCACTGGCCGTGTTCAAAACCAAGGTCAACGTGCGCGTGCTGCAAATTGCGCTGCCTGCTTCGTATGGTGCCGACGCTGCGGCCCGTGCCAGCCTCACAGCCTGGGACCAGGGCCGCAACGCCGTGGACGTGAAGCGCGTGGGTTCAGGCCTGCTGATGCAAACCGCCGACAACCACGAACTCACCTTGGCTGACCTGAAAGTCGTCACGAAAGTGCAACCCACTGAACAGCAACTGCAAGACCTGCTGTTTGCCTGGAAAGTGGCCACTTACGTGAAAAGCAACGCCATCGTGTTCTGTGCCAACGGCATGACCATGGGCGTGGGGGCAGGGCAGATGAGCCGCCTCGACTCCGCCCGTATCGCCAGCATCAAGGCGCAGGCCGCCGGTTTGTCGCTGGCGGGCACGGCGGTGGCCAGCGACGCATTTTTCCCTTTCCGAGATGGCCTTGACGTGGTGGTAGACGCGGGTGCCACCTGCGTCATCCAGCCCGGTGGCAGCATGCGCGACCAGGAAGTGATCGACGCGGCCAACGAACGCGGCGTGGCCATGGTATACAGCGGCGTGCGGCATTTCCGCCACTGAAGCAGGGTCAACCCTGTTCATGGGTGAAGGTGTGCTGTCTCATACTGACTTGACCGGAAAGCCAATCACCCATGACCGCACCGAACGCGCCCACTTCCGAAGCCCTGCCCACCGAGGGGGCGGGCGAGCCTGTCGCCGACACCAAGCCCAAAAAAGATGACGAGCTTGACGAGGCGCAGCGGCGCGAGAAAGCGCTGGCGCGGCTCATGCACCGCATCTCGGAGCACGCAGACTTTCCTTCGCTGCGCGACTCCATTGGCGGCATCCAGAAAATTTCGCGTTCGGACCGGGCCCACCTGAATCAGCTCTCCGGTCTGGTGCTCAACGATGTGGGCATGACGAGCAAGTTGCTGCGCATCATCAATGCGGCGTTTTACGTGTCGGTCGGCGGCGGCAGCATCACCAGCATGGACCGCGCGGTGGCGCTCATGGGGTTCGAGAGTGTGGGCATGCTGGCGGCGTCGCTGATGCTGTTTGAAAAGGCTCCCAAGGGCCGTGACGGTGAGGCGGTGCGCCATGCCTGCAGCAAAGCGTTGCTGGCGGGGCTGCTGGCGCAGCAGCTGTGCCATTCGACACGCCATGTCGAATCGGTGTACCTCACCGCGCTGTTCATGAACCTGGGCAAGATGCTGGTGGCCATGCATTTTCCCAATGATGCACGGGCTATCCATGCCAAGGTGGATGAGGCCGTGGCCAAGTTGGTTCGCCAGGCCGAGGCCAATGCAGCGTTGCACACCGGTGCGGTGAAGCAAGCCCCTCTAGGGCCCAGTGCCGCGCAAGTGCATGAGATTCGCGAGCGCATTTCTCGCGAGGTGTTGGGCCTGACGCTGGAAGAGCTGGGCCTGGAAGTGGCCCGCCAATGGGGCTGGCCAGACAACCTTGCCCAGCATCTGCGGTGTCTGTACCCGGTTGACCCGGAACGCGAAGCGACACCGGAAGAGTACTTGCGTGTGCTGTGCACAGCCGCTTCTGACTTGTCGGTTGCGCTGCATGCGTTACCCAAAACGGGCAAGGTCGAGGAGGTGATCGCCGCGCGTGATGAATGCATGCACCGTTTTGGTCAATCCATGGCCGTTGCCTTGAAATTGGATCCAGAGTCTTTGCCCGCTTTGGGTGAGCTGGCTATGGACAAATGGGCTGACATTTCGGCGTTACTGGGTATCCAGCCTGATGTCGGTGGTGCTGGCAGTGCTGCAGCCAAGTCGGTTGATTCTGGCTTCCAACCCAAGCGCCCACCCAGCGTCAGAGGGCCTGACCGCATCGCACAAGGGCTGGGTCATGCCCTCAAAGGGTTGGCGGAAGCAGCAAACTCTTACGCACCGTTGGAGCACGTGCTGGAGCAGCTGATGGCTGACCTGACCGAGGCGCTGCTGGTGCAGCGCGTCATCGTGTGTATGCGCGATCCCGAGCATGGCCATTTGCGTGGACACGTGGGGTCGGGCGCACGCGCTGCAACGGTCATTGGGGCGTTTCACGTGCCGTTGGGTGGCAGTTCGGACCTGTTCAGCGTGTTGTGCCTCAATGCCAAAGACGCGCTCATTTCCGACACGGCAGACCCGGCCATTGGCAAGCGTCTGCCGCCCTGGTATCAGCAGAAAGTGGGGGCCAAAACGTTCGTGTTGTTGCCCTTGGCACAGCACGCCACCGTTCACGGTCTTCTGTATGCCGATCGGCAACAGGCCGGCAGCCTGGTGCTGAGCGAAAAAGAAATGACCTTGCTCAAGACCGTCCGCAACCACCTGCTGGTGGCCATGGAAAAGCGCGGCCTGACGAAGATGGCATGACGATAGCCGCCAGCAGCGGCTGACGTGTCCGACGCACGCACCGGAGCGGCCCGACAGCGGAGTCAGTCGGGCCGACGACGACGCCGCGCGATCAAAGCGTGGCAAACACCTCGGCCGCCGCGTTCACCGTGGCTTGTACATCTGCTTCAGTGTGTGCTGCACTCACAAAACCGGCTTCGTACAGTGCGGGTGCAAAGTACACGCCACGGTCCAGCATGCCGTGGAAGAAGGTGTTGAACCGGCTGTTGCTGGTGGTCATGACGGTGGCGTAGTTCTGCGGCAGCGTGTCCATCAGGAAGAAGCCGAACATGCCGCCCTGGCTGTCGGTGGCAAAGGGCACGCCAGCTGCATTGGCTGCGCTTTGCAGGCCTGCCGTCAGGCTTTGGGTGCGGGCGCTCAAAGCCTCGAAGAAACCGGGTTTCTGGATTTCTTTCAGTGTGGCCAGGCCGCAGGCGGTGGCCACCGGGTTGCCGCTGAGCGTGCCGGCCTGGTACACACCGCCCAACGGGGCCAGCTGTTCCATCACGGCGCGTTTGCCGCCGAAGGCCGCCAGCGGCATGCCGCCGCCAATGACCTTGCCCATCACCGTCATGTCAGGCTCGAAACCGGGAATCAGGCTGGCGTACACACCTTGCGCACTGCCCAGGCCCACGCGGAAACCGGTCATGACCTCGTCAAACGCCAGCAGCGCGCCGTGCTGGGTGCACAGCTCGCGGCAGCGGGTCATGAAGGGCACCGATGCACGCACAAAGTTCATGTTGCCTGCAATGGGCTCGATGATCAGGCAGGCCACGTCGGGGCCGTGCTCGGCAAACGCGGCTTCCAGCTGCGCCACGTTGTTGTATTCCAGCACCAGTGTGTGCTGCACCACCTCGGGCGGCACCCCGGCACTGGTGGGGTTGCCAAAGGTGGCCAGGCCCGAACCGGCTTTGACCAGCAGCGCATCGGCATGGCCGTGGTAGCAGCCCTCGAATTTGATGATGGTTTTGCGGCCGGTGGCGCCGCGCGCCAGGCGGATGGTGCTCATGCCCGCTTCGGTGCCCGAGCTGACCAGGCGCACCATGTCCAAGCTGGGCACCAGCTTGATGATTTCTTCGGCCAGCTCCACCTCGCGTTCGGTGGGGGCCCCGAAGCTGAAGCCTTCCAGCAGCGCTTTTTGTACCGCTTCCACCACCGCCGGGTGGCCGTGGCCCAGGATCATGGGGCCCCAGGAGCCGATGTAGTCGATGTGCTGTTTGCCGTTGGCATCCCAGAAGTACGCGCCCTGCGCCCGCCGAACGAAGCGTGGCGTGCCACCCACGGCCTTGAAGGCGCGCACGGGGGAGTTCACGCCGCCGGGAATCAGAGCTTTGGCGCGGTCAAACAGTTGCTGGTTGCGGTCGATGGTGGTCATGTTGGAAGATGTAGCTTGAAAGTCAATGCAACAAAGCGGTGAGGCCTGTTTTTATCAATTAAATTTTGAGGACGGAACGCTTGCTGTCTGTGGAACGGTGCGGGCGGTGGCTCAGTGGCGCGTGTTGTCCAATGGGAAGTCGATAGCGGTCGTGCCCGCGTCATCTTCGGCATCCGGGTCGTCGCTCTCGTCTTCGTCATGTGCCCAGAACATCCGGTCGGGTACGGCGTGGCCCATGCCGGGTTGGAAGCCGCCGTCCAGGCACTGGTCCAGGTAGGTCAGGCTTTCGGCCACAGCGGTTTGCAAGTCGGCACCGGCGGCCAGCAGGGCGGCCAGTGCGGCCGACAGCGTGTCGCCAGCGCCTGTGAAGGTCGCGTCGAAGCGTTCATACCGCGCTGTGGCCAGCACCGTTTCTGGTGAGGCCAGGTGGCTTTCCAGGTACTGATCGGCGGCATTGAAACCGGTCACCAGCACATACGGCGTGCCATGAATGGCCGCTGCGCGCGCGATGTCTCGGGGGCCAGGTGGCTTGACGGCCTCCCAATCGGGCAGCAACCAGCGGCACAGGCTGCTGTGGTTGCCGACCAGCACGGTGGCCTGCGGTAGCAGCAGCTCGGCCATGGCGTCAAGGTAGTTGTCAATGGCCAGCTCATTCCACCATGACAGGTCTGGCAGGTAGGCCACAACAGGTGCTTCAGGGTAGTCGCTGGCAATTTCCGCCACGGTGCTGACGTTCTCGGCACTGCCCAGAAAGCCGACCTTGAAGGCCATGACCGTCATGTCTTCCAGCGCACAACGGGCTTGTTCGTCAACCACGTCTTCGTCGAAAGCGAAGTGTTCGCGTATTTCGGTGGTGTCGCGCACGTAGGTGCCGGTGACCACCGGCAGCCCATGGCCCGATGCCGATGCAATGGTGGTCAGGTCGGCAGACAGCCCACCGGCACCGCTGGGGTCGTTCGCATTGAACGCCATCACGCAGGGCAACGAGACGGGCGTTTCTTCGGAGGTGTCGGTGTGTGCAGGGGAGGCTTGTGTCATGTGTGTGGCAGGGGGTGCCTGATGGTTCAGACCCAGTTGCCGTTTCGCGACAAGCTGGCGCTGACAAGAGCCAAAGCCAGGGTAGGCTGTCTATACAATGAATCACATTTTAAGACCAACCCCACCGCTGACATGACTGAGCCCAAAACCTGGATGTGCCTGATTTGCGGGTGGATTTACGACGAAGCAGCGGGTTTGCCAGACGATGGCATTGCCCCCGGCACCCCTTGGAAACAGTTGCCCATGAACTGGGTGTGCCCTGAATGCGGAGCCCGCAAGGAAGACTTCGAAATGGTCCAGATCTGACATGGTCAATCAGCTTGCTTTGCCTCACTGTACCTGCCTGTGGCAGGCAGACGGGCGAGGCCTCGTGCCGGAGGAGACACAGACATGAACGGTTCGCCTCTCAAGATACTGGTGGTGGACGACTCCAACACCATCCGGCGCAGTGCCGAAATTTTCCTCAAGCAAGGTGGCCATGAGGTGGTGCTGGCCGAGGATGGGTTCGACGCGCTCTCCAAAATCAGCGATTGCGTGCCCGACCTGATTTTTTGCGACATCCTCATGCCCAGGCTCGACGGCTACCAGACGTGCGCCATCATCAAACGCAACGAGCGCTTCACCGATACACCAGTGGTGATGCTGTCGTCCAAAGATGGGGTGTTTGACAAGGCCCGCGGCCGCATGGTCGGATCGCAGGACTACCTGACCAAACCCTTTACCAAAGACCAGCTGCTGCAGGCCGTGGCGCAGTACGGCACAACCCATGCGGGAGGACAGTGATGCCTATCAAACACATACTGGTTGTTGACGACTCCAAAACCGAACTCATGGTGCTGTCAGATTTGCTGTCACGCAATGGATTTTCCGTGCGCACGGCGGACAGTGCCGACGAGGCCATGCGAAGCTTGGCCGATCACAAGCCCGATCTGGTGCTGATGGACGTGGTCATGCCCGGCCAGAACGGTTTCCAGTTGACCCGCGCGATCTCCCGCGACCCGCAGTTTGCGGGCATGCCCATCATCATGTGCACCAGCAAAAACCAGGAAACCGACAGGGTGTGGGCCATGCGTCAGGGTGCACGTGACTACGTGACCAAACCCGTGGACGGCAAAGAGCTGCTGTCGAAAATACAGGCGCTGGGCTGACCGCTGTGGCCAGCAACCAACGCCAATCGCTGAAGGCGCTGCAGGAGCGGCTGGCATCGCGCCTGGCCGAGGCCAGAGAGGGCGGTTCTGACGCGTCTTGGCTGGCCGTCGAGGCGAGAGGGCAACGTTATCTGTTGCCGTTGGTGCATGCTGGCGAGATCTTCCCAGTGCCCTTTGTGCAGCGTGTGCCCTACACCCTGCCTTGGTTTCTGGGGGTGGCAGCATTGCGCGGCGGGTTGATGGGTGTGGTCGATCTGGGAGGGCTGCTGCAGGGCGACTTGCTGACGACTGGTTGCCCTGGAGGCGGTTCTGAGGCCAAGCTGGTGGCTTTGAACCAGGCGCTGGGCGTGAATGCCGCGCTGTGGGTGGACAAGTTGGTGGGGTTGCGAGGTGTCAACATGTTTGTGAGCGCGGTACCGCGTGTGGCATCCGATTTGCCGGTATTCGCTCAACGTCTGACGGACACGCACGGTGAGCAATGGCAGGAGTTGAACCTGCAGGCACTGGCCGCATGGCCAGCCTTTTTGAGTGTGGTGGCCTGATCGGGCTGCCCACAACCTCTGGATTGGGTGCGACATGTCGTTGATGGATCAGTTGAAAACTCTGTTGGGCGGGAAGTCGGACGTCAACACACTGGAAGACTCCGTGGTGTCCGACGCGGGGGTCAGCATCGTGGCACCGCAGCCCACCAGGCAGGGAAGGCATCCCGACCCGATGGAGTCGCGCATGGACCCGGATGACGATGCGCAGGCACTCGTCGCCCTGCCTTTGCTGGGGCGGCGGACCGCTGTGCAGCACCAGCGGGCGCTGGCTGTGCTGCTGGCGCTGGGACTGGTGGTGCTGGGCGGCGTGACGCTGATGACCCTGGGTTCGGCCGACAAGGTCAGTCAGCAGGTGGCATCGACGGGGCAGGCGCTGATGCAGTCGCAACGGCTTGCCAAGAGCGTGTCGCAGGCGCTGGTGGGCAGCCCGTCTGCGTTCAAAGAGGTGCAGGACAGCAGCAGCGTGCTGGGTAAAACCTTGCGTGGTTTGCAGCAGGGCGACGCGTCCATGTCGCTCGATGCCTTGTCCGGTACGTATGCCCCCGAGATGGAAGCGCTGGCACCACTTGTGGACAACGCCGAAAAGAATGCAGCCGTCGTGTTGGGTCAGGAAAAAACCTTGCTGAAGGTGGGTGATGCGTTGCGCGCCATCAACCGCCAGTCGTCAGACCTGCTGGAGGTGGCTGAAACGGTCTCATCTCTCAAACTTCAGCAAAACTCGCCTGCTGCCGAAATTTCCGCAGCTGGTCAGCTGGTCATGTTGACCCAGCGCATCGGCAAGTCGGCCAACGAATTTCTGACGATGGAGGGCGTGAGCCCCGAAGCGGTTTTTTTGTTGGGCAAAGACCTGAATTCATTCCGTGAAATCGCCACAGGGTTGCTGAAAGGCAGTGCCGAGTTGCGTCTGGCCCCTGCATCGGATGCCCAGGTCAGAGAACAGCTGGAAGCGTTGATCAAGCTGTACGAAACCACTCGGACTGAGGCCGGTGCCATCTTGGGCAATTTGCAAGGACTTGTGGCTGCACGCGAAGCACAGGCGACCATCGTGACTGAAAGCGAGCCCTTGCGGCTGGGCTTGGAGAAGTTGCAAGCGGGGTTGTCCGGTCAGACAGGTTTGGGTGGTGTGCAATTGCTGGTGTTGGCGGTGTCTGCGCTGTTTGCACTGGGCGCGGCGGGTGGTTTGGCGTTTGTGCAGTTGCAGGACAGCCGAATCCGCCAGGGGGCTGCCGAGCAGCAGCGTCTGCACGCCGTGGGCCTGGAGCAGGAGGCCAAACGTGTCAACGACGCAAACCAGGCGGCCATTTTGCGGTTGATGAACGAATTGCAGGTGGTGGCCGAAGGCGACCTGACGCAGGAAGCCACCGTGACCGAAGACATCACCGGTGCCATCGCTGACTCGGTCAACTACACCGTGGAAGAGTTGCGCTCGCTGGTGGGCAACGTGCAGAACACGGCCGCACGGGTGGCGCAAACCACATCGCTGGTGGAAAACACGTCCACAGAACTGCTGGCAGCCTCGTCCGAACAGCTGCGCGAGATCCGGGACACAGGCCAGTCTGTGTTGGACATGGCTCAGCGCATCAACTTGGTGTCTTCGCAGGCGCAGGAATCGGCTCAAGTGGCGCGTCAGTCGCTGCAGGCTGCCGAGTCGGGGTTGCAGGCGGTACAGAACGCCATCGGCGGTATGAATGCCATCCGGGACCAGATCCAGGAAACATCCAAGCGCATCAAGCGCCTGGGTGAATCGTCGCAGGAGATCGGTGAAATCACCGAGCTGATTTCCGACATCACCGAACAGACCAACGTGCTGGCGTTGAACGCTGCCATCCAGGCTGCGTCAGCTGGCGAAGCCGGGCGCGGCTTCTCGGTCGTGGCCGAAGAAGTGCAGCGTCTGGCTGAACGCTCGGCAGATGCCACGCGCCAGATTGCTGCGCTGGTGAAAGCCATTCAGACTGATACGCAGGACGCGGTGGCGGCTATGGAGCGATCCACGCAGGGCGTGGTCGAGGGGGCCAAGCTGTCGGACAACGCAGGTTCTGCGCTGTCCGAAATCGACGCCGTGTCGCGCCGCCTGGCTTTGCTGATTGAAGACATTTCCGAGTCTGCCTCGCAGGAAGCCGAATCGGCCAACGAGGTGGCGGGCAACATCCAGCACATTTTTGCGGTGACCGAGCAAACGGGCGAAGGCACCCGGTCCACTGCCCAGCAGGTCCGTGAACTGTCGCGCATGGCCGAAGAGTTGCGGCAGTCTGTGGCGCGTTTCAAGATCACCTGAGTCCCTGGTCGCACCTGACCGTTGTTGTCAGGTGCGGCCAGGGCCCATTCCCGTCGGAACTGCCCTATGCAATTCACGCAACCCACCCACCTGTCTTCCCCGTCTGAGGCTGGCAGTGCCAGCGACCTGGGGCCCCTTGCCTGGGTTTTCGATGAGTTGCGCAAGTCACTCGACAGCGCCAACAAGGCCCTCAAACGGTTCGCTCTCGAGGTGGCCGATGCGCGGGAGTCTGACCTGTCCGCTGCCGATCCATCGCCATTGCGTGTGGCCCGGTCACAGTTGCACCAGGTGGTGGGGGCGCTGGAAATGGTTGGGTTTCATGCTGCAGCCAGTGTGGTGCGTGGCATGGAAGGCGCAGTTCAGCGCTTCCTCAGTCGGCCTGTGACGTGCAACGAGGCGGCCGTGTCCAAGGTCGAGCGGGCTGGTTTTGGCCTGATCGAGTACCTGGAAGCTGTGCTGCATGGCAAGCAGGTCAGTCCGGTTGCCCTGTTTCCGCAGTACCGCGATGTGCAGGAACTGGCTGCTGCCCAACGCATTCACCCTGCTGATTTGTGGGAAGCACCTGACGCTCATCCGGTGTTCACCTTGCCTGATGGCATGGCCGTGCCTGCGCTGACGCCCGGCGTCGACGTGCGTTCACGGTTTGACCGCTATGTGCTGCACGTCATCAAAAACCTGCACCCCATTGCTGCGACTCACATGGTCACCACGTGTGCAGGGTTGGCCACGGGGGCGGAGGCCGGGCCGTTGAGGACGTTCTGGCTGGCCGCGGCCGCGTATTTCGAAGCGGTGCAGCACAACCTGTTGCCACCCGATGTGTATGTCAAGCGCGCAGCCTCGCGCATTCTGTTGCAGTACACCGCACAGTCTCAGGCCAAGCCGGATGTGTCGTCGGCGCTGTTGCACGACCTGTGCTTTTTCGCGGCCCTGGCCCGTGAACAGGATACGCTGCCCACCCCGTGGTTGAGCGCGGTTCGCAGCAGCCTGGGTGCCCCCAGCCTGTCGTCGCTGGACTACGAGCGGCAAACACTGGGCAAGTTTGACCCGGCGTTGCTGGCGCAGGCGCGGCGGCGTGTCAATGCGGCCAAAGAAGGCTGGTCGTTGCTGTCGGGTGGCGATCTGGACAAGGCCCGCCAGGTGAGCGATCAGCTGTCTTTGGTGGCCGACTCGCTGCAAAAAATCCTGCCTGCGGCGGAGCCTCTGGGTCGATCGCTGGTACGGGCGGTCGAGTCCTCCGGCGCTGGACAAGTGCCTGCGCCCGAACTGGGCATGGAGGTGGCGACTGCCATCCTGTACCTTGAGGCATTGCTGCAGGACATCGACGCGACCGATGCGGCTTTGCCTGAGCGGATGGCCCAAATGGCCAGCCGGGTGGACAGTGCCCATGCTGGCATGGCATCCCAGCCGCTGGAGCAATGGATGGAGGTGTTGTACCGGAAGGTCAGCGACAAGCAGACGATGGGCAGCGTCGTTGGGGAGTTGAAGGTCAACCTTTCCGAGCTGGAGCGTGACCTGGACCAGTTTTCGCGCGACCCGTCCGACAAGACATTGCTGGGGCCCGTGCCGCACAAGCTGGCACAGATGCGTGGTGTATTGTCAGTCTTGGGGTTAGACCAGGCCGCCACCGCCGTCGCACACATGCGTGGCAATGTCGAGACCATGCTGGTCGATGAAATTGACGTGGAGCGCGCCCGCGAGGCCGGCACCTTCAGCCGCTTGGCGAACAACCTCAGTGCACTGAGCTTCCTGATCGACATGCTGAACTACCAGCCTGCGCTGGCGAAGAAGCTGTTCGTGTTCGATGCCGAGCAGGGTGAGTTGCGTCCCGTCATGGGTCGAGCGGCTCCAAAACCCGTTGTGGCCGCCATACCCGTTTTGCAGCCTCCGCTGGTAACGCAGGTGGAACAGGCCATTCAGAGTGTGGCGGAGGCTGCCCAGGGCACGCCCAATGCAACCGACTTGGCAGATTTGACTGTGCGCCTCGATGGCCTGGCAGAACAGGCGGCACTGGCTGATAACACGCCCCTGGCACAGGCGGCGCGCGATGCCGCCACGGCGGTGGCCGCCATGGACACACCGTTCGCATCCCCTATGGATGCCACGGCGCTGGCGGGTTTGGCTGCCATGGCCGCCCCTGAGGTTGAACCCGCGCCATCGGACAGCGAAGACGATATCGTCGAAGACGACTTGCTCGACATCTTCCTGGAAGAAGCGCGTGACGTGATCCGGGCAGGTTTGGCTGCCACGCAGACGTTGTCAAAGCAGCCCGACAGCCTGGGTGACAAAACCACGCTTCGCCGCGCGTTTCACACGCTCAAGGGCAGTTCACGGATGGTGGGGCTGACCGAGTTCGGTGATGCCGCATGGGCCATGGAGCAGGTGATGAACGCCTGGCTGGCCGCCTTCAAGCCAGCCTCGACCGAGTTGTGCGAGTTGTGCGCCGACGCATTGCAATCTCTGTCGCAATGGGTGGATGACATCGCTGCGCACAGCCGGGGCAACTGGCAGGCTGAGCCATTTGCGTTGGCATCCGAAGCGATGCGTGAACGGGGCGAACGCCTGCCGCTGAACAAGCCGGATACCGCAGCGACCGTCCGCGAAGAGGTCGCGGCAGTCGTTGAGGTCAATGAGGGCGATACAGACGAAACAACCGGCTTGGCACCTGGTGTGTTTGCTGAATCCGAGCCTGCGGATGTTGCCGCTCCCCCGGTTGATGACGTCCCCGACCTGATGGCTTTGTTTGCCGATGAGCTCGTCGATGAGCCCATGGACTTGGCTGACGAACCGCTGGCCGTGACCGCATTCGCCACAGAACTGCCTGTGGTACCTGAAGCCATTGCAGCGGATGTGCCGGACGCTGAGCCCGGGTCGTCAGCTGACCCCGAAGCCGACGCGCCAAGTGACGTGCATGCGGCTGATGCCAGCGACATGCTGTCGATCGATCTTGACAGCATGTTGGCACTGGATGAGTCTGCGCCCACTGTCGTGGACAGTGCCCAGGTGGGCGCAGATGCAGAACCAGACGCTGGCAGTGCTGCTTCGGAAGGGGACCAGACACCCGATTTCAACTTCGATTGGGATGTGCCACTGGACGGTGACGCTGCCCCACCTGTGGTGGCCGAAGCGCAGACATCTGCTCTCGATGTCCCCGGTGACGCCTTCGATGTGGAAGATGCCGATGAGGCTGTGCTCAATGCCGCGCCGGGCGATCTCGAAGTCACCGAACTGGATCTGGCCGATTTCCAATTCGATTTCCCCGATGCGCCGGTGTCAGCCGTGGTGGAAGAGGTGGCCCTCGCACCCGCACTGGACATTGCTGACATGGCAGCGCAGCCAGGAGGTGTCGAAGCCGCGTCGCCTGAGCCCTCGTCAGCCGACACCGCTGACTTGGACTTCGATCTCGATTTCGGTGTCGAACCCGAGCCAGAACCTGTGTCGCTGGCGTTCGACGCCGATGACGACACCAAGGTCATTGGCCCGTTGCGAATCGGTGTCAAGCTGTTCAACGTTTACCTGAACGAGGCCGACGAATGGTCCCGTCGCCTCAACCACGAGCTTGGCGAATGGTCACTGGAGCATTCATCGCAACCCGTGCCTGATGGCACGGCGGTGCTGGCGCATTCGCTGGCTGGCGCTTCGGCTGCAGTGGGTTTCGACTCGCTGTCGGGCTTGGCCAGGGCGCTAGAGCATGCACTCGATGCAGCCATTGCACATGCTGCTGTCAATGGGCAAATGGCTGCCGCAGACGAAGCTGATCTGTATGTTCGGGCCGCAGAAGACATGCGCCGCCTGTTGCACCAGTTCGCAGCGGGTTTCCTGAAAGAGCCGACACCCGACCTCGTGCCTGCCCTGGAGGCGTTGGTGCACCGGCCGCAGGTGACAGATGAACCGGCCGTGGTTGCCGATGACCTGGGTGACGAGGTTGCCAATGCCTGGCTCCACGAGCAACCTGCTGACACGGGCGATGTGCCCGTCGCGTTGCCTGCCGATGCCAGCGGCACCCCCATGCCGATTGCCTTGCCCGTTGCGACGGACAAGCCCGTTGCACACGCTGAAGGCGTGCAGGCAGCGCCCGCAAAAGTGGCATCGGTTGACGATGACATCGACGCGGTGGACACACTCGATGCCGACCTGTTCCAGATTTTTGACGAAGAGGCGCAGGAGCTGTTGCCGCGCCTGGGCGCTGCCTTGCGCCAGTGGGCTGCACGGCCTGAAAACGGGTCTGCGCGGGTCGAGGTGCTGCGCAATCTGCACACGCTCAAAGGCAGCGCCCGTCTTGCTGGGGCGCTGCGGTTGGGAGAAATGGCCCACCGCATGGAAACCCAGGCCGAGCGCCTGGGTTCGGATGTGGCCGAGGGTGCGTTGATCGAACCCTTGCTGGCCAGTTGCGATGAGCTGGTTGCCCGCCTCGATGCCCTTCGCTTGCCCGATGACGTGGCGGTGGAGCACCGCATCACCACGGCAGCCGAAGTACCTGTTGCGGTGCTGGCCGATGCTGAAGTGGCTGTGGGTACACCGCCCTTTGCCGGTGCGGGGGGCTCGCAGCCTGTTGATGGCAGTCTGGCGGCGGCACGGTTGCCCATGCCGGTGGTGCAGGGGGCCACCTCTGCTGCAGTGCGAGTCAGGCCTGAACTGCTTGACCGGCTCGTCAACCAGACGGGTGAGGTCATGATCACCCGCTCCAAGATGGAGGCCGAGCTGGGGCAGCTGCGGGGTTCGTTGAATGACCTGACTGCCAACCTCGACCGCCTGCGCCACCAGTTGCGCGACATCGAGTTGCAGGCCGAAAGTCAGATGCAGTCACGCATGGCACAAACCAAGGATGCGAACCAGACCTTCGATCCGCTGGAGTTCGACCGCTTCACGCGTGTGCAGGAACTGACCCGCATGATGGCCGAGTCGGTCAACGATGTGGCCACTGTGCAGCGCAACCTGCAGCGCGCGGTGGATGCCACCGAGGACGGTTTGGCGGCACAAGCACGACAGACCCGCGAATTGCAGCGCGACCTGCTGCGCACCCGCATGGTTGAATTTGAAGGCATTGCCGACCGGCTCTACCGTGTGGTGCGCCAGGCGTCCAAAGAATCGGGCAAGCAAGTCAGGCTCGACATCGTGGGCGGTTCCATCGAAATGGACCGTGGCGTGCTCGACCGCATGACCCCTGCTTTCGAGCACCTGCTGCGCAACTGCGTGGTGCACGGCATCGAACCCGCTGACGAGCGTGTGGCAGTCGGCAAATCACCCGAAGGACACATCACGGTGGCGTTGTCGCACGAAGGCAACGACGTGTCAGTGGCATTCTCTGACGACGGGCAGGGCTTGAACCTGTCCAGCATCCGTGCCAAGGCCGAGGCACTTGGCCTGCTGCAGCCAGGGCTGCCTGCCAGCGACGCCGAGGTGGCGCAATTGATATTTGCTCCCGGCCTGACCACGGCCACCGAGGTCACGGGCCTTGCCGGGCGAGGCATTGGCATGGATGTGGTCCGGTCCGAGGTGGTGGGTTTGGGCGGACGGGTCGAAACCCGGACCGTGGCCGGGCAGGGCACACATTTCCACATGGTGCTGCCGCTCACCACGGCGGTCACCCAGGTCGTCATGGTGCGGTCGGGTGACTTTTCGATGGGCGTGCCATCGGGCTTGGTCGAGGTGGTGCGCCGCGTCAACCAGGCTGAGCTGGAAGCCGCCTATGCGTCTGGCAGCCTGGTGGTCGCCGGTGTACCCGTCCCGTTCTACTGGGCGGGGGCCTTGCTGCAGATGTCGCGCCACAGCGACATGGGGCCAGGGCGCACTTACCCTGTGGTGATTTTCCGAAGCGCAGCGCAGCGCGTGGCCCTGCATGTGGACGAGGTGCTGGGCAACCAGGAGGTGGTGGTCAAGAACCTGGGGCCACAGCTGTCACGTTTGCCTGGCTTGGCGGCCACCACGGTGCTGGCCTCGGGTGCGGTGTCGCTCATCTACAACCCGGTGGCGTTGTCCGCGCTGTATGGCGATCAGGTTCGCGCCTGGTTGGCGCAGGGCGAACCACCCCGTGTACCTGGCACCGCTGCGGCCAAGCAGTCGCAAGGGGCGGCAGACGAGGCACGCGCCGCGGCCGCTATGGGGCAGCCACCATTGGTGCTGGTGGTGGACGACTCCATCACGGTGCGTCGCGTTACGCAACGGCTGCTGGTGCGCGAGGGCTACCGTGTGACGCTGGCGGCAGACGGTTTGCAAGCACTCGAAAAGCTGCAGGCCGAGCGGCCTGCCGTGGTGCTGTCCGACATCGAAATGCCACGCATGGACGGGTTCGATCTGGTGCGCAACATCCGGTCAGATGCCCGTCTGGCCGACCTGCCGGTCATCATGATCACCTCGCGCATCGCCGAAAAGCACCGCGAGCATGCCCGCCAGTTGGGGGTGGACCATTACCTGGGCAAGCCGTATTCCGAAGACGAATTGCTGCACTGGGTGCGCCAGTACTGCACGCAGACTGTCGACCTGGCTCTCTGAGGTCACGCCGGTTGCTTGACCACCGCGTAACGTAACAGTGTCTGGTTGCGTGCGGTGGCATGGTCCACCAGCGGCAGCGGGTAGGTTGTGCCCAGCTCGATGCCGGCTGATGCAAGTTCCAATGGCTTGGCCGTCCACGGTGCGTGGATGGCCGGGTGTGGCAGCCCAGCCAGTGCGGGCACATAACGCCGGATGAAACGCCCTTGTGGGTCGAAGCGTTCGCTTTGGCTCACCGGGTTGAAGATGCGGAAGTACGGTTGCGCGTCGCAACCACTTGAACTGGCCCACTGCCAGCCACCGTTGTTGGCGGCCAGGTCAAAGTCATTGAGCTTTTCGGCGAAATAGCGTTCGCCCCTGCGCCAGTCCAGCCCCAGGTCTTTGCACAGGAAGCTGGCCACCACCATGCGCAGCCGGTTGTGCATGTAGCCGGTCTGGTTCAGCTGGGCCATGGCCGCATCCACCAACGGATAGCCCGTTCGGCCCTCGCACCACGCGGCAAACAGGGCATCCGCATGCTTGCCGTGTTCCCACTTGATGGCGTCATAGGCCGGTTTGAACGACTGGCTCACCACGTGCGGATGATTGGCCATTATCTGGTGGTAGAAGTCGCGCCAGATCAGCTCGCTCAACCACACGCTGGCACCGTTGTTTCCTAGGGCATGCAGGGCGTAGGCCGTGCGCGCCAACAGTCGGATCGACACCGTGCCAAAACGCAGGTGTACGCCCAGGTAGCTGGGGCCTTTGACCGCAGGAAAGTCGCGGGCGTGGTCATAGTGGTCGATGCGCTGCAGAAAATCCTCCAGCAGCGTGGCTGCCCCCTCGCTACCCGGCAGGATGCGCAGTTGCGTCAGGTTCGTGGTCTCGAAGCCCAAGTCGTCAAGGGTGGGCAGGGTGGCCAGGGGCGCCGGTGCCAACGATGCGGCGTAACGCCGCGTGGGATACGCCTTGAGCTGGAAATCGTCCAGCGTCCGCAGCCACGCCTGTTTGTAGGGTGTGAACACGGCAAACGGGCGTGACTGTTGTGTCAGCACCTCCTGCCGCTCGAATATCACATGATCCTTGTAGGTGTGGAACATCGTGCCGTGGTGCGCCAGCGCGCCCAGGGCGCGTGCATCGCGGGCCAGTGCGTCGGGTTCGTCGTCGTGGTTGGCGAACACAGCCTGCACACCCAGCGTGTGGGCCAGGTGGGTCACCTCTTGCACAGCAGGGCCGTGGCACACATGCAGGTGCACGTCGGCGGTGCCTGCCTCAGAGCCCAGGCTGCACAGTTGGTCGTCCAGATCCCGCAGCGAGGCATGGATGAACTCCACCCGCCGGTCGGCGCGCGGCAACGTGGCCAGGATGTCCGTGTCGAACACGAACACGCACCAGACCTGCTTGCAGGCTTTCAGTGCGTGGTACAGCGCGGCGTTGTCGGAGACACGCAAATCACGGCGGAACCACATCAGGCCGCGGTCATATCGGTGAGCAGGTGTGGATGGCATGGCGGATAAAAATCAGTTGGGCGATCAGTGTGACGCAGGTTAAACCCGTCTGCGCGAAGAAGGGTTTGCCGCAATCCCGGTGCAAACCCATTTCGACGGGTGCCCGCCCTTAAAATCGAAGGATGACCAAGGAAATTGCTGCCATCAACCTGACCAACCATTTCCTCATTGCCATGCCTGGCATGGAAGACGACATGTTCGGCCGAAGCGTGGTGTACATGTGCGAGCACAGCGAAAAGGGTGCGCTGGGACTCGTGGTCAACAAACCGTCTGATATTCGCCTCTCCAACCTGTTTGACAAGGTCGAACTGCCGCTGGACCGGCCGGATCTGGCCAGCCAACCCGTTTTTCATGGCGGGCCGGTGCAGACCGAGCGCGGGTTCGTGCTGCACGACGCTGTGGCAGGGGAGGCCATGACAGCATCTGTCTACGCGTCCACCCTGTCCATCCCTGGGGGGCTTGAAATGACCACCTCGCGCGATGTGCTGGAGGCCATGTCCTCGGGTGCCGGGCCGAAACGGGTGTTCGTGTCGCTTGGGTATGCCTCGTGGGGGCAGGGGCAACTGGAGTCCGAACTGGCTGAGAACAGCTGGCTGACCGTCGAGGCGCGACCCGACATCATTTTCGATGTGCCCATCGAGCGCCGCTACGACGAAGCCCTTGGGCTGCTGGGCCTGCAGGCGTGGATGATTTCGCCCGAGGCGGGCCATTCATGAGTGCACCCAAGGTGCCCGAAGGGGCCAACCTGGCCGGGCCGGTTGACGTGCCACTGCGGCACCAGTTGTTCCTGGCCATCGACTACGGGCAAAAACGCACCGGTGTGGCGTCGGGCAACCGCATCACCCAGAGCGCCAGCCCGCAGCCGACCATCAAGGCCAGTGGCGAAGCGCAGCTGCTGGCGGTGGTGAAGCGCGTGAAAGAGTGGCAGCCCGATGCCCTGGTGGTGGGCGTGCCCTTTCACCCCGATGGGGCTGCCCACGACAACACCAAACGCGCCCGCAAATTTGCCAACCAGTTGCGCGAGCGCACCAAGCTGACCGTGTACGAGGTGGACGAGCGCTACAGCACCACCGAAGCCCACTCGCTGGGCGCAGCCGATGCCGATGCGGTGTCGGCCTGCATCATTCTTGAACAGTTTTTGAGGAGCTTGCCTTGAACCCAACCCCAGCCGGCATGTCAATCCACCTGGAGGCCGAGGTGCTGTACCAATCGCTGCTGCGCCACGTACGGGGCTGGCTGGTGCAGGTGGGCCACCCTGTGCAACTGGTCGGCATTGCTTCGGGCGGTGTGTGGCTGGCCCAGCGCCTGAAAACCGACCTGGGCCTGGGCACCGACCCCGGCATCATTTCGTCGGTCATGCACCGCGACGACTTTGCCCGCCGTGGCTTGGCCACTTCGGTGCAAACCCGCCTGAGCTTCGACGTGAACGGTGCCCATGTGCTGTTGCTGGACGACGTGCTCTACACCGGCCGCACCCTCCGCGCCGTGCTGAACGAGCTGTTCGACCACGGTCGCCCCGCTCAGGTCAGCCTGATGGTGCTGGTGGACCGTGGTGGGCGGCAGTTGCCTGTCGAAGCCGAATGGTCAGCCGCACGCATCACCTTGCCTGCTGGCCAGTCTTTGCAGCTGGCGCGTGACGAGCAGGGCCAGCTCAGCTTTGCGGTGGATGCCCCCACACCGTCAGCCACGTCCGTTTTGTGATCCCCGCCGTTTGGTGACCCCTGCCATGAAAATCAACCGCAACCCGCAGCTCAACAAGAACGGCGAGCTCATTCACCTGCTGTCCACCGAAGGGCTGTCCAAAGACATCCTGACGCACATCCTCGACACGGCGGCCAATTTCGTGAGTGTGAGCGACCGCGAAGTGAAGAAAGTGCCGCTGCTGCGCGGCAAAAGCGTGTTCAACCTGTTTTTTGAAAACAGCACCCGCACCCGCACCACGTTCGAGATTGCCGCCACGCGCCTGAGTGCCGATGTCATCAACCTTGACATTGCGCGCAGCTCGGCCTCCAAAGGCGAGAGCCTGCTCGACACCATTGCCAACCTGTCGGCCATGGCTGCCGACATTTTTGTGGTGCGTCACAGCGAAAGCGGTGCGCCCTACTTGATTGCCCAGCACGTGGCACCCCACGTGCACGTGGTTAATGCCGGTGACGGCCGCCATGCCCACCCCACGCAGGGGTTGTTGGATGCCTACACCATCCGCCACTTCAAGGGCAGCTTTGCCAACCTGACCGTGGCCATCGTGGGCGACGTGCTGCACTCGCGTGTGGCGCGCTCCAACATCCACGCCCTCACCACCCTGGGCTGTGCCGAGGTGCGTGTGGTGGGCCCGCGCACGCTGGTGCCGTCCGACATGGCGGCCATGGGCGTGCGCGTGTGCCACGACCTGAAAGAGGGCATCAGCGGGGCCGACGTGGTCATGACCCTGCGCCTGCAGAACGAGCGCATGAGTGGCGCACTGCTGCCCTCATCCCAGGAATTTGCCAAGAGTTTCGGCCTGACGCAAGAGCGCCTTCAGTGGGCCCACCCCGATGCCATCGTGATGCACCCTGGTCCGGTGAACCGGGGGGTTGAGATCGATTCAGCCGTGCTCGACGGCCCGCGCAGCGTGGTGCTCAACCAGGTCACGTTCGGCATTGCGGTGCGAATGGCCGTCATGAGCATCGTGGCAGGGCATTCAGCTTGAATTGAATATATAGCAAACTATTGAACTCCAAAAAGAGGTATGTGCTTAAAAAACACATAGAAATGTGGACCAATCATGAAAATTCTCATCAGTGGCGGCCGTGTCATCGACCCGGCGTCGGGGCGCGACGAGGTCTGTGACGTTGCCGTGGCCGCTGGCCGCATCATCGCCATCAAACCCGGCCTGGGGCAGGCTGGCAGCGGGTTCGAAGCGAAGCGCACCATCGATGCCACCGGCTGCATCGTGGCCCCCGGTCTGGTTGACTTGGCGGTTCGCTTGCGTGAACCCGGCCAGGAACACGCCGGCATGTTGGAAAGCGAAATGGCCGCCGCCGTGGCGGGTGGTGTCACCAGCCTGGTATGCCCGCCCGATACCGACCCTGTGCTGGACGAGCCCGGCCTGGTTGACATGCTGAAGTACCGCGCCGAAAAGCTGCACCAGGCCCGGGTGTTCCCGCTCGGTGCGCTCACGCGTGGGTTGCAAGGCGAGGTGCTGACCGAAATGGTCGAGTTGACCGAGGCCGGTTGCATCGGATTCGGCCAGGCTGAGGTGCCCATCGTCAACACCCAGGTGTTGCAGCGCGCGCTGCAATACGCAGGCACGTTTGGCTACACCACCTGGTTGCGCCCGCAAGACGCCTGGTTGGGCAAAGGTGTGGCGGCCAGCGGTGCACTGGCCACGCGCATGGGCCTGTCGGGCATTCCGGTGGCGGCCGAGCTGATCGCGCTGCACACCATTTTCGAGCTGGTGCGAAGCACCCGCGCCCGCGTGCACCTGTGCCGCATCAGCAGTGCCGCTGGCATCGAGCTGGTGCGCCAGGCCAAGGCCGAGGGCCTGCCCGTGACCTGCGACGTGAGCGTGCACAACCTGCACCTGATCGACGTGGACTTGGGTTACTTTGACAGCCGCACACGCCTGGCCCCGCCGCTGCGTCAGCAGCGTGACCGCGACGCGCTGCGTGCCGCGCTGGCCGATGGCACCGTCGACGCGCTGGTGTCCGACCACACCCCCGTGGATGAAGACGCCAAGGTGCTGCCGTTTGCCGAAGCCGAGGTGGGCGCATCGGCGGTCGAGCTGCTGTTGTCCCTGGCCAGCCGTTGGGCGCAGGCGGACGGCGTGGCCTGGCCTCGTGCCCTGGCCACGCTGACCGCAGGCCCTGCATCGGTGCTGGGTAACAGCCTGGGGACGCTGGCCGCCAGCGCAGGTCGGTTGGTTGAAGGTGGCGTGGCCGATATCTGCGTGTTCAACCCCACTGCTTGGTGGACACCGCGCACCGGCGCGCTGCGCAGCCAGGGCCAGCACTCGCCTTTCATGGGGCAGGAGTTGCCCACCGTGGTGACACACACGCTGGTGGGCGGGCAGGTGGCGTTCGAGCGCTCTTCCGAGCGCAGGTCTGAACGTGCAGGGGTCATGTGCTGACAGCGTTTCGCGCCCTGAGCCGCGCTTACGCGGCCGTGGCCCATGTGCTGGGCGGCCTGCGGACGTTGCGTCGCGATTTTCCGGGCATGCAGCCTGTTCAGCGGCAGCAGGCTGTGCAGCACTGGTCCCGCTGCATGCTGCGGCATTTGGGTGTCGAGCTGCACGTCATGGGTTCAGTGCCCAAAGGTGGGCCCCTGTTGCTGGTGGCCAACCACATATCGTGGCTGGACATCCTGGTCATCAATGCGGTATGCCCGGCGCGTTTCGTGTCCAAGGCCGATGTCAAACACTGGCCGGTGCTGGGTGCGCTCATCACGGCAGCGGGCACCCTCTACATCGAACGCGAAAGTCGACGGGATGCCATGCGCGTGGTGCACCACATGGCCGACAGCCTGCGTCAGGGCGATGTGGTGGCTGTGTTCCCCGAGGGCACCACGGGCACCGGACAGGTGTTGCTGCCATTTCATGCCAATTTGCTGCAAGCGGCCATTTCGACCGATTCGCCCGTGAAGCCGGTGGCCCTGGCCTACCTGGACCCGGCCACCGGTCGGCCGAGTGCTGCACCGGTGTACGTGGGCGACACCACGCTGGTGGCCTCCATCTGGCGCACGCTGAGTGCATCGGGCGTGCAGGCACGGGTCACGTTCGGGCTGAAGGAACGCAGTGAAGGGCGCGACCGGCGCATGTGGGCCGCCCATTTGCGGGCCGACATCCAGACGCTGCTGGACGGCGGGGTGCCATCCGAAGACACACGGCCAGCCAGCCTGGAGCAGCTGGACATCACGGTGGGACACTGACACATGGGGACCTCTGTTTTTCTGGTGGGCCTGCCCGGTTCGGGCAAATCGACCGTCGGACGGCAGCTGGCGCGGCGCCTGGGCCTGTCATTCGTGGATTCCGACCACGTCATCGAAGAGCGGCTGGGCTGTTCCATCCGTGATTTTTTCGACCGCGAGGGCGAAGTGGCTTTTCGCGATCTGGAGCAGGCCACCATCGACGAGCTCAGCCTGCGGCCCGACACGGTGTTGTCCACTGGCGGTGGCACCGTGCTGCGCGAAGCCAACCGGCGCATGTTGCACAGCCGGGGGTGGGTGGTGTACCTGAAGTCCAACCCGGTCGAGTTGTTTCGCCGCTTGCGCCACGACAAAACCCGCCCGCTGTTGCAGGTGGCTGACCCGCTGCAAAAGCTCAAAGACCTGTATCAGGCCCGTGATCCGCTCTACCGCGAGGTGGCGCACCACGTGTTGGAAACCGGCCGCCCCACCGTGTCCACGCTGGTCAACAACATCGCCATGCAGCTGGAACAACGCGCGCTGCAGATACCGTAGCCGATGGCATGAAGCGGCCACCTGTCTGCCGGGGTTGCAGACAGGTCAGTTGGCGGCACTGCATGGGTTGCCCTGTCAGGCCAGCACGTTCACGGTTTGGCCTGTGGTGTCGCTGAAGTTGCCGCTGGCCATCTGCGCGTACTGGCTGGTCAGCTGCTCGGCCAATTGTTGAACGAAGTCAGTCAGTTCGGTTTTGCTGAGTTGCCCGTCGCTGTCCCCATCGGCCGCGCTGAACAGTTTGTCGAGTGCCGAGGTATCGGTGTCGGCAGCTGCACGTTCCAGCACCGACACCTGGCCGTCTTCGTTCGTGTCCAGCGGGTCATAGGTGGTCGTTGCGCTGCTGGTACTGGCAGCGCCGTCGGTACCACCTGCCCCACCCATACCACCCATACCACCCATGCCACCCGGTGGTGGCGGTGGCCGGTTGCCGTCCATGGCTGCCATGCCACCGCCTTGACCGCCAGGGTCAGGCCGCCCGGCATCGAATTCGGTTTCGCTCAGGCTGCCGTCGCCATCTGTGTCCAGCGCAGCCAGCAGGTCAGTGGCTGCAGTGTTGTCTGTTTCAGCTGCGCCGGATGTGCTACTGCCGGGCCCGTTGGCCATGTGGTCCAGCAAGGTCTGGAGTTCGGTTTCGTCCAGCGCGCCCGAGCCGTCGGCATCGACCTTGCCAAACAGGTCGTCACCGGGGCCACCTGATTTGCTGGCACTGCGCGACTGGGCAAAGTCCATGGTGCTGGGCGGTGGTGGCAGCACACTCTGCATGGCCGTGCCCAGCTCGTCGCCGCTGAGCGAGCCGTCGCCATTGGCGTCGGCCTGTGTCAGCAGATCCGCCGCCGTGGTGTCGATGCTGACGCCCGATTTGCTGGCCACCTTGTCCAGCGTGGCCTGCAGTTCGGTGGCATCGACACCGCCGCTGCCATCGCTGTCGGTTTTCTGGAACATGCGCTCCTGCATGCGGGCGTGTCGGTTGGTTTGCGAGGCTTGCGTGGCTGCCCAAGAGTTGCCCAAGCCGCTGATGGAAGTCATGGTGTGTACCCTTTCAAGTGCTGTGTTGCGATGAACCAGATCTGATGCCTGCAGTGTGGGTACACCGTGTCAACGCACCGTATCGGTTGTGTATCAACCCTGACACACAAGGCGGGGTGAACCGGGGAACAATCGGGTTTTTGCCTGTCAGTTCACCCTTTCACATTTGCCGCTGCGTTCGGTGCTTTGCCCGCCATGCCCCACCTGCCTCACATCCTGCTGGTCGATGACGACCACGACATCACCGCGTTGCTGTCCGACTACTTGCGCCGCTATCACTTTGAGGTGAGCTGCGCCCACGAAGACATCGGCATGCGGCAGGTGCTCGCGTCGTCAGTGGTGGACCTGGTGGTGCTGGACTGGATGCTGCCCGGCACCGATGGGCTGACGCTGGCGCGCGAGGTGCGCACCCAGTCGCGCATCCCGGTGATCATGCTCACAGCGCGCAGCGGGCGCTTCGACTGCGTCATGAGCCTGGAAAGCGGGGCCGACGACTACATGAGCAAGCCGTTCGAGCCACGCGAGCTGGTAGCACGCATCCAGGCCGTGCTGCGCCGGGTGCGCGAACAACCTGCCGAACAGACCCGCCCGCAAGATGCCCAAGTGGTGTGGTTCGACGGCTGGCGGCTGCACCGCATGGAGCGCCACCTCACCTCGCCAGCCGGGGTGGTGTTGCCGTTGTCGAATGCTGAGTTCCGCCTGCTGACCACCTTTGTCAACCACCCCCGCAAGTTGCTGACGCGCGAGCAGCTGATGGACGAGGCCCGAGGCCGCGAGACGGAAGCCTTTGACCGCAGCATCGACCTGCTGGTCTCTCGCGTGCGCCAGAAGCTGGCCAAGGGCAGGGTTGCCGATGCCGAACCGTGTGCCGATGGAGTCGAACCCGTGGAAGAACTTATCAAGACTGTGCGGGGCGCTGGGTATATTTTCAATGCCCGCGAGGTGCAGGCCCTGCCAGCGTGGGGTGCATGATGACCCGGTGGTTGCCCGATACGCTGTTCGGTCGCCTGGCGCTGCTGCTGGGCGTGGCCGTGCTGGCCAGTCACGTGATGGCCCTGACCCTGATGTTCCGGTTGTTGCCTGGTCCAGCGGCTCAACCAGGGCCGCATGGCCCACCACCGTACCTGTCGGCCGGTGCGCCTGCGCCACCCGGTGGGGAGGATGGGCGAACCATGCAGCGCATGCCGCCACACCCGCCGCACGGTGAAGTGGGCGGGCCACCCGAAGTCTGGGCTTACCTGGGGTTGCTGGTGGACGTGGGTGTGCGCCTGCTGGCTTTGCTGGGGGTAGCCTGGTTCGGTGCACGCTGGTTGTCGCAACCGTTGCAACAACTGGCCAAGGCTGCGCAAGACCTGGGCGAGCACATCGACCGCCCGCCGATGCCCGAGGTGGGCACCACCGAGTGCCGTGAGGCCACTCGCGTGTTCAACCAGATGCAGCAGCGCATCCGCCAGCACATTGCCGAGCGCGAGCGTTTCCTGGCTGCCGTGTCGCACGACTTGCGCACCCCGCTGACGCGCATCCGCTTGCGGGCCGAGAGCGTCGAGGCCGCCGCCCTGCGTGAAGGCTTCCAGCGCGACGTGACCGAAATGCAGGCGCTGATCGAAGCCACCCTGGGCTACCTGGGCGGCCAGCAGGCCAACGAAATGCTTGCCCTGGTCGATGTGCCCGACCTGTTGCACAGCCTGGCTGACGACCAGGCCGATGCAGGCCACAACGTGCAGGTCGATGCCCAGGCGCAGCCCTTTTGGGGGCAGCCGATGGCGTTGCGACGTTGTGTGGACAACCTGGTGTCCAACGCCATCCGCTACGGTGGCGGGCACGTGGTGCTGCGCTGCCACGATGAAGGTGCGCAACTGGTCATCGAGGTGCAAGACAACGGCCCTGGCATGCCTGATGCCGAACTGACCCGTGTCACCGAGCCGTTTTACCGGGTCGAGGCGTCGCGCCACAAAGCCCGTGGGGGTGTGGGACTGGGTTTGTCGATCGCACTGGATGTGGCCCGCCGCCACGGTGGCACGCTGGCGCTGACCAATGTGCCGACGGGCGGGCTGCTGGCCACGCTGCACCTGCCCAGGCGGTTGCCTGGCGTTTGAACGGGTCCGGGCACCGAGCCGGATGGGTCCTTCAACTCAGGTCAGCGCACGGCGCATCTTCAGCCAGTTGCAGCAGGGCCGCGTGCAGCGCGCCGCTCAGTGCGTCCAGCTGTGCCAGCGCGTGTGCCGGTTCAACGGTGTCGTGGCTGGGGCGGGCCAGCAGCGCCTCGGCCTGCGCATGCAAGGCACGGTGCATGTCGATGATGCGTGCCAGCAACCGTGAATTGGCGTGCCGATGGGTGGTGCCTGTGTGGTGCATCCATTTGCCGAAACGGCAGTCGTTCGGGTCCATGGTTGGCAGTTGCAAGCCGTCATCCTGTACATGTGCCTTGAATGCAGCCACCCATGCACGGTGCTCTGCCGCGGCAAACAGCAGGGGCAAGTCCTCTGCATCAACGGGTTGCTGTACCAGCCAGCTGGCATCGGGGCGCCATGTGCTCACCCATGCCGGGAGGGCATCTGCAGGCATGGCGCGTGCAATGGCGTAGCCCTGGGCATGCTCGCATCCCAGGCGCAGCAGCATGCAGCCATGCTCGACGGTTTCAACGCCTTCGGCAATGACGCTGCGCTGGAATGCGGTGGCCAGCCCCAGCACGCCTTGCAAAATGGCCAAGTCTTCGGCGTCGTCGAGCATGCCGCGGATGAAACTCTGGTCGATTTTCAGTTCCTGCGCCGGCAGGCGCTTCAGGTAGGTCAGCGACGAATACCCGGTACCGAAATCGTCCAGCGCAAACCCGATGCCGATGTCGTTGCACTGCCGCATCACGTCAGACACATGGGCCATGTCGTCCAGTGCGGTGGTTTCCAGCACCTCCAGTTGCAAGCTACCAGGCGGCAGCGTGGGGTGAGCGGTCAGTTCAGCGGTCAGCCAGGCTGTCACGTCGGGTTGCTGCAGCAACTGGGCATCCATGTTCACGCTGACTGGCAGGCACAGGCCTTGCTCGCGCCAGCTGGTCATTTGCTGCAAGGCAGTGCGCACCACCCATTTGCCCACGTCAAGGGCCAGCGTGTTGTTTTCGATGCCAGGTAAAAAGTGCACTGGCCCGAGCAAGCCTTTTTGAGGGTGCTGCCAGCGGATCAGGGCCTCGGCCCCCAGCACCGCGCCGGTGCGCATGTTGACCTTGGGCTGGTAGTGCAGCACAAACTCACCGAGTTCAAGTGCGGCGCGCACGGCCTCCAGGCTTTCGTGGTGGTCACGCAGGTTGCGGTCGTGTTCGGCATCGAACACGTGAAAACGGTTCTTGCCACTCAGCTTGGCCTGGTACATGGCCTGGTCTGCCTGGCGCATGAGTTGGTCCGCATCGATTTCGCCCTGTTGCGGGTAAAACGTCACGCCCAGGCTGGCAGACACCTGCACGGATTTGCCATCTATCAGCACAGGTTGGGCAGCGGCGGCACGCAGCCGCTCCAGCACGGGCATGCAGTCTTCGTGTGCACCCAGGTCCTGCAGCACCGCCACGAACTCGTCGCCCCCCAGTCTGGCGAGCGTGTCTCCTTCCCGCAGGGACTGGGTCATGCGCTGAGCCAAAGCAATCAGCAACTGGTCACCCACGCTGTGGCCGTGTGTGTCGTTCACGGTCTTGAACCCGTCCAGGTCGAGGAACACCAACGCCAGATGTCGGCCACGGCGACGCGTGGTGGCCAGCACCTGCAGCAACCGGTCGCTCAGCAGCACGCGGTTGGGCAGTCCGGTGAGTGCATCGAAGTGGGCAATGCGCTCCAGTTTCAACTCGTGTTCTTTTTGCTGCGAGATGTCAGAAAACAACGCCACGTAGCGCAGCACGGTGCCATCGGCCTCGCGCACGGCACTGATGGTCAGCATCTCGGCGTACACCTCGCCCGATTTGCGCCGGTTCCAGATTTCGCCCGTCCACTCGCCCGTGCGCACCAGTGTGTGCCACATGTCGGTGTAAAACACCTTGCCCTGGCGTCCCGAGCCCAGCATGCGGGTGTGCTGGCCCAGCACCTCTTCACGGTTGAAGCCGGTGATGCGGGTGAATGCATCGTTGACCTCGATCATCACCCCATTGGGGTCGGTGACCATGATGGCCTCTTGCGCATGGTCGAACACGCTGCCTGCCAGCAGCAGGCGCTCGTGCGCGCGGCGTGTTTCGGTGATGTCTTCGATCACACCCGCATAGTGGCGCACGGCACCGTCTGCATCGCGGATGGCATTGATGGTCAGGTTCGCGTCGAACAGCTCACCGCCTTTGCGCCGGTTGGTGACATGGCCCCGCCAGTGGCCCTGCGTCTGGAGAGCCGCCCACATCGCTGCGAAAAACGGCTTGTCGTGGAGGCCCGAGCTGATGGTGCGCGGGTTGCGTCCGACCACTTCGGCCTGGCTGAAGCCAGTGAGTGCCGTGAAAGCCGTGTTGACCGAAACGATCAGCGAGTCAGGCGTGGTGATCAGGATGGCGTCCGAGCTGCTGTCAAACACCTTGGCCGCCAGCGCGCGCTGGCCGGCCATTTCCATTTCTTTGACTGCCAACTGATGACTGCGCCGGGCATACACCACCCAACCGATCAGTACCAATGCAATGGCTGGCAGCACCACAGCCAGACGGTCTGTGATGTCTTCCACCCAGCGTGTCAACACAACATCGCGGTCCAGGTACACGGCCACGGCCACCGGGTAGCGGCTGGACGCGCGGTAGGCACTCAGCACATGGGTGCCGTCAGCCAGCGTGTGTTCGAAACTGCCAAATTCCTTCTGCGACAGCTGCCGCCCCAGCGCGGTGCCAGCGCTTGCCAGCGCACCCGAGCTGTCGGGGTCGGATGCCCACAGGGCCAGGCCGTCGTAGCGCAACCAGGTCACACGCCCGCCATCTGCGCCCAACAGCTGGGTGGCGTGGGTCATGAACAGGTCTGGGTTGAGCGCGGCCACCAGCCAATACGTTGCCAGCTCGTTGGCGATGGGGATCGCCACAGGCAGGAACGTTGGCTGCGCGGGGTCGGATGGGGACGGGGTGTCGCCCAACGCGCGCGTGGCCCAGTCTCGCCCGGTCTGGAGAGGGCCCACGCGCACGACCTGTGCCGCCACGTCAGCCAACGGAAACAGGCTGCTCAGTTCGATGCCTTCGCCCAGATTGGTGCGGGCCGAACTGGCCACGATGACGCCGTTTGCATTTGCAATGGACAGCGAGCGCAGATACGGCGCCGCACGCAAGGTGTCCAGCAGGCGTCTTTCCACATCTTGCTGATCAGTCCATGGCGTTCGGATGTATTCGAAGTTGGTAGCACTCAGTTCAATTACTCTGAGCGACTGAGTCCAATAGTCTTCCAAATTTCTGGCTTGCAATTCTGCGGCGGCCAAACCGTTTTTCAGCGCATTGCCCCGTTGGTCCCAGCTGATGTAGGCCAACATGACTATCCACAGGCACAGCATCGCGCCAACCGTGGTCGCCACAGCACCGCGCGAGCGCGTGTGGCGGTTTTCAACCGATTGCATGTGAACCCGGACGTGGCTTGGGTGCCGCGACGCTTATTTGGCCACGATGGGTTCAAGCCCGTGCTTGCGTGCATTGGCAAGCAAGCGGCCGTCTCGCTTCATGGCGGCCAGCACCTGTTCCACGCGGGCATGGAAGGCGTCGTCGCCAGGTTGCATGGCCCAGGCGTAGGGTGTGAGGTGGTAGGTTTCGGGTGGCGACACCAGGCGCGCCCAGTCGCTGTTGTCAAGCATGCGGCGGCTGAAAGGGAAATCAGTCATGAAGGCATCTGCCCTGCCGGACAGCACCTCCTGCTCGCGGGCCGCTGGGGTGTCGACCACCCGCAATTCGGCCGCTTTCAGTTTCGACTTCATCACCGGTTCGTGCAGCGTGCCTTTGGCTACCACCAGCACGGAGCCGGGTTTGTCCAGGTCGGCCCATTGTTTGATGCGGCGGTTGCTTTGCGTGGTGATGGCGTAAATGTCGCTGACCAGGTGCGGCTGCGTGAAACGCAGTTTTTCCTGCCGCAGCGGCGTGATGCCCACCGCAAACATGGCGATGTCGCATTTGTCTCCGGTCACATCTTCAACGAGTTTGGCAAACGAGCTGTCGATGAACTTGACGTCAGCACCCAGCGCCTTGGCCAGGTCGCGCGCATTGTCGATGTCAATGCCTGAGAGCTGCTGCGTTTTCGGGTTGCGGTACGAAATGCCGTAGTAATCGGGCCAGATGCACACGCGGAGTGTTTTGCTGGTTTCGATCTGCTTGAGCCTGTCGGGCTGTGCCGCCAGGGCGGTGGTGGCCGCAGCCAACGAGAAGCAGGCCCATCCCAACGCGATGGTTTTTGGGTTCATGAAAACGCCCATTCTTTGTGTTTTGCCTGTGTAAACCGCGCCGTGCAGGGATGTGGCCCTGGCTTGAACGCAGCTTTTCATTGATTTTACGCAGCCAATGATGGCACGCCCGTAACGGGCGGGCAGCAGACGGCTGCAAAACCCAGGCTGCGCAGCCAGCCAATGGTCAACCGCCCTTGGCGGTGCGTGCACATGCACTGATAAACTCTGCCGAATGACCACCCTGCGTGCCCACCACCGTTTCACCGCCTGGCTTGCTGCCTTGGCGGTGCTGTGGGGGTGCCTGCTGCCGGTCATGTCTCACGCCGTGGTGGCCCACCAGGTGGGTGACAAGGGCTGGGTCGAAGTGTGTACGGCCACAGGCATGGCCTGGGTGAACGGCACCGACGCAGGGCTGGTGTCTGCGCCAGACAGCCCCCAGGGCGGCACCGGTTCGGGCATGGTCGCCTGCGACTGGTGTGCCACCCACAGCCCGCTGGCGGGTTTGCCCACCGTGCCGCAGCCCTTGGCTGCCCCGTTGGTTTTCGGGGCCGACGTGCCCACTGCGTTCCTCCACGCCCCACGCCCACTGTTCGTGTGGGCTGCCGCGCACTCGCGCGCGCCCCCCGCTTCCGCCTGACTGTCTCCTGCCGTGCGCCTGGCATGGCCCTTAATGGGCTGGCTGTGCGCGTTGTGTCTGGTTGGTGCCCTGGGTCTGCAGGGCCGTGTTCAAGTCAGGTGGCGAAATGCCCGCAGCAACTTCTCAATTTTTGCCGTTTGCCGTTGCCCATGCGCCGGGGCAGGCACTGGCTCGTCGACATTGGCTGGTGCTGTCTGCATGGGCATTGCTGGGCCTTGCAGGTTGCGACCCCAATCCCGGCAATGGGAGCGGCAAGGCAGTCAGCTTCAAAGGCATCGATGTGACCGGTGTGCCCTATGGCCACGGATTTGCGCTGACCGACATGCACGGCAAGCCCCGTTCGCTGGCCGACTTCAAGGGCCAAGTGGTGATGCTGTATTTCGGGTTTGTGCAATGCCCCGACGTGTGCCCCACCGCACTCACCCGTGCCAGCGACGTGCTGCGCCTGCTGGGCCCAGAGGCAGCGGCCAAGGTGCAGGTGATGTTCGTCACCGTTGACCCCGAACGCGACACGCCCGAGCTGCTGCGGGACTACATGGCGGCCTTCAACCCGCAGTTCCTGGCGCTGCACGGCACCGCCGAACAAACCCGGCAAACCGCCGACGACTTCAAGGTGTTTTACAGAAAAGTGCCCACCGGCAGCAGCTACACCATGGACCACACGGCGCTGACTTACCTGTTTGACCCGCAAGGCCGCTTGCGCGTGGCGTTGCGGCACGAACAGACCGCTGCCGACTACGCCACCGACATCCGCACGCTGCTGGGCGGTGGCTGAGGCCTGTTCATTTGCACTCATTTCCCCCAACCTTTTGTCCCTTTTTTCAACCGGAGCCGACCATGTCCCAACGAACCCTTTTGTCTAACCTTGCTGCCGCCGTGCTGGCGCTGTCTGCCACCAGCCTGTGGGCGCAAACCACTGTGAAAGTGGACGAGCCTTGGGTGCGCGGCACCGTGGCCCAGCAAAAGGCCACCGGGGCCTTCATGCGCCTCACACCTGAGAAAAACGCCCGCCTGGTGGCCGCCAGCTCACCCGTGGCCGGTGTGGTCGAAATCCATGAAATGGCCATGGAAAACGATGTGATGAAGATGCGCCAGGTGCCCGGCCTGGACCTGACCGCTGGCCGCACCACTGAACTCAAACCTGGTGGTTACCACGTCATGCTGATGGATTTGAAACAGCAAATGAAGGGCGGCGACGTGGTGCCCATTACCCTGGTGTTTGAAGACGATGCCAAAAAGCGTTTCACGCAAGACGTCAAGGCGCCGGTCACCGCGCTGGGCGGTGGCAACGCACCCATGCCGGGTGGCATGGGCCACGGTGCCATGAAGCACTGAGAGGCTGGATGTGCCGACGCAATGCGCAATCAGTGCGAGTGCGCATTGCTTTTGCCGCAAATTTTTCTAGGATGAAGCCATGTTGAAGTCCGAACCCTGTGCCGTGACCCGGTGCTGGCCCATGGGCGAGCCCGTGTTCGAAGCTGGCCATGCGGCCACGTTGTGGCGTGTGCAGTCTGGCGTGTTGCGGTTGGATCAGCACGTGGGCCACAGTGCTCAGCTGGTCATGCTGGCCTTGCCAGGCGACTTGGTGGGCACCGAGGCCTTGTGCGACGAGGCCTACACGCACCACGCCCATGCCTTGACCGAAGTGGTGCTGACCCCCGTGACCGCCACCGACGCCGCCGCGCGGCAGCAGTGGATGGTGGAGGCCATTCTTCAGCAGCCACTGCGCAGCCACGACATGGCGCGCGTGCGCACCGGCTCGGTGGGCAACCGCCTGGCCGCACTGCTGGGGGTGCTGGGACACCGCTTGCCTTCGGCGTTTGCAGCCGGGCGTGACGAATGCGATGGCGATGCCATCCGTAACAGCCTGCCACCGCTGCGCGTGTTGGCCGATGTGGTCGATGCCAAGCCTGAAACCGTGTGCCGTGCGTTGGCGCAGCTGTTGCCACCACGGACCCGCAAGTCCGGCCCGCGCAGGTGGGCCAAGGCGGGTGAGGCCGCTGCCCAAGCCATGGCATGGGTGGGCGGAACCGGTGGCACCAAGCTTGACGGGGCGGCAGCATGACGCAGCCGCGCACACCGCCACCTGCCGGCGAGCCCGAGCCGCTGGTGCCGCGCCAGCATGGGCGCACCCTGTGGCGGGTGATGGGTGGCACGGTGCTGTTTCACGTGGTGGCCGCGCTGGTGCTGTGGCAAGTGGCCCAGTCCACACAGACCGGTGCCATCCCAACCGGTGCAACGGGCGATGACACGGCTGTGGCCAACGTGGCCACGGTGTCCGTTGTCCTGCCACTGCCGACCGTGCCGCATGGGCCTGTTGCTGCAGGTGCCGTGGGTGCAGCCGGTTCGGGTGGCTCCGCCGTGGGCCAAGCGCCATCGGGTACCCGCCCGGCAGGGACAAAAACAAACTGGCTCGCACAAGCCCAGCGCAAAGACCGCGCAGCCCCCTGGGGGCTGGACAGCGCAGGCAATGTGGTGTGGCACAACAAATGATGCAAACCATGACACGCAGATGGCTGATGGGTGCCCCCTTGCTGATGTGGGTGGCAGGTGCCGCGCTGGCACATGACATCAAGGTGGGTGAGCTGGTGATCGACCACCCTTACGCGACCCCCTCGCTGGCCGGGTCCGCCACCGGGGCGGTGTACTTCCGCGCCATACGGAACACCGGGGCCGACCCAGATCAGTTGCTGGCGGCACGCACGCCCGTGGCGGCCAGTGTGGACTTGCACCACATGCAGATGGACGGCAATGTGATGCGCATGCGCGCCGTGCCCGCCATCGATCTGCCAGCCCAAAGCGAAGTGCGTCTGCGCCACGGCAGCGCGGCGGCGGCCTCGGGCGGGCACCATTTGATGCTGCTCGGCCTGAAGGCCCCTTTGAAAGACGGCGACCGCTTTGCGGTGGTGCTGCAGTTCAAGCGCGCCGGTGAACGCGAGGTGATGGTGTGGGTGCAAACGCCCAAGGCCAACGCCAACGACCCTGCCCACCAGGGCAGACATGCGCATTTAAATAGATAGCTTTCATGCTTACTGAATAAAGCGCTGAGTGCGTATTTAATGTGAAATTTTCAGGCCAACGCTCATTCTCGTGGCACGGTGCTTTGACGCACCGTGTGGCGTGGCTGCGCGTGCTGCTGGCCTGTGCGCTGTTCTCGGCGCTGCAAGCTGTGCTGGGTGCCTGGGTGGTGTCTGCTGTGGCCGGTGCCGAGGTCACCGAAATCTGCACGCCCACTGGCATGCAGTGGGTGCCGGTGGCCGATGCCCAGGCTGCGGTTGGCCGCGATCCGCAAGACCCCTGGCCGCAGGGGCTGGCCAAACCGTGTGTGTGGGCGGCGGCCTTTGCCGCGGCACCGCCACCGCCGCCGTCCATGGGCGGCGTGGCATGGGTGCCCGGTGCAGGCGTGCAGCCTGTGCCTGCCCCGTCCGTCATCACACCCGACACCGTGGCGCGGGTGCTGCTGATGGCACCCATGCGCGCGCCACCCGCGTGAGCCGCCGGGGCGGTCAACGCACCGCCCCTGGCATGTCATTCCCTCGCACCCCTGCGGCCCCCGGCCGCTGCATGTCGCATGCGCTGCGTCAGGCCTGACCTGCGCCTCCTCATTTTTGATTCACAACATCACCATGACCAAAACATCTGTTTTCTCCTTTTCCCTCGTGGCCGCTGCGGCAGCCACCCTCGTCGCTTGCGGTGGCGGTGACGATGGCCCCAAAAACATCGAACTCCAGTTCGCAGCCATGGCAGGCAACACCGCCATTGGCTGTGGCTCTTCGATCCCCGGCCTGGGCAGCACGGGTGTCACAGGCAACGTGAAAGACTTTCGCTTCTACATCTCTCAGGTCAAGATGATCCGTGCCGATGGCGTGGAAGTGCCGCTGACGCTGTCTGCCAACGACAACTGGAACCACACCGTCGGCGCTGACAGTGTCAGCCTGGTTGACCTTGAGAACGCTTCTGCCGACTGCCCTGCCGCCACCGGCACCACGGCCACCAACGCCGTCATCAAAGGCACCGTACCCGCAGGCAACTACACCGGTGTGAAGATGACCATGGGCGTGCCGTTCGCGTTCAACCACACCGACTGGGCCAACCCCACCACCACCAAACCGCCGCTGGACATCCAGGCCCTGGCGTGGAACTGGCAAGGCGGCCGCAAGTTCGCCAAGATCGAAATCACCGACCCGCTGGCCACCGCCGCTGCCGGTACCGCTGGCAAGTGGGCATCGTCCACTTTCAACTTCCACCTGGGTTCCACCGGTTGCATTGGCAACCCTGCCACCGGCACGCAAGTCAGCAGCTGCTCGGCACCCAACCGCATGGACTTCAAGTTCGCCACGTTCGACCCGGCAACCCAAAAGATTGCGGTGGATGTCAAAGCCTTGCTGGACGGGACCGACATCACCGTCAACCAGGCCGGTGCGGCAGGTTGCATGTCCGGCGGCACCGATCCTGAATGTCTGAATACGTTCAAGGCACTGGCCATCGACTGGAAGGCTGACGGCACCGGCACGGGTTTGCCCCTGAACGGTGGTGCGGCACAAACCCTGTTCAGGGCGGTCGCCAAATGATGGCGCGGCAGCGTCCTGACGAGGCGCTGCCGGTTCGCTCCCACCGGTTGGCCCAGACATGGGTGGCTGGTGCGGGGCTGGCTGGCACGGCGCTGATGGTGGCCATCGCCCTGGTGACAGGCTGCGGCGGCGGTGGAACGTCTGTGGTGGACACAGCTTCAGGCGGCACGGGGTCGACTGGCGGTACCGGCCCGGTTTCGGGCGGTGCATGGACATGGGCGCTGCCCAGCGGCTTTGCTGTGCCCAAGGTGCCCGAGGGCAACCCCATGAACGAAGCCAAGGTGGACCTGGGGCGTTTCCTGTTTTATGACAAACGCCTGTCGGGCAACGGCACGCAGTCGTGCGCCAGTTGCCACCAGCAGTCCCTGGCCTTCACCGATGGCCGTGGCGTGGGCCTGGGCTCCACGGGCGAGTCACACGTGCGGGGTGCACAACCCTTGGCGAATGTGGCCTACAACGCCACCATCACCTGGGCCAATCCCAGTCTGGTGACGCTGGAAAAACAGATGGAAGTCCCCTTTTTCGGTGACGCACCGGTGGAAATGGGTGTCAACGACGGCAACAAGGCGGCCGTGTTGGCGCGCGTGTCTGCTGACGCACTCTACCCACCCAAATTTGCCGCAGCCTTCCCTGGTGACCCCGAGGGTGTGAGCTGGGTGCACGTCATCCAGGCCATTGCCGCTTTTCAGCGCACGCTGATCTCCGGCAACAGCCCGTACGACCAGTACACCCAGGGCAAAGCGACGCTGAGCGCATCGGAGGAGCGGGGCATGCGCCTGTTCTTTGGCGAAAAGGCCGAGTGCTTCCATTGCCACGGCAGTTTCAACTTCAACGACCAGGTGGTGCACGCCGCCAGCCGCGTGGTGGAAATACCGTTTCACAGCACGGGTTTGTACAACCTGGGTGGCACGGGCAACTTCCCGTCGGGCAACCAGGGTCTGTTCGAGTTCACAGCCAAAGCAAGTGACCGGGGGTTGTTCCGTGCCCAAAGCCTGCGCAACGTGGCGCTGACCGCACCCTACATGCACGACGGCAGCATCGCCACGTTGGAAGAGGTGCTGGACTTTTACGCCGCCGGGGGCCGCAACATCACCAGCGGACCCAACGCGGGCGATGGCCGACTGCACCCCAACAAGAGTGACCTCATCACCCTGATCGACCTGAACGCGCAAGAGAAGGCAGACATCGTCTCTTTCCTCAAAACCCTGACCGACCATGACTTCATCACCAACCCCAAATTTGCCGATCCGTTTGCTGCCGCCAAGTGAGGTCGCAGGCACCCGGCGCACCCTGGTGCGTGGCCATGGCAGGCGCGCACTGCTTGCCGCTGCGCTGGTGGTCACAACCGGTGCGGTCCACGCCCACGGCGAGGCCGACGATGCCTTGCCCGCCGACCCCGGCGTGCGCCTGAGCGCCGCAGCGGCTGTGACCTGGCTCGATGCCAGCAAAGAGCTGCCCAGCCAGCGCCTGCGTGGTTTTTTGCTGCAAGGCGACTCGGGCACCGACCGCCAGGGCCTCAACCTGGAGCACGGCACGCTGGGTGCGGCCTGGCGCATCAACGACACGCTGGGGGCCGAGCTGACCGTGGGCAAACACGGCAGCGACACCGCGCACGTCGAATCGGCCTGGGTGCAAGCCCGGTACGACAGTGCCAGTGGCGACGCGTGGTGGCTGCTGACCGCTGGGCGTCAGCGCCCCGCGCAGGGCGCGGCCATGGGACAGGCCGGCCACATGGATCGCTTTGCCCTCATGCCCCTGGCCAAACAGGCCGTGACCCACGGCGACTGGATGGACGACGGCCTGCAACTGGGCTGGCGACAAGACGACGGCCAGCGCCGCCTGAGTGCCGACTTCGGGCTGTGGCGCGGGCGCGTGTTTCCGGGTGGTGACAAAGGCCCGGTGGTGCCCATTGTGCATGTGGGCTGGGGCCAAGGCCCGTGGCAGCTGGACGGCTTTGCCGCAAGGCTGCAGCCCGAACGCCGGGGCAGCACCGTCAGCGCCAACGCCGGCCACAGCCACACCGCGCCCGCGTGCAACGCCGCATTGAAAGACGTGGCGTGCTTCACGGGCACCAGCACACTGGCAGGGGCCAGCGCGGTGTGGGCGGGTGCGCAGTCGCCTGTGGCTTGGCCCGTCACGGTGACGGCTTCGGGCTGGTTGCGCGATGAAAGCGGCAAGCTGGAGTCAGCCAACGGCCTGGGTCAATACCGTGCCCAAAACCGGGGGATCTGGCTGCAAGCCCTGTGGGACGTGGCCCCGCGCTGGCAAGTGGGTGCCCGGCTGGAACGTGCCTGGACCACACAAACCCTGTCGGGGGCAGGTGTCAGCCTGCTGGCGGCCGAAACGGGCCTGGCCGCCTACCAGCCCGCCACCCGACAGACGTTGATGCTGGCTTGGGCACCCACCGACCGCATCACGCTCAGTGCCGAACTGGGGCGAGACCGTTCGGCTGCACCGCAGGGTGCGGGCAGCAGCACCGTCAGCTTTGCGGCGCTGCGCCTGGTGGCCCGCACAGACTGGCTTTCGGGAGGAAAGTAAACCGTAGCTGGCAAGTAAATGAATGAAGGCGCTGAAGGTACTTTTCATTCATTTTTTTGTGCTGCTCACCGCTCCATGGCCGAGGTCACGATGGCGTCGAACTCGGCTTGCGTCAGGTACTGTGCGGTGTAGCTGCCGCCTTGCTGCAACAGCGTTTTGTAGAAAGACCGCAGGTGGTTGCGCGAGCCTTTCAGCAAGTTGGCGTACACCAGTTTGATGTCCTGGTTGTCCACGCTGGACAGGTGGGTTTGGATGTCGCGCATGTCCAGCTCTTCAATAGTGGCGCCAACTTTAAGTGACTCCACCAGCGACTCGTTGCCTGCGGCGACGAGCTGGGTGTACAGGCCTTGCAGGGTGGCGTTGGCGTACAGGCCCGCGCCCAGGTTGGCGGCAGGGTCGGCCACGTTGTAGCGCGCCAGCAGTTGGCGCACGGCCTCGGTGTGGGTGCTTTCGCTGGCCGAGATGTTGGCAAACACCCTCATCCCCCATGCCGCGTACAGGCGGGCGTACACCTCACCGGCCAGTTTTTCTTCTTCGCGCATGTACACCAGCGAGCTTTGCTCGGCAGCGCTCAGCGCTTCGGTGGGCAGGGCGGCCAGGTTGCTGCCCAGTGCAGTGGCGTTGAAAGTGGTGTTGCCGTCGTCGTCCACCACCAGGGGTGGCCCGCCGTTGCCGCCATCCGTGGTGCTGGTGTCGTTGCCACCGCCACAGGCGGTGAGTGCGAATGCCGTGAAAACGGCTGCGGCGACGTGGGTGAAGGTGCGTGTGGTCATGGCTGTTGAAAGGGTGGGTGGTCTGAAAGGGTCGACAAGTGGTTGGGTTGGGGGAGCGGGGGATGGGTCAGCGCGCGCGGCCATGGCCCCCATGGCCCCGTCCGCCAGATGGGCCGGAGCCGCCTTGGGTGCCCGAGCCCGTGGCCTTGCCTTGCGGTGGGCTGCCAGCGGGTGGTGTGCCAGTGGGGGCTGCGTGTGGGCGTTCGTCGAGCGCCAACTGGCGGCGCTCGTAACCGCTGCCATACGGCAAAGCGGCAGGCGCTGCGAGCGGTGCTTCATCGGGCATGGCTGGCGCTGCAGCCCATGCGCCCAGAGGCCAGGCCAGCATGGTCAGCACGGCCGCGCAAGCAAGCAGCGCACGGCTGACGGCGTGGTGTTGGGGGGGGTGCGTGTTCATCGACATGCCG
>JAVBXK010000103.1 GCA_030824555.1 bacterium
CACGGGTGGACGTGCGCATCCACGGGGTGGGCGAGCCCACCTCGGTGACCATCACCCCCGATGGCCGGTTTGCCGTGGTGGCCCTGCGCATGGACGACGACGTGGACAACCCCCGCCGTGGTTTTGTGCGGGTGTTCAACGTCAGCAACCCACGCGCCATCACCCATGTGAAAGACATCAGCGTGGGCATCGGCCCCGACTCGCTGGCCCTGCACAGCAGCGGCCAAACCCTGCGTGCCGTGGTGGCCATTGAAGACGAAGAAACCATTGCCGAGGGTAAAAACAAAGGCGACGCCACGCTGGGTGGCAAGCGCCCGGGCCGCATTGACGTGGTGGGCCTGCAAGACCTGTACGGCGGGCGCGCCAGCGGCGTGCAAAGCATTGAGCTGGTCGATGCGCTGAAGGCACTGCCCGATGCCGTGTACCCGGCCGACCCGCAGCCCGAGTTCGTGTCCATCCACCCCGGCAGCCACAAGGCCGTGGTGACGCTGCAAGAGAACAATGCCATCGCCATCGTTGACCTCAGCCACCCCACCCTTGCCCGGCTGGAGCGGGTATTTTCAGCGGGCACCGTGCAGCGCAATGGCAACGCCGACCTGAAAAAAGACAACCACATTGCGCTGACCGACAGCCTGACCGCCCGCCGCGAACCCGATGGCGTGGCCTGGGTGGCCCCGAACGTGTTTGCCATGGCCAACGAAGGCGACGGCAAAAAGGACAAAAACGGCATCTGGCCCGGCGGGCGCGGCTTCACACTGATGAACGCGCAAGGCCAGGTGGTGTTTGAGACCGGTGACCACACCGAACGCAACGCCCTGGCACACGGCCACTACCCCGATGCACGGTCGGCAGCCAAGGGTGTGGAGATGGAGTCGGTGGCCAGTGGCGTGTTCGGCGGCCAGCCCCACCTGCTGGTGGGCTCGGAGCGCGGCTCGTTTGTCGAGGTGTACCGGCTGGACGACCTGGCGCAACCCACGCTGGTGCAGCTGTTGCCCACCGGCGCATCGCCCGAAGGCATTGCCACCGTCACCGCCCGTGCAGACAAGCAGCAACTGTTTGTCACGGCGAACGAAAAAGACGACTCGCTCAACATCTACCGCTACCACCCGCAAGGCGCACCGGCCAACGCCAAAGAGCCGCAGCTGGTGTCCCAAAATGGCATGGCCTGGGGGGCCTTGTCGGGCCTGACCACCGATGGCACCCACCTGTACGCGGTGCCCGACAACGCGTTTGGCCAGTCGCGCATTTACCGCATCGACCCTGCCCAGGTGGCGCAGGGCCGCATGGTGATTGACCAAGCCATCCTGCTGACCGAGGCCAACGGCCAGCCCCTGCGGGTGGACCCCGAAGGCATTGCCAAAGTGGCCGACGGCTTCTGGCTGGCCAGCGAAGGGGCCACGGTGGACGGCAACGAGCTGATCAAGGTCAGCACCACGGGCGTCGTGCAACAGCGCGTGAAGTTGCCGCCCGCCATCCAGGCCCGGTTTGCCGACCCCAAAACCAGCACCGGGTTAGAGGGCGTGGCGGCCAATGCCGACGGGCAAACGCTGTACCTGGCCATCCAGCGCGGCTTTGACCCCAGCCAACCGCAAGCGGCCATTGTGAAATGGCACATCCCCAGCAACACTTGGACCACTGCGTTTTACCCGCTGGCGCAGCACAGCACGCAGCCCAAAAAGCTGTGGATGGGGCTGTCTGAAATCCAGCTCACCGCCGACGGCCGCCTGCTGCTGCTGGAGCGCGACAAAGGCGGTGGCGAAGAAGGCAAGGCCATCCACGCTGAAGTCAAGCGCGTGTACAGCGTGAAAGCGGCTGACGTGACCGAAGGCAAGGTGCTGAGCAAAACGCTGGTGTCAGACCTGCGCCGCGACTTCAACTACCTGCAAGAAAAGGCCGAGGGCATGGTGGTGTTCAACGGCGACCTGTGGGTGGTCAACGACAACGACGGCGCGGGCTGGACCCGCATGCTGAACGCGGGCAAGCCCTGATACGTTGCACTCACACCACAACATGCGGGTTTGTACGCTTGTGTCACCGAGCCTTCTTACTGGCTTGTTGGAATGCAGTCACCTGATCGCGCATCGGCGTCAGGAGCGGGCTTGCCACGGGCAAAGCCCCACACAGACCACCCAATTGGAGTAACTCACATGAACAAGAGCCTCATCGCTCTGGCCGCTTTCGCCGCGCTGGCTTCGTCCGGTGCTGCGTTCGCGCAGTCCACCGTCACGATTTATGGCCGCATCGACAACTCGATCGGCGCCCAGAAAGACCTCGGCAAAAGCACACAAAGCAAAATGTTTTACGGCGGTACGGGCGGCCTGACCACACCACGGCTGGGCTTCCGTGGCACGGAAGACCTGGGCGGTGGCCTGAAAGTCAACTTCCAGTTCGAACAGCGCATTGACACCACCAACGGTGCCGAGGAAGCCCCTACGTTCAAGGGCGCAGCGCTGGTGGGCCTGTCTGGCGGCTTCGGCACCGTGCGCGCGGGTCGCATGACCACCCAGCTGGACGATGTCCGTGCCCTGTCCTACGCCAACAACGTGTTCGACTCGGCCTTCTCGCCCGCCGACAACGGCGTTTTCAAATCTGGCGGTGACTACAGCAAGCGTCACAACAGCCAGATCCGCTACGAGCTGCCCGCCATGAGCGGTGTGTACGGCGGCGTGTCATATGCCTTCGAACAAACCGCAGGCAAAGGCGACAAAATGGCTGGCTTCATGGTTGGCTACAAAGCCGGCCCGCTGAACGTGGCACTGGGCTACCAGGACGAAAAAACCAAATCCAAATACACCGGTGTGGCCGGGTCTTATGACTTTGGTGTGGCCAGCATCTCCGGTGGCTTCAACACCCGCAAGGGCAGCACCACGGCTTTGGGCAAAGACGACGAGTTCACCGCCGGCATCAACGTGCCCGTGGGCGCAGCCGTCAACGTGTCGCTGGGTTATGCCAGCAGCAAGACCAAGGTCAATGGTGCCACCACAGGCAAATCTGACGGCTTTGGTCTGGGTGCCACCTATACCCTGTCCAAGCGCACCAAGCTGTATGTGGGTTACCGCACCCACAACATCAAAAATGCGGCTGGCGTGAAAACCACCGACACCGCCATTTACGCCGTGGGTGTGCGCCACGACTTCTGAACCCGACCTGGCGTGCTGAACCGGCACACCAGGCACTGCTTTTCCAATTTTCCAAGGTTGTGCGGGGTTCGCAGTCGCAGTCTGTGACCGCATGATTTTTTTGACCGTGATGGGTGTTCACCCACCTTCACGGTTTTTTTGTGCCCGAAAAACCACCCGTCCATGGCGAGTGTCAGTCATACGTTTGACTTCTGACCGTCATCAAAACTGTCTATCCGTCAGGTAACCTAGGGATACCCCTTACTCTCCTACGTCCCTGAACGCCCCATTCTGGGGAGCAAGCAGACCCATCAACCGTTGGAAAAAGCCATGTTAGCCATCAAAAAAGCCCGCAAACTCATCGAAGCCGACCCTTCCACCGATACCAGCAAAACGCTGGCTGCACTGGTGGTGGCACTCGAAACGGGGGCCAGCTTCCCGATCAATGACATGTACAAACTGAGTGACAAGCCCTTCCAGCTGGCCCTCGACATCCTGGCCGAATGGCGCCTGGACCGCCACTACGCCAGCAAACTGCGCCTTTTCGATGCCAGCACCCAGGTGCACGAACTGGAAACCAAGGCGCAGCAAACGGGTGCCCCGATTGTGGAGGCCACGCCATCGGACGACGCTGCGCCAGCCGCTTGAAAATGTGAATTAAAAATGAGCCTACCGCAATGTGGTGTTGCGGCATCAGCTATCTTTTTCAGCAACACCGACCATGAACGCACCGAGTGGCCGGTCAGCATGTTCGATGTGGTTGAGCAGCCAGTCCTTGATGGTTTGCAGCACCAGCAGTTCACCCCCAGACGACAGGCCGGTACTCAGGTGTCCCAGTTCGTTCAGCAGCGCCTCGTGCGCAAGCTCGTGCCCCGCGCGCCCAGGGTAGTTGACCTCGGCCATCAGGCGGCTTTCGGTGTCGAAATGCATGCGGGTGAAGGCAAACAACGCATCGAACAGCCCCCGCACCGCTTGCGGCCCCTGGTTGCTCACGATGGCACGGTTGATTTCGTTGACCTGCCTCACCATTTCGCGGTGCTGCCCGTCGATTTCAACCACACCGGTCAGGTGCGCGTCACTGAACACCACCCATTCGGCCCCCTCGTTCCCCGCCTGCGGTTCGTCATCTGACAACGTGAAGCAGTTCTTGCCCCGTGCCTTGCTCTGGTACATGGCCGTGTCGGCGGCGGCAATCAGGGTATCGATTTCGGTGCCGTGACCGGGGTACAGGCTGATGCCGACACTCACCCCCACCTGCACTTTCACCTGGCTGGGCAACTCGATGGCCTGCCCTGCCAACCTGATCAACTTGCTGGCAATGGCCTGCAAGTCTTCCACACGGTCGGCATTGGGCAGGATGATGGCAAATTCATCCCCCCCGATGCGGGCGACCGTGTCGGTTTCGCGCATGGTTTCCTGCCAGCGGCTGGCCACCGTGGTCAGCACGCTGTCGCCAGCGTCGTGGCCGTACTGATCGTTCACGCGCTTGAAGCCGTCCAGGTCCAGGAAGACCAGGGCCAGTGGCTTGTTTGCCCTGCGCACACGGGCCAGATCGCGCGACAGGCGCTCGAAAAACAGCGTGCGGTTGGGCAAACCCGTGAGTTTGTCGTGCGTGGCTTGCGCACGCATCAGCTTGTACAGGTTGTCGAGCTGCTCGTTGGCTTGCACCAGGCGCTCGCGGTTGAGGATCATGGCCGTGCCCACCAGCGCCAGCATCAGCACGAACACGGTGGAGGCCACTGCCGGTATCAGCAGTTGCTCGACCCGACGGTCAATGTGGGGGGCCACGTCGGCATCGGCAAAACCCGACACCACCACCAGCGGCCATTCCGCGAGGGCCTCGTACACGTACGTGCGGCTGATCCGGTCAACCGGACTGACATTGACATAGTGCCCCTTGGCACTGCTGCCCATCAAGGCCCACAGCTGCGATTCAATGGGTTTGTCCCAGTGGTCGGCGTCGGGCGCTGGCAGGCGAGCGCGAATTTTGTGGTCCTGGCTGCCCAGCAACGTGACAACCCTGCTGACCCCGTCCTGGTTGAGTTGCTGGAAGTAGCTGTTGAACGCCGCCGGGTTGAAGGTGGCCAGCACGAGGCCGCCAAACTGGCCATCGGGCTCGTTCATGCGCAACGACACCCTGAAAAACAGCTGCCCAGTGACGCGCCCCATCTCGACATGCGACACATGCGTGGCCCCACGGTTGGCCGCCTGCTGGTGGAACGCAAAAAACTCGCGGTCAGCAACCGATTTGCCTGCACCGTCCGGGTGATGCGCAATGACAACCTTGCCCGCCGCATCGATGAGGTAAATGTTCTCGATCACCGATTTGTCGAAACCCAGCCCGTCGATGAAGCGCTCGGTGTCGGCCAGCGAGCGCGACACCCCATGGAACTGCCGCACGGCCGACAGCAAGGCCCGGGCCTGTTGCAGGTGCTGCTGCGTGTACGACACCACGGCCGACGCACGCACCGCAGCGGCTTGCTGCGCGCGCTCCTGTTCTTCCCCGGCAATGCGTGCCTTGATGAGCAAGCCGCCCCCCCAGAGCATGCTGGTGAAGAACAGCACAACACCCCACAGTGACAGCAGTTTGGCTTGACGGCTCATGACTTGGTTCGGGGTGAAGACGCTGAAAAATGAGTGAAATTCAGTGTAGCGCACGCACGCCGAAAGACCGCGACGCACACCGAAAGCCCATGGATTCGGGACAGGCAGCGGCGTTGCACCTGCCGCCACGCATGCGCCGGTGTCAGTCCTCCACCACGGTCAGCTTGGCCACGCCCAAGGCCAGCCATTTCACGCCGTGGCGCGGGAAGTTGATTTGCGCCCGGGCATCGGCGGACACGCCTTCCACGGTCAGCACCTTGCCTTCGCCAAACTTGGTGTGGAACACCTTCACGCCCACGGCAATGTCTGTGCCGCGCCCGGACTTGGGCTCCAACGCCGGTGTTGACGCGGTGGCATTCTTTGAGCCAAAACTGCCGCTACCGCTTGACTGGTATGAATTGTTTGCTCCACTGTAAGCAGCCCCGCCCCAGCTGCGGCCACCCGCACCGCCACCAGCGGCACGCTGGCCACCGCCGTACCCGAAGGAGCCCGAACCGCCCCCA
>JAVBXK010000104.1 GCA_030824555.1 bacterium
CGGGCATGTGGGACCACATCGCCAAGCCGCTGAACGTGGGGGCCATGTTTGCCACCATGGCGCAGTGGATCAAACCCGCCACACTGCGCCCAGCACACACTGCGCCGGATGACCACAACGATGCAATTTCGGTAGCTGAGTCTGCACAGCCAGAAAGTGCCAGCAGCATAAAAAGCATACAAAATGAACCTGAAATTCCAGAGCAAACTCAAACCGCCACCGACCACACAGACCCAGCACTTCAGGCCGCCATTCAACACCTGTCCCGGTTGATCCGTGACAGCGACAGCGATGCATTGGAAGCGCTGGAAGCACTGCAGGAACAAATGGCGGGCACCAGCCTGGCCAGCCACCTGACGAAGGTGGCCAGTGCGCTGGACAGCTACGACTTCGATGCAGCCCTGGCCCGCTTGAACGATGCGGTGGCGGCAGGCTGATGGTGGGCAACCAATCCATGACCGCCTGCAACGAAACGAGACGCACATGACACACGTGGCAGGCATCGGTGCATCTGCTGGCGGACTGGAGGCCATGTTGGCCTTGTTCGCCGCAGTCCGCCCCACGGGGCGCATCCGCTACGTGGTGGCACAGCACATGGCCAAAGACGGTCACGATGAACTGGTGGTGCGCCTCATTCAGCGCGAATCAGCTTTGCCAGTGGTCTTGGCCACCGACGGCATGACGTTGCAGACCGACACCGTGTACATCATCCCGTCAGGCAAAGACGGCCGTGTTCACAACGACACGGTGGCTCTGTGCGACCCGGCACCCCACCACGTGTCCACACCATCGGTGAACACGTTGTTTGCCTCGATTGCATCCAACTACCGGGGCAATGGCATCGGCATCGTGCTGTCAGGCACGGGAGTCGATGGTGCGCAGGGCTGCCGGGCCATCAAGGCCGCTGGTGGTTTGACCCTGGCACAGCAGCCACTGGAAGCCAAATTCGACGGCATGCCACAGGCGGCCATCGATGCCCATGCGGTGGACCAGGTGCTGCCCGTCCAGGGCATGGCCGACACGCTGGCCACGCGGTTTCCCGGTGTGCCAGCCATCGGTTGGTTGCCACCAGGTGGCCGGATGGCCGTGCCCACGATGGCAAGCATCGAGCCCAGCGCGCCCGTCACTCGGCCAACCGACCCGGCGATGGTCGAGCTGCAGCAACTGCTGCGGCAAGTGCGGCAGGCCACCCACATCGACTTTGGCTGCTACAAGGAAGACACCCTGCTGCGCCGCTTGGAGAAACGCAAGGCGCTGCTGGGCATCACCACGGCAGAGGCCTACCAGGCACACATCCGGCACGACCCGTCTGAACTGCATGCTTTGCAGCGCCTGTTTCTGGTGTCGGTGTCATCGTTTTTCCGGGACCGCGAATCGTTTGCCGTGCTCCAAAAGGCTTTGGCCGACCACCTGGCACACAAACCACCCGGCGAGGCCTTCAAGGTTTGGGTGCCGGGCTGTGCCTCGGGCGAAGAGGCCTACACCCTGGCCATCATCTTGCGTGAGCTGTTGGCCCAGCACACGATCCACCGCGCCGCTGACACCATGCCCGTGCACATCACCGGCACCGATCTGAACCCCGAAGCCTTGAAGACAGCCCAGGCGGGCATCTACCGGCCCGCGGCATTCAAGGAAATGGATGAACAGCTGCTTGCACGCCACTTCCAACGCCACGGCGACGGGTGGGCCGTGCACCCCGAGTTGCGCGAATGCGTGTGTTTTGAACGGCGCGACGTGCTGAGTGGCCCACCTGGGGGCAACACCCAGGCGTTTGACCTGGTCAGTTGCCGCAACCTGCTCATTTACATGAAGACAGCTTTGCAAGACCAGCTCGTCACCGGGTTTCACCAGGCCCTGCGCGTGCAGGGCTTGCTGTTCATTGGTCAGTCTGAGTCACTCAGCTTTGTGGGCAACTCGCTGTTTGCCCCTGTCAACCATTACCACCGCCTGTTCCGCAAGCGGCCCTGAATGCCCAAGGATGCACCCATGAATGCCCTGTTCACGTTCATAGAGCGTTTCAAACTGAACACCAAACTGCTCATCGGCTTCAGCGCAGGCATTTTGGTGGCGTTGGTCATCGGGCTCAACGCGTTGTCCAGTTTGTCCCAGCTGGAGGCAGAGATGGAGCGCATGTACGAAACAGATCTGCAAGGCATTGCCCACATCAAGGATGCCAACCTCAACCTCGTCTACATGGGCAGGGCCATGCGGCAAATGCTGATCGCACAAGACGACGCGTCACGCTATTCAGCGATAGCCAGTTTGCGCCGTGCCCGCGAAAAATTGCTGCTTGAAATGGAGCAAACCCGCAAACACATACACCGCGCTGAAGTCATCGCCCGGTATGACACATTGCAACGCGACCTGACCAAAGCCTTGGAAGTCATGGAGCAGGCAACAGGGTTGATTCAGCAAGAAAGGGCCAACCCGTCAGCCGCCGCACGGTTCGTCACCAGCAACGAGTACACGGCCATCGTCGCAGCAGCGGACGACGGCATCGATGAACTCGCTGACCTGAAAGAGGCCGCCGCGGGTGAATCTTTGGCCCAGGCCAGGGCCGAGGCCGCCAGCACACGCCGCACGGCCATGGCATTGCTGGCAACTGGGGTGGTACTGGTGGGTGGGCTGGGGGTGTTGATCGGCTTGTCCATCCAGCGGCCTGCGGAGCGCATTCGCCAGTCAATCGAGACACTCGCCAAGGGCGAAGTGAATGCCGCCATCCCGCACACCGACTACCCCAATGAAATTGGCATCATGGCCCGAGCCGTGGAAGTGCTGCAAGGCATCTACCGCCAGGCAAACGAATTGCACTGGGTCAAATCGCATGCGGCCGACATCGGAGCCAAGCTGCAACAAGCCTCCGACTTCCGCACGCTGGCTCAGACGGCGGTCTCCAGCATGGCACCCGTGGTCGGCGCAGGCCATGGCGCGTTTTATGTGGCCGATGGACAAGGCCAGTTCAACCTGCTGGCCAGCTACGGCTACCGTGAGCGCAAGCAGCTGTCCAACAGCTACCGCCTGGGTGATGGCCTGGTGGGCCAATGCGCCATGGAAAAAGCAGCCATTTTGCTGACTGCGCCACAGGACTACATCCGCATCGGTTCAGGGTTGGGCGAGGCACCGCCCGCCTGTGTGCTGGTGCAGCCCATCATCCACGGTGAACGTGTGTTGGGTGTGTTGGAAATGGCGTCGTTCCAGCCGTTCACCGAACGCGAAAAAGCCTTGCATCAAGCCCTGCTCCCCGCACTGGGCACGAGCATGGAAATTCTGGACCGCAACCTGCGCACACAGGAATTGCTGACATCCACCCAGCTGCAGGCCGAGCGCATGGAAAAACAGGCGGCTCAACTGGAGGAGCAAACGGTCGAAATGGAGGCGCAGCAAGCGGAGTTGCTGGAAACCGAAACCTGGTTCCGCAGCATCATCGAGACCGCGCCCGACGGCATGCTGGTGGTAGACGCTCAAGGCCGCATTGTGCTGGCCAACCCCAGTGCCCACCGCTTGCTGGGGTATGCGCCAGGCGACCTCATGACAGCCCAGGCAGGGCCTTTGTTGCCGCAACTGGACTTTTCACAGGACCACGGGTTTACCAACCAAGCCGTGCCAGCCCACACCCGAGAAGGTGGTCAGCGGCTGCTCGACGTGTCGTGCCACCCATTGCCCGACCGTGGCGGTCGAGGCAAGTGCACCAGTGTGGCAATGCGGGCGCATGTGCCCATGCAGGAGCAGGCATGACTGACCCTACCCGACAGAACAAGCTGGGCAAGGAGGTGACCCCATGACATGGCTGACCGAAGCACTGGCCCGCCGTTCGCTGACCTTCAAATTGAGCCTGGGATTTGCCAGCCTGATCTTCATCTTGATGGGCATCGGACTCCAAAGCGTATGGGTTCAACGTCAGTCCACTGCCGACATGCACAGCCTGTACCAGGCGGGTTTGCGCGGCATGGTGCAAGTGAAAGACCTGCAGGTGGATTACGCCCAGATCGGGCGCACCGTTCGTCAGGCAGCCATGGCCACCACCGAGCACGACCGACAAGAGGCGCTGATGCAGCTGGGGGCCTTCCGCAAAACGGTGGGGGAGCATCTGGCACTGTTTCGGGCACACGCCATGGAGCCCAAGCTCAAAGCACTGCTGGCGCAGTTCGAGGCCAAATTTGCCACCTACCTGGAAGGCGTTGACCGCGTGACGCGTGGGATCGAGCGAGGGAATGTGGCCGATGCCAATGTGGAGTTGGCATCCCCCCTGTTTCAATCCGTTGGACAAGATGCCAACGTTTTGTTAAGCGACATGGCCCTTGTCCAGGATACGCTGATAGCCGACTTGTTGGCTGCAACAGAAGCCAAGGCCCGCCTGCATTTGTGGGCCACACTGACACTCGTGCTGCTGGGCACATGCATGGGCGTGCTGGCTGCCACGTCAGTCGGGGCCGCTACGCGCAAACCGCTGTACCGCATTCGGGATGCGGTCAAGCGGTTGGCCGAAGGTCATTTGAGCGAACAGGTGCCCCATGCCGACTACGCCAACGAAATTGGCGAACTGGCCAGTGCCGTGCAGGTCTTGCGCCAAGAAGCACAACAAATGGAGACCGAGCGTTGGGTCAAAACGCACATTGCCGACATGGCGGGCAAGTTGCAGCAAGCGGTCACGTTCACCGACATGGCCCAGTTGTACTTGAGCAACCTGGGGCCACTGATCAACCTCGGCCATGGGGTGTTCTACATTTTTCAGGCTGAACAAAATCGCTTGCGCCTGCTGAGCAGCTACGCATTTCAAGAGCGCAAGCGCATGGAGCAGTATTTCTCGTTGGGCCAAGGCCTGGTGGGGCAGTGTGCACTGGAGATGGCACCCATCGTCATCACGGACCCGCCACCTGACTACGTGCGCATTGGCTCCAGCTTGGGCGAAGCCGCGCCCAAGGTGCTGATGGCCTTGCCGATTGCACACAACGGGCGCTTGCTGGGTGTGGTCGAGCTGGCTGCGTTCAAACCGTTCGATGGGCGTCAGCAAGCCTTGCTGGAAGGGTTGCTGCCCATTCTGGGTATGAACCTGCAGATTCTGGAGCGCACCGTCAAGACGCAACAACTGCTGCAGGAAACCCAGCGCCAGGCCGAAAGCATGGAAAAGCAGGCTGCCCGCATGGAAGAGCAGACCGTTGAGCTGGAGTCGCAACAGGCGTCACTGAAAGCAGCCAGCGCCACGTTGGAAGAACAGCGTTCGGCCATGCAAAACATCCTGGATCACAGCCCCATTGGTACGGCGTTTTCAACGCAAGGCGTGTTCCGCTACACCAACCCAGAGTTTGTCAAGGCATTCGATTGCCAACCTGGCGACAAAGCCGAGCGCATTTATGCATCCCCCGATGACCGGATGCAGATGGTCGAAGAGCTCAACCGCAATGGCCATGTGCGCAACCGCGAAATCCTCATGGTGGCCCGAGAGGGCGAGCAACGCCACTTCCTGGTCACGTTCATGCCCATGGTGCACGAAGGGCAACAGGGTGTCATGGGCTGGCTGCTCGACATCACCGACCGCAAACGCGCCGAGCAGGCCATGGCCGACAGCAGCCAGCGCCTTGACCTGGCATTGAGGGCCACCAACACTGGCTTGTGGGATTGGAACGCCGTGACCGGCGACATGTACACCAACGACACATGGTCAGCCATGCTGGGTTACGACAGGGCCGTGCTGGACACCCGGTACGGGAACCGCTTTACCCGCTGGGAGCAACTGACACACCCCGACGACTTGCCCGCCGCCATCGTGGCCATCACCCATCACATGGAAGGCAACACCCCCGAATACCGGGCCGAATTCCGCATGCGCACAGCCGACGGGGGCTGGCGCTGGATCCTCAACGTGGGACAGGTGACCAGCCGAGATGCCCAGGGCAGCCCATTGCGGCTGCTGGGTACCCATGTGGACATCACCGACCGCAAAGCGGCCGAACGAGAGGTGCTGGCGGCGAAAGAGCTGGCGGAAGAGGCGACGAAGGCCAAGAGCGACTTCCTGGCGAACATGAGCCACGAGATCCGCACGCCGATGAACGCCATCATCGGGATGAGCCACCTGGCGTTGCAGACCGAGCTGGACAAAAAGCAGCGCAACTACATCGAAAAAGTGCACCGCGCAGGCGAAAACCTGCTGGGCATCATCAACGA
>JAVBXK010000101.1 GCA_030824555.1 bacterium
GATGCCGGGCCAGGCTTCCTGGCCTATGACCTGGCGGTGATGCCGTGGTCGTATCTGACTCGCAAGGCCCTCAAAGAACCTGATGCGGTGCTGAAAGAGCGCTGGACACACTACCTGCGCGGCTACCGCTTGGGCGGGGGGGGCAAGTCAGCGACGCTGACATGGCCGCCTTGCCTATGTTCATACAGCTGCGGCACCTGTGGAACATGGGCGAGGGCGTCGGGCGCCTGCACCACTGGGGCACCAGCACGATGCCTGCGGATTGGCTGGCAAAGCAGGTGGATGTGTTGGCGGCGTGGCAGGGGCTTGACTTACGCGCTTGGCAACCTGAAGCCGCTGCGCCTGGTACGACTGCCGTTTGAGCTGGCACAGATCGACGCGCCCGCAACGGGGAGCAGGGGGCGGAGTTTTGGATGGAGTTGCCGTTGGCGGGTTGAGAAGAAAAAATGGACTTTCCGCTTATCTGGATTGAATAGTTTGCTACTTAATTAAATTTATAGCTAACTATCTATGCCAATAAAGCGGTGAAGGCTGTTTTCTTCTAAAACTTCACGTCAGCCGCCGGTGTCAGCGTCACACGCGGCCCAAAGCTGCTGATGTTGGCCAGCGTGGCGTTGTGGTGGGCCGAGATTTGCGCGGCGCTCAGCACCGCGTTGTCCACCGTGGTGTGGCCGTCAGACACCAGCATCACCGGGTAACCCAGCGCCAGCGCGCGGCGCGTGGTGGTGTCCACACAAAAGTCGCTCTGCATGCCGCACACCACCAGCCGGTCCACGCCATGGCGTTGCAACAGCGCGGGCAGCTCGGTGCCCTGGAACGAGTCGGGCGTGGTTTTGCGCACCCGCACGTCGGTGGGCTGCACGTCCAGCCCCTGCGCCAGCGCCCAGCCGGGCGAGCCGTGGGCAAACGGGCCGGTGGCCGTTTCGTGCTGGATCAACACCACCAAGGCTCCAGCCGCCCGGGCCTGCGCCGACACCTGGTTGATGCGGGCGATGGTGCCTGCGGCATCGTAGGTGGTGTGCTCGCCAGAGCAAAGGGCTTGCTGTACGTCGATGATGAGGAGGGCTGTGGGCATGGTTTGGGAGAGGTCAAGGGCAGGTGTCGGCCATCAGCGGCCAAACGGGTCAGCCCCGTGCAGTGTAGGGGGATGGTTGAAGTGGAGTTTGTGGAGGTCCTCGGCCGGCCCTGAGAACCAGACATCAACCTGACTTGAGGAAAGCCTCGAATACCTCGACAGGCGCAGGCCGACCGAAAAGATAGCCCTGGAAGGCCGAACAGCCTTGGAGCGCGAGACATTCCTGCTGGGCACTGGTTTCCACCCCTTCCGCGATGACCGCCAGACCCAGGCTGTTGCCCAACGCCACTATCGTGCGTGCGATGACGGCGCCATTTGGGGCGGTCAGCAGGTCACGGACGAAGCTCTGGTCGATTTTCAGGAGATCAAGTGGCAATCGCTTGAGATAGGAAAGCGAGGAGTACCCCGTTCCAAAGTCATCCAGTGCGAACCCGATGCCTTGGGCTTTGAGGATGCCCATGCGGGCAATGGTGTTCTCCACATTGTCGAGCAGCAGGCTCTCCGTCAATTCGAGCTTGAGCAGGCGTGGGTTTGCCCCGGTGCGTTGTATTACCGACAAAACCTCCTCCACAAACTCACTCCGGCAGAACTGTTTTGAACTGACATTGACCGCAATGCTCAAGCGCGCAGTTTCAGCTTGTCCGGCCCACCTCGCCAGCTGATTGCAGGCCGTCTCCAGAACCCACTGGCCCAGGGGCAGGATCAATCCGGATTCCTCGGCCAGCTCGATAAATTCCGCCGGTGGTACCAGTCCTCTTGTGGGATGCTGCCAGCGCAGCAATGCTTCGGCGCCGGTGACAGCGCCGGTGCCATCGACCTGTGGCTGGAAATAGAGGCGGAATTCCTGATCTTGCAGCGCGCGGCGCAACTGCGATTCCAGCGTCGCGCGGGCCGAGACGACGTCCTGCATCTGCGGGTCAAAGAAACGCAGCGTATTGCGCCCGGCAGCCTTGGACTCGTACATGGCCAGATCCGCATGTTTCATCAGGTCATCGACGGACAGGGACTGTTCTCCGAACAGTGTTGCGCCGATGCTGGCCGTGCAGTGATAGGCCTGATTCGCGAGCGCGATGGGCTGGTTGAGCGCCGCAAGTATCTTTTGACCAACGGTTTCCGTATGCGCGGCCGCATCGATTGGGGTCGCGCCCAAGTCCTCAAGCATGATGACAAACTCGTCACCGCCTTGCCGCGCCACGGTATCGCATTCCCGCACACAGCTCACCAGGCGCTGGCCAACCTCTTGCAACAGGCGGTCACCCATATCATGGCCCAGGGTGTCATTGAGGGTCTTGAAATTGTCCAGATCAATGAACAGCAAGGCACCGAGCCGTTTGCTGCGTGCACTGAGAGTCACCGCCTGCTGCAGCCGGTTCAGCAGCAGGCGGCGGTTTGGCAGCTGGGTGAGCGGATCATAAAAGGCCAGGTGCCTGACCTCGTCTTCTGCTGCTTTTCGCAGTGTGATGTCTGAGAATGTCGCCACATACTGCGCGACTGCTCCAGCCGTGTCTCTCACCGCCGTGATGGTGAGCCATTCGGGGTACAGCTCACCCGTCTTACGGCGGTTCCAGATTTCACCCTTCCAGCTACCGTCCTGCTCAAGACACTGCCACATCTGCGCATAGAACGCGGCGTCGTGGCGTCCTGATTTAAGCAGGCTGATCTTGCGGCCGATCACCTCTGCGTCCGAGTAGCCGGTGATCTCTGTAAATGCCCGGTTGACGCGCAGAATCACGTTCTGCGCATCAGTCACCACAATACCTTCCTGCACTTCAAAGGCGGTGGCGGCTATGCGCAGCTGCAGCTCCGCCCGTCTCTGTGCGGTGATGTCCTCGAACACCCAGATGCTGCCACTTGATGGACTGCTGTCCGCAACGAATTTGCCGGATATGCGCATCCACAGGTGCGTGCCATCCTTGCAGCGCATTTCCTTTTCCGTGGTGAAGCGCTCGCCCCGCATGAGGGTGTCATATCCCACCTCGCCGACTTCCTCGAAGGAGGCGGGCGAGGCGTAAAACATCAGGGTGTCCTGGTTTTCCATCTCCTGCAGGGAATAGCCAAACAACTCACTCATGCGCCTATTGGCCCAGATGAGCCTGCGGCTGCGCACATAGGTGATGCCGACTGCCGAGTTGTCCAGAATCGTGCTGAGCTCCTGCATTTTTGAGTTCAGCTGAGATTCGCTGCGCCGCAAATCATCCATCACCTGCACCCGTTCCAGGAAGGTGCTGATCCAGCGGGACAGCAGTCGGACAAATTCGAGCTCGAAATGGTCGAAGTCCTGTTCCCTGGGCGTTGGCGAGGAGAAGTTCAGCGTGCCATAGATCGAGCCATTCACCCAGACAGGAATGCCGACGTATGCTTTCAGGCCAAAGGCTGCCGCGCAGGGATGTCCGCTGTGTTCAGAGGATTCAATGCTGGAGATCGCCAACAACTCACCGCGTGCCAGGGTCGTGCTGCAGTAGGTCACTCCGAGGGGGTACGTGTGGCCGTCTTCAAGCGTGTTCGGAGGCGATACCTGCGCGACGATTCGGTACACCTGGCCTGTCACTTCGCTGACGATGCCGAACTCCAACTGCAAGTGCTCCGCTGCCAGCTTGAGGGCCTGGTGCAGCACAGCCTGCGGCTCGGTAAGCTTGAGCGCTGCTACCTCATTCAACGCATTGATGGCGGTCATCTGCCGTTTCAATTGATGGTCATAGACGGCTCGCTTGGCATTTGCCTCCCGCAGCGTGACCACCATCTGGTTGAATGCCACCGCCGTGTCAGAAAGTTCGTCGTTTCCCGTCACGACAAGCTCGTGCGCAAGATCGCCTTGTGCGATGGTCTGGCTGGCTTTGCGCAGGGATAGAAGCTGGCGTGTCAGGTAGCTGCCCAGCACGTAGGAAAATGCCGCAACCAGCAGCATTTCCAGGCCCGAAATGGCAAGTGTGCGTTTGCGCGTCTGGGCGATCTGTTTCTGCAGGGGGCTGATATCCAGGCCGAACTTGAACCGCCCAAAGTGCTGGCCGGCCACATCGATGCTGGCCTCATGGTCATAGATGCCGGATGGGTTGTCCCAAATACCGGTGCGAGCAACTGGAGGTCCTACGGGCAAAGTGCCTCGTTCCACAAGGGGCTGGTCGTTGGCATCCAGGAAGCGGACATAGGCAATGTCCCCGGTTGCCAGCGCGTCCGAGGCGACGCTTTCGAGTGTGGCAAGGTCATAGGAAATCAGTGCCTCGCGTACGCTGGCGTTGATCAGGCGGGCCGTGGTGGCGACCCTGCGTTCTAGCTCTTCCTCATTCGAATTCTGCAACTGACTCAGCACGCTCAGGCCCAGAATGGTCAGGAGTATGCATTCGATCAGCGCAATACCCAGAATCGTTTTGGTACGGAATTTCATGCTCAACGGCCAACGACCTGATGGATATTCAGGCGTCGAATTTCATCCCAGTCAGCGTCTTTGGCAACTTCAATCCCTTTGAAGCTCAGCGGTGCCAGCAAGCGACGTCCGGTCTCATCCTGGTCCAGATTGGCCATCGCCAAAGTTACCTTTTTCAGGCTCTCAGCACTGACGCGTGGGTGGGCCGCGAACGCGTGTGGCACGTAACTTGGTGTTGTGGACAGCACCCGCAAGCGGGACGACACCTCGGGATCAAGCGACTCCAGTGTGCGCCTGATACCCCCTCCGGCGGCGAACAAGCCTTGGGCCACGCCCAGGTACACAGAGTCATGCGAGCTGACATACTGTGCCTGGATCGGGATGGCGAGACGGGAAAACTCAGCTCTCGGCAGGATGCTGGCAGCAAATGCCCCTGGTGCCGGAAACGCAACCGACTTGCCTGCGAGCTGCCCAATGCCAGTGATCGCAGAGGACTTCGCGACCACGATGATGCCAACCAGGCGACGGTCTTTTTCCTTGGCAAACGCCTGGTATCCGGGCGCCCGGCTGAACACGGTGTAGTGGTAGGGGTTCATGTAGGCGAGGTCATATTCCCCTCGACCCAGGCGCTCCTCAAAGGTGGGTATGTTCGCCGCCGTGCGAAAGCTCAAGGGCACGCCGCTGCGCGCAGCGACTTCCTGAAGGAGCGGGATCCATACGTGTGCAAGCTCCGTTGCCGACTGTTGCGGGACAATGCCAATCGTGATGGTTGGCGGACCGGCAACAACGGTACTGCAAAACGCCATCGCACAAAGTGCTGCAGTCAGGAGTACAGCCCGGCGGCCCGGATGTGTTTGCGCATTCATAGAATTTGTGTGATTCCTTGGTGGATTATTGATCCCCTTCGGTACTGTCAGCAGTGTAGGTTCAGAATTTGTGCTGGCAGGGGGAATCGACAGCTGCCCGAAGGGCGCAACACGTCAACAACCGCTGCACTACCGACGTTGGACCTGGAAAACTGAACGGCTCCTCAGGGTCGTGTGCAGTTCATCGCAACCACGTCGTATGCACCGCAAAGCCCACCGAAATACGCCACCCTTACAGCTCTACCACTGTCAGTCGCGGCCACTGTTCCAACCAGCGCTTGCCGGTGTGCCGCGCCATGAACCGTTCCACGGTGGCGCGTGCGGGGTTGTGCCGCACGCGCAGGCCAAACAGGTTGTCCAGGCCATGCGGGGCAACCACGGTCAACGCGTGGTTGGCGGTCAACGTCAGCCCCACTCAGGGCATCAGCACCTGCCATCAAGTTCTCTGTCATGGGTTGCGGTTGGCCGGTGCCGCGTGCTGGGTTGATGGCCGCCAGGCTGGGCACACCTCGGCCAAGGGGCGCATGGACAATGTGTCATGACCGCCCGTTTGACACCCGATCCCCATCTCGTTGCCACCCACACCACCGCTTCAACGGCATCCGTTGCCCGGTGGGTGGCGCAGCACCACGGCATTGCGGTGCAGCAGTGCCACCTGATTCGCCGGGGCTTGAATGACAACTACGCCTTGCGCGCCGTCGACGGCCAGCGCTATGT
>JAVBXK010000092.1 GCA_030824555.1 bacterium
CCGCCACCACCAAACCTGTCGTGCCTGCTGCGTCGAAAACAGGGGGGACAGCACCCGCGCAGGCCACCGGCGCCAAGCCCGGCCCCTCCACCGGTAACAGCGAAGACGAAAAGCTGCAAAAGCTGGCGGAACGCCTGCTGGCTGCCATGGCCGAGGTGAACGAAAAGCAGCGAAAAGACGCGGTCAAGCCCACAGACAAGGCAACCGCCAAGCCTTCACCTGGCCCCCGCCCCAAAGAAAAGCCTGCCAGCCCAGCCACAGACGCCACCCACTGAGTGCGGGTCACCGGGCGTGCGCAGGCCAGTCCCCGTCTTTCGCCACCCAGCCCCGGTGCCGCATGCAACCGGCTACCAGCGAGCGCCGGGACTCTGCTGCCGCCACGCACCACGCCAGGTCCCGCGCATGAACCTGCGCCCCACGGTCACCCCATGCGTCGTCAAATGCCGCATGCTCAATGTGAGGCGATGCGGTGCAAGCCACCAGCACTGCGGCGGCAACGCAACACAGGCCGACGCGCAGCAATTGGCAGCTTGAGGTCAGGGTAAGAGTGGTCACCGTGAAAGCGTCCTCAGCGCCAGTTTGATGCCTTCGCTCACGCCCACACCCTCGGGCAATGCCTTGAGCGCGGCGGCGGCTTCCTTGTCGTTGTAGCCCAGCGCCAGCAAGGCCTGCTGGATGTCGTGCTGGTTGTCTGACACGGGGGCCGCTGCGGGCAGCCCCAAGTCAGGCCCCATCTTGCCTTTGAGTTCCAGCAACAGGCGCTCGGCTGTTTTTTTGCCGATGCCGGGCACTTTCACCAAGCGCCCCACAGCTTGCTGGGTGATGGCCTGCGCCAGATCAGCCACGCTCATGCCGCTGAGCACACTCAACGCCATGCGCGGGCCCACCCCGGTGATTTTGATCAGCTGACGGAAGGCCTCACGCTCTTGCGACGTGGCAAACCCGTACAGAATTTGTGCGTCTTCGCGCACCACGAAGTGCGTCAGCAGCGTCACAGCACCACCCACATCGGGCAGGTTGTAGAAGGTGCTCATGGGCACGTCCACCTCGTAGCCCACACCGTGGCAGTCAACCAGCACCTGGGGCGGGTTCTTGGCGGCCAGCTGGCCTTGAAGTCGTCCGATCATGGGTTGTCCCTTTCAAGAAAACGCCGGGCCGCCCCCAAGTTTTCTTGACCCCCTCGGGGGGCCTAGCGCAAAGCGACAGGTTTGGGGGCGCTAATATCAATCCATGATTTTGCGCCACACCTTCTCCCCACCTGACAACGCCCGCATGGCCCACCTGTGTGGCCCGCTCGATACGCACTTGCGCACCATTGAAATGGCGCTGAACGTGAAGGTGGCGCACCGGTTCGAGCAGTTCCGCATCGAAGGCCCCAAGGCCAAGACTGAGCGTGCGCTGGAGGTGTTGCAGGCGCTGTACGAGCGGGCCAAGCGCCCCATCCCGGCCGAACAGGTGCAACTGATGCTGACCGGCGAAACCGCCCTGGGCGACACCGATGCCGACGCCCTCACGGTGCTGAGCCGCCGGGGCGAAATCAGGGGGCGCACGCCCAACCAGAGCCATTACCTGACGCAGATTTCCACCCACGACATCACCTTCGGCATCGGCCCCGCAGGCACGGGCAAAACCTATCTGGCCGTGGCCTGCGCGGTGGACGCGCTGGAACGCGGTGCGGTGCAGCGCATCGTGCTGACGCGCCCGGCTGTGGAAGCCGGCGAAAAGCTGGGTTTTCTGCCTGGCGACCTGGGCCAGAAGGTGGACCCGTACCTGCGCCCGCTGTACGACGCGCTGTACGACCTGATGGGCCACGACAAGGTGCAAAAAGCGTTCGAGCGCCAGCAGATTGAAATTGCGCCACTCGCCTTCATGCGCGGGCGCACGCTGAACCACGCGTTCGTCATCCTGGACGAGGCACAGAACACCACGGTCGAACAAATGAAGATGTTCCTCACCCGCATCGGCTTCGGGGCCAAAGCTGTGGTGACGGGCGACGTGAGCCAGATCGACCTGCCCCGCACCCAGCTCAGCGGCCTGATCGACGCCGAGCGCGTGCTCAAACGCGTACCCGGCATCGCCATGTGCCGACTGACCAGCGCCGACGTGGTGCGCCACCCGCTGGTGGCCCGCATCGTCGATGCCTACGACGCGCGCGGCAGCCAGGGTTATGGCAACGAAGTGGCCGAAGTGCCCCCGCCTGGCGCGCCGGGGGCCACACCCCGGCGCAAACGGGCCATTGAAGTCGACTGATGTGACCAAGGAGCCCCCATGGCTGCACCCCAGAATGAATTCGTCAACCACTGCCTGGATCTGCTGGCCAGCACAGGCCCATGCGTGGCCAAGCGCATGTTCGGGGGCTGGGGCATCAGCACCGGTGGGTTGACACTGGCCATCATTGCCGATCTGGGCGATGGCGAGCGCCTGTGGCTGAAAGCCGATGCCACCACCCGCGCCGCGTTCGTGGCGCAGGGCTGCACCCGCTTCACGTACCTGGTGAATGGGCAGCCGAAAAGCATGGACTACTATGCCGCCCCCGAAGACACGGTGGAGTCAGCCGCGCTCATGCGCCCTTGGGGCCAACTGGCACTGGATGCCGCTGTGCGGGCGCAAGCGGCCAAAAAGCCCAAAAAAGCCCCTGTAAGGGCCAGCACGGCGGCAACGGGCAGCGCAACCAAAGCGGTGAATACCAGGGTCAAGAATCCATTAAAAACATAGCTTGAAACACATAATAATCAAGCGAAAAAAGCACTTTTCATTCAAAAACATGGCACGCCACAACCTCACCCTCTCCCTGCAATACGGCAAGCTGGCCGATGCCGCCACCCACCGCGCCGCGCTGCCCCGCCACAAGGTGGCCCGCTGGATCCGGCATGCGCTGCAAATCGATTCTGAAATCGCGGTGCGCATCGTTGACACCGAAGAAGGCCAGCAGCTCAACCTTGACTACCGCCAGAAGGACTACGCCACCAACGTGCTCACCTTCGACTACTGCACCGAGCCCGTGATGATGGCCGACCTGGTGCTGTGTGCCCCCGTGGTGGCCCGCGAGGCCGCCGAGCAGGGCAAAACCCTGGCCGACCACTACGCCCACCTGCTGGTGCACGGCACCCTGCACGCCCAGGGCTGGGACCACGAAACCTCCGAAGCCGACGCCCAGGCCATGGAAGCGCGCGAAATTGAAATATTGGCCGGGCTGGGCATTGCCAACCCGTACGCCTGAGGCGCTGACAGTCTCGACCCGAATCTGGGCCGAAATCGGCCCCACCTTCATGCAGCGTTAAACATTGCCCTCGCAGAATGCGCTCACCTGCCGTTCAGGTGAACACATTTTGGAGAAAACCCCTTGAAAACACTCATCGCTTCCACCCTCGTTTCCATCGGTCTGCTGGCTTCCGGCGCGTCCTTCGCCGCCACCCCTGTGCTGGCTTCCCTGACGGACGGCGTGAGCGTGTCGGCCAAAGCCAAGGTCAAGCCAGCCAAGCGCGCCAAAACCGGCAAGCGCGCCAAGAAAGCAAAAACCGTCTGATCTCCTGACAGACGCACACAAAAAGGCGATGGTGGGCAGCCCACCATCGCCTTTTTGCATTTGGGATGCTGCCCTGTCCAACCTTTCACGTGGCATCAACCCATCGATTTCTCATTGAGCGCACACCGCAGCGTCAAGCAGCCTGCTGGCCGCCAGGAGCGCAGGCCACCCAACCCCGTGCAGCCACAATAGCGCCATGAAAGTGTTGCTGGTTGAAGACGATGTGTCCATTGGCGAAGGCGTGGTGGCCGGGCTGAGCGCATCGGGCATGGCGGTGGACTGGGTGCAAACCGGTGGCCAGGCACTGGCCGCACTGGCCAACCCGGCGTACAGCGTGGTGGTGCTCGACCTGGGGCTGCCCGACATCGATGGCCTTGATTTGCTCAGGCAAGCCCGCCACAAAGGACCACTGCCGCCGGTGCTGATTTTGTCGGCACGCAACCAGTCGCAACACCGCGTGACCGGGCTGAACCTGGGCGCTGACGACTACCTGGTCAAACCCTTTGATTTCGACGAACTGGTCGCCCGCCTCCACGCCCTGCACCGGCGCAGCCTGCCCGCCAGCGGCGCACTGTTCACGCTGGCCGAGCTGACGGTGGACCCGCTGCGCCGCGAAGCCACACGTGGCGGCATGCCCCTGGCCCTGTCGCCAAAAGAATTCAACCTGCTGTCCGCGCTGATCGAACAGCCCGGCGTGGTCCGCTCGCTGTCCTGGCTGGAAGACCGGCTGTATGCCTGGGGCGAAGAAGTAGCCAGCAACGCCGTGCAAGTGCACCTGCACCACCTCAAGCGCAAGCTGGGCGAGGGCTGGGTGCACAACATCCGTGGTGTGGGCTACAAGCTGGCCCGCCAGCCAGCGGATGCGGAGCCTGAGGAAACAACGCCGGGCCGCTCCCAAGTTTCCTCACCCCCCTCGGGGGGCCTGGCGCAACGCGGCAGGTCTGGGGCTGCTGATGACACCGCCTGACGCCCCCCACGCCGCACCCGACACGGCCAGCGGCGGCTCCATGATCGGGCAGCTGATCCGTTTCCAGGCCGTGTCGCTGCTGATCACCGGCGTGCTGGTCGCGGTGCTCACGTTTGCGCTGACCTGGCAATCGCTGAACGAGTCGCGCAACCACACGCTGGAACAGGTGGCCTACTCGGTCGTGCGGCACGGGCTGGAATCGGAAGACGCCAACGCCCCCGACCCGCCCGACGCAGGCCAGTTTGTCAGCCAGATCTGGACGGCAGATGGCCGCTTGCACTACAGCTCCACCGACGACGACGGCCCCCCGCGCCAACCGCCTGGCTGGCACCGCCTGACTTGGGCAGGTGCCAACTGGCAGGTTTTCACGCTGGTGGAGGAAGAGCTGACCATCCAGGTGTCGCAAGCCGACGACACGCGCACACAGGCCTTCTGGCGCACCGTGCCCACCGTGGTGGTGTTGCTGTGCGTGGTCACGCTCCTGCTGTACGTGCTGCTGAATGCGGCAGCACGGCGCTCGCTGCGCCCGCTGGGCGACCTGCGGCTGGCCCTGGGCAACCCCCAGCACCCGGCCCAGCTGCCCGACCTGACCCGCCAGCCGTGGCCGCGTGAACTGGCCCCGCTGGTGGACACCCTGCAAGATGTGTTTGCCCAGCTGGCGCAGTCGCGCTCGGCCCATGCCCACCTGGTCACACGGGCTGCGCACGAGTTCCGCACGCCGCTGGCCGCCCTGAAAATCCACACCCAGCTCCTGGGCCGCCAGCCCGACGAGGCACAACGCACCCAACACCAGGCCCACCTGCTGCAAGCGGTGGACCGGCTCACGCGCCTGGTCAACCAGCTGCTCAAGCTGGCCGAACTGGAGGAGCCCGACCACATTGAACCCACCGAACAGCTGGACGCCCACGGCTGGCTGGCCCATGCCCTGGCGCTGTGGGAACCGCTGGCCCGCGCCCACGGCGTGAGCCTGACCACCGACTTGGCCCCAGACCTGCTGCTGACCGGCAAGCCCCACACCCTGCATGCCGCCGTGGACAACCTGGTGCACAACGCCATCCGGCACAGCCCGCCGGAAGGCACCATTGCCATCGTTGCCTGCGTGCAGGCCGATGCCTCCCAGACGCTGACCGTGGCGGACCACGGCTGTGGCATGCCCGCCAGCCAGCGTGCAAGTGGCGGTTCGCCCGACCGCAGCAGCCCCAACCCCATTGCCAGCGCCGAACGCAGCGGCTTGGGCCTGGCCATCGTACGGCGCGTGATGGCCCTGCACCTGGGCACGCTAACCCTGACCGACACCTCCGGCGGCGGCCTGACCGCCACGCTGGCGTGGCCCGCCACCGACAGCCCCGCCGTTGCGCCGACGGCGGCTGACCAAGCACGCCAGCAGTGA
>JAVBXK010000012.1 GCA_030824555.1 bacterium
GTTTTGGCCGCCGCCTCCGTGCAAGCAGCTGGTTTCCCTGCCAGCGGTGAGTTCTCTGCCGCCGACGAGGTGCAAGCACCCACCACCGCCGTGGCCGCGACGGGTGGCCACTTCCTGGCCACCTCCGTGGCCGACCGCGCAGCCTCGCTGCGCGCCAACGGCGAAGTGGTGAACGCCGCAGCCCCCGCACCCGAAGCGCTGACCCGTCAGGCCGTGCGCGAAGAAGGTCGCACGGCCCTGCGTGCCCACAAAATGCCGGTTGGCGACGCCAGCATCTGAGCGCCCTCTGACTGTCGCCCTGCGCCGGGCCCCCCGAAGAGGGGAGAAAACGCTCGGAGGCCCGGCGTTTTCTCATGAACGCCCTTGGCCTCACCTGGCATCCCGGCCCTGACAGGTGGGTGCATGCAGCCCGAAAGCCCCTTGTGCATCTTTGCGCCAGAGGCTTTTTCGTAGCGGGTTGGCACGGCCACCTGCATCAGCAGCCTACAAGGGCAGGCCGGTGCACACGTCGGCTGAGCGTGGGGGCTCGCTAAAATAGCGCCCTTCCCAAGGAGCGCTGCAGCAACCCCGTCCCCAAGCCGATCGCTGGGTCGAGCCGGGTTGTCAGGCTTGGGCCAGGCCTTGTGTGGCCCATCAACCGCGCTCACCTGTCGTGCCTTCAGGTTCCTGACCAGGCCCGTAACGTGTCAACCAGGTGAGCCGCCATGCCAACCCCTTCTGCCTCAGCTACCGCCCCCGCTACCGCTGTCCACACCCGTGCCGACGCAGGCACGCCACCACCCATGTTGTTGTCGGGCCTGGAGCCGCTGCGCATCGGTGACGACAGCCTGTTTGTGAACGTGGGCGAACGCACCAACGTCACCGGCTCCAAGGCCTTTGCCCGCATGATCCTGGAAGGGCGTTACGAAGACGCCCTGGCTGTCGCCCGCCAGCAGGTGGAAAACGGCGCGCAGATCGTGGACGTGAACATGGACGAGGCCATGCTGGACAGCCAGGCCGCCATGGTGCGTTTTTTGAACCTGATGGCCACCGAGCCCGACATCGCCCGCGTGCCGGTGATGATCGACAGCAGCAAATGGAGCGTCATTGAAGCGGGCCTGCGCTGCGTGCAGGGCAAGTCGGTGGTGAATTCCATCAGCATGAAAGAAGGCGTGGCCGAGTTCAAGCGCCAGGCCACGCTGGTCAAGCGCTACGGCGCGGCCGCCGTGGTGATGGCCTTTGACGAACAGGGCCAGGCCGATACCTACCAGCGCAAGATCGAGATTTGCGAACGCGCCTACCGCGTGCTGGTGGACGAGGTGGGCTTTCCGCCCGAAGACATCATTTTTGACCCCAACATCTTCGCCATTGCCACCGGCATTGAAGAGCACAACAACTATGCGGTGGACTTCATCAACGCAACGCGCTGGATCAAGGCCAACCTGCCCGGCGCCAAGGTGAGTGGCGGCGTGAGCAACGTGAGCTTCAGCTTCCGGGGCAACGACCCGGTGCGCGAGGCCATCCACACCGTGTTCCTGTACCACGCCATCCAGGCCGGTATGGACATGGGCATCGTCAACGCGGGCATGGTGGGCGTGTACGACGAGCTGGAGCCCACCCTGCGCGAGCGCGTGGAAGACGTGGTGCTGAACAGAACGCCCGCCTACAAACCGGGCGAGCCGCAGCTGTCCGCAGGCGAGCGCCTGATTGAAGTGGCCGAAGACGCCAAAGGCGCTGCCAAAGACGACAGCAAAAAGAACGAGTGGCGTGCCCTGCCCATCCGCGAGCGGCTGAGCCACGCGCTGGTGCGCGGCCAGAACGAATTCATCGAGGCCGATACCGAGGAAATGTGGCAGGAAATCAAAGCCACCGGTGGCCGCCCGTTGCACGTCATCGAAGGCCCGCTGATGGACGGCATGAACGTGGTGGGCGACCTGTTCGGCCAGGGCAAGATGTTCCTGCCCCAGGTGGTGAAAAGCGCCCGCGTGATGAAGCAGGCCGTGGCCCACCTGCTGCCCTACATCGAAGCCGAAAAAGCCGCCATGCAGGCGGCGGGCGACGACGTGAAAAGCAAGGGCAAGATCGTGATTGCCACGGTCAAGGGCGACGTGCACGACATCGGCAAGAACATCGTGACCGTGGTGCTGCAATGCAACAACTTCGAGGTGGTCAACATGGGCGTGATGGTGCCCTGCCACGAGGTGCTGGCCCGGGCCAAAGAGGTGGGCGCCGACATCGTGGGTCTGAGTGGCCTCATCACCCCCAGTCTGGAAGAAATGCAGTACGTGGCCGGTGAAATGGAAAAAGACACGCACTTTCGCGACCAGGGCATTCCCCTGCTGATCGGCGGTGCCACCTGCAGCCGCGTGCACACGGCCGTGAAAATTGCCCCGCACTACAGCGGCCCCGTGGTGTATGTGCCCGACGCCAGCCGCAGTGTGAGCGTGGCGCAGGGCCTGATTGGCGACGGGCGGGTGCAGTTCATCGCCGAGCTGAACGCCGATTACGAGCGCGTGCGCCAGCAGCACGCCAACAAAAAGCAAGTGCCGTTGTGGCCCCTGGACAAAGCCCGTGCCAACAAATGGCAGCCCACGGCGCAGACCGCAGCCCATGTCGATGCGGGTGCCGGTGCCGCCGCCAGCCCGTCAGTGGCGCTGCCTGCCGACGACGATCTGGCTGCCTGGGCGGGCTACACCCCCCCGGAGCCCAAGTTCATCGGCCGCCGGGTATTCAAGAATTTCGACCTGGCCGAGATCGCCCGCTACATCGACTGGGGCCCTTTCTTCCAGACCTGGGACTTGGCCGGGCCTTACCCCGCCATCCTTCAGGACGAAGTGGTGGGCGAAGAAGCCCGCCGCGTGTTTGCCGACGCGCAGGCCATGCTCCAAAAACTGATAACTGGCCGCTGGCTCACCGCCAACGCCGTGATCGGTATCTGGCCCGCCAACCGCGTGAGCCACGATGACATTGCCCTGTACACCGACGAGTCCCGCAGCCAGGTGGCCCTGACCTGGCACGGCCTGCGCCAGCAGACCGAAAAGCAGACATTTGAGGATGCCGACGGCCAAACCCGTCTGCGCCCCAGCCGCTGCCTGGCCGACTTTGTGGCACCCCGGTTTGATCCTGAAACAGGAGCTGCTCACGCTTTTGCAGAAAGCGATGGAGGCCAAAAAAGCTTGAAAAATGCAGCGGCCTTTGCCGACCATGTGGGCCTGTTTGCCGTCACCACCGGCATCGGTGCCGAGAAGAAGGAAGCCCAGTTCCTGGCCGCGCACGACGACTATTCGTCCATCCTGTTCAAAGCCCTGGCCGACCGCCTGGCCGAGGCCTTTGCCGAGCTGATGCACCACAAGGTGCGCACCGATTTCTGGGGCTACGCACCCGACGAAGCCTTGTCGGTTGATGACCTGATTGCCGAAAAGTACCAGGGCATCCGCCCCGCGCCGGGTTACCCTGCGTGTCCCGACCACACCGTCAAACGCCAGGTGTTTGAACTGCTGGGCTGTGACGACATCGGCATGGGTCTGACCGACAGCCTGGCCATGACCCCGGCGGCCAGCGTCAGCGGCTTTTACCTGAGTCACCCGGACAGCACCTATTTCAACGTCGGGAAAATTGGCGAAGACCAGTTGACCGACATGGCCAAACGCCGTGACATGCCCGAAGGCGACCTGCGGCGTTGGCTGCAGCCCAGCCTCTGAGAGGCTGAGAGTCTTTCGCTCATGCCCGCTCACCACCCCAAAATGCACCCGTTCGGCGTTGCAAATGCGCGCCATAGCCCGAGCTATGGCTGTGCTTTGCGCCTTGATCGGGCACGTTTTGGAATGTTGCTCGGGTACGCCCGAAAAACTCTCAGCCTCTGAGTCGCTCAAAAAAACACGCAAACCCCCGTTGGGACACACCATGACCACCCAAGCCAAAGGGGCCCCAGCCGCCCAGGCGCCCAAACTGAGGCTCAACGCTGACTGGCACGACGTGCTGGTCAATGTGCCCCCGCACATCCTGGTGACGGTGGGTGCACTGGTCGACACCCATCGGGCCGAGCTGGCCACCGAGTTCTACCGTGTCATGCTGGCCGACCCCGAGGCCACTGGCTACCTGTCGCACAACGAGGTGCAGACGCGCCTGCACGCCTCCATTCAACGCTGGATGCACACCTTGTTCGGTGGCAAACACGACGATCCCGATGGCATGGCCGCCTTGCAGCGCCAGGTGGGCGAGGTGCATGCCCGTGCCGAAATACCGGTGCAACTGGTGGCGCGCGGCATGCGCTTGCTGAAAACCCGCCTGGTCGAGTTGCTGGTCGGCTCTGCCCTCAGCCGGGAAGAGCTGGTGGTGGCCGTTGAGTATGTGGGCAGCCTGATGGACCTGGCGCTGGCCGAAATGAGTGCAGCCTACGTGCGTTCGCACGAGCAGGGTGCACGCATCGACGAAACCTTCCGCATGGTCACCGCCGGACAGAACGCGGCCCTGGAGCGCCACAAACAGCTGGGCGCACTGACCGAGTGGGAAAACACGGTGCTGCGGGGCCTGACCACCGGCCTGCACATGCCTGCGGTGGCCTCGCTGCGGTCATCGGCCTTCGGGCTGTGGGTGCAGCACAAGGCGCCGCTGCTGTTTGACGAGTCGTCCGAACTGGAGCGCATTGCCCAACAGATCGAGCACCTGGATGGCACGTTGTTGCCCCTCATCATCAGCCGCCATCAGAGCCAGCCCTTCGGACTGGCGCAAGGCGATGGCAGCACGGCCCTGCGCGATTTCCTGGCCGATCTGGAGGAAACCCGGTTTCTGGTCAATTCCCTGTTCGACCGGTTGAGCGACATGGAGGTGGGCCGCGACGTGCTGACGCAGCTCTACAACCGCCGGTTTCTGCCCACCATCATGCGGCGCGAACTGGGCTTGGCCCGTCGCCAGCAAAACCATTTTGCGGTGCTGATGATCGATGTGGACCACTTCAAACGCGTCAACGATGACCACGGCCACGAAACCGGCGACCGCGTGCTGCAGCACATTGCGGCCTTGATGATGGCCCATGGCCGTGCCAGCGACTTCTTCTTCCGCTACGGTGGCGAGGAGTTCCTGGCGGTGGTCAACGAGGTGGATCACAAGCACGCGGTGCAGATCGCGGAAAAGCTCCGGGCGCGGGTTGAGCAGGCCGAGTTCCAGGTGAACGAGAGCACCCCACTGCGCGTCACCATCAGTGTGGGCGTGGCCATGCACACGGGGCACCCCGATTACCGCCACATCATCAACCGCGCCGACGAGGCGTTGTACGAGGCCAAGCGCAGCGGGCGCAACCGGGTGTGCGTGGCGCCGGACACCACCGGCTGACCGGCGGTGGGACAACCCAGGTGCCGTCAGTGTTTCGGAGACATCAGGCGGTAGACTGAAGTCATGCTTTTGATTTCAAAATCTGCCACCTCAACCTGGCGCACCTTGTGCACGGCATGGGTGTTGTCGACGGGGATGACGGTGCTGCTTTGCGCAGGGCCAGGGTTGGCCGCAGCACAGCCCCGGCCACTGGGCGAAGGCGTGTTGCTGACCGACACCGAGCGCACCTATGTGCAGGCCCACAACCCGATCACGTTCTGTGTGGACCCCGACTGGTGGCCGTTCGAAGTGATTGACCAATTGGGCAAGCATGCGGGCATCGGGGCCGATCTGCTGGCGCTGACGGCCGAGCGCGTGGGCTTGCCACTGCGCCTGTACCTGACGCGCACCTGGGAGGAGTCGCTGGCGGCGTCCAAGGCGGGCAAGTGCGAGCTGATGAGTTTCCTGAACCGCACGCCCGACCGCGAAGAGTGGCTGATCTTCACCGAGCCGCTGCTGATCGACCCCAACGTGCTCATCACGCGTGAAGAAGCCCCGCTCATCACCGATCTGGCTGCGTTTCAGGGCAAAACCATGGCCTTGCCAGCAGGCACCGCCATGCAGGAACGCCTGCAGCGTGACTTTCCTGCCCTGACGATCATCCAGACCAGTTCCGAGACCGAGGCCATGCGTCTGGTGAACGAGCGCAAGGCCGACATGACGCTGCGCTCGCTCATCGTGGCCTCGCACACCATCAAAAAAGAAGGTTGGTTCAACCTGAAAATTGCAGGGCAAGTGCCGGGCTACGACAACCTGCTGCGCATCGGTGTCGTCAAGTCAGAGGTGACTTTGCGCAACCTGCTCAACAAAGGCGTGGCCACGCTCACGGCGCAAGACCGTGCGCGTGCCGTGGAGCGGCACGTGGCGCTCAAGGCCGTGACGGCCGTGGTCACCGACTACACACTGGTGGCATGGCTGGCCGCCCTGATGGCGGTGGCAGGGGCCACCAGCATGTGGTGGATGCGCAAGCTCAAACGGTTGAACGCGAAGTTGAAGCACCTGTCGGTGACCGACGAGCTGACCGGCCTGACCAACCGCCACGGGCTCGACAAGGCCTTTCGGGCCGAGCTGGAGCGGGTGCACCGCTACCGGCGGCCGGTGTCGGTCATCCTGCTGGACATCGACCACTTCAAGGCCATCAATGACGACATGGGCCACCTCGTGGGCGACAAGGTGCTGGTGGCTTTTGCCCGGCTGCTGCAATCTGGTGCCCGGCAGGTGGACACGGTGTGCCGGTGGGGGGGTGAAGAATTTTTGATCATCTGCCACGAAACCCCGCCTGACCAGGCCCTGGAGCTGGCCGAGCGGCTGCTGCAGGCGGTGCGTCAGCACACGTTCCCGGGCGGGCGCCCCATCACGGCCAGTGCAGGTGTGGCCAGTGCCCTGGACGGTGACTCGGTGGTGACCCTGGAAGGCCGTGCCGATGCCGCGCTGTACCGGGCCAAAACCACGGGACGTGACCGCGTGTGCCTGGCACAGGGCGCACCCGCTGACAGTCACCCTGGCGCATCTCCCGTCAAACCGTCCGTCGAATCTCCCAGCGAGCCTGTCGGCGTCAAGCCAACTTGAACGCGGGCCGCCTGCCGTTGCCGAACAGGTTGCGCCAGGCGGGCCACAGCTGCCGGGTGGTTGCCGTGGGTGGGCTGGCAGGCTGTGGCTGGTGCATCAGTTGGTAGGCCGTGACCGGTTCCGACGGGTCATGGGCCGTGCGGGGCACCCCATCGGCTTCGACCACCACCCAGTCCAGCGCCAGTTCAAGCGTGTCGCCTGCGCACAGGAAGCGGTCTGCCGGATCGCCAGGCTGGGTCAGCCACAGCCGCCCTTGCAACACATGGAGCGTGAGCCCTTCGCTGGCATGGATGACCCGTGTCTGACCGGCAAACAAGTGGGTGGCGGCGTGTGCTGCCCCATGTGTTGCCCCGTGCGCTGGCCGGATGGCGCGACCAGCCGCTGGTGTCACGGTGTGCGACAGCGGTGTGGGGTGGGGGTGCGAATGCGTGGTCATGGGGGGCTCCTTGTTCAGTGCCTCCACTGTCGGGCCGGAGGCGGTGTTTGCACAGGCACAGGTGCAGGCCAATGTGGGTGCACCACACCGGTACAGATGGCATCTGTGCTGGTCTGTCTGATGCCCATCTGTGCTGTACCTTTTGCCCCGTTTTGCCCTCGTTTCGACCCCGCTTCCGGCATGGCTGGGGTAGCATGGATCGGCCATGACCCAGTCGTCACAACCCCCCTGCCCCCCGTCTGCCTCGCCTGCCCCGCCATTTCCGGTGGTGCGCCCGTTGCTCGGCGGTGGCGACGCGCCGCACGCGAGTGACGTGGGCACAGGCCAGCCTGCCCAGCCGCTGTACGCGCAATTGGCTGCCAGGCTGACGCGGCTCGTCCGCAGCGGTGCGTTCAAAGCCGGGCAGCGCCTGCCTTCGGTGCGCGACACCGCGCGAACCGAGGGTGTGTCGGTGGCCACCGTGGTGCAGGCCTATGCCCGGCTGGAAGAGGCCGGGCTGGTCCAGGCGCGGCCCAAGGCGGGCTACTTTGTGCTGAAGGTGCCCAGTGCGAGGCAGGCCGTTCCGTCGTTGGGCCAGCCGCGCACCACGGCCCCACCGGCCCGCAGTTTCGAGTTGGCCCGCAGCCGCAGCGATGCCGTGGCCGCGCTCGACCAGCCCGGTGCCGTGGCCAGCTTCGGCGGTTACACCCCCGAGGGCAGCGAGCTGTTCGACGAAGCCGCCCTGCGCGTGGCGCTGGGCCGCGCCTCGCGCGTGCACCGGCACAGCCTGGTGACCTACAACACGGCCGATGCGGGCTGCCTGTCGCTGCGCCAGGCGGTGGCGCAGCGGGCTTTGCACCTGGGGTGCTCGCTCGATGCGCAGCGCATCGTCATCACCGCCAGCTGCATCCAGGCCGTCAGCATGTGCCTGCGTGCAGTCACGCAACCTGGCGACGTGGTGGCGCTGGAGTCCCCCACGTTTTTTGGTTACCTCGACCTGCTGGAGGCCCACGGCCTGCGCGCGCTGGAAATTCCCACACACCCGCGCACGGGTCTGTCATTGCCCGCGCTCGAACTGGCGCTGGACACGCAGCCGGTCAAGGCCGTGCTGTCCACGCCCACGCTGTCCAACCCCCTGGGCTCGGTGATGCCCATGGCCGCCAAACAGCGGCTGGTGCAACTGCTGGCCGCACGCGGCGTGCCGCTGATTGAAGACGTGGTGTTCAACGACCTGCTGGCCGGTGACGAGCGTCGCAAGGCCGCCAAGGCATTCGACACCACGGGCAACGTGATGGTGTGCGGCTCGTTTTCCAAAACCCTGTCACCCGGCATCCGATTGGGCTGGGTGGAGGCCGGGCGCTGGGCCGAGCCAATAGTTACCCAAAAACGCCTGCACGGTGCGGCCACCAACGTGGTGCTGGAAGAAGCGCTGGCCGACCTGTTGCAGCAAGGCCAATACGAGGCTCAGATGCGCCGCCTGTCGGGCTTGCTGCGCCAGCGGCTCACACATGCCAGGGCACTGATTGCACAGCACTTTCCAACGGGCGCGCGGGTCAGCCAGCCGCCATCGGGGTTTTCATTGTGGGTGGAGCTGACCCCTGAGCTGGACAGCCATGTGCTGTTCCAGCGGTGCGAGGCGCAGGGCGTCACGTTCGGCCCCGGCGGCCTGTTCACCGCCACCGACCGCTACCGCCACTGCCTGCGCCTGAGTTTCACAGGCCCGTGGACGGCCACCGAGCAGCAGGCCCTGGCCCTGGTAGGTCAGATGGCCTGTGCCATGCGGGCCGAGCTGGCCGGGCACACCCCGGCCACGGCACAGCGCCTGAGCGCCTGACGGCAGTCTGTGCGTCGATAGCCTGAAACCCCTCAGCCTGGGGCAGCGGGCGCCCCCAGCAGTGCCGATAGCGGGGAGGGCTTGTGGATGACGTAGCCCTGGGCATAGTCCACCCCAATGCGCTGCAGTTCGGCCAGGATGGCCTCGCTCTCCACAAATTCGGCGATGGTGGCCATGCCCATGACATGGCCAATGTGGTTGATGGTTTCCACAAAGGCGCGGTCAATCGGGTCATTGACCATGTCGCGGACAAAGGCCCCGTCAATCTTCAGGTAATCCACAGGCAGGTTCTTCAGGTAATTGAACGAGGACATGCCCGAGCCGAAGTCGTCCAGCGCGAACGTAAAGCCCAGCCCGCGCAGCTGCGACATGAGCGCGATCACCTTGTCCAGGTGTGAAATGGCCGCTGTCTCGGTGATCTCGAAGCACACATTTCCGCAGGGGATGCCGCTGCTGGCGCTGGCCTGGCGGATGAAGTCCACGAAGGTCTCGTCCTGCACCGACAGGCCCGACAGGTTGATGGCCAGGTGCAGGTGCGGGGCCTGGGCCAGCGCCTGGAAGGCCTGCTGCACGACCCAGCGGTCGACATCGGCCATCAAGCCATACCGTTCGGCGGCGGGGATGAAGGTCGAGGGGGGCAGCAACTGGCCATCGACGGCGCGCATGCGCAGCAGCACCTCGTGGTGCCCTGGGTGCATGCCGTCCTGGGCAATGGGGCGGATTTCCTGGCAGTGCAGCACCAGCCTGTCCTGTTGCAACGCGGTGCGGATGTCGCTGGCGGCCTGCAGTTCCTTCAGCCGTTGGGCCAGTGCCTGGTCTTGCGGTACGTGCACGTGCACCCGGTTGCGCCCCGCCTCCTTGGCCGCGTAGCAGGCCATGTCGGCGGAGGCGGTCAGCTCTGCCAGGCTGCGGGTGAACGCGCCAATGGGGGCCACGCCAATCGACACGCCCACCTGGAAGCGTTTGCCCTCCCACGAGAAGTCCATGTCGCGCACGTGTTGCAGCAGCTTTTCGGCCACGTCGCGTGCGGTTTCCAGTGAGGTGCGCTCCAGCAACACGCCAAATTCATCCCCACCCAGGCGGGCCAGCAGATCGTTGCCACGCAGCACAGTGGCCAGCCGTTGGGAGATCTGGCGCAACAGCTCGTCGCCCGCCAGGTGGCCGCAGGTGTCATTGACCACCTTGAACTGGTCCAGGTCCAGGAACAGCAGCGCGTGCTGCGTCTGGCTCAGCCGAGCGGGGTCCAGCCCCGTCTCAGTGGCCTGTAACTGGGTGCGCTGGATCAGGTCCTGTGTGCGGCGCTCGAACTCGCGGCGGTTGGTCAGGCCGGTCAGGGCATCGTGCGTGATTTGCCAGGCCATTTCCCGTGACAGGGCGCGCTTTTCGGACACGTCGCGGCAGACCATGACCACCCCCAGCAGGTCGCCCTGCGCGTTGCGGATGGGGGCGGCCGAGTCCTCCACCGCGCGGCGCACGCCCTGGCGGCTGGTCAGCTCGGTGTGGTTGGCCATGGCCACCACAATGCCTTCCCGGATGCAGTGTTCCACCGGGTTTTCGACCTGTTCGCCGCTGTTTTCATGGCGCAGCTGCATGACACGGGTGATGTGCAGGCCTTCGGCCTCTGCGCTGCGCCAGCCGGTCAGGCCTTCGGCCACCGGGTTCATGAAGGTCACGCACCCGGCCGAATCGGTGGTCACCACGCCGTCTCCGATGCTGGCCAGCGTGACCTGGGCCTGCTCTTTCTCTTCGTACAAGCCTTGCTGGGCACTCAACAATTCCCGGGCATGCTCGTCCAGCGTGGTCAGCATGCGGTTGAAGTGCAGTCCGACTTCCCCCACTTCGTCGTCGCCCAGTGGCGGCACCCGGGCCTGGGTGTCGCCCGCTTCCACCCGCTGGGCAGTGGTCCGGATGGCATACAGGCTGCGTGTCAGCCGCCGGGCCACGGCCCAGGCCAGTGCCGACCCCAGTACGACGGCGAACGCCGCATACAGCAAGCCGTTGCGCACCATCCGATCGAGTTGTTCACGCGCTTGCTTCTGGTTCACCCCCACGCGGGCCCAGCCCACGTGCACATCGCCCAGCCGGGCGGGCGTGGCGACGTCCACCCGCATGGCGTGCCGGGCCAGCACCTGGTGGGCTGCGTCGGTGGGCATGTCTTGCACCACCTGGCCCACGCGCCGCGCGTCGCTGTGGGCCAGTACCTTGCCCTGGGCATCCAGCAGCATGGCGAAATCCACTTCGGGCAGGTTCTTCTGTTCGGCCACCAGCTCCTGCAACCCGGCCAGGTCGCGGGCGGCCAGCCAGCCAGACCCCGAGGTGGCCAGGGTGCGTGACAGGTTTTCGGCCAACGCGGTCTGTTGCGCCAGCAACGTCTGCTGCTGGCGCAACATGACATCGGCCACCAGGGCCAGCATCAGGACCGCATGTACCAGGGCCACGGTGAGCGTGAGGCGACCGCGGATGCTGTGCTTCAACCAGTACAGCCAAGGGCGCCGGGGTTCAGCCTCTGAAGCGGGTGGCGCAGCCGGGTGGTGGCGTGGGGCGTTCATGGTCGGGTGGATTCGATGGGGCGAACCCGTTGCTCGAAGTCGCGCACAAACACCCGGACGCTGGCGTAGTGCTCGTCATTGGCCGGGTGGAAGCGGGCGGTCTGCATGGCCAGGAGAATGGCATGCCCTTCGGGTGTGCTTTCCAGGCTTGTCAGCACCTGGACAATGCGCTCGGTGGTGTCGGTCGGCACGTCGTGGCGTGCCATCACCGAGTTGTTCACCAGCGGTGGGGTGGTGGCCAGCACCCGCAATTGGGCGGCCAGTTCCGGGTGGGTGTGCTGAAAAGCCCGCCATGGTGGGGGCCAGGTGGCGGCTGCGTCGGTCAAGCCGCGGGCCACGCTCATGATGGACGACTCCTGCGAGCCCACGTACACGTGTTCCACGTCTTTCATCACGTCCAGCCCGGCGGTGTGCATCAGCCACTGGGGCATGATGGCCGCCGCCAGGGCGGTGGGGGCGGGGTAGCTGACACGGCGCCCTTTGAGGTCGCGCACCTGCTGAACGGCGGAGCGGATCGGTACCAGCAGCAGGCCATGAAAGTCTTGTGCGTCACCGGCCATGGCCAGCACCCGGTAGCCCTGTTTCTGGGCCTGCAGGGTTTGCCAGGGGTTGGGCAGCAGCAGTTCGGGGCCGCGTTTTTCAATCTTGCGTTCGAATTCGGCATAGTCCCGCGAGGCTTCCAGCTCGAACCGTTGCCCCGGTATTTGCCTGTTCAGGTGGTCGACCAGGGGCTGGTAAGCCTGCACCAGCCGCGCCGGGTTGTGCAGCGGGTGCACGGCCAGCCGAATGACGTCGCTGGCCGCCCGGGCCGGCGCCTCTGCGTACACCGGGTCGGCGGGGGCCTGCGTGTCCGGGCTGCATGCCCCCAAGGTCCACGGCAGCAGCGCAACACTGGCCATCCGGCAAAACTGGCGGCGTGGCAGGGTGGCGAGGGGCATGGGCGGGCCTTTCGAGAAAAGGGCGTGCGTTCGCCCAGGGTCACATGGGCTTGAAACCGCTTTGCTGGATGATTTTGCTCCAGGTGGTGCGGTAGGCTTTTTCGCGTTCACCCAGCTGGGTGCCGGTGCTGAAGCCCACGGTCAGGCCCATGGCGCTCAGGCGTTCTTTCACATCAGGCTTGGCAATGGTTTTGGCCACGGCGTCTGCCACACGGTCCAGTTCGGCTTTGGGCGTGCCTGCGGGGGCGAACAAGCCGTAAAAAGGCATGTCTTCCAGACCGCTCAGGCCCAGTTCGCTGAAGGTGGGCACGTCGGGCAGGGCGGCCTGACGGTGGCCACCCAGCACGGCCACCACGCGCAGCTTGCCGACCTTGTGGTTTTCAATGAAGTCGGGGACCGAGGCCACGCCTGCCGCAATCTGGTTGCCCAGCATGTCGCCCATCATGGGCGCGCTGCCACGGTAGGGCGCGGCCACCAGGTCGAGGCTGTACTTCTGGCCGATCAGCTTCACCAAAAACTCAGGCGTGGACGCCGGTGCCGGGATGCCCACCGCGCCTTTGCCCGCGCCCGCACCCTTCACCCACGACACGTACTCGGCCACCGATTTGGCGGGTGTGCCGCCCGACACCGCAAAGGCGTTCACGAAGGTGGCAAAACCGGCCACGGGCACGAAATCGGTGGCGGGGTCAAAGCCAGGGTTTTTGGTGACCAGCGGCAGGATGGTGACGGTGTGGTCGTGCGACAAAAACAGCGTGGTGCCATCAGCCGGGGCAGCTTTGAGTGCCTGTGCGGCCAGTTGGCCACCCGCGCCAGGCTTGTTCTCCACGATGACGGGCTGGCCCAGCTCGTCTTTCATTTTGTCGGCCAGCACGCGGGCAATGGCATCGGTGCCGCCACCGGGCGGGAAGCCCACCAAAATTTTGATGGTTTTGCCGCTGTTATCGGCGTGGGCTGTGCCCACCGCCAGCAAGCCCGTGGCCAACACCGCGCTGGCGGCCAGTGCCGCAGCGGTTTGGGCAAGTTGCTTGCCGAATTGCCGACGTGCGGCATGCACACCGGCGCATGTGACCCCGGTTGCGGCCAAGGTGGATGAAGCTGACTTGCCCATGTTCAAAACCTCCAGTTGAAACTCAAAACCAAATTCGAAACGAGAGCCAAAACGATAACAGACGACGAAATTACAAAAACAATAGCTGACAGTGCAATATATAAAAGCGCTGCGTGCACTTTTTATATGTAAATCCGTTTCAGTGTGCGGTGGACAGGCGCTGTGCCCCGAACAGTGCGGCCATGGCCACCAGGCTGGCACCCAGCAACACCCACAGGCCCCAGGTGTAACCGGCAGCAGGCGTCCACAGCGCACCCAGCAGCCACGGGGCGGCGGCCCGGCCCAGGGCCGTGGGCAGGCCCAGCGCGCCGTTCAGGCTGGCCGCGTGTTCGCGGCTCACGTATTGCGCCACCGATGTGCCTTTGACGATGGTCAGCATGCCGTTGCCCAGCCCGTACAGCGCCACGAACACAAAGGCCATGTACGGGTTGCCGTTGAACCACAGCAGCGACGCCAGCAGTGACAGCAGCCCCAAAGGCATCAGCGCCGGTATGGCGCGGTTCACGTGGTGCACATTGGCCTTGTGCTCGAACAGGAACAGCATCGACCGCCCCAGCACCTGCACCGCACCCATGGCGGCGGGCAGGGCCACGGTCCAGGCCGGTGCCATGCCACTTTCCAGTAGCAGGCTGATCAGGTGCGCCGCGATGGCCACGGTCACGCCCATCATCAGCACCTGGAACACACCCACCAGCGCAAACGCCGGGCTGCGCAGCGCCTGCAGGTAAGTGGACTTGCGGTTGCGCATGAACACCATGGTCGAGTCGGCCAGAAAAGGGTCTGCCGTGGGTCCCGGCGCGCCGGGGTTTGCGCCAGCCTGACGCCGTGCCTCGCGGCGGCGCTCCAGCACCGAGCGGGGCGCATGCCGCAGCAGCCAGGCATGAATGGGCACACACAGGCACAGCTGGCAAGCGGCCATCACCCACAGCATGTGCCGCCAGCCCACGGCGCCCAGCAACCACGCCATCAGCGGGATGAACACGGTGCTGGCCAGCCCGCCCAGAAAGGTGATGGTGATGATCTGCCGCCGAAAGGTGTCGGGAAAGCGCCGCGTCACCACCGCAAACGCGGGCGTGTACAGCGTGGCGGCCATGGCCACACCCAGTGCCACCCACGCGGCGCAGTAGGTCACCAGGTTGTGGGTCTGGCTGAGGGCCAGCAGGCCCACGCCGGCCAGCACCGAGCCGCCCGTCATCACCGCGCGCTCTTTGCCTGCCTCGATCCAGCGGCCCACGGGGTAGGCCGCCAACCCTTCTGCCAGCAAGGCCAGCGACATGGCCAGCGACACATCGGCCCGCGAAACCCCCAGCTCGGCCTCCACCGGCGTGAGCAGCATGCTGAACGCATAGAACACCGAACCCCAGCCGATCAGCTGGGCGAACGACAGCCAGCCGACGAAGGCGGCGGGGTTGGGGTGGATGGGGGTGTCAGGCAATGTTTGAATCCTCCCTGCGGGGTACCAGGAACTGCGTGTTACCGGGGTTCATCGGCCAGACGTTGCAATGCACGATGAAGCACTTGAAAACTGACAGAATGGTTCCGTTGGGAGGAGAGTTGGGGGGCAATTCGCCGTGCACCATCGCGTTTGCCATATCCGGGCAACAGTTTTTTCAGTTCGTCAGAGGGGCTGCCGAGGGTGTCGGGACTTTTGAACTTGGCACTTCTGGCGTGCTTTGCCAGCCCTGGCTTGTCGAAAGCGGTGGCCACGGCCGCCATGTCACCCACAAAAAAGGACTCCAGCTCTCTGCAGGCGATTCGCACCACGGCTTCACCGTGCCCTGCTTGCTGGCACAGTTGCTTCAAATTTGTCTTGATTTGTACGCAATTGCCACTGTCTTGGTCCCTCATCACAATGAACCGGGAGTGCGGCAAACGCCAGTGCTTCAGCCGAGGCACCAGGCGCTTTTCCAAATCTTGCTTGCCCTCGAAAACCTGAAAGTGCAAGGTGACGTCGGGGGGCAAAAACGCAGGCAGGTAGCCACGCAAAAAATCTTCGGCCGAGGGCTCTTCCAGAAAGAACACCCAGTGGCGCTCAAGTTGTTCGCCGGGCCGCCCCAAGGACGACGGCACCCCCTCGGGGGGCCTGGCACAGCCAGGGTTGGGGGCACTCATATGGGATTGGCCCCTGTCAAGAGGTTGCTTTTCCACAGATAACCCATTTGGTCGCCTGCCGCCATGTAGGCCGCCACTTGCTCATCATCGGATGCGCGGCGCACGTCGGTGTAGCCGTTTTCCTTGACCAGCCAAAATACTTCTTCCAAGGCCACTGCATTCAAAAAATCAGGCGAGTGCGTGGTCACAAATACCTGTCCGCCGCGTGCGGCGTAAGACCGGAATTCTTCAGCCAAATCCCACAGCAAAGAGGGGTACAGCTGGTTTTCAGGTTCCTCCACGCACAGCAAGGGATGAGGGGTGGGGTCATACAGCAGCACCAAATAGGCCAGCATCTTGATGGTGCCGTCAGACACAAACCGAGCCAAAAATGGGTCTTCAAACGCGCCGTCCTGAAACTTCAGCAGCACGCGACCTTCCTCGGTGGTCTTGGCCTCGACCTTGGACAATCCGGGAATGGTGTGTTTAAGCCGCTCCAAGATGGTGTCAAACACGGGGCGGTGTTGCTTGAAGAGGTACTCCACCACAAGCGACAGGTTTTCACCCTCCCGCGACAAATGCTCGGCATAGCCAGCCTCTGCTTCAGGGCGGGCACGGTTGATGTGAAAGTCTGACAAATGCCAGTTTTCAATCAAATTTCCCAGTGCGACGACCGCAGGAAAGCGCTCGAACTGGGCCAGTCCCTTGATGGCCAGAATGTCCGGACTTTTCAGTGTCTGGGTCTCACGGCGAAGCTGCTTTTCATCGCTTACCGAGTCCAGCTCGTTGGTCACGGCCTCGCCCACGCCCATTGAGAAATCCAAAAACCGCCAGGGTTTACCCCGGCTGCCCCGGCGGTATTGCAGAACCTCTCGCGTGACCACCGGACGGCCCTGTGGATCATCAATGTGCAACTCGTAAGTGATCAGACGGGAGCGACCATCTGCCAGCGTGGCTCGCAGCTTCAGTTCGATTTCCACCGGACCGGTGCAGCCCCGGCTGCGCACTTCGGTCAAGCCACGGCTACCACCCAAACGACCCAGCGCTGCCGACACGTTGGTGGTCATGGCATCGCGAAGAAAGGCAAATGCAGCGTACAGCGTGCTTTTGCCCGTGCCATTGGCCCCCACCATCACGCAAAAACGCGGGATGTCTTTGAGGTGAATATGCTTGAACGCCCGGAAATTCCGCAGGCGAATGGCTTCGATGTGTTGCATGTCTCAGGTGGCTCCAGGCCGGTGCTGCTGGCACCGCAGTGTTCATTTTGCGCTTTGACACAAATGCCCCATGCTGAGACATCAAGCCGTCACCGCGTTGCGCTGAGTCAGGTCAGGCGCGCCAGCCAGCAGCCCGGCCACAGAGATGTCTTCGTCCAACGCATCCCAATGCAGGCCGCAGCTGCTCAAATCGACTTGGGGCCGTTGCTCGGGGCTGGCGTGCAACAACCGTGGAAACCAAGCCAGTGGGACCGAAATTTTTCGGCCATCGGACAGGCCGACGGTCAGGCTGTCTTCGTCAAACGAGATGGCTTCAGGCGAAATGTTCACGTTGCGCCTCAATGCGTCACTGTCAGATGGCACAACTCCTTGACGCGGCTTGGTGAAAGTTCAAACCCGTTGGGCCAGCACAGCGCGCCAGCCTCGATGAAGCAGCGGGTGAAGTAGCTCGCGTCTCGCAAGGGTTCCAGCATGGGGCCGCTGCGATGGGCAAGGTAGTCGGTTCCGTCAAACACGCCGCAGCTGCCGTCAGAAAACGACAATTCCAATTGGAAGTGCCCCACAGACTTTTGGTGCAAAACTTTAATCACGGTCGGCTCCTTGAATGCGGTCCAGCGGCGCAAACGCCTTGGCCCGTGCCCAATTTTCCAGCAATTCTGTTTGATGCGTCATGCACCATTCGCGAACGATATTGGCTACTTTGCGAGGTAGCTCGCCCTCGCGGACGTTGCCTGAGGCAACCTCAACCAAAGCCTCGAAGCCTTGGTATTCGACATGGATGTGGGGCGGCGGGTGGTCATCGAACCACATGCGGATGGTGATGCCAAAAAACACGGACAAGATGGGCATGGCTTCAAGTTCCTCGTGCTGATGGATAAACGCGTACCACTTCATCCCATTGTTCACGCAAGAGATTGCCGAGCGCTTCACGTGCACGCGTAGCAGCCGCGTGACTGGGCACCAACGTTTTCACAATATTTGAAAGGCGGAGTGGAGGCTCTTCGTGCATGCGAACAGTCCAATTCCCCCCGTCTCTGACCAAGTTTGCCTGACCCCAGACGCCCTGTTCAAGATAAGGCGGCATGCGGTGCATGAACCGATCTCTGTATGAAAACACGGGATCCTCGTCCCGTTTTTGCGGGTAGATGGCTTCCACATCTTTTTTCAACCGGTTTGTGGCATCCCAACGTGCAGCCTTTTTCCACATGTCATTGAATTCAGGGGCCTTGCTATGGTCTTGACTTGCTGAAGCAATCTCAGACCCAATTGGCTTCAACAGCGCATCCACCTCGTCGCAGATTCGCCAAACTGCAAATGCAAATCGGCTTTTCAGCGCCATAGGCAAGTTCAAGGAGTGGTGCGCCAGTGGCGATACGACTTCCGTCAGTAGAGCCAAGCGCTCGTCCGAACTTGCCGAGCTGTCCAAGGACACCTGCCATGCTGACAGCCTGTCCAGGCAATAGCCAAGGTCGTTGACCTCGTTCGTCAAACGCCACCAGTGGGTTTCTGACGTTTCTCCCCAAGCGCCTGCCATTGTGTCGAAGACCAAATGGGCCGGTATCGGTACCGCGAAAGGCAATTGCGCACGACCGACTTCTGTGGGCAGTCTGTGCAGCGCGCTGCGGTAGCGGGCAAATCCAGCGCAGAGTGCAGCATCCCAGTCCGAGTCGGCAGGGTCAACCTCCCGTGAGGCTTGGATTGGTTGTTCGGCTGGGCGGGGGGGCATGGTGAGGGGATCGTAGACGTCGAGCTGCTGGTGGGGAGCTGCGTGCGAACATCGAGCGCGGCTTGTGCAGATATTTTGATAGCTGCTTATGCTTTATCAACAAGTGATATAGGCTGTTTTTGTTATTGATTTTCGTCTTGCACCGATGAGGTTGGCATGGCTGTTTTCATCCGACGCATCCGCCCAGGTGCGGCTGAAACTCAGCGCCCGGTGTTTGATTTCGTTCCAGCTCAGTGCCACAGTCTGTTCCTGTTGTTGCGGTTGTGTTGCACCTGTCTGGTGCGGAAATTGCATGCAGCTTGATCAGGCGGGTATCCGCCGGTAGGTAAGCCGTGGAGCGATGCTGAATGATCTCAAGGTTTTCTGTCTGGCTGGGCCGTTTGAGCGTGGGGCGCAAGCTCATGCTCATTTACCTGCTCGACCTCACTGCCGTGATTTACGTGACCAGCCTGCTGATCAGCGAAAAGCTCGACAGCATTGACTTTACGCGCAAGGAGGTGGTGGGCACGGGCTATGTAGAGGTGGTGCGGCAGAACCTGATGGCCGAGCTGGCACCGCCGCACCCACCGCAGGCACAGGCTGTGGCGGCGCGTGCCGCGCTGGCTGAGGTGCGCGAGGCGCACGACCCTGCCTTGCACGCAGCCGACGCGTCTGCACGCTTCGCACAGGCCTTGCCTGACGAGGCCACTGCGCATGCCATCGCGGCCAACGGACAGGGGGGTACAGCCGCCTTGCTGCCACTGGCGGCCGAGCGCGACCTGGTTGACAGTGCGCGGGCGCTGCTCACCACGGTGGGCAACCAGTCGAACCTGATCCTGGACCCCGACCTGGACAGCTACTACGTGATGTCCATCACCTCACTCCGGTTCCCCGAGCTGGTGCAGGTGCTGCACGAAGGCCGTGCGCTGGTGCAGCAACTGAGCAGGGTGGATGCCGTGCGTGGCGGCGCCAGCCAAAGCACGGAGGCCCAGTTGCTCACGCTGGCAGGCCGCGTGGACGCGGTGAGGCAGGGTATTGAAGCTGACTACGTTCAGGCCGCGGCGGCCGGTGGTGCACCGCTGAAGCAGGCATTGCAAGTCGGGCAGGCTCCGCTGCTGGCGCAGCTGCAAACTTACCAGGCTGTGCTGGCCACACTGGCCGAAGGCAACGTGCCATCGGCCGACGGCGTGGCACAGCTGACACGGGCGCACCTGTCGGCGATGCACGCGCTCGACACCGCGTGGGCACAAGGCTTGGACGCGCTCACCCAGCTGCTGCATGCCCGTGAAAACGGGCTGTACACACGCATGGCGGTGCACCTGGGCACGGCATTGCTGCTGCTGGGCACCATTTTGAGCGTGGTGTACCTGGTGGCCGGGCAAATTGCCCGCCCCCTGCGCGGCCTGGCCGAAGTGGCCGAGCAGGTGCGCCTGACGGCCGACTACACACAGCGGGCCCAGTGGCACAGCAAGGACGAAATCGGGCGCCTGTTCACGGCGTTCAACAGCATGCTCGCCCAGCTGGACCAGGACAGGTTGGTGCAGCAGGAGCTGGCGGCCAATGCGCGCGCGGCGCAGGCCCAGCAGGAGCTGGTGGAGGCGTTTCCCATTCCCATGGTGGTCACGTCGGTGCCCGACCACCACATCCTGCACGTCAACACGCCGGCACGCCCGTGGGTGGGCGATTGCCAGCGCGACCCCTGGCGCACCGGTCTGGAGCCTGGGGTGCGGGCCCGTTTTTTCCAACGGCTGGCAGACCGCGATGTGGTGGACGAGTTCGAGGTGCGTTGGCTGGGCGGTGCCGAGCCCGCCTGGGCCGTGCTGTCGGCGCGGCGGCTGGTGTACCAGGGCCAAGATGCGGTGCTGACCGCCTTCACGCCCATCAACGTGCTGAAGGTGATGGAGCAGCGCCTGGAGCTGTGGGCCAAGGTGTTCGAGGCCTCATCCGAGGGCATCATCATCATGAACGCGCAACGCAAGGTGGTGAGCGTGAACGCAGCGTTTTGCCGCAGTACCGGGTACGAGTACTACGAGGTCATCGGCGAAGAGCTGGGTTTCCTGCTCGAAGGCCCTGGCCCCGAACTGGCTGTGCAGACGGATCTGGATGACTGGCAGGGCGAGGTGCGTTTCAGGCGCCAGTCGGGCGACACCTACCCGGCGTGGCTGATGGTGTCTGCCGTGCGCGAGGGCAACAACGCCACGGCGGTGAACCACATCGGCATTGCCATCGACATCACCGACCGCAAGGCCAAGGAGGAGCGCATCCGCTTCCTGGCCCAGCACGATGTGTTGACCGAGCTGCCCAACCGCGCCCTGTGCCAGATCCGGCTGAACGAAGCCCTGACTGCGGCCAAGGGCTCGGGTGAGCAAGTGGCGGTGCTGTTCATCGACCTGGACCGTTTCAAGCTCATCAACGACACGCTGGGTCACCACATTGGTGATGGCCTGCTGCGCACCGTGGCCAAGCGGCTGATGCAGTCGGTGCGTTCACACGACACGGTCAGCCGCCTGGGGGGTGACGAGTTCGTGATCGTCATGCGCCATGTGGCCGGGCGTGACGAGCTGGACGCGCTGGTCAGCCAGCGGCTCATCCCAGCCATCCGCCAACCCATGTTGGTGGAGGGGCACACGCTGTCGGTGTCGTGCAGCGTGGGGGTGGCCCTGTACCCGCACGACGCCACCGACCAGGACGAGCTGATGCGCCGTGCCGATGCGGCCATGTACGAGGCCAAATCGGCCGGGCGCGACACGGCACGCTACTTTTCTGCCGAAACCGACCAGCGTGTGCTGGCCCGCCAGGGCATGGAGGCCCAGTTGCGCACCGCGCTGGCCAACGGTGAGTTCAGCCTGCACTTTCAGCCGCGCCTGGGTGCACGCTCGCGCAAGCTGCTGGGTGCCGAGGCGTTGCTGCGCTGGCACAACCCCGTGCTGGGGCACGTGCCACCGGGCGATTTCATTCAGCTGGCCGAGGAAACGGGGCTGATCAGGACCATCGGCCCCTGGGTGCTGGGTCAGGCGTGCCGCCAGTGGGTGGGCATGGCTGGCCAGCCAGGCATGGCGGGGCTACAGCTGTCGGTCAACCTGTCGGCCGCGCAGCTGGCCGATGACCAGCTGGTGACGCAGGTGCGTGAAGCGCTGACGCAAACCGGCTTGTCGGCCTCGCAGCTGGAGCTGGAGCTGACCGAGTCGCACCTGATGGACAACCCGGCCTTTGCGCAACAGCAGGTCAGTGCGCTGAAAGACCTGGGTGTCCAAGTGGCCATTGACGACTTCGGCACGGGTTATTCCAGCCTGGCCTACCTGAAACGGTTCGAGATCGACAAGCTGAAGGTCGACCAGTCGTTCGTGCGTGGCATGCTGGACGACGCGGCCGATGCCGCCATCGTGCAGGCCGTGATCGGCCTGGGCCACACGCTGAACCTGAAGGTGGTGGCCGAAGGGGTGGAGAACATGCCCACCGCCCAGGCCCTCACAGCGCTGGGCTGCGATGAGTTGCAGGGCTTCGGTTTTGCCCGGCCCATGCCCGAAGAGGCGCTGCTGCAATGGGCGGCCATGCACGTGAGCCATGGGGACCGCCGCCAGGGTGGCCGGGGGTGAGGGTGGCGCGCTGAGTCGCAAGCAAGTCATGTGAGCCAGGTTGGGTCAGATTGCCAGGTGGCGGCCCATGGCAGCAGCGCATCTGCGGGCATGGGCCGCGCGATGCCAAAGCCTTGGGCCAGGTGGCAACCCATTTGCAACAACTTAGTACCGTGCGCCACGGTTTCCACACCTTCTGCAATCACCTTGCGATCAAAGGCCGAGGCCAGCCCGATCACACCTTGCAAAATGGCCAAGTCGTCGGGGTCGTCAAGCATGTCGCGGACAAAACTCTGGTCGATCTTCAACTCACTGACCGCCAGTTTTTTCAGGTAGGTCAGCGAGGAGTACCCGGTGCCAAAATCGTCCAGAGAAAAAGTCACACCCAAGTTTCGACAAGCTTCTATGGCACTTGACACCTGTGTCAGGTCTTCCAGTGCGCTGGTCTCCAGTACCTCCAATATCAAGTCACCGGGCTTGAACCCCGGATGTTCGGCCAGAAGGCGTTGCAGCCGTTCGACAAAATCGGCTTGCTGCAATTGGCGTCCCCCGACATTGACGCTGACCGGGATATCCCACCCCGCAGCATGCCATCGAGCCACATCGGTCAGGGCAGTGCGGATCACCCATTCACCCACATCAATGGCCAGTTGGTCTTCCTCAATGACAGGCAGAAACGCCTGGGGCAGGAGCAGACCCCGGGTCGGATGCTGCCAGCGTATCAAGGCCTCGGCACCCACAAGAGTCCCGTTGCGCATGTTCACTTTGGGTTGGTAGTGCAGCACGAACTGCTGGTGAAGCAGGGCTTGGCGCAGGACATCCAAGCTTTCATGGTGCCCCCGGGCATGGCGGTCCTGTTCTGCATCGAAGAAGTGGTACCGGTTTCTGCCGCTCAATTTGGCCTGGTACATGGACTGATCCGCCTGTCGCAGCAGCTGATCGGCATCCACATCCTCTTCTTGCGGAAAGAAGGTGACACCTACGCTGGCGGAGACCCGCAGTTGGTGCTCACCATGCTGCACCGGTTGTGCCGCCGATTCCAGCAGGCGTTGGAGCATGGGTACGCTGTCCTCCACTGCGTTCAGGTCCAGCAGCACCACCACAAACTCGTCGCCACCCAGGCGTGCAATGGTGTCTCCTTCGCGCAGCGTCAGTCTCATGCGGGTGGCCACAGCCGTCAGCAACAGATCCCCGGCTTCATGCCCGTGGGTGTCATTCACAGTCTTGAAGCCATCCAGATCCAAGTAGGCCACTGCGAGCTTTCCACCTCGTCGATGTGTCTGGGAAATGGCTTGCTGCAGCCGGTCGGCCAGCAACACACGGTTGGGCAGGCCGGTGAGAACGTCGTAATGGGCGATGTGTTCAAGTTGCCGCTGGTTTTCCTTGATAGATGTGATGTCGGAGAACAGGGCCACATACTGCAGCGGTTTGCCCTGTGCATTGCGTACCGTGCTGATGGTTTGCATCTCGGCGTAGACGGCACCATTTTTGCGGCGGTTCCAGATTTCGCCATACCAGTGTCCTTGCTGGGTCAGGCTGCTCCACATGGTGTGGTAATAGTCCTGCCCTTGCCTGCCTGAGCTCAAAAGGCGCGGATTTCGACCCAGCACTTCGTCGCGCGCATAGCCGGTGATGTGACTGAATGCCTCGTTGACATCGAGGATGGTGCCATCGGTGGCAGTGATCATGATGCCTTCGCGGGCATTGCTGAACACGCTGGCGGCCAGCTGAAGCTGGTCCTCTGTCCGTTTGCGTTCGGTGATGTCCACGCCCGAGCCGATGTACCCAAGGAAGTGGCCCTGGCTGTCAAAACGCGGCACGCGGTGGACCAGCAACCAGCAATGCTGTCTGTCAAAGCGGCGCAGCCGATACTCCAGGACACAGTCTTGGCGGGTTTGAAAGGCTGCAGCGAATGTGTCCTGGCACCGCGAAACATCCTGAGGGTGGAGGCTTTCAAGCCAGCCATTGCCCAGCGCCAGTGTCTGGTCACGTCCGGTCAAGTCCTGCCACACTTTGTTGACGTATTCGCACAGGCCATCAACGCCCAAAAGCATGATCACGACGGGCGCACCGTCAGCCATGGACTGAAAACGCTGTTCCGATTCGCCTAGCAGGCGAGTGCGTTGTGCAAGGGTGTCCAGCAAGTGGTTGAAGGCCCCGATGAGTTGTCCAATTTCATCCGGGTGGGTGACCGGTAGCTGTTGCTGGGCTTGTTCGTCTTTTGCCATCCTGGCCACGGCACGGGCTGTCGTGATCAGGGGAGCCAATTGGCGCTGCAGTACCCACCAGGTCAGGCCGCCGGCCAATACCGTCAGCAGCAGTGTGGCCAGCGCGATGCGCCGCTGCATGTCGTGCAAAGGTGCAAAAGCCTCTGCGGTCGGCATGGAGACGGTCAGATACCACCCTGCCACCGGTATGCCTTTGGCTGCGGCCAGGGTTTCCACGCCCATTTGTGTCGTGAAAACGGCCACGCCTTCGTAGCCACTGGCGAACCGGTCTATGGCGGCATTCAGGCCCTTTGCGGGCAGAGGCACCATGATTTGGCTCTTGTCCGTGGCCGAAATCACCAATCGACTTTGCGCGGCAACCAGACGGTAACCACCGGTCTGGCCGTAGCGGCTGCCAATGAACGGGTCTAGAAAACTGGGCAGCCCCAGGTTGACGGTGCCGACCATGGCACCGATCACCTGCCCTTGCGCACCCCGGAGGGGGACCACGATGCTGAAGATCGGCGCATTGAGCTTTTTCCCCATGGCCGGGGGGCCAACAACGGAACGGCCTTCCTTGAGGGGGACAGAAACGGCTTCCCGGTCCATGTAGTTGGTACCGATGCGCCCGGTGGATCGGGGCACGTCGGCGATGGCCGTGCCATCCACGTTGGTGACAAACACACCGCCGTTGAACAGGTCGACAAATATGGGGCGCTGCTCCAGCAGCGCTTGCAGCGCTTTGGGCTGCCTCAACATGGCTGGGCTGATGCCCTGCGCAATTTTCTCCATCGCCTGAAGTCGATCAGCCAGCTCCTGGTTGAGGCTGTTGGCAACATAGGTAACTGTCGACAACTGGGCGTCACCCATGACACGGACCATGTCCTGGCGCAATGTCCGTCCGGAGAATAGAGCCAGTGACCACAGGCAGGCCAGGAAAATGCTCAAGGTGGCCAAGGTGATTCTTGCCTTGAGCGAATGTTGGATAGAAAACAGCATCTTTCCGTCTTGGTTCCGGGCGTGGCTTCTTGATGGCAATTGCCCTGTGCTTCCCTCCGCCCGCGATACTAACGAGAAATGCTGTCTGTCGCTTGTCAGCCTCATGGGGGACGGGTGCGTGGGTCTGGCGCCCTGAGTGCCCTTGCTTCTTCAGCCCTTGCCGTGCAGGCCGCGCCGGTATTGAACGGCTTCGGCCAGGTGGCTGACCTGCACCGTTTCGGCCCCAGCCAAGTCTGCAATGGTGCGGGCCACCTTCATGGCGCGGTGCGTGCTGCGGGCTGACCAACCCAGGCGGGCGGCGGCCTTGTTCAGGTAGTGGCGGCCCGCGTCGTCAAGGGCCACGTGGGTGTCCAGCTCGGTGCCTTGCAAGGCCTGATTGGGTTTGCCCTGGCGGGTGTGCGCCAGTTTGTGTGCTGAAAACACACGCTCACGCAATACTGACGTGCTTTCATTGCTATTTTTTACGGTGCTTTGATCGGTGGGCGGTGCCAGCAGTTCGTGCGCGGGCAGGCTGGGCACGTCCACATGCAGGTCGATGCGGTCCAGCAGCGGCCCACTCAGCTTGGCCTGGTAACGGGCAATCTGGTCGGGGGTGTCTTTGCACACCACGGTGGGATGGCCCAAGTAGCCACAGGGGCAGGGGTTCATGGCGGCAATCAGCTGAAACCGGGCCGGGAACTCGGTGTGCCGTGCTGCACGCGAAATGCGCACCTGCCCCGTTTCCAGCGGTTCGCGCAGGGCCTCCAGCGCCGCGCGGGGGAATTCGGGCAATTCATCCAGAAACAGCACACCGTTGTGCGCCAGCGAAATCTCACCGGGCTTCGGGGGCGAGCCGCCGCCCACCAGTGCCACGGCGCTGGCGCTGTGATGCGGCGCCACCGTGGGGCGTTGGCCCCAGCGCGCCATGTCGAACCGCCCCGCCAGCGACGCAATGGCCGCGCTTTCAAGGGCTTGCTGCGCGGTCATGGGGGGCAGCAGCCCGGCAAAACGGTGGGCCAGCATGCTTTTGCCCGATCCGGGTGGGCCGCTCATGAGCAGGCTGTGCCCACCTGCTGCGGCAATTTCGAGCGCGCGGCGGGCAGCGGCCTGGCCTTTCACGTCTGACAGGTCGGGCAGGGGGGCCGGTTCGGCGCATGCCGTGGGCAGCAGCACGGCCCAGCCGTCGGGGTCAGGGGCCGACTCGGTCGCGGTTTGGCTGCCTGCCGGACGAAAGCGCGCCACCACGTCCAGCAGGTGGCGTGCACGCACCACGCGCGTGCCGGGCACCAGTGCGGCTTCTTCGGCACTGCCTGGCGGCAGCACCAGCGTGGGGGCGGCCTGCTTGCGTTCGCCACTTTCGGTTTGCAGGGCCAGCGCCATGGCCAGGGCGCCGCGCACGGGCCGCAACTCGCCGCCCAGGCTCAGTTCGCCCGCAAATTCATGACCTGCCAGCAGTGCGGGGTCGATCACGCCATGGGCGGCCAGCAGGCCCAGTGCTATGGGCAGGTCGAAGCGGCCGCTGTCTTTGGGTAAATCTGCCGGGGCCAGGTTCACAGTGATGCGCTGGTTGGCCGGGAACTCCAGACCGCTGTTCTGCAGCGCGGAGCGCACGCGCTCGCGGGCTTCCTTTACTTCAGTGTCTGCCAGACCCACCAGGGTGAAACTGGGCAGCCCATTTGCCAGGTGCACTTCCACGCACACCTGCGGGGCAGCCAGGCCCAGCAGTGCACGGCTTTGGATCACGGAAAGGCTCAAAACATCACTCCCTTGTTTGGTGCACACCTGCGCGCCATTTGAATGCACTCTGTTGGTGCAATGGTGGCATGTACCGTGTTCAGCGGCAACGCCAGACGGCAGGCCCCCCGATTTTGGCTGCTTTCATGGACCGTTGGGTGCTCTGTGACGAGGTGGTGGATGAAGTTGCTGGCATGGTCTGTGCTTAACCCCCTGCATCGTTGTCCCTGAGGAGTGTGTTCCCATGAAACTTGTATCCGCCATCATCAAACCTTTCAAGCTGGACGAGGTGCGTGAAGCCTTGTCCAGCATGGGTGTTCAAGGCATCACCGTGACCGAGGTGAAGGGCTTTGGGCGCCAGAAAGGCCATACCGAGCTGTACCGTGGTGCAGAGTACGTGGTCGACTTTTTGCCCAAGGTCAAGGTTGAAGCAGCCGTCGCAGACGAGCTGGTTGACCGTGTGATCGAAGCCATCGAAGGTGCTGCACGCACCGGCAAGATCGGCGACGGCAAGATTTTTGTGTTCCCCCTTGAGCAAGTGGTTCGCATCCGTACCGGCGAAACCGGCACGGAAGCCCTCTGACCCGCTGCCACCTTGCACACAGAAAGCAATACATCATGAAAAAGTTACTTGCAACAGTCCTGCTGGGCATCGGCCTGGCATTTGGCGGCGCGGGCGTCATGGCTCAGCCTTCCAATGTGGGCGACAAGCCTGCCGAGGTCAGTGCGCCTGCGCCTGCTGCGGCCGTGGCGGCCCCCGCTGCCGCAGCGCCAGCAGCTGCTCCTGCAGCAGCCCCAGCTGAAGCCGCTGCCGCACCAGCTCCCGTACCCAACAAGGGCGACACCGCCTGGATGATGGTCTCCACCCTGCTGGTCATCCTGATGACCGTGCCCGGCTTGGCCCTGTTCTACGGTGGCCTGGTGCGCAGCAAGAACATGCTGTCCGTGCTGATGCAGGTCATGGTCACGTTCAGCCTGATCGTGGTGCTGTGGTTCATCTACGGCTACAGCCTGGCGTTCACCGAAGGCAGTGCCTACGTCGGTGGCTTTGACCGGCTGTTCATGAAAGGCGTCTGGGACAACGTTGCAGGCACGTTCGTGAACGCAGCCACCTTCAGCAAAGGTGTGGTCATCCCTGAAATCGTGTTTGCAGCCTTCCAGGCCACGTTTGCAGGCATCACCTGTGCGCTGATCGTCGGTGCCTTCGCCGAGCGCATGAAGTTCTCTGCCGTGCTGATGTTCATGGCCATCTGGTTCACGTTCAGCTACGCCCCCATTGCACACATGGTGTGGTTCTGGATGGGTCCTGATGCCTACACCGCTGCAGGTGTGGTCGATGAAATGAACGGCAAGGCCGGCTTGATCTGGCAATCTGGCGCGCTGGACTTCGCTGGCGGTACCGTTGTGCACATCAACGCTGCTGTGGCCGGTCTGGTGGGTGCTTACATGGTCGGCAAACGTGTCGGCTACGGCAAAGAATCCATGGCGCCTCACAGCCTGACGCTGACCATGGTGGGTGCTTCCCTGCTGTGGGTGGGCTGGTTCGGTTTCAACGCCGGTTCCGCTCTGGAAGCCAACGGTTTCGCCGCCCTGGCCTTCATCAACACCTTTGGTGCCACCGCAGCAGCTGTGCTGGCCTGGTGTGTGGGTGAAGCGCTGATGCGTGGCAAGGCTTCCATGCTGGGTGCTGCATCCGGTGCAGTGGCTGGCCTGGTGGCCATCACTCCCGCCGCAGGCAACGTCGGCATCGGCGGTGCACTGGTCATCGGCTTCATCTCTGGCTTTGCTGGTCTGTGGGGCGTGAACGGTCTGAAGAAGCTGCTGGGTGCGGACGACTCGCTCGACGTGTTCGGCGTGCACGGTGTGTGCGGCATCTTGGGCGCCCTGCTGACCGGTGTGTTCAACAGCCCCAACCTGGGCGGCCCCGGCTTCGTGGCTGACTGGGTCACGGCCACCATGGTCACGCCTGCTGACTATTCCATCGCTGCCCAAGTTTGGGTGCAAGCCAAGGCCGTGGGCATCACGGTGCTGTGGTCTGGTGTGGTGTCGTTCATTGCCTTCAAGCTGGTTGACCTGGTCATTGGCCTGCGTGTGCCGGAAGAAGAAGAGCGCGAAGGTCTGGACATCTCCAGCCACGGCGAAACCGCCTACAACCGTTGATCTGCTGATCAACCCGGCTGACCCCTGGTCAGCCACGTATTCAGTGCCGGGTGGGACCTTCGCGGGGCCCACCCGGTGTGAATGTCAGAGTGTCTCCTTTGGATGTTGGGTCCGCTGGCCAAAGTCAGCGGACCTTTTTTTATGTGGCTGGCAAAATGCCCGCATCAACAGGGAGAGCGAACATGACAGTCGGCAGCATGTGGGGTTCGGTGGCACGGCGTGCCGCGCTTGGGGTCGTCAGCAGCGTGTGGTTGTGTACCCTGGCCGTGTCGGCCCAGTCTGCGGTGACGTGGCCAGCTGTCCAAGTTGTGGCAGTTGGAACCGGCCATGTGGCCGTGGCTGCCACCGCCCAGAAGCCGCGCAAACTCAAGAAGGTCAAGCCTGCGGTGACGCCGGAGCGAACACCCAGCGGCGAAACGGTGACCGACCGCGAACGCCGCCTGATGCGCGAATGCAAAGGCCGCCCCAACGCCGGTGCGTGCCTGGGGTTTGCCAGCTGACACGCGGGTGGCATCGGTTTTTGGTGGCGTTGATTTCAAAATTTTCACAGCAGGTGGGCGGGGTGTGTCGGTAACATCCACCGCATGGAACCCGCCCTCACACACCTCATCGACGCCATACAGGCGGCCACCCACGACCAGCGCCCTTTGCGCGTGCGCGGCGGTGGCAGCAAAGACTTTCTGGGCCAGGCGCTGACGGGTGATGTGCTCGACACGCGTGGCCACACTGGCATCGTCAGCTACGAGCCTACCGAACTGGTGGTCACGGTCCGTGCGGGCACGCCGCTGGCCGAGCTGGATGCGCTGCTGGCCACCCAGGGCCAGTGCCTGGCGTTCGAGCCGCCGCACCTGGGCGATCCTGCACACAGCACGGCAACGGTGGGCGGCATGGTGGCTGCGGGCCTGAGTGGCCCCGCTCGTGCCAGCGTGGGTGCGGTGCGCGATTTCATCCTGGGTGCACAGGTGGTCAATGGCCGTGGCGAATTGCTCACCTTCGGTGGCCAGGTCATGAAAAACGTGGCCGGGTACGACGTGAGCCGCCTGTTTGCCGGCTCCATGGGCGTGCTGGGCCTGCTGGCCGAGGTGTCGATCAAGGTGCTGCCCGTGGCCCCGGCCGAGGCCACGCTGTGCTTCGAGATGGACCAGCCGCAGGCGCTTGCCGCGCTCCACCGCTGGGGTGGTCAACCGCTGCCGCTGAATGCCAGTTGTTGGGTGCAGGACCAGGGTCGCTCGGTTCTGTACGTGCGTTTGCGCGGTGCGGTGGCGGCCGTGGAGGCTGCTTGCCAGCACATGGGCGGCGAGCGCCAAAACAACGCCACGGTGGCCGCCGACTGGGTGGCCTGTGGCGAGCAGCGCCTGCCATTCTTCATGCAGGCACCGGCGGGTGCGTCGCTCTGGCGGGTGTCGCTGCCGCAGACCGCACCGGCCCTGAGCCTGGGTGGTCAGCCGCCCGAGGCGCAACTGGTGGAGTGGCACGGCGCGCAGCGCTGGGTGTGGGCACCTGCCGACCAGGCCGTTGCCATCCGCGCGGCGGCACAGGCTGCCGGGGGTCACGCCACCCTGTTCAGGCCTGCGGCCGAGGCAGACCGCCCGCACGGCGTGTTCACACCCCTGGCCGGACCGCTGGCCGACATCCACCGCCGCCTGAAAGCCGAGTTCGACCCGGCGGGCATTTTCGGCCCCGGCCGCCTGTACCAGGGGGTGTGAACCATGCAAACCAAACTTGCCCCCCGATACCAGAACACCGCCGACGGCCAGGCTGCCGAAGCCATTTTGCGCAACTGTGTGCACTGCGGCTTTTGCACGGCCACCTGCCCCACCTACCAGCTGTTGGGCGATGAACTGGATGGCCCGCGTGGCCGCATCTACCTCATCAAACAGGTGTTCGAAGGGGCCACGCCCACGCGCAAGACGCAGCTGCACCTGGACCGCTGCCTGACCTGCCGCAACTGCGAAAGCACCTGCCCCAGCGGCGTGCAATACGGCCACCTGATCGACATCGGCCGCAAGGTGGTGGACGAACAGGTGCCCCGCCCCTTCACTGAAAAACTGGTGCGCACGGCGCTGAAAGAGGGGCTGCCCTCGCCGCTGTTCGGCCCCGCCATGAAGATGGGCCAGCTGGTGCGCGACCTGTTGCCTGCCAGCCTGAAGAACAAGGTGCCTGTCCCGCAAGACGCAGGCGAGTGGCCCACGCGCACCCACGCTCGCAGGGTGCTGATGCTGGCCGGTTGCGTGCAACCCGCCATGAGCCCGAACATCAATGCCGCCACGGCCCGCGTGCTGGATGCGGCGGGCATACAGACGGTCGTTGCAGCCAAAGCCGGTTGCTGCGGTGCGGTGCGTTTCCACCTGAACGACCACGACGGTGGCAAGGCCGACATGCGCGCCAACATCGACGCGTGGTGGTCTCTGATTGAAAGCGGCGAGGTAGAAGCCATCGTCATGAACGCATCGGGCTGCGGCGTGATGGTGAAGGACTATGGCCACGTGCTGGCCGATGACCCGGCCTATGCCGCCAAGGCTCAGCGCGTGAGCGAGCTGACGCAAGACCTGAGCGAGCTGTTGCCCGGCCTGGTGCCTATGCTGAAGCCCCTGCTGGCCCAAACAGGCGGCAACAAGAAGGGGCCAGGCATTGGCGGCACCATCGCTTTCCACCCGCCCTGCACGCTGCAGCACGGGCAAAAACTGAAAGGCGGGGTCGAGCAGCACCTGGCCGAGCTGGGGCTGCCGGTGCAGACCGCACGGTGCGAGGCCCACCTGTGCTGCGGCTCGGCAGGCACCTACTCGGTTCTCAACCCCAAGTTGTCTTACGCGCTGCGCGACCGCAAGCTGGGCCACCTGGCCGAGCTGGCTCCGCAGCAAATCGTGTCGGCCAACATCGGCTGCATCACCCATTTGCAAAGCGGCACCGACACGCCAGTGCGCCACTGGGTCGAACTGCTTGACGATGCACTGACCACCGCCAACAGAAACCCAAGGTGAACAAAGCATGACGAACATGAACAAGGTGTGCGTGGTGGGTGCCGGTGCCATCGGCGGCTGGCTGGCCGAGGGGCTCGCCAGGCAAGGCTGCCAGGTGAGCATGCTGGCGCGCGGGGCCACGTTGGCCGCGCTGCAGCGTGATGGGCTGCGGGTGCTGAAAAAGCACACCGACGAGGCAATGAAACAAGAGCAAACTATTGAATATAAACAAGCGGTGATGGCATTTTTGGATGCAAACACCGTGGGCGTGCAAGACGTGGTGGTGCTGGCGCTGAAAGCCCCTGCCTTGCGGGCTGTGCTGCCAGGCCTGCGCCCCTTGCTGGGGCCGCACACCGTGGTACTGACCGCCATGAATGGTGTGCCCTGGTGGTTCACCCACGGGTTGGGTGGCGTACTGGACGGGGCCACGCTGACGTCTGTCGACCCCGGCGGCGAATTGGCCCGGGCCGTGCCCGCCCACCACGTGCTGGGCTGCGTGGTGCACGCCAGCTGCTCGGTCGAGCAACCGGGCGTGGTGCGTCACCACTTTGGCAATGGCCTGATCGTGGGCGAACCCACCGGCGGCACCAGCGAACGTGTCGAGGCACTGGCCGCGCTGCTGGTGCGGGCGGGGTTTGCAGCCACGGTGTCGCCACGCATTCAGAAAGACATCTGGTTCAAGCTGTGGGGCAACATGACGGTCAACCCGGTCAGCGCCCTCACGGGTGCCACCACCGACCTGATCCTGGGCGACCCGCTGGTGCGCGATTTCGTCTCGGCCGTCATGCTCGAAGCAAAGGTCATAGGCGAGCGCATCGGCCTGCCCATTGACCAGCAGCCTGCCGATCGCCATGCCGTGACGTTGAAGCTGGGGGCGTTCAAGACCTCCATGCTGCAAGACGTGGAAGCGGGCAAACCCGTTGAGCTGGACGCGCTGGTGGCAGCGGTGCGCGAGATGGGGCAGCTCATGGCCGTGCCCACGCCGTTCACCGATGCCTTGCTGGGCCTGGCGCGGCTGCAAGCGCAAGTCAAAGGGCTGGTTTGAGAGTCGGAGTGTCTTGCACTCAGGCCTGCTCACCACCCCAAAGCACACCCATTTGCATCCATTCGTACCCATTTGGCGCTGCAAATGCGCCCATCGTCCTGGCTCAGGCTGTACTTTGCGCCTTGCTGAGCTACGCCCGAAACATGCTCAGCCGTTGATGCGTGGCGTCAGCGCCCGCCACCCACGTCCAGCACAGCCCCAGTGGTGTAGCTGGCAGCCGGGCTGAGCAGCCAGACGATGGCCTGCGCAACCTCGTCTGCGGTGCCGGGGCGCTGCATGGGCACACTGGTGGCCAACCGCTGTGCGCGGTCGGGCTGGCCACCGCTGGCATGGATGTCGGTGTCGATGATGCCGGGGCGCACCGCGTTCACGCGGATGCCCTCGTCAGCCACCTCGCGCGCCAGCCCCACGGTGAAGGTGTCGATCGCGCCCTTGCAGGCCGCGTAGTCCACATACTGGCCCGGCGAGCCCAGGGTGGCTGCCACGCTGGACACGTTCACTATTGAGCCGCCTGCGCCACCGTGGTGGGTGCTCATGCGGCGCACGGCTTCGCGGGCGCACACGAAGCTGCCCAGCACGTTGACCGACCACTGCCGTTGCAGGCGTTCCACGCTCATGGCGTCGACCCGGCACGCCACGTCCACCACACCAGCGTTGTTCACCAGCCCGCCCAGCGGCCCCAGCTTCGCATCCACCTGCGCGAACATGCGCAGCACGTCGGCTTCCAGCGCCACGTTGCCTTGCACGGCCATCGCGCGGCCGCCCTCGGCGCGGATGGTGCGCACCACCTCGTCAGCCGCCAGCGAATGCCCCAGGTAGTTCACCGCCACGGCCCAGCCCTGCCGGGCGGCCAACAGGGCGGTGGCCGCACCGATGCCGCGCGACGCGCCGGTGACCAGCAATACACTTGGGTTTTGCATGATGTGTCCTTGTGACTTGGGGGTAAACGGTTCTTCAGGCGCCCCTTCGGATGGCCTGCAAAAGAGCCGATTCAACAGCCCTTGATCGCCATCATGGCACGCTGTTTCACCCCGGAGTTGTCCCATGCCCTTCATCACCCTGACCGCAGCCGATGGCCGCACCTTTCCTGCCTACGAGGCCCGTCCAGCAGGCCAGCCGCGCGGTGCCGTGGTGGTGGTGCAGGAAATTTTCGGCGTCAATTCGCACATCCGCAGCGTGGTCGACGGCTACACGCAGGCCGGTTACCTGGCGGTGGCCCCGGCTGCGTTCGACCGCGTGCAGCCGGGCGTTGAGCTGGGTTATGCCGAGGCGGACATGGTTGCGGGGCAAGCGCTCAAGGCTGCGGTAGAAGCCTTGCCCGCACCGGGCGTGCAGGCAGACATCCAGGCGGCCATCGACCACGCCGCACGGCACAGCGGCGGCAAAGTCGGCATCGTGGGTTACTGCTGGGGCGGGTTGCTGGCGTGGCGGGCTGCCAGCTTGCTGAGCGGCCTGTCAGCGGCCGTGCCTTACTACGGCGGCGGCATGACCACCGAGGCCGAACGCGTGCGCCAGCCGCGATGCCCGGTCCTGGCGCACTTTGCCGAGCAGGACAAGTGGATTCCGTTGGAGTCGGTTCAGGCGTTTGCACAGGCCCAACCGGACGTGGCCGTTCACCTGTACGGTGCGCACCACGGTTTCAACTGTGACCAGCGGGGGGCGTGGCATGCACCGTCGGCCCAGTTGGCGCGTGAACGCACGCTGGCCTTTTTCGCGCAGCACCTGGGCTGAAGGCGTTTCTGGCAGCCTGTTGCATTGCGCCAGCCCCATTCGAAGGGAACAAAAAGCTTGGGCAGGGCACCGGATGCTGCCGAGTCAGCGTTACCGTTTCTGTGCCAAGAAATGTCTGCGCCACAAGACCCAGCCCAACGCGCTTGCCACGCTGATCATGAACGCCAATGCCCACCACAGGCCATCGGTGTTGTGAATGAGCGGCAGGAATTCGAAGTTCATGCCAAAGAAGCCAGTCACCAGGTTGAGCGGCAGAAAAATGGCCGTCAACGCGGTGAGCGTTTTCATGGTGTCGTTGGTGCGGCTGCCTTGCACGCTGAAGTGCATCTGCACGGCGGTTTCGGCGCTGCGCTCCAGCCGGTCCACGTGGTGGATGACGCGCTCGATGTGCTCCAGCACGTCGCGGCTGCGCACCAGCAGCAGTTCGCGCTCTTCTCGCAACGGTTCCGTCGTGGCGGGGGGCCAAGTCTTGACAGCTTCGATCCAGTCCTGAATGGCCGAACGCTGGTCTTCGCAGATCTCGTCCAGCATGTGCAGTGACAGGCGCGTGTTCATCATCGAACGCCAGTCGTGGAAGCGCCCGCGCTCGTCCAGCAGTTGCTCTTGCCAGCGGTCCATGTCGCGGGTCAGTTCGCGACGCAGCTCCAGGTAGCCATCGACCATGTGGTTGATGACGCGCAGCATCAGGTCCGGTGGACTCACGGGCAACCGGCCCAAGCCGTTTCGCACACCCGTTGTGCCCTGGGCCATCAGGCGTTCGGCATAGCCATCGCGCACGTTGCAGCCAGCCGGATGGATGGACAGCAACACCCGGTCGAACACGGCAAACCCGACCGGACTGGTGTTGATGCGCCGGAACACCTGGGGCATGCTGTCGCGCTTGGTCTCGTGCAGGGGTTCGCCGGGGTGGGCCAGGTCGGTTTCAGTCTGGCTGGTGGCCAGGCGGCGGAATGCCAGCACGTCGTACACCGAGGTGAAATCGTGGTGCGACGGCAGCTGGTTGTTCAGCAGGTCTGAAATGTGCAGGTCGACCAGCCGGGTGTCGCACAGGGTTTGCAGCGTGGCCTGCACGTCGGCCTGCAGCACTTCAAATTCACGCCGGGCCAGCGACACCCACCAATAGCCTTCGTCGGGCAGGTAGGCGGGCAGTTCAGCCTGTTCAGTGACCTGGCCGTTGGCGATCAGGAATGTGCGCAAGGGCTTGCTTTCGGATAAATTGGAAGAAAAAAGTGATATGGCGCTTTATAGCAAACACTTTTCAGCTATTCGTTTTGATGAATCGGGCCGCGTCGCGCGCAAAGTAAGTCAGCACGCCGTCGGCCCCGGCGCGTTTGAACGCCAGCAGGCTTTCCATCATCACCGCATCGTGGTCCAGCCAGCCGTTTTGGGCGGCGGCCTTGAGCATGGCGTACTCGCCCGACACTTGGTAGGCGAAGGTGGGCACGTGGAACTGGTCTTTCACGCGGCGCACCACGTCCAGGTAGGGCATGCCGGGTTTGACCATGACCATGTCGGCACCTTCGGCAATGTCCAGCGCCACTTCGCGCAGGGCTTCGTCGGTGTTGCCGGGGTCCATCTGGTAGACCTTTTTGTTGGCTTTGCCCAGGTTGGCGGCCGAGCCCACGGCGTCGCGGAACGGGCCGTAAAACGCGGAAGCGTATTTGGCGCTGTAGGCCATGATGCGGGTGTGCACCAGGCCTTCGGCTTCCAGGGCCGTGCGGATGGCACCGATGCGGCCGTCCATCATGTCGCTGGGGGCCACGATGTCCACGCCTGCACGTGCCTGGGTCAGGGCCTGCTGCACCAGCACCGCCACGGTGGCGTCGTTCATGATGTAGTTGTCGTCATCCAGCAGGCCGTCCTGGCCGTGGCTGGTGAAGGGGTCGAGCGCCACATCGGTCATCACACCCAGTTCGGGGAAGCGCGATTTGAGTTCGCGCACCACGCGTGGCACCAGGCCGTCGGGGTTGAGGGCTTCTTTGCCATCGGGCGTTTTCAACGACCCATCGATGACGGGGAACAGCGCCATCACCGGGATCCCCAGCTTGACGCAGTCTTCGGCCACGGGCAGCAGCAAATCTAGGCTCAGGCGCTCCACGCCAGGCATGGAGCCCACGGCTTCGCGGCGGCTCTGGCCCTCAAGCACGAACACGGGGTAGATCAGGTCGTGTGGCGTGACCGCGTGTTCGCGTACCAGGTTGCGGGTGAAAGCATCGCGGCGCAGGCGGCGTGGGCGCGCGGCAGGGAAGGCAGGGAGTTGGGCTGGCATGTTCATATGGCAGATTGTGGCAAATTCACGGGCCGGTGGTGACTCAGCCGCGACCGGTCGCGGCTGTGCTGGCATCGACTCGCATGCCTGCGCGCCCGTGATGACGAACCGATGGTGTGGTGGCGTTCCCGAAAAAATTGTGGGTGCTGTGTCGAGGTCGTGACAAAGCTTGCTTGACGTGGTTAGAATCTCGCCTGAGTGGTCGCGAGACCGCTTCCCGCTTTTCCTCCCTGAGCGGGTGCCTTGGAGTGTGACAGCTTGAAAGGCATTGCAGCCCGACCTGATGGTCGGGCTTTTTTTTGGCCATTTTGCCAAAGTGCTTGCGCTGCACTCACTGCCCGCCGCCTTGGCTCGCTTGTGGGTATGCCACCAGACGCCGGGCGGTCTACACTTGTCACATGCTTTGGGTCAAGTCATTTCACATCGTTTTCGTGACCAGCTGGTTCGCCGGACTGTTCTATTTGCCACGCATTTTTGTCAACTTGGCCATGGTGTCCGCAGACAGCGCTGCCGAGCGCGACCGCCTGTTGCTGATGGCGCAAAAGCTCATGCGTTTCACTCACATGCTGATGGTGCCTGCTGTGGCGCTGGGCCTCTGGCTGTGGGCGGGGTACGGCATCGGCTGGGGGCCGGGCAACGGTTGGATGCACGCCAAACTGGCCACCGTGGCGCTGGTGCTGGGTTATCACCATGCGTGCACGCGGGTGCTCAAAACCTTTGTTGCCGGGCGCAATGTGCGCAGCCACGTGTGGTACCGGTGGTTCAACGAAGCGCCTGTGTTGATGTTGGTGGCCGTGGTGTGCCTGGTCGTCGTCAAACCGTTCTGAGGTTTTGATGGGCCAGCGCACGCTTGCCCGACCCATGGCCTGGCTGTTTGCCGGGCTGGTGGCGTATGCCAGCCTGTACCCGTTCACGGGGTGGCGCACACAGGACGGTGAATTCCTCGGGTTCCTGTGGGCACCCTGGCCCCGGTACTGGACGGCATTCGACGTGTTCGGTAATCTGGTGGGTTACGTGCCACTCGGGTTCTTTCTGGTCGTCACTGTGTTGCGGACGCAGGGGGGGCCATGGCAGTGGTCTGGCGCGCTGGTGTTCCCTTCGCTGCTGTCGCTGGCCATGGAAAGTTTGCAGGTCTACCTGCCCAGTCGGGTTCCCTCCAATGTCGATTGGTTGCTCAACTCTGCTGGCGGTGTGCTGGGAGCGTTGCTGGCACAGGTGATGCACCGGACGGGTGTGCTGAACCGTTGGCAACGGCTGCGCAGCAACTGGTTCGTGCCCGATGCGCACGGCGTATTGTTGTTGTTGCCATTGTGGCCGGTGGCATTGCTGTACCCTGCTGCGGTCCCCCTTGGCTTGGGGCAGGTACTGGGCGCTTCCGAGGCGTGGGTGGCGGCCACGCTGGCCGACACGCGGTTTGCCCACTGGTTGCCGACAGCGGAGCGCGTGGTGGTGCCATTGAGCCCCGCGATGGAAGCGCTGTGCGTGGGGTTGAGCCTGCTTGTACCGTGTTTGCTGGGGTACGCCGTGCTGAAGGGCGTGGTTCGGCGGGTGGTGCACCTGTGCCTGTTCACAGGCGTGGGGTTGCTGGTGTCTGCACTCTCTTCTGCCATGACGTACGGCCCCGTGCATGCGTGGGCTTGGCTGACGCCACCTGTGATGGTGGGCGGCTTGTTGGGCGTGATCGCTGGCATGGGCGCAGTGGCGCTGTCGCGCCGGGCCTGTGCGGTATGGCTGTTGCTGGTGCTGGTATTGGCGTTGGCGCTGTTGAACCAGGCGCCGCCCACGCCGTATCTGGCTGAATCGCTTGATGTGTGGTCGCAGGGGCGGTTCATCCGTTTTCACGGCTTGACCCAGTGGGTCGGTTGGCTGTGGCCGTATGCAGTGCTGTGGCATGGAATCGGACAGGCGACGCGCCGTGGCACGCCGGGCGGATTCGACCAGACTACGCAGGCCTGAGGTGCCCCCGGCCTGGCAAGTTGAGTCTGCGGGTGACCCGTTTGACCGACCTGGCGGCAGGGGCCGAGCCCTCCGCCAGTCAGCAGCCTTCTAGAATTGACCGCATGAACATCCCTCTCACCCCTTCGGTCGACGCAGCTGCTCCGTCTTACTACGAGCGGCATATTTTTTTCTGCACCAACCAGCGCGAGGCCGGTAAAGACTGTTGTGCCCATCATGGCGCAGTCGATGCGTTTGAACATTGCAAAGCACAGGCCAAAGCGCTGGGTTTGCTGGGCGCGGGCAAGGTCCGCGTCAACAAGGCCGGTTGCCTGGACCGTTGCGCGGGCGGCCCGATCGCGGTCGTGTACCCGGAAGCGGTTTGGTACACGTTTGTGGACAAGTCAGACATCGACGAAATCGTGACCTCTCATCTGGCAAAAGGGCAGGTGGTGGAGCGGTTGTTGACACCGCCCGACGTGGGGCGGTGAATTTGATGCTTTTTTTGCCTTTTGCGCATGTATTGAATGAATCAGGTGCTATCGAATCATGAACTCACAGACACGGCTTTTCATGATCGATGGCCCTGCCGGAGCCCTGGAGGTTGCGGTCGACGAGCCTGCGGGCGAGTGCAAAGGCGTGGCAGTGGTGGCTCATCCGCATCCCTTGTTCGGAGGCAGCTTGAGCAACAAGGTGGTGCAGACCCTGGCGCGTGCATGCGTGCAGTCAGGTTGGCATGCGGTGCGGTTCAATTTCCGTGGTGTGGGGCGCAGCGCGGGTGTTCACGATAACGGGCAAGGCGAGCTGGACGATTTGCTGGCAGTGGTCCAGTCCCAGGCTCCCGCCGGGCCACTGTGCCTGGCCGGTTTCTCTTTCGGTGCCTTCGTGACCAGCCATGCTGTGCAACGCCTGTACCCGGTGCGCGACCTGCACCGGGTGATGCTGGTGGGCACGGCCGCCAGCCGTTTCACCGTGGCCCCGGTGGCCCCGGAACTCCACGACCGCACCCTGGTCGTACACGGCGAGGTGGACGACACCGTGCCCCTGGCATCGGTGCTCGACTGGGCCCGCCCGCAGCACCTGCCGGTGACGGTGATACCCGGCGTGGCGCATTTCTTCCATGGCCAGTTGCCGTTGCTCAAATCGTTGGCGCTGCGGCACTTGAGGGGCTGACAGGCTGGCAGCGCATGCATGCGCTTTCTGGGTGGCGTCGACCTGTCCCATTATTTTGTTTGTTGTTTTGAAAGCTGTTGTTTTGAAAAAGACTTTGACCCAATGGTCGTTGGCACTCGCGTTATCAGCGTTGTGTTCAGGTGTCATGGCGCAGGCGGTGCAGCCGCCTGAGGTGGCCGGGAGGGCGTACCTCCTATATGACGTGACCGCGTCACAGGTGCTGGCGGCCAAAGATGCCGACATGCCAGTTGAGCCCGCGTCGCTGACCAAGTTGATGACCGCCTACCTGGTGTTCGATGCGCTGCGCGCCAAGAAACTGAGCCTGACACAAACGCTGTCGGTCAGCGAGCGGGCCTGGAAAATGCCTGGCTCGCGCATGTTCATTGACCCCAAAATGCAGGTGCCGGTAGAAGACCTGATCAAGGGCATGATCGTCCAATCTGGCAACGATGCCACCGTGGCGCTGGCGGAAGGTGTGGGCGGCACTGTTGAACGGTTCGTTGAAATGATGAACGCCCAGGCCCAGGCACTGGGCATGAAAAACTCGCAGTTCAAGAACCCCGAGGGCCTCACGGCCACAGGCCATACGACCACTGCGCGCGACCTGGCCACACTGGCCACACGGTTGATGAAAGACTTCCCTGCCGATGTTGCGTACTACGCTATCCAGAAGTACCGCTATCCCGGCACGCCTGCGGCCAATGACACGAACCGCAACCTGTTGCTGTTCCGTGACCCGACGGTGGATGGCCTGAAAACCGGGCACACCAACGCGGCTGGGTATTGCCTGGTGGCCACGGCGCGGCGTGACGTGGCTGGGTTGGGTGAGGGTAAAGCCGGTCAACGCAGGTTGTTGAGCGTGGTGTTGGGTGCTGCCAGTGAAAACGCCCGAGCGGTCGAGAGCCAGAAACTGCTCAACTGGGGCTACACGGCGTTCGAGCCAGTGCGGCTGGTCAAGGCCGGGGAGCCGCTGGTCGAGCCCGTGGTGTGGAAGGGCAAGGCGCCGGTGGTCAAGCTGGGCTTGCCTGACGGAGTGGTGGTGTCGGTGCCTGCAGGCACTGCCAAGCAGCTCAAGACCGATGTCGTGCGCCCCGATCCACTGGTCGCACCGTTGCATGCCGGGCAGTCATTGGGCGTGCTGCGTGTCACGCAAGCTGACGGCTCTGTGGTGGCTGAAGTGCCGCTACAGGTGCTCCAGACGGTGGAAGAAGCGGGCATTCTTGGCCGCGCCTGGGATGCCATCCGCCTCTGGATCAAGTGAGCGTTTGCGGACATTTCGCTTTGGGGTCGTTGTGCTGTGCACGAGTCGGTGATATATTCGAGGGCTTTTCGGAATTTTCCGAGGAGCTTTCGTTTTCGCTTTTTCAAACGTTTAGGGACGTTTCATGCCAACTATCAATCAACTCGTGCGTCACGGGCGGGAGGTCGAAAAGACCAAATCCAAGAGCCCGGCCATGGAAAACTGCCCCCAGCGTCGTGGCGTGTGCACCCGTGTGTACACCACAACGCCTAAAAAGCCTAACTCCGCTTTGCGTAAGGTCGCCAAGGTGCGCCTGACCAACGGTTTCGAGGTCATCTCCTACATCGGCGGTGAAGGCCACAACCTGCAGGAACACAGCGTTGTGCTGGTTCGCGGTGGTCGTGTCAAAGACTTGCCCGGTGTGCGTTACCACATCGTCCGCGGCTCGCTGGACTTGCAAGGCGTGAAAGACCGCAAGCAGTCCCGTTCCAAGTACGGTGCCAAGCGTCCCAAAGCCAAGTAATTGGTCGGTTCGCCTTGGGCGGTGTTGCCGTCCAAATTCGGTGTTTGACCTGAGCTGGCAAGCTTGTGTCAAGCGAAGTGACCCACAGTGCACACATGTGACCGGGTCGAGTAAGTGAGAGCTTCGAATCGTGTTGAGCTCTCGCGGTGTCTGAAATGACGCCAACTGAAGCAATGAGGTTTTTAACATGCCACGTCGTCGCGAAGTCCCTAAACGTGAAATCCTGCCGGATCCCAAGTTCGGCAATGTCGAATTGTCCAAATTCATGAACGTCATCATGGAAGGTGGCAAGAAAGCTGTTGCAGAGCGCATCATTTACGGTGCTTTGGAGCAGATTGAGAAAAAAATCGGTAAAGACCCTCTTGAGGCGTTTACCGTGGCTATCAACAACGTCAAACCCATGGTGGAGGTCAAGTCCCGTCGCGTGGGTGGTGCCAACTACCAGGTGCCCGTTGAAGTGCGCCCTGTCCGTCGCTTGGCTTTGTCTATGCGTTGGATCAAGGAAGCTGCCCGCAAGCGCGGTGAGAAGTCCATGTCCATGCGGTTGGCCAACGAGCTGATCGAGGCCACCGAAGGCCGCGGCGGTGCCATGAAGAAGCGTGATGAAGTTCACCGCATGGCCGAAGCCAACAAGGCATTCAGTCACTTCCGCTTCTGATCCACACGGGTTGCAAGTCAACCCGTTGCCTTCTCAGAGGCGAGCCCGCATCCCTGCATCTGGGGTGGCGGGCTTTAGTACATCATCAATGGAGAATTTTCATGGCACGCACCACGCCCCTTGAGCGTTACCGCAATATCGGTATTTCCGCCCACATTGACGCCGGCAAAACCACCACTACCGAACGCATCCTGTACTACACGGGTGTCAACCACAAGATCGGGGAAGTGCACGACGGCGCAGCCACCATGGACTGGATGGAGCAAGAGCAAGAGCGTGGCATCACGATCACGTCTGCTGCGACCACCTGCTTCTGGAAGGGCATGGACCGCTCCTTCGAAGAGCACCGCATCAACATCATCGACACCCCTGGACACGTTGACTTCACCATTGAAGTGGAGCGTTCCATGCGCGTGTTGGATGGCGCGTGCATGGTCTACTGTGCAGTGGGTGGTGTTCAGCCTCAGTCTGAAACCGTTTGGCGTCAGGCTAACAAGTACAAAGTGCCGCGCCTGGCCTTTGTGAACAAAATGGACCGCACCGGTGCCAACTTCTTCAAAGTCGTTGAGCAGATGAAGTTGCGCCTGAAGGCCAACCCCGTGCCTATCGTCATCCCGATCGGTGCTGAAGAAAACTTCACCGGTGTGGTTGACCTACGCAAGATGAAAGCCATCATTTGGGATGAAGCGTCCCAAGGTATGAAATTCACCTTCGAAGAAATTCCCGCCGAGTTGCTGGCCACGGCCAAAGAATGGCGTGAAAAGATGGTGGAAGCAGCCGCTGAAGCCTCTGAAGAGCTGATGAACAAGTACCTTGAAGAAGGCGACTTGACAGAAGAAGAAATCACCCACGGTCTGCGCGTGCGCACGCTGGCGGTTGAAATCCAGCCCATGCTGTGCGGTACCGCGTTCAAGAACAAGGGCGTGCAACGCATGTTGGACGCCGTGATCGAACTGATGCCCTCACCTGTTGACATCGAAGACGTCAAAGGCACAGATGACGACGAGGCAGAAGTGTCCCGCAAAGCCGATGACAACGAGAAGTTCTCTGCGCTGGCCTTCAAACTGATGACCGACCCCTATGTGGGCCAGCTGACGTTTGTGCGCGTGTATTCAGGCGTGATGAAAAAAGGCGACTCTGTCTACAACCCTATCAAGGGCAAGAAAGAGCGTATCGGCCGTATCGTTCAGATGCACGCCAACAACCGTCAGGAAGTCGAAGAAATTCGCGCGGGCGACATCGCTGCCTGCGTGGGTTTGAAAGACGTGACCACGGGCGAAACCCTGTGCGATCCCGAAGCCATCATCATGCTGGAGCGCATGGTGTTCCCCGAGCCTGTGATTGCTCAGGCTGTCGAGCCCAAGACCAAGGCCGACCAGGAAAAAATGGGCATTGCCCTGCAGCGCCTGGCCGCCGAAGATCCTTCTTTCCGTGTCAAGACCGACGAAGAGTCCGGTCAGACCATCATCGCCGGTATGGGCGAGTTGCACCTGGAAATCATTGTTGACCGCATGAAGCGCGAATTCGGCGTGGAAGCCAACGTGGGCAAGCCCCAAGTGGCTTACCGCGAGACCATTCGCAAGACGGTGGAAGACAGCGAAGGCAAGTTTGTGCGTCAGTCGGGTGGTAAGGGTCAGTACGGCCACGTTGTGTTCAAGATTGAACCCAATGAGCCCGGCAAGGGCTTCGAGTTTGTCGATGCCATCAAGGGCGGTGTGGTGCCTCGCGAATACATCCCTGCGGTGGAAAAGGGTGTCATCGATGCGCTGAACACCGGCGTGCTGGCGGGCTACCCCGTGGTCGACGTCAAGGTGACGTTGCACTTCGGGTCCTACCATGATGTGGACTCGTCCGAAATGGCTTTCAAGATGGCCGCTATCCTTGGCTTCAAGGAAGGTTGCCGCAAAGCCAGCCCAGTCATTCTGGAGCCCATGATGGCTGTGGAAGTGGAGACACCCGAAGACTACGCTGGCAACGTGATGGGCGATTTGTCCTCACGTCGCGGCATGGTCCAGGGCATGGACGACATGGTCGGTGGCGGCAAGGCCATCAAGGCAGAAGTGCCCCTGTCCGAAATGTTCGGCTACTCCACCACACTGCGTTCGATGTCTCAAGGCCGTGCCACTTACACGATGGAGTTCAAGCACTACAGCGAAGCTCCCCGTAACGTGTCCGAAGCCATTGTTTCGCAGCGCGCCAAGTAATCGCAATTCATCAGTTTGTCTGCGACTGTGTGCCCCCGGGTTTGCCGTGCCCGGGGAACCAGCAACATGGTGCAGACGTAAAACCAACACACGGCAATTGCTCTTTTTGGAGATTGAAAAATGGGAAAAGAAAAGTTTGAACGTACCAAGCCCCACGTCAACGTGGGCACCATTGGTCACGTTGACCATGGCAAGACCACGCTGACAGCGGCCATCACCACGGTGCTGGCAGCCAAG
>JAVBXK010000096.1 GCA_030824555.1 bacterium
AGGGGGTTCATGGTGGTCGGTGCGGTGAGCTCAATGGGTTGATATATGGGTTGGGTGGGGTAGGGTGAGGCCGGGTGGTCGTGGTTAGGCCGCCGCCGGGTGTGGGCAGCGTGGTGTGGCGTGCTGTGCGGTCCGGTGCGTCCTCGTGCAGTGGGGGTGCTGAACGTGGCCGGTGTGGGTCAGTACGGCGAGCTGATGGCAGCAGGCGCGGAGGTGGGCGGTGGGCTGCCGGTGGACCGGGCCTTGAAGTGCGCAGCCAGGTCGGTGGCGGCGCGCACCAGCAGCGTGGTGTCCACGCCCACGGCCACAAACTGCGCGCCAGCGTCCAGGTAGGTTTGGGCCTGCTGCCTGTCGGCCATCAGGATGCCAGCAGCCTTGCCCGCAGCGCGCACCTGGGCAATGCCCGTCAGGATGGCCGCCTGTACCTTGGGGTGGTTGGCCTGGCCCCGGTAGCCCATGGAGGCTGACAGGTCTGCCGGGCCAAAAAACACGCCGTCCACACCGTCCACCTCGGCGATTGCTGCCAGGTTTTGCAGGGCCAGGGTGGTTTCGGCCTGCACCAGCAGGCACATCTGGCTGTTGGCGTGGTGCACGTAGTCGGGCACTTGGTTCCAGCGCGAGGCGCGGGCCAGCGCCGCGCCCATGCCACGGATGCCTTCAGGGGCGTAGCGGGTGGCGCTGACCATCAGTGCCGCGTGTTCGGGCGTGTCCACCATGGGGATGAGAAGCGTCTGGGCCCCCACGTCCAGGTATTGCTTGACCAGCGCCACGTCGCCCACCACCGGGCGCACCACGGCTTGCACGGGGTAGGGCTCAACAGCACGCAGCTGGTCGAGCACGGTGCGGGGGTCGTTGGGGGCGTGTTCACCGTCGAGCAGCAACCAGTCGAAGCCGCAACCTGCCAGCGCTTCGGTCACATTGGTGTCGGCAAAACCGACCCAGCAGCCAATGACTTGCTGCCCGGCTTGCAAGGCCTGTTTGAAGGTGTTGGTGGGAAGTGGAAGGGCCATGGTGAATCTGTTGGTGTGAAGTGAGCTGGGTGAGTGGCGGGTGGTTGCTGGGGCTGAATCAGGGCGTTGCTGGCTTGAGCGAGCGTGCTCGCCCCTCAGACGAAGCGAAAGGCCAGGGTGCCCAGCGGGCCGCCGGGGCTGGCGTACTCGGCCTCGAACAGGTCACCTGCTTTGGCTGCCACGGGCCGGGTGAACGAGCCTGCCAGCACGATGTGACCGGGTTGCAGGGTTTCGCCCCAGGGGGCCAGTTTGTTGGCCAGCCAGGCAATGCCCACGGCCGGGTCGCCCTGCACACCGGCGGCCAAGCCGGTTTCTTCCACCGCGCCGTTTTGGCGCAGGATGGCGCCGCACCACGCGCGGTCCACGCTGCGTGGGGCCACGCGCTGGCCGCCCAGTACGATGCCACCGTTGGCCGCGTTGTCGCTGATGGTGTCGAACACTTTGCGCATCACCTTGGTGTGGCGGTCGAACTGCTCGATGCGCGCGTCGATGATTTCAATGGCCGGGGTGATGTACTCGGTGGCGTCCAGCACCTGTTCCACCGTCACGTTCGGGCCTGTCAGTGGGGCCTTGAGGATGAAGGCCAGCTCCACCTCTACGCGCGGGGCAATGAAGTGGCTCATGGGAATGTCCAGCACCTGGCCGGGCGTGCAGTCGTACCGCATGAAGTCCAGCAGGGTGCCGTAGTCGGGCTCGTCGATCTGGCTGCTGATCTGCATGGCGCGGCTGGTCAGGCCAATTTTGTGGCCAATCACTTTCGCGCCCGCCTGTACCTGCAGGGCCACCCAGGCGCGGCTGACGCGGTAGCCGTCTTCAATGGTCATGCCGGGGAACCGCTTGGAAAAGTGTTCCACCTGCACGCGGGCGGTTTGTGACTGCTGCAGTTCAGCCGCCAGTTGGGCAATCAGGGTGTCGTCGAGCATGTTTCAGGTGGCCTCAGGAAAGTTTGGGGGCGGAGAACAGGGGGTGTAGCGAGCTGTTTTTGGCATCGAACACCTCGGGGCCTTCGTCAATTTGCAGTGTCACGCCGATGGGGCGCTGCGCCAGCTGGGTGGCGAAATGGGCTTTGGCGCAGGCTTCGAGTGCCGCGCCCACGCGGGCATGCACGGTGGTGCCGCGCCCGCGGCCCATGCGCAGGTTCAGGTACACAAAGGCGTAGCTGCCCGCCTCGCCGGTGTACCCGGCAGCGGCACCCGCCACCCCGCCGTCTGACACGGCAAAGTGCGCAGCCGGGTAGGCCAGCACCCGCACGCCACCCAGGGGGAACACGGGTTTGTCGGCCTCGTCGCGCTGCGCCACCATGGTGTCGGCCAGGGCACGGCACAGCGCGGTCATGTCGGTGCCGCCTTGGGGTGGCGGCAGGTCAAGGTTGGGCGTGTAGAGGATGACGAGGTGTGGCATGGCGGCGGCGTTGGCTGTGTGCGTGGCTGCTGATTTTGTGGCGTGCAGTGCGGTGGCGAAAAGCCCAGCCTCAAATGCGGCGGGAGACCGGGGTGTACCCGTCAGCACCCGAGGCGACTGCCTTGGGGATGTCGCGGCCCGTGACCGGCGTGACCGGGAACACGGCGTTGATCTGGCCTGTGCCCGACGCGCCGAAATAGGGCGTGACAATGTCGGCTTTGCCGTCGTATTCGCTCCAGCCCAGTGCGCCCATCAGCATGGCGGTGTCGTGCATGAAGCCCTCGCCGTGGCCCTTGGCCGCGTATTCGGGCAGCATGCCGCAGAAGTCTTTCCACTGGCCGGCCTTCCACATCTCGACCACGCGCGCATCGAGCTGTTCTAGGAAGGGGCTCCAGATTTTGAAGGCGAATTCGGGGGCCAGGCCGTTCTGGGCAAAGCGGTGGCTCAAACTGCCGCTGGCCAGGAAGGCCACGGTGCCGTCGTAATGCTTTTCAATGGCCTGTCGCATGGCCCATCCCAATCGGGCGCTATCGTCAAGGTAGTGAACGGCGCACATGGCTGACACCGAAATGGCCTTGAAGTGCTGGTCGGCGTTCATGTAGCGCATGGGCACCAGGGTGCCGTACTCGGGGTCGAGCGTGGTGGCGTGGTGGGCCAGTGTTTCCACGCCGTGCTCCACACACACCTTGGCCAGCAGTTGGCCCAGTTCGGGGTTGCCGGGGCATTCGAACGGCATGTTGGCAATGAAGTGGGGCAACTCGTTGCTGGTGTAGTTGCCTTTGAAGTGTGGCGCGCAGTTGATGTGGTAGTTGGCGTTCACCAGCCAGTGGGTGTCGAACACCACGATGGTGTCCACGCCCAGTTCGCGGCAGCGGCGGCTGATTTCCTTGTGGCCGTCGATGGCGTCTTGCCGCGTGCCCTTGCGCGGGCCGTCCAGCTCGCTGAGGTACATGCTGGGCACGTGGGTGATTTTGGCGACGAGTGCGAGTTTTCCCATGGTGTTGTCTCCTGTTGTGTGGGTGTACGGGTGGTGGGTCAGATGCCCCAATGCGGAATGTGGTGGTTGCCCAATGACACAGCCACGTTCTTGGGCTCCAGGAACACCTCGTAACTCCAGGTGCCGCCTTCGCGTCCGGTGCCGCTGGCCTTGGTGCCGCCGAAGGGTTGGCGCAGGTCGCGCACGTTTTGGCTGTTGACGAAGCACATGCCAGCCTCAATACCAGCGGCCACGCGGTGGGCTTTGCCCAGGTTTTCGGTCCACACGTAGCTGGACAGCCCGTACTGGATGTCGTTGGCCAGTTCGATGGCATGGGCCTCGTCCTTGAACGGGATCAGGCACGCCACGGGGCCAAAAATTTCTTCCTGCGCAATGCGCATGCGGTTGTCCACATCGGCAAACACGGTGGGCCACACAAAGTTGCCTTTTTGCAGGTTGCCCGCCAGTTCGGGGGCATAGCTGGGGCGGTCGATGCCACCGCACAGCAGCGTGGCACCTTCTTTGGGGCCCAGCTCGATGTAGCTACGCACTTTGGCCAGGTGGCCCTGGCTGATCATGGGGCCGATGATGGTGCTCTCGGCCAGTGGGTCGCCAACGGTGATGCGCTTGGCCCGCTCGGCAAACTTGGATGCAAAGTCGGCATAAATGCTTTGCTGTACCAGGATGCGGCTGCCTGCGGTGCAACGCTCGCCGTTGTTGGAAAAGATCATGAACAGGGCCGCGTCCAGTGCCCGGTCCAGGTCAGCATCTTCAAAAATCACGAAGGGGCTTTTGCCGCCCAGCTCCATGCTGAACTTCTTTAAGCCGGCCGACTGCACGATGCGGTTGCCCGTGGCGGTGGAGCCTGTGAAGCTGATGGCTCGCACATCGGGGTGGGCGCACAGCGGTTCGCCCGCTTGCTGGCCGTAGCCGTGCACCACGTTCAGCACGCCGGCTGGCACACCGGCTTCCATTGCCAGTTCACCCAGGCGGGCGGCGGTCAGTGGGCTGAGTTCACTCATTTTCAGCACCGCCGTGTTGCCAAAGGCCAGGCAGGGCGCGACCTTCCAGGTGGAGGTCATGAAGGGCACGTTCCACGGGCTGATGAGGGCGCACACGCCCACGGGGTGGAACAGCGTGTAGTTCAGGTGCGTGGGGGTGGGGTAGGTGTGGCCGTCCACCCGGGTGCACATTTCGGCAAAGTAGTGGAAGTTGTCAGCCGCGCGTGGCACCAGTTGTTTGCCGGTCTGGCTGATGCTTTGGCCGGTGTCTTTCGTTTCTGTTTGGGCGATTTCGGGCACGTGCTTGGCAATCAGCTCGCCCAGGTTGCGCATGATCTTGGCGCGTTCGGTGGCCGGGCGGCCTGCCCAGGCCGGGAAGGCATCTTTGGCGGCCTGCACGGCGGCGTTCACCTCGGCGGCGGTGCCGCTGGCCACTTCGGCCAGCACGTCTTGCGTGGCGGGGTTGACGGTTTCAAAGTAGTCACTGGCGGCGACTGGCTGGCCATTGATGAGGTGGTTGATGCGCATGGTGAATTCCTGAATAAATAGCTGTAAACCTATGCAAATAAAGCGGTAGGTGCCAATTTTGTTTAAATTTAGACTCGACTCGACTCGACTCGACTCGACTTGACTTGACTTGACTTGACTTGACTTGGCGTGGCGTGGTGTGGTGGGTGTCGGCGGCTTGCGTGGCGTCAGTTGCTTCAGCGACTGAACGCCTCGTCGCCCACCAGTGTGTTGACCAGGCGGCCGATGCCGTCGATCTCGGTCACCACCTCGTCGCCCACGTTCACGTTGACCACACCGTCGGGTGTGCCGGTCAGGATCACGTCGCCGGGTTGCAGCGTCATGAAACCGCTGAGGTATTCGATGAGCGCCGGTATGTCCGAAATCAGGTCGGCGGTGTTGCCGTGCTGGGTGACCACGCCGTTGACCAGCGTGCGCAGCGCCAGGTTGTGCGGGTCGGGCACTTCTGAAGCAGGCACAAACCAGGGGCCCAGCACGGTGCAGCCGTCGCGGTTTTTCACCCGCAGGTTGGGGCGGTAGTAATTTTCCAGGTAGTCGCGGATGGCGTAGTCATTGGCCACGGTGTAGCCCGCCACGTGCTGCATGGCGTTGTCGCGGCTCACGTTTTTGGCCGTTCGCCCAATCACCACCGCCAGCTCGCATTCGTAGTGCATGAAGGCCACACCGTTGGGGCGGCGGGTGGTGGCCCGGTGGCCGATCAGGGCACTGGCGCTTTTCAGAAAGGCCAGGGGTTCGTCCTGCGTGGTGACGGTCAGCTCTTTGGACAGCTCCTTCACGTGGTCGGCATAGTTCAGCCCCAGCGCGATGACGGTGCCCACCTCGAACGGGGGCAGCCACACCGCGTCAGTTTCAGCCAGCACCCGGCCATCGGCCAGTTGCACGCCGTTGGGGTGCGGGGTGGCGGTGTGGATGGCGCCGCCATACGCCACCTTGGCCACTCTGGCCACCCTTGCCACTGTGGCGTGTTGGGCGGTGTCGGGGCTGTTTGTGTTCCCAACGCGCTCATCAGCTGGGGTGCGCGCAGGGTGCGCGGCAGCGGTGCGGTTTGCGCCATTGGCGTGTGGGGGGTGAGCTTCACTGCCTTCGGTGGCGGGTGCCGCCTCGGTCACCAGGGTGTGTGCCAGCTCGCCAATGCCTTCAATGGCAATGGTCACCCGCTGTCCGGCGCGGGCACGCGGCGCACCTGCGGCCACGCCCACGGCCAGTACATCGCCGGGGTGCAGGGTCATGAACTCAGTCACGTCGGCCAGCAGCTGCGCCACGGGGCGAACCAGGTTTGCCGTGCTGCTGTGGTGCACCACGGTGCCGTCCAGCGCCACAGTGATGGCCAGTGCATCGGGGTTGATGTGTGAGGAAGCTGGCACCACCGGCCCCATGGGGCAAAACCCGTCGCGGCATTTGAAGCGCATGGACGGCCGGTACACAGCTGCGTGCGGCACGCTGATGTCGTTCATCACCACATAGCCCGCCACATGGCTGAGGGCATCGGCCACGCTGACACGGCAGGCCGTGCGGCCGATCACCAGGCCCAGCGTGGCACCCATTTCAAGCTCGGGCGCGTCGGCGGGCACGGCCACCGCCGCACCGGGCTGGGCCCAGGTGTTGCGGGGTTTGATGTACAGCACGGGTGCTTTGGGCGGTGCTTTGTAGGGCGCGGCGTGCACCTGCTCGCCCAACGCGGCCAGGGCGTCGCGGTGGTTGAGCAGGGTGCCGTACACCGTGCCACGGGTGCTGGAAGGGCTAAGGGAAACGAGGGAGGAGGGGGTCCACATAAATGACTTTCAGTTTCAGGCGTTCAGGTGCACCAGCCACAGGCACACGCCAGGGGCCAGCACCAGCAGCACGATGCGCAACAGGTCGGAGGCCAGGAAGGGCATCACACCCTTGGCGGTTTCCAGGTAGGGCACGTCTTTGGCCAGCTTCTGGATGATGAACAGGTTCATGCCCAACGGGGGGTGAACCAGCCCGATTTCCACCACCATCAGGGCCAGTATGCCGAACCAGATGGATTTGTCGGTGCCCGACAGCCCCCAAAAGTCCAGCCCCATCACCACGGGGTAGAAGATGGGGATGGTCAGCAAAATCATGGCCAACGAGTCCATCACGCAGCCCAGCAGCACGTAAATCAGCAGAATGGCCGACATCACCAGCAGCGGCGGCAGGCCACTGGTTTTGACCCATGCGGCCAGGTCCACCGGCAGCTGGGTGATGGCCAGGCCCGCGTTCAGCACGTCGGCACCCAGCAGCACCATGTAGATCATGGCGGTGGCGTGGGCCGTGCCGATGATGCTCAGCTTCAGGCCCGCCCAACGCAAGCCCCCCCGCCACACGGCCAGCACGCCGCAAGCTGCTGCACCGATGGAGGCCGCCTCGGTCGGGTTGGCCCAGCCGTCGTAAATACCGACGATCACCACCAGAAACACCCCCACCACGGGCAGCACTTCCACCACCGCAGCCAGGCGGTCGGGCCAGCTCACCTTGGGGCCAGCGGGGCCGGCCGATGGATCCAGCACCACGTGCAGGCGAATGACCAGCATGTAGCCCAAGGTTGCAATCAAACCCGGAATGACCGCCGCCATGAACAGCTTGCCAATCGACTCCTGCGTGAGCACGGCGTAAATGACCAGCGGAACAGAAGGTGGAATCAGGATGCCCAGCGTGCCCGCAGCAGCCAGGGTGCCCGTGGCCAGGCGGCCCGAGTAGCCGTGGGCGCGCAGCTCGGGCAGGGCAACCTGGCCCATGGTGGCGGCAGTGGCCAATGACGACCCGCAAATGGCCCCGAAACCCGCGCAGGCTCCGGTGGCAGCCATGGCAAGCCCACCCCTGAAATGCCCGATGAACGCCGCTGCACAGCGGAACAGCGCTTTCGACAGCCCCCCGTTGGTCGCAAACTGGCCCATCAGCATGAACAGCGGAATGACCGCCAGGTCGTAGTTGGACAGGCGGGCATACGCCAGGTTGTTCAGGGTGAACAGCAGCGCGCTGAAGTCGCCTTGGTTCATGGCCAGAAAGGCGGCCGAACCGGCAAAGAACATGCCGATGCCCACGTGAATGCGCACCACCAGCAGGCACATCAACCCTGCAAACACCGACAAACCAATGGCCATGCCGCTCATGACGACCTCCCCATGGCCGATGCAGCCGAGCGAACGGTTTGGTACAGCGCGCACAGTGTCAGCAGGGCAAAACTGGGCACGAGCAGGGCCACGGGCTGCCACACGGGCACCGACAACAGCGTGGACACCTCGCCATATGACATGGCATCGTTCACGGCCATGACCGTGCGCCAGGTGATGGCAGCCGTGGCCACCGTCAGCATGAGGTGCGCCAGGGTGTCGAGCGCGGCACGGGCAGCTGCACTCATCCAGCTGGTGAGTGCATCGACCTTGATGTGGTTGTCGTGCATTTCACAGATGGGCAAGAAGGCCGCTGCGCCCACCGCAGCGCCCATTTGCATCAGCTCCACATCGCCCTGAACGGGCGAGGCAAACAGCTTTCTGCCCACGATGGAGACGATGGACATGACAATCAGCAGGCAGAACACGAGTCCGCCCGACATGGCCAGCCAGGTGGCCGCACGTTCCAATACCCGAGCCACCCCTCTTGCGGGCGACACCGGCCTGGCACCGGCACGCTCTACATATTCAGCCATGGTTTGAACCCCGAAATTGTTTGGCAGCAGTGGCCGTGCTTGGCGTCACTTGAGGTACTGGGCACCGATGGCGCGTGCCTGGCGAATCAAGGCCGCACCGTCCAGGCCTTTGGGGGCCACTTCCTTGGCCCACTCCTGTTCGACATGGGCTGATGCCTTGCGGATGGCTTCGTAGTCTTCGGGCTTGATGACCAGGGTCTTGTTGCCCGCAGCGGTGGTTGTTTTGCGTGCTTCCACCGTGGCGGCGTCCCAGGCTTTGCCAGCCAGTTCGACCAGCGACATGCCGCTGTTTTTGTCGATCACGGCCTTCAACTCAGGGTTCAGGTTGTCGTACTTTTGCTTGTTCATCAGCATGACCAGCGGGTTCATGGTGAAGCCCGGCAGGTTGGCAGGGCCTTCCATGTGGTACTTGGCCACTTCTTCCAGCTTGACGGCGGGCACCAGCTCCCAGGTGGCCACGGCTCCGTCGACCACACCCTTGCTGATGGCTTCAGTGATTTGGGCGGGAGGCATGTTGACGGGTGAACCACCCAGTGCAGTCACCAGTTTGGCGGCTGCACGCGACGAACTGCGCAACTTGACGCCCTTGAAGGTGTCCAGCCCCAACAAGGGCTTGGCGGAAGTGCTGAAGATCACACCGCTGCCGCTGAACATCGCCAGCATCTTGTAGTCGGCGTAGTCCTTGGTGCCCACCTTGGTGTAGTACTCCCACATGGCTTTGCTGCCTGCCAGGCCGCCGGGCGGCAGCACGAAGGGTTGCTCAAGTGCCTCGGTGTAGGGGAAGCGGCCGGTGGAGTAGCTGGGCGACGTCCAGATGATGTCGGCCACGCCGTTTTTGACTTGGTCTACCAGCTGCGGTGGTGTGCCACCCAGTTGCATGGCGGGGTAAATCTGGCATTTGAGTTTGTTGCCCGAATCGGTGGCGAGCTTGGCGCACCAAGGCTCCAGCACGTTCTTCTGGTAGCTGGAGGTGGGGGGCAGGAAGTGCGAGACCTTCAGGGTCACTTCCTGGGCCATCAGGCCGGACGTGCCCAGGCCAAAGGCCAAAACCGCGAGAAAGGTTGGATTGCGCATGAAGGAGTCTCCTTGTGGATTGAATCACTAATATGTGCGTAATTTAATCGCTAATATATTAGTGTGTCAACGCAAGGCGAAGGGCTGGCCATCAGTGTTTTCCCTAGGTGAGCCCGGTGTTGGATGGAGGTGACCGTGGGACGCCCGTTACAGTCCACACCGTTACCCTTCACCCCGATATCCCATGACCAGCCCACTCAGGCACCGCAATTTGCCGCAGCTTCTGCTCCAGTCTCGCGAGGCGCTGATGCAGCGTTTCCGTCCCATGCTCAACGACCATGACGTGACCGAGCAGCAGTGGCGCATCCTGCGGGCCTTGCTGCAGGAAGACGGGCTGGAGCCCCGCCAGCTGTGCGAGCGTTGCCTGATTTCCAGCCCCAGCATCACGGGGGTGCTGGCGCGCATGGCAGAAGCAGGCCTCATTGACCGCGAGCGGATGGGCCATGACCAGCGCCGGGTCAAGGTGACGCTGACCCAGCAGGCACGGGCCATCGGAAAGCGCATGGCCCCAGTCATCGAACGGCAATATGCCGACCTGGAGGCGCTGGTGGGTGTGCAGGCGCTGCAGCAGGTCTACGACGTGCTCGACACCCTGCTGCAACGGCTGGAGTCAGGCCAGCCTGTCGACGGTGCCCAGTTGCCCGCGGCCCCCGCACCGGTGGCCGGAAAACCCAGCCGCCCACGTAAAAGCGCCTGAGCAGTTGGCCTGTCTGCGTCCATGCGGACTGGCCACTGCTGGGAGCCGCGCCGTTGACAATACGGCCATGACATCCGATCACTCCCATCACCCCCACGCAGGGCATGACCATGCGGCTGGCCACAGCCACAGCCATCACCACGCTCCCGCCAACTTCAACATGGCGTTTGCTATCGGCATTGCGCTGAACCTGGGGTTTGTTGCTGTGGAGGCGTTTTACGGTTGGCGCATCAATTCGCTGGCCTTGTTGGCGGACGCCGGTCACAACCTGAGCGACGTGGCCGGGCTGGTGCTGGCCTGGGGCGGTGCGCTGGCGGGCAAACTTCGACCCGATGCGCGCCACACCTACGGCTGGCAGCGTGCCAGCATCCTGGCGGCTTTTTTCAATGCCCTGCTGCTGTTGGTGGCCATGGGGGCTTTGGCCTGGGAAGCAGTGGGACGTCTGGGCACACCCGAGGCCACACAGGGCTGGACCATCATGGCGGTGGCCGGGGTGGGCATCGTTGTCAACACCGCCACGGCGTTGCTGTTCATGCGTGGCGCCCATGGTGACCTGAACATACGCGGTGCGTTTTTGCACATGGCAGCAGATGCGCTGGTGTCGCTGGGTGTGGTGGTGGGCGGTGCGCTGGTGTTGTGGCAAGGCTGGCTGTGGATAGATCCGGTCATGAGCCTGGCCATTGCCGTGGTCATCGTGGTGGGCACCTGGGACCTGTTCAAACAGTCACTTCACCTGTTGTTTGATGGCGTGCCAGACAGGGTGGATTTGCCAGCCGTGCGCCAGGTGTTGCTGGCCTTGCCCGGCGTGACCGAGGTGCACGACTTGCACGTGTGGGCCATGGGCACTTCCAGAACTGCCCTCACGGCTCATCTGGTGCTGGCAGATGCGGCAGTGGACACAGGCACCGTCCTGGCCAAAGCCGAACATGAATTGCATGAACACTTTGACATCGCCCACGTCACCTTGCAGCTGGAGCCGCCATCGCATGCAGCGCATTGCGCCTTGCGGGGCGAGCACGGTTGCGGGTTTGAGCCTGCCTGACCCTGGCTGCTGCTTGGCAGAGCGCGTTCAGGCGCTTGGAAGGATGACCATTCAAAGCAGTTGAAATGCCACGATGGCCACCAATGTGGGCAGCGCCGCTGCGGCCAGCAGACCCAGCGGGTGAATGGTGCTGTCGGCAAAGTGCCCTTTCAGCAGCGCCGCCCCGGCCGGGTTGGGGGCGTTGGCAATCAGCGTCAGGCCACCACCTGTGACAGCGCCGGCCACCAGCGCCTGTTGGAACGCGGGGCTGAGCCCTTCTACCAGCGAGCCCAGGTAGGTGAGTGCCGCGTTGTCTGTCAGCGCCGTGAGGGCAGTGGCGCCGTAGAACACCGCTTCCGCATTCATTGACAGCAGCACCGGCTGCAGCCACCACTGTTGCACCCCACCCAGTACCACCAGACCCGCGAGAAAGAACGCCACCAGCAATGCCTCGCGCAGGATGAGCGGGCTCTGGTGCCGCTGGTACGCCGTGGTGAACCCCAGGAAAAACAGGAACAGCCCCATGTAGACCACGGTGTAGTGCGCAAACACCACCACGCCCAGCAAAAACAGCAGGTGCACGCCCACCACACTCCACGGCACTGGGGCGTCGTCTGTGGTGTGCGGTGGGGCCAGGCCGCTCAGCTCGCGCCAGCCAAATGCCGTGACGGCGGTGGCATTGGCCAGCACGGCCAGCGCGGCCTTCCAGCCGAAGGTGGTCATCATGAACCAGGTGTCCCAGTTCCATTTGGTCGCCACCATCAGCACCGGTGGGGCCGCAAAATTGGTCAGCGTGCCGCCGATGGATATGTTGACAAACAGCACCCCCAGCGTGGCGTACTTCAACCGGGCGGACACGGCCTGGGAAAACAACAGGTCACGCAGCATCAGCGCGGCCAGTGTCATGGCGGCAGGTTCGGTGATGAACGAACCCAGCAAGGGCACGAACGCCAGCAACAGAAAGTACATGCCGGTGCTGCGCTGCATGGGCAGCAGGCGGGCCAGGACACGCACCAGGTCGCCAGCCACCTGCAAAATGGGTCGCGTGCCAGCCACCACCATGATGGCAAACACGAACAGGGGTTCTGTGAAGTCGCGCGACTCCAGGTAGCCCACGGCTGCCTGCTTGCCGCCGAGTGCAAACATGCACACCACCAACACCATGGCCCAGAAGCCGAACACCACCTCCACCTCGCCCAGCAAATGCCACAAACCGGCGTGCCTGGGCTGCGAGTGAGCCAGTCGTTCGAAAACCTGGGTGGAAAACGTGTGCAGCACGGCAATGCCGAACAGTGCCGCACCGATGATTTGCAAGGCTGTGGGGTCGTTCAATGGAGTGTGTCCTGTGGTTCGGGCTGATTTTCACACCAGTTGGCTTCACCCCGACGTGACAGGGGCAGCCCTTACACCTGTGCTGCCAGTGCCAAAATGAACGCGATGAAACCGATGGAGACCACCGCTATGGCCGCTTCCGTGTGTGTTGTCGGCGTGGGCATGACGGCCTTCGCCAAACCCGGTGCACATGCACCTTACCCCGACATGGCCGCGCAAGCGGTCAACAATGCACTGGCCGATGCCGGACTGGTGTATGCCGACATGCAGCAGGCGTATGCGGGCTATGTCTACGGCGACTCCACCGCAGGCCAGCGCGCTTTGTATGGCGTGGGCATGACCGGCGTGCCCATTTTCAACGTCAACAACAACTGTGCAACGGGCTCCACCGCACTGTTCCTGGCACGCCAGGCCGTGGCCAGCGGTGCGGCCGACTGTGTGCTGGCGCTGGGTTTCGAGCACATGAACCCCGGCGCGCTGGGTACCGTGTTCAAAGACCGCCCGTCGCCATTCGACCTGTTTGACCAGGCCACCGCCGAGCTGGTGGGGCGTGACGACATTGCGCTGGCACTGCGCTACTTTGGCGGGGCAGGGCTGGCGCACATGCAGCAATACGGCACCCGGCTGGAAACGTTTGCGGCCATCCGCGCCAAGGCCAGCCGCCACGCGGCCAACAACCCATTGGCCTTGCTGCGCAAGGTGCTGACCACCGAAGACGTGATGGCCGCCCCCATGCTGTGGGACGGTGTGATGACCCGCCTCATGGCCTGCCCGCCCACCTGCGGTGCGGCCGCAGCCGTGGTGTGCAGCGAGGCGTTTGCGCACCGACGCGGGCTGGACGCGTCGGTCCGCATCCGCGCCCAGGCCATGACCACCGACACGGCTGCAACCTTCGAGGCCCGTGACATGCGCGAGGTGGTGGGCTTTTCAATGGCCCGCGATGCCGCCCGCCAGGTGTACGAGCAGGGCGGTGTGGGGCCGCAAGACCTGGACGTGGTGGAGCTGCACGACTGTTTTGCCCACAACGAACTGCTCAGCTACGAAGCCCTGGGCCTGTGCCCCCTGGGCGGTGCCGAACGCTTCGTGATGGACAGCGACAACACCTACGGCGGTGCCGTGGTCACCAACCCGTCGGGTGGGCTGCTCAGCAAAGGCCACCCGCTGGGGGCCACCGGACTGGCGCAGTGCACCGAGCTGGTCCAGCAACTGCGTGGCACGGCAGGCGTGCGCCAGGTGCCCCATGCGCGTCTGGCGTTGCAGCACAACCTGGGGTTGGGCGGTGCATGCGTGGTCACGCTGTACGAGCACCTGGGCAAGTGAGCGTGCTCATCGTGCCCAGGCGTTGATGCCCGCCGGGCAAGGGCTCAGTGCACCTGTTTTGGCACGGTGGCGTGGTCCAGGTCGGGCTTTTGCCACGGGTCCAGGTGGGTCATGAGGTTGAGCACGCGGTGGTGCTTCATGACGCGGTTGCGTGCTTCCACGGTGATGTCGTGGGCCTGCTCGACGGTCAGCGTGGCCAGTACCTCCAGGTGGGCATCGACCACGATCATGTCGCCCATCTTGCGGGTGCGCACGTCGTGCACGCCGTTCACACCGGGTGTGTCCAGCAGGGTTTGCTGGATGGCGGCCACCTCTACCTCGTCCACGGCGCGGTCCATCAGGTCGTGCATGGCTTCCCAGGTGAACTCCCAGCCCATTTTTGTGACCATGAAGCCGACGATCAGTGCCGCAATGGGGTCCAGAATGGGGTAGCCAGCCAGGTTGCCCACGATGCCCAACCCCACCACCAGCGACGAAGCCGCGTCTGAGCGGGCATGCCAGGCATTGGCCACCAGCATGCTCGACTTCACCCGCTTGGCCACTGACAGCATGTAGCGAAACAGCAGCTCCTTGGATACCAGTGCCACCCCGGCCACCCAAAGCGCGGCCATGTGCACCTGCTCCACCGTTTGCGGCGACTCCAGTTTGCGGAATGCCGCCCACAGCATGCCCGCCCCCACGGCCAGCAACAGCAGTCCCAGCACCAGTGACGCACCGGTTTCAAACCGCTGGTGGCCATATGGGTGATCGTCGTCAGCGTCTTTTTTGCTGTGGTGCCCGGCCAGCAGCACCACGAAATCGGCCACCAGGTCTGACAGCGAATGGATGCCGTCTGCCACCAGCGCCTGAGATTTGGCCATCACACCTACCACGATCTGTACAGTGGTCAGCACCAGGTTGACCCACACGCTTACCCAGGTGCTGCGCGAGGCTGCGGCCGCCCGTTCAGCGGGCGTGTGCTCGGGGTCTTCTGTGTCGTCGTGGAGGTCGGCGTTGGGGTTCATGTGTCTGGCAGTGTGGTGGCCCGCACCCTCTGAGAGGGTGTGAGCGGCTCAATTCAGTTGAGCCAGTGATGGTAACCACGCCATGTGAATGTGGGCTGAACAGACACTGAACAACCTTTGAATGAAGCTTGAAGGGCGGTTGACGACGGACGCAGAACATTTGCATCAGGCCAGTGGCCTGAAGAGGCGGGAGCCTTACTTGGCCATATTAAGAATAAAAATGGCATCTGCCGCTTTCACTCATTAAATAGTTTGCTATTGAAGTGATATATCTACTCATCCGTGTGGTGACAGTTTGAATGCGTTCACCGCGCCCACCAGCTCGGTTGACATGGCGCTCAGGGCCGTTGCCGAAGCCGCCATTTCTTCCACCAGCGCAGCGTTTTGTTGCGTCACCTGATCGATGTGGCCAATGGCCTCGACCACCTGCGACACGCCCAAGTGCTGCTCGCTGCTGGACGTGCTGATTTCCGCCACGATGTCGGTCACCCGGCGGATGCTGCTCACCACTTCGGTCATGGTGCTGCCCGCTTCACCCACCAGCACGGTGCCCCGGCCCACGCGCGACACGCTGTCGTCAATCAGGGTTTTGATTTCTTTGGCTGCACCGGCGCTGCGTTGCGCCAGCGAACGCACTTCCGATGCCACCACGGCAAAACCCCGGCCGGCCTCGCCCGCACGGGCCGCTTCCACCGCAGCATTCAGCGCGAGGATGTTGGTCTGGAAGGCAATGCCGTCGATCACCCCGATGATTTCCGCGATGCGACGCGACGACTCGTTGATGCCTTTCATGGTTTCCACCACCTGATCGACCACCTCGCCGCCTTTGGTGGCCACGGCTGCGGCGCTTTGTGCCAGTTTGTTGGCCTGTTGGGCGCTGTCTGCGCTTTGCTTGACCGCATCGCTCAGGTGCTCCATGGACGCCACGGTTTCCTCCAGGGCGGCTGCCTGGCTTTCCGTGCGGGCCGTCAGGTCCATGTTGCCGTTGGCAATTTCGGCACTGGCGCTGGCCACCTGGTCGGAGCTGCGGCGCACCTGGGTCACCAACGCAGCCAGTTTGTCGCGCATGGTTTGCAGCTCATTCAGCAGGCTGCCGTCGTTGTGGGCGTGGGTCCGAATCTGCACGCCCAGGTCGCCGGAGGCAATCTGTTCCGTCACCTGGGCCGCATACGCAGGCTCGCCACCCAGTTGCACCAACAAACTGCTGGAAATGATCCGGCCAATGAGCAGCAAGCCCAAGCCCAAGGCAACCACACCTGCGCCCAAGAAATAAACCTGGCGCCTGACGATGGCGTTCACGTCGTCCACATACACGCCAGAGCCCACGATCCAGCCCCAGGGCGCAAACCCTTTCACGAACGATACTTTGGGCTGCGGCGTGTCGCTGCCGGGTTTGGGCCAGTCGTATTCGACCGTGCCCTGACCCTGCGCGTTCACGACCTTGACGAACTCGTGGAAGATGGACTTGCCATTGCCGTCTTTGAGCGTGTTCAGGTCGGTGCCGTCGAGTTTGGGGTTGGCTGCGTGCATGACCATGATGGAGTTCATGTCGTTCACCCAGAAGTACTCGGTGCCACTGTAGCGCAGTGCCTTCAGTGCGGCCAAGGCGCGCTGCTTGCCCTCGGCTTCGGGGATGCTGCCCTTGCTTGCCAGCTCATGGTTGTGCGCGATCAGCGCGTGGGCCACCTCGACCGTTTGCTGCACCGCGCGTTGTCGCTCTGCGTGAATGACTTTGGCTTCTGCCAGCAAAAAGGTGGTTGCCATGGCCAGCAACCCCACCAAGGATGCGCCGGTGAGTAACCACAGGCGGCGCGACATGCTCATTGAATTCAGAAACGTCATGGATGCCTCCGGTCAGCAGAAGGGGTATTCCAAATGTCACGGCTGTGACTTCAATGCATTGTGCGCACACCCCTGGGGGTTTACCCATCAGGCGCGGACTATCTTTATCGCGGTTGACCCACGTCAAAGGATTCAGGTTTTTTCGGTCTGAGTGGTGTGCCCGAGTGCGGTGTCGGCCAACTCTTCCGGAGGTGCCACCGTGACCGCTACCGACAACTGGGGCGTGCCACCGCTCTGGATCACGCCACGCAGCGGCGAGACGTCGCCAAAATCGCGGCCCAGTGCCAGTGTCACGTAGTCTTCGCCGGGGCGCTCCAGTCCGCAGCGGTCATTGGTGGGGTCGAAGTCGGCCCAGCCGACACCGGGGCAGTACACCTGTACCCAGGCGTGGGAAGCGTCCGCTCCGATCAACCGGGGCTTGCCCTCGGCGGGTTGTGTCAGCAGGTAACCGCTGACGTACCTGGCAGGCAGGCCCAGGCTGCGCAGACAGCCAATCATGATGTGAGCAAAGTCCTGGCACACCCCTTTGCGTTGGGCCAGTGCATCCAGTGCCGGTGTGTTGACCACCGTGCTGCCGCTGGCGTAGGTCATCTCGGTGTGGATGCGCGTCATCAGGGCTTCAGCAGCTTCCAGCAGCGGGCGATCAGCTTCAAACACGCTGCGCGCGTAGTCGGCGAACACGTTGCTGTGCGGCACGTAGGGCGACACGTAAGTGAATTCAGCTGCAGGGTCAAACGGTGCCCCGGCGTGGTAGCGCAGGCCGTCCACCACGTCTTCCCAGCCAGGGGAGTCGGGTAGTGGCTGCGGCGCAGATGTCTGCACCAGACTGTCCGCCACCACGTTCAGGCTGGTGTGCGGAAACTGCAAGGTGAAAAAATGCCGTGTGTTGCCAAAGGTGTCGGTGGATGGGTTCAGTTGCCCGACGGCTGGCTGCACCTGAATGTTGTGCGCCAGCACAGTCTGGCCAGGCAGTGTGCGTGGGCTCAGGTGGGCCATGTGCTGTGCCATGACCACCGCAGGGTCATAGGCGTAGCGGGTTTCGTGGACGATTCGCAGCAGCATGGTGTGGGGGGATTAGGTCAGCAGGCTGCGGCTGCTGGTTTCGGCATGGCTGAAGTGGCGCTGGCTCAGCGCATTCGACAGTGATTTGGCCGACGCTTCACACTGGGTCAGCACGCCCAGCAACAGAGCGTAACGGGGGGGGGCGGGCGGCAAGGCCTCTGTGGCAGGCGCGTCCTGTTCAGCGGGTGAGGCGGCTGCCGAAGGTGTGGCAGCGTCGTGCTCGCTCAGTGCGGCCAGGTCCCAGGTGGCCGGGTCGGGCAGGCTGTTGACCAGCAGGGCCGCAAACTCGGGGTCACCGTGTTCCAGCTTGCGCAGCCGTGCCCGCAAGGTGTCCAGTACCCAGGCCAGGGAGCGGGGGTTGTCGCGATTGAGCATCAGCAAATCGAGCAGCGCCACCGCGTCGCGTCGCTGCTGGTAATGGGCATGGAAGGTGATGGTACTGTCAAAAAGTGCCACCAGTGCCTCGAAGCCTGCCTGATCGTGCACGCTGCGGGTCTCGAACGCCTGGCGCATGGCCAGTGCCAGCGTGGCCAGTCGCTCGATGTGGCGGCCAATGCTCAGCAGCCGCCAGCCGTTGTCGCGCACCATGCGGTCAGTCTGGGCACCTGTGATGCCAGCCAGGGTTTCGCTGGCTTCCTCCAGTGCGTTCAGTGCCTCCTGCGCCGCCGATTCGGTGTCGGGGCCCAGTTGGCCGCACTGATCGGCAAATTCGGATTCGGCCCGTTCCACCAGGTTGCGTTGCTCTTGCGACAGGCGTTCGCGCACATTGGCCGATGCCAGCCGCAGGGCTCGCAGGTTGAAACCCACGCTGTAAGCACCCTCGGCATCGGCCAATGCGGCAATCAGTGAGCGCTCGAACACGCGCTGCGCCTGTGTCCCGGCCGCAGGCAGGGCGGGCACATTCGCCAGCACCAGCGACTGGGTGTGGGCCTGCAGCGACATCCAGCTCAGCAGTGCATGGCTGGACTGCTCTTCAGCGTGCAGGTTGCGCAAGATGATCTGCGCCAGCCGCACGGAGTTTTCGGTGCGCTCGGTGTAGCGGCCCAGCCAGAACAGGTTTTCGGCGGCGCGGCTGGTCACCGGGCGGCGGGCTTGGCTCAGCGCCAGGGTGGTGGGCGCGCTTTGCAGCAGGCTGGTGCGGTCAACTTCGCCGTCTGTCATCACCCAGCAGTCGGCGCTGCTGCCGCCGTGCTGCATCGACGCCATCAGTTGCCCACGGGGAGCCAGCCGCACCAGCCCACCGGGCAGCACGCGCCACGACTGCGGGCCATCGGCCAGTGCGTACACACGCAGCATGGCCGAGCGGGGGGCAATGTGGTCGCCTGTCCAGGTGGGTGTTTGCGACAGCGGCAGGTACGACTGCACCGTGAAGTCATCGGGCTGCTGCAGCATGCGCCCGGCCATGCGGTCAAGCTGGTCTTTGCTCAGGCTTTGCCCCATGACCGTGGCCAGTGGTGAATGGGGGTACGTGGGTTTGAGCACCCCGTGGCGCAGCTGCGGCAACACACGCTGCAGCGCAGCTTGCTCGCCACACCACCAGGTGGGCAGGGCCGGTAGCAGCAGTTCTTCACCCAGCATGTCGCGGCAGATGGCGGGTAAAAAACCCAGCAACGCACTCGACTCCAGCAGGGCCGAGCCCGGTGCATTGGCCAGTACCACGTTGCCCGCGCGCATCACTTGCAACAGGCCGGGCACGCCCAGCGCGGAGTCGCTGCGCAGCTCCAACGGGTCCAGCCACTCGTCGTCCAGTCGTTTGATGAGGCCATCTACCGGTTCCAGTCCGGTCAGGGTTTTCAGGAACAGCCGCTGGTCCCGCACAGTCAGGTCGCTGCCCTCGACGAGCGTCAAACCCAGATAGCGGGCCAGGTAGGCGTGCTCGAAGTAGGTTTCGTTGTAGGGGCCGGGGGTCAGCAGCGCAATGCGTGCCTGTTCCCCGTTGGTGGCGATTGCCTTGATGCCATTCACCAGCGCTTGGTAGCTTGCCGCCAGGCGTTGCACTTTCATGCCTGCAAAGGCTTTGGGGAACTGACGTGCGATGGCAATGCGGTTTTCCAGCAAATACCCCAGGCCGGACGGTGCCTGGGTGCGCTGCGAAACCACGCGCCAATCGCCATCGGGGCCGCGTGCCAGGTCGAACGCGGCCACGTTCAACCACGTGTCGCCCAGCGGTTTCACACCGTGCATGGCCCGCAGGTAGCCAGGATTGCCCAGTACCAAGGCAGGCGGCAGCATGGCCCGTTTGAGCAGGGTTTGCTCGCCATAAATGTCGGCCAGCATGGTGTTGAGCAGGCGGGTGCGTTGCAGCACCCCGGCTTCGATCTCGGCCCAGCAGGCGGGCGTGACCACCATCGGAAACAGGTCGAGGGACCAAGGGCGCTGCACGCCGTGTGCCGCATCGGCATAGACGTTGTAAGTGACGCCGTTGTCGCGCAGCTGGCGCGCCAGGCTCTGGGCGCGGCGGTTCAGCTCGCCGATGCCGTCTGCACCCACGTGGCTGAAAAACTGCGCCCAATGCGGCCGCAGCGCTTCGGTGGCGGGGTCGCGCAGTTCGTCCAGGTGGCCGTCGGCAGCGTCCAGCACCATGTCCTGGGCCAAGGCAATGGGGTCGGGTTGATCATGTGTCGGCAGTTGGGGCAGGGAAGAATCGCTCACGTTTTTGAGTATGCAGCGAAACAGGCCGTTATTCCTGCGAGATGCGCTTGAAGTGTGCCGTTTGCACCACCATCAGGCCCGTGAAGGACTGTGTTCAATGGGGCGTGCGGAGGTTGGCCCAGTCTGTGGCCGGCCACCGCACGCCATGCGTCATTGCCGCAAATCCAGCGTGAACGGGAACTCGCGGTTGGTGATGGCGGGCGCCACGCTCATGCTGCCAGGGGTGTGGCCCATCTGGAAGAAGCGCGACAGGCGGCGGCTTTCGGCCTCGAACGAGTTGACCGGAAAGCTGTCGTAGTTGCGGCCACCGGGGTGCACCACGTGGTATTGGCAGCCGCCCATGCTGCGCTGCATCCAGTTGTCGACGATGTCAAACGTCAGCGGGCCGTGTGCCCCGATGCTGGGGTGCAGCGCAGACGGTGGGTTCCAAGCCTTGTAACGCACACCCGCCACGAAGCAGCCCACGGTGCCCGTGGGCTGCAGGGCCATGGCACGGCCGTTGCAGGTCACCACATAGCGGCTGTCGTTCAGGCCGCTGACGTGCACCTCCAGGCGCTCAAGCGACGAGTCCACGTAGCGCACGGTGGCACCGCTGGCCCCTTCTTCGCCCATGACATGCCAAGGCTCCAGTGCGTTGCGCAGCGTCAGCTCGATGCCGCGTGCTGCCACCTGGCCCACCAGTGGGAAGCGGAACTCGAAGTGCGGCTCGAACCAGCTCATGTCGAAGCCAAAGCCGCATTGGCGCAGGTCGGCCAGCACGTCTTCAAAGTCCATGCGCACAAACGTGGGCAGCAGGAAGCGGTCGTGCAGCTCGGTGCCCCAGCGCGTCAGCTTGCCGCGCCATGGGGCTTCCCAGAAGCGGGCCACCAGCGCGCGCAGCAGCAGTTGCTGGGCAATGCTCATGCGGGCGTGGGGCGGCATTTCAAACGCACGCAGTTCCAGCAGGCCAAGGCGGCCGGTTGATGAGTCAGGCGAGTACAGCTTGTCGATGCAGAACTCGCTGCGGTGCGTGTTGCCGCTCACGTCCACCAAAATGTTTCGCAGCGTGCGGTCCACCAGCCACGGGGGCATGGCGTTGCCATAGGTTTGGCGGTTGGCATCGATCTGGTTCAGTGCAATTTCCAGCTCGTACAGCTGGTCGTTACGGGCCTCGTCCACGCGCGGGGCTTGGGAAGTGGGGCCGATGAACAGGCCGCTGAACAGGTAGCTCAAGGACGGGTGGTTGTGCCAGTAGGCCACCAGGCTGCCCAGCAGCTCGGGGCGACGCAGGAACGGGCTGTCGGTGGGCGTGGCCCCGCCCATCACGAAGTGGTTGCCCCCGCCGGTGCCGGTGTGGCGGCCATCGGTCATGAACTTTTCGGCGCACAAGCGGGTCTGGTGTGCGGCTTCGTACAAAAACTCGGTGTGTTCGACCAGCTCGCCCCAGTTGTGGGCGGGGTGGATGTTGACCTCGATCACACCAGGGTCGGGCGTGACCTGCAGCATCTTCAGGCGCGGGTCGCGTGGGGGCGGGTAGCCTTCCAGCACGATTTTCAGCCCCAGCTTTTCTGCTGTGGCTTCGACGGCAGCCAGCAGGTCCAGGTAGTCCTCTAGTCGGGCCATGGGTGGCATGAACACATACAGGTGGCTGCTTTTGCCGCCGTGTTCCACCTCTGCCTTCGGGCCGTTGGCACGGTGCGGGTCGCGCGTTTCCACGCACAGCGCGGTGCGGGTCAGCCAGGCGGCCGATTCGCCGCGTTGCGGGTAACGGCCGTCGATGGCCTGTGTCGGCGAGGCCACGTTGCCCCGGCCGTCCGGACCGTGAGGGCCGTAGGCGTTGGCAGGTGGTGCCTGCGTCGGGTCAGCCGGGACATAGGCGCTGTTTTGCAGCGACACGGTGCCGCCCTCGGCAAACCCGCCACCCATCTGATGCGGCGCGTACTGCTGGCGCAAAGCGGTGCCTTCTGGCAGCGCATCGCGTGGGGTGCTGGGGTCTTGCTCGATGTGGTAGGGGTAATCGGCAGCCGACACCCATGGCAACGAATCCAGTGGCAAGCGGTAGCCCATGGGCGAATCGCCGGGAATCAGGTACATGCGCTCGTCGCGGAAAAACCAGGGGCCGGTGGTCCAGGTGGTGCCGCCCAGTTTGGGCTGTGCGGGGCTCCAGCCGGTTTGCGTGTGGGCCTGCAACGGCAGCACATAGCCCACGGTGGCTTCCAGGCCCTGGCTGAACACGCGGCGCAGGCGCACACGTTCCAGCTCGTCGCTCAGCTTGGAGTCGAATGGGTCTACGTTGACAGGCAGCTTGCGCTCGCGCCACAGGTAGTACCAGGTGTCCTCGTAGCCGGGGGTGATGTATTGGGTGGACAGGCCCAGCTTGCGCGCCAGTGCCTGCGTGAAGCGGCGGGCATCGTCAGATGTGCAGGTGCCGGGGTCGCGCTCGTCGGCAAACAGTGCGGGGTTGTGCCAGGTGGGCTGACCGTCGGCCCGCCAGAAGATCGACAAGGCCCAACGGGGCAGCTGCTCACCTGGGTACCACTTGCCCTGGCCCATGTGGACGAAGCCACCGTCGCCGTACTCGGCACGCAGGCGTTGCACCAGCTCGGTGGCATAGCCGCGTTTGGTGGGGCCCAAGGCGTCGGTGTTCCATTCGGCGGCATCGCGGTCGGCGGTGGCCACGTAGGTGGGCTCGCCGCCCATGGTCAGGCGCACGTCGCCCGCTTCCAGCCGTTTGTCCACGTCGTGGCCCAGGGCAACCACTTTGTCCCATTGCTCGTCGGTGTAGGGCAGGGTGACGCGGGGCGATTCGTAAATGCGCGTGACCTGCATGTGGTGCGCAAACGTCACCTCGCACTTGTCCACGCCGCCTTCCACCGGCGCTGCGCTCGATGGCTGGGGTGTGCACGCCAGCGGCACATGGCCTTCACCGGCCAGCAGGCCGCTGGTGGGGTCCAGGCCGATCCAGCCTGCGCCGGGCAAAAACACCTCGCACCAGGCGTGCAGGTCGGTGAAGTCTTTTTCAGGGCCATTGGGCCCGTCAACGGCTTTCACGTCAGACGTGAGCTGAATCAGGTAGCCCGACACAAACCGTGCGGCCAGGCCCAGGTGGCGCAGCAGTTGCACCAGCAGCCAACCCGAGTCGCGGCAAGAGCCGGTGCCCTTGGTCAGCGTTTCTTCAGGCGTTTGCACGCCGGGTTCCATGCGGATGGTGTAGCCCACATCCTTTTGCACCAGCTGGTTGATGCCTACCAGAAAGTCGATGGTGCGTTGCTTGGTGGTGTTGACCTTTTTCAGGTACTCGGTCACCAGCGGTGTTTTGGCCTCGGTGACCAAATAGGGGGCCAGTTCGGCTGCCTGTTCTTTTGCGTAGGCAAACGGGAACTCTTCGGCGCTGGGCTCCAGGAAAAAATCGAACGGGTTGTACACCGCCATTTCCACCACCAGATCCACCGTGACCTTGAACTCGCGTGTCGGCTCGGGGAACACCAGGCGGGCCTGGTAATTGGCAAACGGGTCTTGCTGCCAGTTGATGAAATGGTTGGCCGGTTCAATGCGCTGGCTGTAAGACAGCACCTTGGTGCGGCTGTGTGGCGCGGGGCGCAGGCGAACGACCTGTGGGCCCAGTTTGACCAGGCGGTCGTATTGATAATGGGTGACGTGATTCAGAGCAACGTGGATGGCCATGCCATGGGCTTTCTGCAAAGGGAAGGGGTCAATCCAATGGGAATCAATGGTTCAGTTTGGCTTAAAGCAAATAGTGCGCCATGCGCTCGGGGACCGCACGCGAACAGGCTGACAAATTGACAACAGCGTTCACCCGCCACTCGCCACACGCGGTGGTCAGCCAGGTGCCAGCACGGGGTGCGCGGTGGCGCAGGTAACGGCCACATTGTGGACCAGCGGCCTGGTGGCATGGGTGCTGGGCGTGGCGTGGCAGCTGCAGCAGCCCGTGCTGTGGCATGGTCATTTTTACAAGCTTTTTTTTGCTTTTTCGCTTTCCATTATTGTATTCATTGCTATTATTTTTGTTTCAAGGAGGCACGGCGTGCTGCGGCCACGGTGGGCGTTGCGTGGCCTGTTGCTGTGCTGGGTGGTGGCCGTGGGTGCCTTGGGTTGGGGCAGTACGGGGTGGCGTGCGGCGGCTTGGGCTGCGCAGATTTTGCCCGCGGAGCTGGAGGGGCGCACCCTGCAGCTGAGCGGGCGGGTGGCCGATTTGCCGCACGCCACGGCGTTGGGCTGGCGCTTTGCTTTCGAGCCCGATGCGGCCTGGGTGGCCCCTGATGGCACGCAGCCTCTGCCCAACCAACCCGTGCCACCTCCACCGAGCGTGATGCTGAGCTGGATGAACCAGCCAGGTGTGGTGGCCCCGCGCAGCGGCGAACGGTGGCAACTGACCGTGCGCCTGCGGCGGCCCCATGGCCTGGTCAACCCTCATGGTTTTGACAGTGAGCTGTGGCTGTGGGAGCAGGGCTTCGCTGCCACCGGCTATGTCCGCATGGGTCGCAAAGACCAGCCACCCCAGCGGTTGACTGAGGCCACATGGGGCCTGCAACCCCTGCGGGAGCGTTTGCGCGAGCACATTCACCAGACGCTGACGGGTGGGGTCGCCCCAAGCGTGCCTATGCGGCCTGAGGCTGACACATCCGTCGTGACCATGGCGCGGGTGGCAGGCGTGCTGGCTGCCCTGGTGGTGGGTGACCAAGCCGCCATCGACCGGGCCGATTGGGACGTGTTCCGCATCACCGGCGTGGCGCACCTGATGGCGATCTCGGGTTTGCACATCACCATGTGGGCGTGGCTGGTGTCCACAATGGTGCTGCGGGTGTGGCGTTGGTTGCCACGTTGGGCACCAGACTGGGGCAGTCGTGTGTTGCTGGCGTGTCCCGCACCGGTGGCTGCCGCATGGGGCGGTTGGCTGTTGGCGCTGGCGTATGCGGTGTTTTCGGGTTGGGGCGTGCCCGCGCAACGCACGGTGCTGATGTTGACCGTGGCCATGGCCTTGCGTGGATCGGGTCGCCACTGGCCCTGGCCGATGGTCATGGGCTTGGCCATGGCTGTGGTGCTGGCCTGGGACCCCTGGGCGTGGATGCAGGCGGGCTTCTGGCTCAGTTTCGTGGCGGTGGGTGTCCTCATGACGCAGCATCGTGCACCAGAGCTGGTTGGCCCTGAATTGGTGCGCTTGCAACCCATTTCAGGGCGTGATACTGCGAGTGATGATAAAAATATAGCTGAAAAATCAATATACATAAGCGTTATAGCACTCCAAAGCTTGTTAAATGGCGCCCTTGCACTGTGGCGCACGCAATGGGTGATGACGCTGGCACTCGCGCCGCTCACGCTGGTGCTGTTCGGGCAGGTGTCGGTTGTTGGGTTTGTGGCCAACCTGGTGGCCATACCGCTGGTGACGCTGGTGGTCACGCCTCTGGCGCTGGCTGGTGTGGTGTGGTCTGGCTGCTGGGTGGCGGCTGCGTGGGTGCTGTCGCAGGGCATGGGTGGGTTGGCCTGGCTGTCGGCACTGCCCCTGGCCAGCGTGGCATGGCCAGCCGTGCCTTGGGGTTGGGGTGTATTGATGGTGTTGGGCGGGTTGGTGCTGACCATGCCCTGGCCGTGGCGGGTCCGGCTGACCGGGTTGGTGTGCCTGTTGCCGGGGTTGATGTGGATGCCGGTGCGGCCACCGGCTGGCGAGTTCGATGTGCTGGCCGCTGACGTGGGGCAGGGCAGTGGTGTGCTCATCCGCACAGCGCATGGCAGCGTGCTGTACGACGCGGGACCGCAATGGGGCCTGCATGCCGACGCCGGGCAGCGTGTGCTGCGCCCGCTGCTTCAGGCCTTGGGCGAGCGGCCGGTGCACGTGGTGCTCAGCCACCGCGACGGTGACCACGTGGGCGGTGCATTGGGTGTGTTGCGGGGCTTGCCGGACGCACGCGTGTGGGCATCACTGCCGCCAGGCCAGCTGGTGTCGGGCCTGTCCGACCCGGCGCTGGTGGCCGATGTGATGGGGGTGCCCGCAGGCGATGACACAGAACCCGCCAGCCCTGATGCCGGGGCCACACCTTGGCCGACCAAACTGGGCAACCGCCCGTGGACCCGCTGCGAGGCCGGTCAGTATTGGGTACAAGACGGCGTGCGCTTCGAGTTTTTGCACCCTTCACCCGCTTTGTATGCGGGTAAAACGGTCAGCAACAACCTGTCGTGTGTGCTGTGGGTGCGCGGCGCGCAGGCGTCTGCGCTGCTGACAGGCGACATGGACGCCACCCACGAAGCCGCGCTGGTGCAAACGTACCCCGAACTGCGGGCTGACTGGTTGCTGGCACCACACCACGGCAGCAAATCATCATCCAGCGTGGGGTTCTTGGCCCAGGTGCAACCGCGCTGGGTGGTGGCCCAGGCGGGCTACCGCAACCGCTACGGCCACCCGGCAGCGCCCGTGGTGCAGCGCTACCAGGCGCAGGGGCTGCGGTTTGCCGCCACACCCGATTGCGGGGCCGCCATGTGGCACAGCCAGCAGCCGGATGAGTTGACCTGCACGCGGCAGGCGTACCCTCGCTACTGGCATGCACGCCCATGATTGCCCATAGCACACAGGGGCTTTTAAATCGGTTGGCTGGCCCACTTATTGCTATGCTCTTGCTGAGTGAAAACGAGGAAGCCATTTCATGCAAATCCAGATGTTCGACGAAATGAATGCCAGCCCCGAAGCGGTTCGGGCTCACTACACCCAGTACGCCAAATGGCTGGCACAGCAGCCTGAAGAGGTGATGCAGGCCCGGCGCGCCGAGGCCGAAATGATCTTCCGCCGCGTGGGCATCACCTTCGCGGTGTACGGTGCCAAAGACGAAGACGGCGCAGGCACCGAACGCCTGATCCCGTTTGACCTGATTCCCCGCGTGATCCCCGCCCACGAGTGGAAGAGCATGGAGGCCGGGCTGGTGCAGCGCGTGACCGCGCTCAACCGCTTCATTCACGACGTGTACCACGGCCAGGACATCATCAAAGCTGGTGTGGTGCCCGCCGAGCAGATTTTCCAGAACGCCCAGTTCCGCCCCGAGATGATGGGTGTGGACGTGCCTGGCGGCGTATACAGCATCATCAGCGGTATAGACATCGTGCGTGCCCCCGATGCCCAGGGCAACGGCGAGTACTACGTGCTCGAAGACAACCTGCGCGTGCCCTCGGGCGTTTCCTACATGCTGGAAGACCGCAAGATGATGATGCGGCTCTTCCCCGAGCTGTTCGCCCAGAACCGCGTGGCCCCCGTGGCCCATTACCCCGACCTGCTGCTGGAAACCCTGCGTGCCGTCAGCCCGGCCCAGGCGGCCCAGCCTACCGTGGTGGTGCTGACCCCCGGCATGTACAACAGCGCCTACTTCGAGCACGCCTTCCTGGCCCAGCAAATGGGTGTGGAGCTGGTGGAGGGCCAAGACCTGTTCGTGAAAGACAACTTCGTCTACATGCGCACCACGCGCGGCCCCAAGCGCGTGGACGTGATCTACCGCCGTGTGGACGACGATTTCCTGGACCCGTTGGCCTTCCGTCCCACCTCCACGCTGGGTTGTGCGGGCCTGCTGGACGTGTACCGCAGCGGCAACGTCACGCTGTGCAACGCCATCGGCACCGGGGTGGCGGACGACAAGTCCATCTACCCCTACGTGCCCAAGATGATCGAGTTCTACCTGGGCGAAAAGCCCATCCTGAACAACGTGCCCACCTTCATGGGCCGCAACGCCGACGACCTGAAGTACATCCTGGCCAACCTGAAAGAGCTGGTGGTGAAGGAGGTGCACGGCGCGGGCGGCTACGGCATGCTGGTGGGGCCTGCATCCACCAAGGCCGAAATTGAAGACTTCCGCAAAGCGGTAGAAGCCAACCCCAGCGGCTACATCGCCCAGCCCACGCTCAGCCTGTCCACGTGCCCCACGTATGTGGAAAACGGCATTGCGCCCCGCCACATCGATTTGCGCCCCTTCGTGCTGAGTGGCAAAACCGTGCAGATGGTGCCCGGTGGCCTGACCCGCGTGGCGCTGAAAGAGGGCTCGCTGGTGGTCAATTCGTCTCAAGGTGGTGGCACCAAAGACACCTGGATCCTGGAAGCCTGAGCCCACCCCCGCGCCACTTCGCGTGATGCCCTCAGACCTTTTCCCACGCTGCTTTCGCGGCGTTGTTTGCCGGAGTATTTGAAATGTTGTCCCGTACCGCCGACCACCTTTTCTGGATGTCCCGCTACACCGAGCGGGCCGAAAACACCGCCCGCATGCTGGATGTGAACTACCAGACCAGCCTGCTGCCCCAGTCTGCCGCCGTGGCCCAGGTGGGCTGGGAAGGCTTGCTGTCCATCAGCGAGCTGATGCCCGCCTACAAAGCCAAGTACGACGAAGTCACGCCGCACAACGTGATGGAGTTCATGGTGCGAGACGAAAACAACCCGTCCAGCATCGTCAGTTGCCTGCATGCCGCGCGTGAAAACGCCCGCGCCGTGCGTGGCACGCTCACCACAGAGGTGTGGGAAACGCTGAACAGCACCTGGCTCAAGCTCACCAGCTACCTGAAAACCAAAGACTTCGAGCGCGACCCGGCTGCGTTTTTCGAGTGGGTGAAGCACCGTTCGCACCTGTCGCGCGGGGTGGCCATTGGCACCATGCTGCAAGACGAAGCCTTCCACTTCTACCGCATGGGCACCTTCCTGGAGCGGGCTGACAACACCGCGCGTTTGCTGGACGTGAAGTTCCACGCTGTGGAAAGCGACTTTTACGGTGCGGCCAGCGAGATGGACCAAGAGTACGACTTCTACCACTGGAGCGCCATTTTGCGCAGCGTCAGCGCGTTCGAGGTGTACCGCAAGGTGTACCGCGACGTGATCAAGCCCGAGTGCGTGGCCGAGCTGCTCATCCTGCGCCCCGACATGCCCCGCAGCCTGGCTGCCTGCATGAACGAGGTGGTGGTCAACCTGAAGGCCGTGACCAACGGCCATTCAGCTGAAACCGAGCGCATGGTGGGCAAACTGCGTGCTGATCTGGAGTTCGACCGCATCGACGAAATCCTGGCGACCGGCCTGCACGCCTACCTGACGCAGTTCCTGGACCGTGTGAACGGCCTGGGTGGGCGCATCAGCCGCGATTTTTTGATGCCATCGGTCAACTGATTGGCTGCGCGTGCCGCCGCTCCCGTGTGCGTGATGGCGATGCGTGAGCGCGGTTGGTTGGCCGGGCAGGGCGGGTTGGCGGGGGTTGGGCACAATCGCGGGCTCACTCCGTTCCCGTTATGAAGCTCAGCATCTGTCACACCACCCGCTATACCTACACCCAGCCGTTGCTGCATTCGGTGCAATCGCTGCACCTGTGGCCCGTCAGCGGGCCTTGGCAGCATGTCGATTTCTGGTCGCTGAAATCGCTGGCCGTGTTGCATGGCCGCATCGACGCGCTGGGCAACCATGTGCACCACGGCAGCATTGCCATCAGCCACCACGCAGCACCCGTTCTGACCACCGAGGTGGTGGCCAGCGGGCAACTCACCACTCTGGGTGTGGCCGATTGGTGCGACCCGCCCAACCTGCCGCACCCATGTTTGTTTTTGCGGTCCACACACGTGTCTGAACCCCATCCGCGCATGGCGGCCTGGGCCAGCGATGTGCTGGGCCAGCCGCTGAGTGAGCTGGCCGCAGGCCCCACAGGTGTGGATCAGGTGCTGGCACTGGCCACGGCCGTGGGCCAGAAAGTGGGCTACCGCAAGGGCCAGACCGGTGTCGATACCGTTGCGCTGGAGGCGTTCGATTGGGGCCTGGGCGTGTGCCAGGACCAGGCCCATGTGATGGTGGCCGTGTGCCGCAGCATCGGTTGGCCAGCACGCTACGTCAGCGGCTATTTTTTCGATGCCAACGAGCCCGATCTGGCCAGCCATGCCTGGGCCGATGTGTGCGTGGACGTGGCCACGCGCCGCTGGATCAGCGTGGACATCACCCACGCCTGCCTGACCGACGAGCGCCACGTGCGCCTGGCCGTGGGCACCGACTACAGCACCTGCCCGCCTGTCAAAGGCCTGCGGCGGGGCGGTGGGCAGGAAAGCATGTCGGTGGACGTGAGCATTTTTGCCATGTAGTTGCCGACTGGGGTTCGCAGGGGGGCGTGCACCGAGATGGAGCGGAAACCGACTGTGGCGTTGTGTGTGGGTCGCTGGCACACAGAAAACTACCAATACAGTAGCTGCAAGTGCAAGTCAACAAAGCGGTAGAGGCATTTTTTATATCAAATCCGTCAACAGCGTGCTTTGCTTCCCGTTTGCCAGGCTACGCCGTCAGCAAAACAACCCGCTCTTCGCCCAGCATGTCGATGACCTTCACGGCAACCACTGACCCAACCGGCGGCGCGGCCAACTCATAGCTGCCCGCCACGAGGTCTTGCTTGCGCTCGGGCACATCGGCAAGGGTCACGTTGAAAATGCTGCCATCGTGCGCAGCGTCAATCAGGATGCAATCCACCACGGCGCGCCAGTCCGGTATCTGCGCCCGGAAAATGCCCTCTTGCAAATCCAGCCGCGCGATGATGCTGGGCGAAACCACGTCGTCAATCGTCACTGTCAGCTTGTCGCCTGTACGCTGCACACTGGCCTGCACCGACATCGGCTCGTGTTTGATGAAGCCGCCAGCCTTGCGGTCCGTGCGCAATTCAATCAAGTGAATTTTGTTGATAGGCCGGTTGTGGTTGTAGTGCTCCACCCATTCGCGCGCCTTGTGCTCTTGCCCCAGGCTCACCACCAACAGGTCGCGCTCTTCTTCGGGGCGGTTCTTGAGTTCGGTGCGCAGGGCTTCCAAGTCCAGCGGCGTGAGCGGATGGTTCAGCGGGATGATTTTGGCCAGCATCTTGCCGCGTGTGCCGTCAAAGAACGGGTCTGTTCGCGTGCGTGTGATGCCCAAATGCTCGCAGGCCAGTTCAACCGCCTCGTTGTGCTGAATGTGCAGGTCGTAGTCGTTCACGCGCCAAGTAGTGAACGCCAATGGGGTGGGCGGTGGCGACGCATCTTCACGGGCAGGCAGTCTTGATATGAATGCAGTCACTATGCATTGTCAGTGTGAAGGCGATGGTTGGGAAAAACATTCAAAACCTCAGAGCATCAGGCACGCGCCTGCTTGGGTGGACGCGGGAAAACAGGTCGGCCTTGGTCAAAATTTCGCCGGTTTCCAGGTCAATGACTGCACCGATGCGCTGAAAAATGAAGCTGCGTCGTTCCTGCCTGTAGCCGCACCAGGCTTCCATCCTGTCGTTGGTGTGGCCGCTTTTGTAGAACGCAACGTCGCGCACAGTGAAGTTGCCGTCAGCGTCGGTGTACGCAATGCGGTAGGCAAGGGAGCTGGGTTGTTTGGATGCATGGGGGTTTCCGCGCTGTCTTGGTGTGGGTGGTCCGAGCTCGGCAAAGGCTTTGGGTTCGGGTTCGGCTTGCGCTGCCAAGCGCGCGGCGACTCGCTTTCTTTCCAGTTCTTCGGCCTTTCTGTGAGAGTCGGCCAGATACCAAATCAGGCCAATAACAGCCGCAACAAATACCAATATCGTTGTGAGCATGGCGCGTCCTCCTGTGGCGCTGGTGTGTTTACTTTTGGTTTAATTCCGTCTGTTGTGGCTTTTAAACGCGACCAGCTGGCCCGTAGCAGTAAGTAGGGTGTGAATGACACCATAGCGGCCCGCATCGCTGTTTGCGCTTACTCGCTGCGAGGCGATTCCAGTTATAAAACTTTCTATCCCGAATACCTCATCTGATAGCAATCTTGGCCGCATCGCGCAGCTTGGTCTTTGTTCTGAGCGGTACCAGTTGGCTGAGTTTTGGGGTGTCGTGGGTGCGCAGCATCGACTGCAGCGAACTGTTCAATGTGCTGGGTGGGGAAGGCCATCACACGACCGAGCGGGCTCTTGCCCACACAGCTCAACATGGGTTTTTCTTGGTGCGGCCCACCGTGCCGTCAGTTGCCATTTTTTCGGGAGACAGGCTGATCGGTCATTGCAGGGCTGTGTATGCCAACTGCCGATGATGTTTCAGTGCCAGCAACACCACTTCTGAATCCGAATGTGCATACAGAACAAGATGGCGCGCCAGTACGTACTCACGCAGAGAAGGCAGTCCCGCTTCTGCAGCCAATTTCACGACTGAGGCCGCTTTTACGCGGGTTTGCACGGATCGACCATTCAAAAACCGGGCAGTGCGCCCACTGGCTGGCGACCAGGCCAGCATGGCTTTCATCTCGCGCAATTCGACTTTGAGCCGGTTCATGCGCTCTGCGGCAGACGGCGCGTCTTGCATTTCAAAAAAAACCTGTGCCTGCTGCAAGTTGATTGCGAAATTGGGCACTGCGCTAACCTGCGCGTTGACGGGCAACGACATCAACCCGCCAACAATGCATCCAAGTCTGCTGCTGTCAGGCGCTGGCGCGCAAGAATTTGCCTCAGCCCGGTTTCTGCCTCAGTCAACAACATCAGGTTGGCGTGCTCTTCTTCCAGTGCGTGGTAATAGTCCAGTTTTTTCGCATCCACAAGGGCTACATAGCTGGCCCCGTTCTTGGTGAGCACTTTTTCAGCGCCGCCTTCCACCACATCCTGTGCCAGCTCGGTTAATCGGGCACGGGCTTCGCTGATGGGAACAACATCACTGGTTCGCAGATTCATGGTTGATCCTTAATGAATGTATTAACGTAAATTGTAATTTTTATGTGTTTGTGAATACTGGGTTCGCTACAAGTTACCCCTCAGCCATCCATGTGAGTGATTCAGACAACCAAAACAAGCTCCACCGCTTTTTCGGCAAGCGAAGTCAGCTACAGATTTTCAAAACCGTGTCGACGTTCGATGTGCCTGGCCTGGTAGTGAGCCGCTTTGGCGCGGAACATGGCGTGGTCGGCAGTTTGCACCGCCATGTCCATGGATGCGCCGGCCATGCAGGTGGCCGTGCCCATGGCCATGGACAGTTCGTTGCCTGGGTAAAACTGGTTGTTCAACTCCAGCACCGAGGTGATGCGCTGCATCAGTGCGTGGGCCCCGCGCTCGTCGGTGGCGGGCATCAGCACCACGAATTCGTCACCACCGATGCGGGCCGCGCAGGCCGGTGCGTCAATTGATTTGGCCAGCACCTCGCCCGCGCGGCGCAGCATGGCATCGCCTGCAGCGTGGCCCTGTTCGTCATTGATGCGTTTCAGACCGTTCACGTCCACCGCCAGCACGCTGACGGGCCACGGCCCCTTGCGTGCCAGGCGGTTGACCTCTTCGGCAAAAAAGGCGCGGTTGCGCAGCTTGGTCAGCACGTCGTGCTTGCCCAGGTATTCCAGGTAGGCCTCAGCCTTTTTGCGGGCAGTGATGTCAACCAGCGACACCAGCACCATGTCCCAGCGGGCGTCATGGCCGGGCATCACGTCGAACTGCATGTGGATGTGCAGCGCGTCGCCGTTCAGGGTGTGGTTGATGACTTCACGTTGCTGGAAGGTTTTGCCATTCCAGAGGTCCAGCAATTGCTCCCGGAACGAGTCGATCATTTCGTCACGAAAAATCTTGTCCAGTTGCTGCATCAGGGTCAGCTTGTTGGGTGCGCCGAACATGTGCAACGTGTGCAGGTTCACGTCGATGACGCGGATTTCCTCCATGCAACGGGTCACGAAGTCGGGGTGCACGCGCATGAAGGTGCCGAAGTCCTGGATGCCGCGTTCGCGAACGTCGTCCATCAACACCCGGATGGCGCTGAAGTCTTCTACCCAAAGCGAAACGGGCGACAGCTCGAACAGGTTGCGTGCATACGTTTCACGCTGTGTCAGCAGCTTGCGTGCATTTTCTTCAGGGGTGATGTTCTCCAGCGTCAGCAGCACGCGGCCCCAGGTGTCCTCATGGCCTTTGAGGATGCGGGCGCGCAGCTTGATGTCCAGCCGCTGGCCGTCCAGCGTGTAGTTGCACGTCTGGTTGGTGATTTCAAGTTGTCCGTTCCAGAGTTGCACCAGTTCTTCGACCACGCTGGTCTGCATGTCGTCCTTGAACACGTCACCCAGGCGGGACTGCAGGGTTTGCAGGTTGGTGGCATGGAACAGGTCCAGCGTGTGCTGGTTGACCCGCAGAATTTTCAGTTCACGTGTACAGGCTTGCACACGCGCAGTGTCTTCACGCAGGTAGGCGGCCAGATCGGTCACCCCTTCGTGTCGCCAGCGCTCGAAAAGGGCCTTCAAGCCGCTGTAGTCTTCGAGCCACAACGACACGGGGGCCAAGTCGAACATCTGTTCGAAATCGGAGCCCGTGGTCAACGGCGTTTTGCCCGCGTGCTGTTTGGCAGACTTGGGGTTGGCGGGGGCGGCGTTGTGCGTCATGGTGTATCACATGGCAAATCAGGGTGGCTCCATTCTGCACTTGTGCCATGATGGTTGCGCTCCATGTCCGACACAGCTGTACATCAATGGGAACATCCATGTCGCGTTACCTCATGTCTGGCGATTCAAAGCCGTCCGCTCCAATGCGTCGGCAGCTGGTGGGTGGCTTGGCTGCCCTGGTGGCCACCCCGTCTGCGCTGTGGCCCGTGGTGGCTGGGGCGCAAAGTGGCCCCATGCACCGCATTGGCGTGACCAAAATCGTGTCGCACGCCGCGCTTGATGCCGATGAAAAAGGTTTCGAGGCCGGGCTGGCCAGCGCGGGCTTCAAAGAGGGCGTCAACGTCACCTACCTGCGCCACAACGCACAAGGAGACATGGCCAAGGCCGATGCCATTGCGCGTGAGCTGGTCGGCGCCAAGGTGGACCTGATCCACGCCATTGCCACGCCCACTGCGCAGGCAGTTATGCGCACGGGCAGCCACATTCCGCTGGTGTTTTCGTCGGTGACCGATCCGGTGCGGGCCGGGCTGGTGCCAGCTGGCAGCGCGCCGGGGCAAAAAACCGGCACTCATGTTACCGGCCTGAGCGATTTGTGGCCCGTGCAATTGCAAATGGAGACCTATGCCAAGGCCGTGCCCCACGCCAAGGTGTGGGGCACCATCTACAACCCGCAGGAGGCCAACTCCCTCACCCACTTGCAAGCCATGCGCGAGGCCGCCAAGCAACTGGGCCTGACCCTGGTGGAGGCCACGGTGTCCAGCGGTGACCAGGTGGGCAACGTGGCAGCCACGCTGGCGGGCAAAGTGCAGGCCATCACCATCACGTCTGACAACACCACAGTGGCCAAACTGGATGCCATTGCCCGCGTGTGCGACCAACGCAAAATTGGCCTGTTTGCTGGCGACATCGACAGCGTGGTGCGTGGTGCCGTCATGGCCTACGGGTTGGACTACTTTCTGGTGGGGTACTCGGCAGGCAAAAAGGCGGCGCTGGTGCTCAAGGGCATCAAGCCGGGCGAGGTGCCGTGGGGGCCGGTAGAGAAGTTCAGCCTCGTCATCAACAAACGGGCGGCACGGGCCCAGGGCGTGACGCTGGCACCCGAGCTGCTGGCGCGCGCCGACAAAATCATCGACTGAACCTCGCCCCACGCCACCCCACACAGACCGTCAGCATGCGATTTCTGGGCAGCCTCCACATCGTCGTGGCCGTTTTGCTTCTGACCACCTTGGCAGGGCTCTATGCCGATCTCAAAAGCGAGCAGCTCCACGCACAGAATCTGAACGTGAAGTTGGGTCTGGAGCGCATGGTCAGGCTGAACCAGTCGCTGACCAGCTCGGTCGCTATGGCCGTGCTCGAAAAAAACACCCTGCGCGCGGCCAGCTACCACTCGCTGCGGGCCGAGTTGGAGGCCACCGTTCGCGAGGTGCAGAACCTGACCCGCACCATGTTGCTGGCCAGCGACATGGACGCGCTGGCACAGGATCAGGCCGCACTGCGGGCCGTTGAAGGCGAGGTGTTTGCGCTGATGCGCGAAGAGCGCTGGCCCGATGCGTACAAGCTGCTGCTGGCGGGCGACTACGCGATGTCGCTCAAGCTGTACGAAATCAACAGCGACACGGCCGTGGGGGCCTTGGTCATCGAATTGGCCAATATCGGTCGCCAGCAAGACCGGCTGCGCCAGCTGACGCTGGCGTTCCGTTTGGGTGCCGTGCTGCTGTTGCTGTGGACCGGTTGGCGGTACTCCAGCCGTTTGCAAGCCGAACTGGCCGAGCAAACCCGCTTGCGTGCCGCCGTGACCACAGCCAACGAGGCGCTGGAGGGCAAGGTGAAGCAGCGCACGCTGGAGCTGGAAGCGGTCAACCACCAATTGGAAGCGCTGAGCGCCACCGACGGACTCACGGGCCTGGCCAACCGCAGGCGGTTTGACACCTGCTGGGCCGAAGAGTGGCAACGTGCCTTGCGCACGGGTGCACCGTTGGCCGTGATCATGCTCGATGTGGACCATTTCAAGGCCTACAACGACCACTACGGCCACCAACAGGGTGACGAGTGCCTGCGCCGCGTGGGCGAGGCGTTGCGGGTCAATGTGCGGCGGGCGGGCGAGTTGGTGGCCCGCTACGGGGGTGAAGAGTTCGTGGTGGTCATGCCCGGCACCACTGCTGAACAGGCCTTGCAAGTGGCTGAAACCGTGCGCGCGGCCATCCAGGACGCCCAGATTGCCCATGCCTCGTCACCTGTGGCTTCGGTGCTGACGGTCAGCCTGGGTGTGGCTGTGGGCACGCCACAGTCATCCGACATGCCTGACCGTTTGTTGCAAGCGGCCGACGCGGCGCTGTATGAGGCCAAGCGCCAGGGGCGTAACCGCATGGTGCTGGCGGCTGCAGTGCCAGCCAGCAGCACTCTCCTGGGCTGACCCGTTTGGTTGGGTTGGTGCGAGACGGGCCCTGGGTGTGCCGCTTCAGCGTGGCTTGGCCAGCGTGGGGGGCACGGGCTGGCCCTTCATGGTGTGTTCAATGGCTTGCCCGAGTTCGATCACGGCCATGGCGTAGTAGCTGCTCCAGTTGTAGCGAGTGACGGCGTAGAAGTTGTCGGTGCCTGCCACGTAGCTGGGGGGCTGGCCGCCATGCGCCTGGTCGCCGTTGTGCAGCTCGATCAAGGCCCAGGGACCGGGGTGCTGGCGTGAGGTTTCGTCCAGCACCGCGCCTTTGGCCTCGAACGAGGGGGTGCTGAAACTGGGCAGGATGTCGGGGGCCAGCAGCGCGTCCATGTCGAGCCGGGTGGCGTCGAAGCCCATGGCCACGTGGGTGGGCAACCCCGGTTGCCAGCCAAACGCCTTGAAGTAATGGGCCACCGAGCCGATGGCATCGGCCGCGCTGCCGAACAGGTCCACCTTGCCGTCGCCATCGAAGTCCACCGCGTATTTGACCCAGCTGCTGGGCATGAACTGCGGCATGCCCATGGCACCGGCGTAGCTGCTGCGGTAGCCAAGCGGGTCAGATCCATTGCGGTGGGTCAGGCTTAAAAACTGCTCCAGCTCGCCCAGGAAGAACTCGGTTCGGGCCGCTGCGCGGGGGTGGGCGGCGGGGAAGTCAAAGGCCAGTGTGGTCAGCGCGTCCAGCGTGCGGAAGTTACCCATGTGCTGGCCGTACAGGGTTTCGACGCCGATCACGCCCACGATCAGGCTGGCGGGCACGCCGGTGTCGGCCTCGGCTTTGTCAAGCCAGTGGCGTTGGGTCTCCCAGAAGGCCCGCCCTGCTTTCAGGCGCACGGGCTCGATGAAGCGGGCGCGGTAGGCCGCCCAGTTTTTGGCGCTGGCTTTGGCGGGCGGCAGCATCAGCTTTTGGGCTTGCGGCAGTTTGCGTGCCTGCGCCAGCACGGCCTGGATGGCCTCGGGGTTCAGGTCGCGGCGCAGCGCCACGTCCAGTGCGAACTGCTGCACGCGCGGGTCGCGCGCATACGTGGTGTCTGATGTTTGAGTTTTGATGCTTTTTTTGCCTTCAGCGCTTTTACCATATGCGCTGAATGCTATGAATATGCAAATGGCCAGCGTGGCAACTGCGGTGGGTTTGAACATGTGTGAACGCGTCTGGTTGTGTGGTTGCAAGGCCATTTGGGTGCTCATTCTGGCTTGCCCGCTATTGGATTCGGTGAAGCGGCAGTTGCGCTGGCGGGTTTGGGCCAGTGCAACCGCGCCAACCGCCGCTTCAAGTTGCCCAACGTCGCATCGCCAGGGTGGGCACGTGCCGGTGTCGTGGGCCCGTGCGCAGATGCGCCGGGGGCGTAGCGCAGGGCCTCCAGTTCCAGCAGCCACTGCACCGTTTGGGCTGTTTGCAAGTTACCGGGGTGACGTACCGACAGCTGATGGGCCAGTTGCCTTGGGGTGGTGGTGGCATCGGCAGCCAGGCCAGCCTGGTGCGCGCGGGCGCGGGCCTGCGCCAGCAGGCGCAGCCAAGGGTCGTGCTGCTGGCGCTCCCACCAGGCCCATGCCGCACCGGCCAGGGTGGCTGCGGTCAGCAGGCTGGCCAGCACGTAGCCCAGCTCCGTCCAGCTGGGGGATTCGAAGCCGAGCTTTTTCAGCAAGTCCATCTGGCTGCCTTGCGAATAGTTCAGTACCCACTGGTTCCAGCGGTTGTTCAGGGCTTCCCAGTTGTTGCGCAGGCTGTCCAGCAACGCCGGGCTGAAGGTGGCCAGCATGTTGCCCACGGCCCCCTGCGGAGGCGTGAGGCGCACTGTGGAGCCGGTCCGCGACGGGGCCACCGCAGACGTGGGGTCCACCCGCACCCAGCCTTGGCCGACCAGCCACACTTCCGACCAGGCGTGGGCATCGCTTTGCCGCACCGTGACGTAGCCGTCCACAGGGTTGCGCTCGCCCCCCTGGTAGCCCGTGACCACGCGGGCGGGAATGCCCGCAGCACGCATCAAAATGACAAAAGACGATGCAATGTGCTCGCAAAAGCCCAGCTTGCGGTCAAACCAGAACTCGTCGGTCGCATGCTGGCCATAGCTGCCTGGGCTGAGCGTGTAGGCGTAACCACCGGTGCGCAGGTGCTGCAGGGCGCGTTCGACCAGCTGTACATCCGCCTGCGGGCCGTTGCCCACTTCGCTGCGCCACTGCGTGGCCATGGCCAGTGTGCGGGGGTTGAAGCCTGCAGGCAGGGCTTGCTGGTCTTTCACGCCAGGCGTGATGCCCATGGGGCCGTGTTGGAACGTCAGGTGGCTGGTGGCCCGGTAGCGGGTCAGATCCCTGAGGGGCTTGTCAGACAGCCATTGCAGCTCGGGCGTCAGCAGCAGCGTGTGGCCTTGGATTTGCGGGGCCTGTGCCGTGGCGTCGAGCACCATCACCCAGGGCTGGTTGCTGGGCTCCAGCGTCACGTCGTAACTCACGGGCGGGCCGCTGACTTGCAGGTTGCCCGGCATGTGGTCGGGGTCGGTGGTGCGGAACACGTCACCCAGCCTGGGTGGCCCCATGCGCCATTCGCGCCCGTCAAAGTTGCTCAGCACCGGGCCACGAAAGTACATCTGGCTGGGTGGGGGGGGCTCACCTTCAAAACGCAGCCTGAAGGCTATGGAGGTGTCTTGTGCCAGGTTGGCCACGTTGCCCACCTGCATCCGGGCCGAGAGGCCGGTACGACCGGTCGGACCTTCAGCAGGCACCCCCCACAGCGGCGCGATGCGCGGAAACAGCACGAACAGCACCACCATGATGGGCGCACCCAGCAACGCCATGCTGCCTGCCGTGCGCGCGGCCGACCACAACGGCGGCTTGCCCACCGGCATGTGTGCCATGACCAGCGAGGTGAGCAGGCCCCAGACTGCCAGCAAAATGCCCGCTGCCGTCAGCAGGCTTTGCGAATACAAAAAATGGGTGAGCAGCGTGAACAGGCTCAGGAAAAACACCACGAACGCGTCGCGCCGCGCCCGCAGTTCCAGCATTTTCAGGGCCAGCATCACCACCACCAGTGTGATGCCTGCTTCCTGCCCCAGCAGCGTGCGGTGCGTGATGAACGTGGCCGCCGACGCCCCCGCTACCAACCCCACCAGCCACCAACGCGAGGGCAGGGGCTGGCTGTGCCAGGCGCGGCTGGCCCGCCACAGCAGCACGGCGGCGGTGAGTGCCGTGCACCACCAGGGCAGGTGGTCTGACAGCAGCGCCACCACCCAGCCGATGTTGGCCAGCAGGAACAGCGTGTCGCGCGTGTCACGCGGCAGGTTGGCCAGCATGTGCACCCACTTGCCCGCATGCTGGGTGCGGGCAATGGCCCCTTTGGGCTGGGGTGGCTGGTGTGGGGCAGGTGTGTTCAGCACAGCGCCAGTGCCTCCAGACAGCGTTGGGTGTGAGCAGGGCCTTGCTCGGGGGGCAGCGCCAGGGTGGGCAGGCGCAGGCCGAAGTTCAGCCCTTGCTGATCGGCCTTCAGCACCCACGCGGTGAGGCGGGCGATGCGGGCTTCAACATCGGCCACCTGGGTGTGATGCCAGTCCAGCCACAGCGTCTGGTGGTGGGCGGTGCGTGCCTGCTCGCGGCTGATGAGGTCTGCCGAGCCACGGGCCATGGCCTGCGCGGCGCGTTTCCAGACGATGGTTTTCAGCGCATCGCCCCGGCGGTAGGCGCGCACCCCGTCGAATTCGCCCGCGCCCACACCTTGTGCGGGTGCAGCGCCCTGAGCCACCGGTTCACCGGGGGGCAGGGCGGGGGCCTGTACTTCGGGTGCGGGGTACACCCACACTTTGGCCGCGGGCCGCCACACCGTCCACACGCGAAACAGGCCCATGGGAAACCGGGTGTCGGCTTGCAATGCGGGCAGTTCGTGGTGGCCCCTGGCGGGCGGCAGCCAGGCCACCTCTGCTGCTGTGCTGCCTTGCGGGGGCACGTCCACCCACACGTCAGCCGGTTGCCCGCTGACCAGCAGATTGATGCCATGGCGTGCCTGCTTGCGCGTGCTGTCCAGCACGATGGTCAGGCGGGCCGGTGCACCCGCGAAGCAGGGTGGGGGTGGCTGCAGCTTCAACGTGAGGCCGCGCAGGTTGGCGTGGCTCACGTGCATGCCCACCACCGCGCTGCCCGCCAGCAAAAAGGTCAGCAGGTAACCCAGGTTCAACTGGTAGTTGATGCTGGCCAGCAGCAGCACCAGCAGGGTCACGGCCATCATCCAGCCGGCACGGGTGGGCAGGATGTAGACGTTGTGTTGGCTCAGCACCAGACTGTCGGTGCGCTTCAGGCGCGCAGCCAGCCAGCCGTTGAAACGGTTGCGCAGTTGGGTGCTGAAGTTGAAGCCGGTCATGTGGGGCGGGCAACCAGTGGGTCAGGGCAGCAAGACGGGTGCCAGTGTGGGCGTGGTGGCGGCGGTTGTGCCGATTGGGCTTTGGCTGTGTGTGCGTGGGGTCAGGGCAGCGGCGTGGCGGCCACCATGGCCTTGACCTGCTCCATCGCGCCGCACCCCGCGTTGTGCAGCGGGCTCATGCGGTGGGCCACGGTCTGAGGCAGCACGGCGGTGATGTCGTCGGGGGCCACGTAGTCTCGCCCGGCCAGGTAGGCCTCGGCCTGAGCGGCCACCACCACGGCCATGGCCGCACGCGGGCTCAGGCCCTGCACGAACCAGCGCCCGCTGCGGGTGGCAGACACCAGGTCTTGCAAATAGTCCAGCACCGCTTCCGACAGGTGCACCGCGCGAATGACCTGCTGCAAGGCGGCCAGTTCGGACGGTGAAATGACGGCGGGCAGTTGGTCGAGCACCTGCTTGCGGTCGCGGCCTTTCAGCAGTTCGCGCTCGGCAGCCCGGTCGGGGTAGCCCAGCGACAGCCGCATGTGAAAGCGGTCCAGCTGGGACTCGGGCAGCGCATAGGTGCCCAGCTGGTCCATCGGGTTCTGGGTGGCGATCACGAAAAACGGGCTGGGCAACGGGCGGGTGTCGCCCTCGACGGTGACCTGCCGCTCTTCCATCGCCTCCAGCAACGCACTTTGGGTGCGTGGGCTGGCGCGGTTGATTTCGTCGGCCAGCAACACCTGGGCAAACACCGGGCCGGGGTGAAACACAAACTGCTCGGACCCACGCTCGTACACCGACACACCGGTCAGGTCGGATGGCATCAGGTCCGATGTGAACTGCACGCGCGAAAACGCCAGCCCGAACGAGCGGGCCAGCGCGTGGGCCAGCGTGGTTTTGCCGACGCCGGGCACGTCTTCGATCAGCAGGTGGCCACCCGCCAGCAGGCAGGCCACGGCGTCGTGCACATGCTGCGGTTTGCCCACGATCACCGTGTTAAGCTGATTCAACAGCCTTTCAGTGCCCTGGCGAAGGCTTTCAGACGACGGTAGCGGGGCTGGGTTGCGGCTCATGGCCCAAACCTTAACCCAAAATCCTGGCGTCGTTTGTTGTCCCAAACCGTTCCGGATGCGTCAGCCCATGAATGTCACCCCACTCAACCCCCATCCCTCTGCTTCAACTGATGCAGGTGTGCTGACTCACACCACCGACAGCCGGGGTGTGCACACCCTGACCTTGAACCAACCTGCGGCCTTCAACGTGTTGAGCGACGCCATGCTGGACGCGCTGCAAACCGCGCTGGCGGCCGTGGCTGCCGATGCGCATGCCCGGGTGGTGGTGCTGGCGGCCGCAGGCAAGGCGTTTTGCGCAGGGCACAACCTGAAGGAAATGATTGCCCAGCCTGAGCTGGCAGCCTACCAGGCGCTGTTTGCCAAATGCACGAAGGTGATGTTGGCCATTTCAACCTTGCCCGTGCCGGTGATTGCCCGTGTGCAAGGCATTGCCACGGCCGCAGGTTGCCAACTGGTAGCGCAGTGTGATCTGGCGGTGGCGGCTGACACGGTCAAGTTTGGCGTGAACGGCATCGACGTGGGGCTGTTCTGTGCCACGCCCAGCGTGCCGTTGTCGCGCAACGTGCCGCAGAAAGTGGCCATGGAAATGCTGCTGACTGGGCAGTTCATCACTGCAGCGCAAGCGCTGGCACACGGGCTGGTGAACCGCGTGTGTGCACCTGATGCCCTGGACGCCACCGTTGAACAACTGGTGAGCGCCGTGCTGGCCAAGCCTGCCGAGGCACTGGCCATGGGCAAGCAGCTGTTCTACCAGCAGCGCGAAACCGGTTTGGCCGCTGCGTACCAGCTGGCAGGCCAAAGCATGGCCTGCAACATGATGCTGCCCGTGGCCCAGGAGGGCGTGCGTGCATTCACCGAAAAGCGTGCCCCCAGCTGGCGGGCTTGAAGGCCTGACGGCCTGGCGGCATGAATCGCCCGGCGCAGGTGACCCGACGCAAGGTCAACAGCTGCTGTCGCACAGCCGCGCCAGCTGTTTGGCCACAATCCTGTTTTTTCCGACCCATTGAACTGACGTGATCGACGATTTCTTGAACTGGCTTCAGGTGTTTACCCAGCGTGGCGTGTTAACCGAGCTGGCTGCGCTGGCCGTGTGCGTGGCCTTGGCGTGGTTGGTGGTGAAGGCACTGTACCGGTCGCTGGAGAACCCGCCTGCCACGTCCATCTGGTTTGGCCGCCGTGTGGTCGATGGGGTGCTGTTCCCGTTGCTGCTGCTGTGCCTGGGGTATGCGGCACGTGCGCTGGTGCACAAATACGCGCCGCTGGCGGTGTTCAAAGTGGCCATTCCGGCGCTGGTGTCTCTGGTGGTCATCCGGGTGGGGGTCAGGGTGTTGCACGCAGCGTTTGCACAGGCCCGGTGGATTACGGCGCTGGAGCGCACCATTTCCTGGGTGGTGTGGGGCGCTACGGTCATGTGGGTCAGCGGCTTGTTGCCCATCGTGCTGGACGAGATGGAGCAGGTCAGCTGGAAGCTGGGTGGCTCGGTGCTGACGTTGCGCAACATCATCGAAGGGGCGCTGACGGCCGGGGCCGTGCTGATCGTGATGCTTTGGATTTCAGCAGCGCTGGAGGCCCGCTTGCTCAGGGAAGCCACCGGTGGCCAGTTGTCGCTGCGCAAAGCCGTGGCCAATGCCACGCGCACGCTGCTCATGACCGTTGGTGTGATGGTGGCGCTGTCCGCCGTGGGCATCGACCTGACCGCACTGTCGGTGCTGGGTGGTGCCATCGGGGTGGGCATCGGGCTGGGTTTGCAGAAGCTGGCGGCCAACTACGTCAGCGGTTTCGTCATCCTGACCGAACGCAGCATGCGCATCGGCGACATGGTGCGGGTCGACAACTTCGAAGGTCGCATCACCGACATCACGGCCCGTTACACCCTCATCCGGTCGCTGGCAGGGCGCGAGTCGATCGTTCCGAACGAACTGCTCATCACCAGCCGGGTGGAGAACCTGTCGCTGGCCGACCCCAAAGTGTGGCAATCGACCGTGGTGTCAGTGGGGTACGACAGCAACGTCGAGCTGGTCAGCAAACTGCTGCTCGATGCCACCGTGCAGCACAGCCGTGTGCTGGCCGACCCGGCACCGTCGGTGGCGTTGTCGGCCTTCGGGGCTGACGGGCTGGAGTTCACCGTGGGCTACTGGATCGGCGACCCAGAGAACGGGCAAATGAACATCCGCTCGCTGATCAACACGTCCATTCTGAGTGCACTGCGTACCAACGGCATTGAAATTCCGTTCCCGCAGCGGGTGGTTCGCCACCTGGGTGAGCCCTTGCCAGGGGGCGCTCGGACGGACGTAACGGCAGGGGTTGTTACTCAGGCGGGCAACAAATCGGCAGTGCACAATGCCAGTTGACGGCAAGCTGACAAACTTGACCGTATAATTAAAAAAGCACGATCGTTCGTTTTTTCGCATAATTGATTTGAAGCCGGTGGCGGCATAGAATTGACGTTTACGTAAACGTCAATCAAAAAACTTTCTTCAACACATCAGGAGTCAAAGCAATGAAGGTACTCGTCCCCGTCAAACGCGTGGTGGACTACAACGTGAAAGTCCGTGTCAAAGCGGACGGCAGCGGCATGGACATCGCCAACGTCAAGATGAGCATGAACCCCTTTGAC
>JAVBXK010000001.1 GCA_030824555.1 bacterium
GCCTTTGCTTTGGCTGTTGGCTGTTGGCTGTTGGCTGCTGGCTGAGTTTGTGCTTTTCCAACCTGTGCACACCGCACCGTACTGCCTCAGTGGCGTGGCCGGTGGGCCATGGGGGTGGCTCGTTCACGAGGTGGCGAGGCGCACAGGCCGTGGAGCGGGGGCGCGTCAGCGCACTTCAACCACTGACCCGTCGCGGCTGTTTGAACGGAGCGTTTGGCACAAACGCGCAGAGAGTTCCGCGACACGCCCCATGGCCGAGCACCACAGCGCAGTCGGCGCCAGCCAACCACCCGCATGAGGCACCCCCATGGCCCACCCGCCGCGCCACGCCACTGACACTGACACCTCAGTCTGTGGCCTTGATCGTGAAGTCGGCTGTTGCAGGCTCCAAGGGCATCGACGCGGCGAAGTTGGTTTCTGGGCACTCGCTCCGCTCAGGGTTCGCGACAGAGGCGGTGACCGTGGGCCTGCAAACCAGTGTCATCATGTCGTAGACCGGTCACAAGTCTATAGCGATGGTGTTTCGGTATGTGCGTCCGGTGCAGAAGCGACAGATTCCCAGCTTGCTGTAGTTCGGGCGTTCGATTGAGTGCTACACACCGGCCGTTCTGCAACATGAACTTTGTGCCCGTTGCTGACTTTCGCGCTGTCGCCACATGAAAGCCAGGTATCAAATGTTCAGCGGCCATTCAAGGCGACTGCTCATCGGCAATTCGCAGGTCAGCGGCCATAGGCTCTGAATCCGGCATCTACCCGATTACCACGCGATTGCGCCCTTCCTGCTTGGCCCGATAAAGCAGCGCATCGGCCGCTGAAATCATTGCGTCGACACTTTCGACCACTTGGGTGGTAACCCCGATGCTGATGGTCAGCGGCACCCGCTTCCCCCGAATTTCACAAATCTTTTCCTCCAACGCGCGACGGAAACTGTCAAAGAGCGCATGGGCGGCTTCCGGTGTCAGGTTTGCCGCAATCACGCAAAATTCCTCGCCGCCAAAGCGCGCCGCCACGTCGCTGGTCCGGAAACGTTCGCGCAGCAGCGTGCCGACCTCTATCAGCACGTCGTCGCCTGCATCGTGGCCCATGCTGTCGTTGACCTGCTTGAAGTGGTCGATATCCAGCATCGCCACGGCCAGCGGCGTGCCCGCCCGAAAAGCGCCGGCCACCAGCGGGATGCCCAGACGCAGCAACTGGCGTCGGTTGTTCAGGCCGGTCAGAAAGTCGGTGGTCGCCGCGCGCTCGGCACTGACCATTTTCTGGTAGTGGAGCGCATTGGCCAGGGCGATGGAAATTTTCGAGGTAAAGACTTCGAGCAACTTGCGGTCGCTTTCGTCCGCTACCCCGAGACCGCCATGCAGCAAGGCGGCCGAAGCAAGTGCGTCACCTGTTTCAAAGTACAGAACGGTGTATTGGTCGGTCAGCAGATTTTTGTGCTCGGCGAGAGACTGGCGGATCAACTGCATCATTTCGTGGTGCCGGCACTCGTCCTCGGTATGGCAGGCAATACAGTCGCCGTATTCGCCACTGGCCGCCAGAAACTGCATCTGGTGGCAGGAGGCCGCCCCGGGATGTGGCGAGTTGTGATCGAACTGGGCGCAGATGACGCCATTCGGCTGGCAATCGAGGAAGGCCGAAAGCTGGGTGAGGACGCCGGAGGCAAAGTGCTGGATCGAGTCGACCTGGAACAAGGTACTGGTGCTGTCGAGTATTTTTTCCAGGCCCTTGCGGGTCTTGTCGAGCGAGACAATGGTTTCGTAGGATCGCAGGGCGGCGATCACGGTGGTGAACAGCTTTTGCGCCGTCAGTTCGCTCTTGGCCTTGTAGTCATTGATGTCGTAATCGACGATGACCCGCTCTTCCGGCGCCTGACCGGGCTGACCGGTCCGCAGGATGATGCGCACCGACTGGTTGTCGAGTTGCTCTCGGATGGTGCGGACCAGTTGCAGTCCGGCATCGTCGCTCTCCATGACCACGTCGAGCAAAATGACCGCTATGTCCTTTTCCCGTTCCAGAACGGCTTGCGCCTCGGCAGCGGAGGTAGCGCTCAGCAGCTCGATGCTGCGTCCCTTGAATTGCATCCGGCCGAGGATCATGCGGGTGGCCGAATGGATTTCTTCGTCATCATCGACCACCAGGATGCGCCAGTCCCGACGCAAGGCCTTGACGTGAGGTGCGGGCGCCGGTGAAGCCTTGAGTTTGAGAGGGTGTCTGTTTTCGGTCATTTTCCTGTCCGTTCCATTCAGCGCGGCAGCGTGCGCGGGAAACGCAGCGTAAAGTGGGCGCAGGCAGCGGAAGAACGCTCCAGAACCAGGGTACCTTTGAGCGTCTTATGCACAATGTTGAACACGATGTTCAGGCCGAGGCCACTGCCCCCTTTGCCCCGACGTGTGGTAAAGAAGGGCTCGAATACCTTGTCGTGCAACTCGGGCGAGATGCCCTTGCCATCATCCCGAAAAGCCAGTTCGATCCATTCGCCAGCCGCATCCGGCAGGCTGACCTCGATGGACACGTGGCCGCCCTGCCCGGGTTCGAAGGCGTGGTTCAGCGAATTCATCAGCAGGTTGGACAACACCTGTGACAGGGCGCCAGGGAAGCCGTCTATGAGCAAGCCCGACGGACAGTTGACCGCCACCTCGACATTGCCTTTCTTCAGCCAGGGCTGCAGGGACAGCAAGACCTCGTCGATATAACTCGCCAAATCAAACTGACGCCGCTCGCCACCGGTCTGGTCCACCGCCACCTGCTTGAAACTCTGGATCAGGTCGCTGGCGCGATGGCTGTTGATCGCCATCAGTTGCGTCGCTTGCGCGGCAGTGGCGAAGTAGTCGGTAAGCCCGTCTTCGGTGAGTTCGCCGGTTTTATAAAGCGCATCCGTCTTGCGGGTCTCCGCCTCAAGATAGGTGGCGGAACTGAGCGTGACGCCGATGGGCGTGTTGATTTCGTGCGCGATCCCGGCAACCAGTCCGCCCAGCGCCGCCATTTTTTCCACTTGGACCAGTTCGTCCTGTATTTCCTGCTGCCGCTGCAGGGCCCCTTCGGCAACGGTCACGCTCGCCCGCAGCGCCTCTTCGTTCGCTTCAAGCTTGCACTGGATCTGCTTCATTTCGCTGATATCGGTATGGGTGACCACCACACCCTCGTTGGCACTCTCCCCCAATGGCGTAACCATCATAGAGAACCAGCGCATTTGCTGCGGCGAATGGCAAGGGTATTCAGTGCTGAATTGGGGCAGGCTGCCGTCCAGCACCGCCCGGATGCCGTCGAGGGCGGCCGAAGCCTCGACATCCACCGTACCGAAAACCAGATAGTTGGCGCCGACCTCGGTGTTCGGCGCCAACTTGCCCGGTTCACGTCCATTTTCCCGTGAAAAACGCTGCCAAGGCTCGTTGACCGCAATGATCGTCCCGTCGCGCCCGAGTACCGCAATCTCGGCCGCGACGGAATTCATGATGCTGAGCTGAAAGGCTTCGCTGGCCTGCAACTGGGTCGCCAGTTTCTGGCTGGCCGCATCGGCCTCGGCCAGCCGCCGGTTTTGCCCGCTCATGCGCAGGGCCAGCACGCACACCAGCAGGGCGAAGACCGCAAAGGCCAGGGCCAGCAGGCTCAGGTTGCGCCGGGCCCCGGCGACGGCGTCATCGATGTCCCGCTCGGCGATACTGACCATCAGCGCCACCGGGTAGGTGGCAAGCTTCTTGTAGAACACGTCACGCCGGATATCGTCAAATGGCCCGGTGATCCCGAATGCGCTGCCGCCCTCGACGCTGTCGATATCGATACCGTGGTTCTTCTTCAATTCGGAAAACAGGCGGCCAAACATTTCAGGCGCTGGCGCCGGTTGCCTGGCAATCAGTTTGGGTTCCAGGGTCAGCATGGTGACGGTACTGTGCGAACCGAGGCTCAGGTTTTGATAGAACTCGGTAATGTGGTCCGGCAACAGCGTAACCATGACCATTCCATCGAACACACCATCGCGGAGCAGCGGCCGGGCCAGGCGGTACTGGAGCTTGCCGGTCATTTTGCCGAGGCGGGTGGCCCCTACGAAAAGCGAGTCGCCAGGATGGCCGATGAAATACTGAAAATGATCGAGGCTGGCCATCGAGCCAAAGCTTTTGAGCTTGTCCGATGGCGTTTCCGACTGGTAGACCACCCAGCCCTCACGGTCGACGATGGTCACGATGCCGGAGAACTGATTGGCGTGTGGCGCCTTGATCTCGCCAACGAAACGCAGCCACTTTTCGCTGACGCCATGGTCAGCATGGTAAGCACGGATCGCCCGCAAGTAGCCATCGGTGTAATCGAACAGCCGGGTCGAATGCGCTTCGAAGGCCAGCAACATCCGTTGCGCTTCCTGGCGGCTCCCCATCCGTTGTTCGTCGCGCAGGCTTTGGTAACTGACGACGCAACTCAGGGTAAAGAGCAACACCACCAGCACCGTGAACAACGGGATGGCGAATCTGAGTTTGTCGGGAGTTGCAGAACGCATTGTCGTCACTCAGTATTGATCGTTTTTATGCAAAGTTGAGTTCCTCAACAGCGGTGTACAAAGGCTCTGTTCCATTGCATTTTTGCAGTTATTGTGTGACGTTCCCCGTTGAACGCTGGAGGCAAAATGGATGACTCCTCTCTACTCTTGGTCGCATCCATGTTCGCAGCACAGTGCCACCGAGAACAACGTAGAAAAGATGCCAAGGCCTAAATCATCCACTTGGCATGGCGAAGCCATTATCTGTGGAGGGGGAGTTACCGACGTGGAAGTGCTCAATTTCCGAACTTGCGATGCTGGCGGCAATGACATTGCCGACGTTGAACCTCAAGGCGCTAGTCATCATGATGGCGTGGCTCTTTGCCTTACATGCCGAATCAAGCCCTCGCATGCATCCTCGACCAGATCAAGTACGTGCTCAAACCCCTGTGACCCGCAGCAATAAGGGTCTGGCACCAAAGGGCTGTCGTGCCGCATACAAAAATCGGTTAGCCGCCACACTTTTGCATGATGCTTTGGTGGACACAGGTCTTGCACCAATGTCAGATTGTCCCAATCCATGACAGGGGGCTTGTGGTGCGCTGCTGAGAGGCACAGCCACGGGGTCGGCGTGCGCAGCACGCTTTAACCTCTGACTTGCCGCAGTTGTTTGAGTGGGAGCGTCGGTACGACGCGGAACGAGTTCCGCAGCACGACCCCATGGCGAGCATCGGAGGGAACCCCTGCAACGCAGGGGCAAGCATGAAGCCACCAGCCCGCCCCACCCCTGCCTTGGCGCGTGGGAGGTGGTTGGTCGTTTGAGATTTATTTGAAGCACGGCAGCGGGAGATGACGTCAAATTACATATAAAAAGTGGCTTCACCGCTTTATTTATAAGCGATAACAGCTACTGTATTTGCATTCTTATCCGATCTTTGCCTTTGCCTTTGCCTTTGCCTTTGCCTTTGCCTTTGCTTTGGCTGTTGGCTGTTGGCTGTTGGCTGCTGGCTGAGTTTGTGCTTTTCCAACCTGTGCACACCGCACCGTACTGCCTCAGTGGCGTGGCGGGTGGGCCATGGGGGTGGCTCGTTTGCGGGGTGGCGAGGCGCACAGGCCGTGGGGCGGGTGCGCACCAGCGCACTTCCACCTCAAATTTGCCGCAATTGTTTGAA
>JAVBXK010000074.1 GCA_030824555.1 bacterium
TACCACTCGGTTTGAGGAAGCGTCGCTTGGCTACGAGCCCAACCGGGTGTTGGAGTCAATTGTTCTGCGACCACAAAAAACCAAAGCCCCGATAAACGGGGCTTTTGAAGGCTATTTGCTGAGTGCTTGCGTCACTTGTTCCACTGCGCAACTTGTTGTGTGATGAATGAGTTCAGTGAGCTCAGTGTGCCCATCTTCGTGTCCAGTGCATTGAACTGCGCATACAGCTGCGCTTGTTTTTTGGTCAGTCTTGAGCTGAACGCTTCCTGATCTTTGCTGTTGCGTGTGATGGCGCTTTGAAGGGCCGAGCTGCGGCCAGAAATGTTGCCATCTACCCCGTTTGCCGTGCGAATGAAGTCGTTCAAGCGCTTTGCGATGCCGTTCGAAGCGGCAGAACCGTTGGATGCAGTGAAAAATGTGTTCAGGTCTGACAAGTTTTCCAACGCGGTGCTCAGTTTTTTGCTGTTGGTGCTGAGTGAGCCATCCCGCTGCAATTCCAAGCCCATGTCGCTCAGCCGTGAAATGGTCGTGCCCGTCGGCCCGTTGGCGCCCAGCATGGTTCTCAAGATGTTCTGGAGCCCTACTGCCGTGCTGTCGCCTTGCAGCGTTCCCGCTTTCTTGCTTGCTGCATCGTATTTCGTGAGGTCTGCCAGATTTGAATTGACCTTGTTATAGGCAGTTTGAAAAGCATCTATTTTTGCTTTCACTGCATCTTTGTCTACACCTACGGTGATTTGTACCGGAGACGTCGTTTTGCTCAGCAGGTTCAACGTCACACCGGGCACAGCGTCGCTCACTGTGTTGGTTGCCGAGGAGACCGTGATGCCATCGATTGAGATATTTGAATTCTGGGCTGCTTGCGTTTGCGTCATGCCAAAAAAACTGCCTGCATTGATGTCGTAGTCATACGCCAGCCCACCCACGCCAGTTACCCCATCTGTGATTTCTGAGCCCCCACCGTCAAAGCTCTTGATCTGAAAACCTGATGCTTCGCCCGTCGCATTGCCACGGATGAGCAGCTGGTCATTGGCGCCACTTTTGACCACAACTGCCGTCACGCCTGCTGATGCGCCATTGATCTTAGAGGCAATGTCGGTAAGTGTGTCTGTGGCTGCAATGTCGATGCTCACAGCCGAACCAGATCCGGCCGTGAAATCTGTGCCAGTCCATTGCCCCCCTTGAATATCAAGCCTGCCATCCGCCCCTATGGCAGAGCCAGTCGGTAGTGACGTCGACCTGATTGACTGGGCCTGAGCCATGTCGATCACATCCAGTGAAAAAGAGGTTGCAAGCGCGGATGATGAAGCAGACCCAGTCACGGCACTGGTGTTATTGGATGCGAAAGTACGACCTTTCCACAGGCTGGCATCTTGCAGCGCAGCCGCCGCGTCCTGGAGCCCTGACAACGCTGATTTGACCGTGGAATATGCCGAGAGCTTGGTTTGAAGGCCTGATGCTTTGGTTTGAAGCAACGTAAGCGGTTGCTTCTCGATGTTCATCAACTGTGTGACGATGGATGTCACATCCAACCCGCTTCCGATGCCTGCAGATGAAATGGCCATGACATCCTCCAATTGGTGTGAATACGGTCTTTATAACCAACGTGGGGCACGCCGGTCCATTGAGAGATACCGCAAAACTGACACAAACAAAACCATCCCAAGCAAAAAGCCGGTCACATGTGACCGGCCTCTTCATCTCAGGTGTGAACCGATCAACGTAACAAGGCCAATACACCCTGCGGCAACTGGTTCGCCTGAGCCACCATGGCCGTGCCCGCTTGTTGCAGGATTTGTGCCCTGCTCAGGTTTGCGGTCTCGGATGCAAAGTCTGCGTCCATGATCCGGCCTTTGGCGGCTGATTGATTCTCCACTGCACTGCGCAAGAAAGAAACCGTGTTTTCAAAGCGGCTTTGCACGGCACCCAGTTTGGCGCGCGCTGTATTGACGGCAGAAATCGCATTGTCCAGTGCACTCAGTGTTGCAGAGTTGGCACCTGCTGCACTGATGTCCAAACCTGATGCTGCGCCCGCACCGAACGCGGCAGACAGGTCGCCTGTCGCAATGTTCATGTTTGCGGCGCTGACCGTGATGCGTTGTTCTGCACCACTGTTGGCACCCACTTGGAACGAGAAATCAGATGCAACACCTGAAAGCAGGGTCGTGCCGTTGAATGCAACTGCTTGCAAGCTACGTTCAATTTCTGCGCCAAGCTGCGTGTATTCGTCATTCAGCTTGTCAATGTCACCACCAGTACCCGTGGTGTTGGTGCTGTTCGACGCTTGAACAGCGAGTTCACGCATGCGTTGCAGCATGTCTGTGATGGTTGACATGCCTGCCTCGGCCGTTTGCGCCAGAGAGATGCCGTCATTGGCGTTGCGGATGGCGACGTTCATGCCCCGCACTTGTGTGTCCATTCGCGTTGCAATGGCCAAACCTGCCGCATCGTCTTTCGCACTGTTGACGCGCAAACCAGAAGACAGGCGTTGCATGGTTGTTGACAGCGAAGCTGCGTTGGCCATCGTGTTGCGTTGCGCGTTGATGGACATCACATTGGTGTTGACGCTCATGCTCATTTTGATGCTCCTAAAAAGACTGATAACTTGTTAGCAATCAGGCATTGCTGCCGATCCCACTGGCCTGCTTCCGCGGGCCTCCAGGGCCGGCTGGGCACCTGCATCGTGGTGTGTCAGGACTATTCCTGATGGATCCATGAGTGGTTGCTTGCCGGTCGACGAACCTGTATTAGCTCGTTGTAAGGATTTTCGGGTGATACGCTGAAAACTTGAGGCCCACGGAAGCACTTTTTTGCTGCAGATGCACCGTTTGTGACTTTCGTCAACAAATAGGCAACACACGTTTGGCCCGTTTGCTGTGTTTCGGCAGAAGTTGTGTTGCCTTGAGGAGGGTCTGCACAACCGCCGCCACAGCATCGCAAAAATGTGCCGTATGCACTTCTCTGGGGTCGTCTCCCCGCGCGTCATCTTTTTCATTTTTCGCAAGTTTGACCGACTCTTGGTGTCTTTCATCGACTGAAATGAGGGGTGCTTAGGCCGGTATTGCGATGCTTTGGGGTCAAACCCTTTCCCTTATCATCTGGCGGACCGTTCTCTTTCTGCATCAGGCGGTTCGCCATTTTTCATTTCATAACCTGGACGGGCCATGTTTGTATTCATAGGCTGGGGCGTGGTGATCGCCTGCGTGTTCGGCGTGTACATCTTTCACGGCGGCAATATCCAAGTGATTTTGAAGGCTTTGCCTTTCGAAATGATCACCATTGGCGGTGCCACCATGGGCGCATTTCTGGCAGCCAACAAAATGTCGGTGGTCAAGGCGACGCTTGCCGGTTTGGGCAAGTGCTTCAAGGGCAGCAAGTACACCAAAGCCCGCTACATGGAGCTGTTGGCTCTGATGTTTGACATCCTGCAAAAGGCGCGCAAGGAGGGGTTGATGGCCATTGAAAAGGATGTGGAGGACCCTCATTCCTCGCCGCTTTTTCAGAAATATCCCGCAGTGGGCAACGACCATCACGTGACGGAGTTCATCACCGATTACCTGCGTTTGATGGTGTCGGGCAACCTGAATGCGCACGAAATCGAGTCCATCATGGACACCGAAATCGAAACCCATCACCACGAAGCCCATGCGGCTGTGCAGGGGATCAGCCGCATTGCCGGCGGATTGCCTGCGTTCGGTATCGTGGCCGCTGTGCTGGGTGTGGTGAACACCATGGGCTCCGTGGGGCAACCACCAGCGGTGCTGGGGGGCATGATCGGTTCAGCACTGGTGGGTACGTTCCTGGGTATTTTGCTGGCCTACGCGTTTGCCGAACCACTGGGTTTCCTGCTGGAGCAAAAGGAAGACGAGGCTGCCAAGGAGTTGCAGTGCATCAAAACCACGTTGCTGGCCAGCATGCAAGGCTACGCACCCATGACCGCCATTGAATTCGGGCGCAAAGTGCTGTACTCCACCGAGCGACCCACTTTCGCTGAGCTGGAAGCTCATGTGAAGAAAAAATGAGCATAGTCTTCAATATACAAAAGCGCTGAGCGCTATTTTGACTGCATAAACCATGTCGGGCGACGCCAAGCGCTTACAGCCGATCATCATCAAACGCATCAAGAAGGGGGGCCATGCCTCCCATGGTGGTGCGTGGAAGATCGCCTATGCTGACTTCGTAACGGCCATGATGGCGTTCTTTTTGTTGATGTGGCTGCTGGGCTCGACCACGGAGGGTGACAAAAAGGGCATTGCCGACTATTTCGCCAGTCCGCTGAAAATAGCGCTGATGGGGGGGCCTGGCTCGGGTGGCAGCAACTCCATCCTGACGGGCGGGGGGCGCGATTTGAGCGAGGCTGCAGGCAAGACGGACGGCGGTGATGGAGCCCGAACAGAAAAGCTGCGCGGTGCCCAGACCAGTCAGGCACTTTATCGCCAACAAGAGGCCGAACGGCTTGAGAAATTGCGCGACAAGATCGTGAATGTGATCGTCAATAACCCCAAGCTCATGGAGTTTGCCGATCAAATTCGCCTGGAAACATCTCCTGACGGGTTGCACATTCAAATTGTCGATGCGCAGAACCGGCCCATGTTTGACAGCGGTGGGGCGGTGGTCAAACCTTACATGAAGGAACTGGTGCGTGCTGTCGGCAGCGTGTTGACCGACGTAGACAACCGCGTGTCATTGGCGGGCCATACTGACTCGGCCGCATTTGGCGGCGGGTTCGGCAGTTACAGCAACTGGGAGCTTTCTGCCGAGCGGGCCAATGCCGTGCGGCGCGAGTTGTTTGCTGCCGGTGTGCCGAATGACAAAATTGTTCGGGTGGAGGGACTGGCCTACAGCCAGCCCCTGGAGCCGTTGCACCCCGAGGCCGCCATCAACCGTCGCATCAGCATTGTCGTGATGACCAAAGACGCCGAGGAGCGGGCCAACCGCACTTACAAGGCGGGAAGTTTCGATACAGGTCAACCGGCAGAGCAAAATCTGCCCCAGGCCCGACAATAGGCGGTAAAACGCAATTTAATCCGGTATAAACCCAGTGCATTGCAAGCCGACAGGCGCAGTCACTCACATGCCCACGGGGAATTTATGGCTAACGACCTTCGTTTTTTGATCGTTGATGATTTTTCGACCATGCGGCGTATCGTCCGTGGTCTGCTGAAGGAAATTGGTTACGTGGACGCAGACGAAGCCGAGGATGGTGCAGCCGCGCTGAACAAGCTGCGCAACGGCCGCTTTGATTTCGTGGTCAGCGACATCAACATGCCCAACATGAATGGGTTCCAGCTGCTGAAGGAAATCAAGTCCGATGACAAGCTCAAGCACATTCCTGTGCTGATGGTCACCGCTGAAGCCCGCAAGGAAGACATCGTGCTGGCCGCACAAAGCGGCGCGGCGGGCTACATCGTCAAACCCTTTACCAAAGCCACACTCGAAGACAAGCTGGTAAACATCATCAAGAAACTGGGTCTGTGAGGGAGTCTGACCATGACCGGACAAGAAGACACCAGTTCGTTGGAGGCGCAGTGGGCGGAAGCCGCAGGAGACGAGGCCCGCTCCGCTGCCATGTTTAACCGGGTCGGACAGATCACCCGCCAGTTGCATGATGCCTTGCAGGAACTGGGCTATGCGGAGCGGTTGAAAGACACAGCTGGCGAATTGCCCGATGCCAAAAGTCGGCTGAACTACATTGCCAAACTCACAGGCGAGGCCGCTGAAAAAGTATTGAACAGTGTAGATGCTGCCAAAGCCAAGCAAGACGAGGTGGTGCAGATCAGCCGTTTGCTTGAGTCGCTGTTCCCGGCCAAGCCGGCGCTGGCCGAGCAGTTGGCACGTTTGCGTGTGTGCGGCGAGCAGACAGACCAGCACCTGACCGACATCATGATGGCGCAGGACTTCCACGACCTGACGGGTCAGGTCATTTCCCGCGTGGTCAAGTTGGCTGCGGCAATAGAAGACCAGCTGTTGCAGTTGCTGGTCGATGTGGCCCCCACGCCGGTGCAGCAGCCCAAAACCGACCCCTCGGACTTGTCCGGTCCGGTGGTCAACCCGGAAGGTCGCACCGATGTGGCAGCCAGTCAGCAAGACGTGGACGACCTGTTGGCCAGCCTGGGCTTCTGATCCGCACGCCAAGTGCGGTGCCACACAACGAGATAAGCCGGGGGAACCCGGCTTTTTTCATGCTTTAGTCTTTTGACCCCCGTCCGACAATGCAACGAACTTCCCACATTCACTGCATATGGACTCCAGTCAGGACAAAGACCTACCCGCCACGGAGCGACGGCTGCAACAAGCCCGAGACGATGGCCAGGTCGCGCGCTCCAAAGACCTGACCAACCTGGCAGTGTTGGGCGGCGGCTTCCTGTTGCTGGTGAACTACTTCTCGACCGGGTTTGAACGCCTGATCGATGGCTTGCGCAACCAGCTGCGCTTTGACCACGCCAGTTTGCTGAAGGGCGACATGATGAGCGCTCATCTGATATCCGCGCTGACATCCAGCTTGATGGTGTACCTGCCACTGGCGCTCACGGTCATCGGTATCGCGGTGGCCGCCACGGTGGCGGCTGGCGGCTGGACCACCAGCACCAAGCCGCTGGCGCTGGACTTGAGCAAACTCGATCCATTGTCAGGTTTTGGTCGCATTTTCTCCAAGCAGCAATTTTTCGAGGTGATGAAGCTCCTGGCGTTGAGCGTCGTGATCGCTTCGATTGCCTGGGCGTTCCTGGCGGCCCACCTGGACGACTTTGCCAGCTTGCTGCTTCGCCCGTTGGACGCGGGGCTGGCCCAGCTGGGTGCCTGGCTGAAAACCGGCATCTGGCTGATGTTGTCAGTGGTGCTGGTGATGGCCGTGATCGACGTGCCACTGTCCCGATACCTGCATGCCCAGCGTCTGCGCATGTCACACCAGGATGTGAAGCAGGAACACAAAGAGGTGGAAGGCAATCCGCAGATGAAGGGCCGCATGCGTGCGCGCCAGCGCGACGCCGCCAACCGTCGCAGCATTTCTGCCGTGCCCCAAGCCGACCTGGTGGTCATGAACCCCACCCACTACGCCGTGGCATTGCGCTACGACGAGGCCACCATGGCCGTGCCCAAGGTCATTGCCAAAGGCACTGACTTGGTCGCTTTGCAAATCCGTGACGTGGCCAAGGGCAACAACGTCCCAGTGCTCCAGTCCCCCATGCTGGCCCGTGCCCTGTATGCGCACGCAGAGCTTGACGGCGACATCCCACCTGCGCTGTACACCGCCGTGGCACAGGTGTTGGCCTATGTGTATCAGGTCAGGGCTGCCCTGAAGGGCAAGGGCGTCATGCCAGCCGCCGTGCCGGTGCCCGATGTGCCGGTTGAACTTGATCCGCATCACAAACGCGCCCCGGCGCTTGAAACAGAAGAAGGTTGATCATGAACACGCAGATGATTCAGCAATGGTTGAAAGGGGGCGCCCACGTGTTCTCGGGCCTGGCTGCACCGCTGCTGGTGATGTCGGTGCTGGCGCTCATGGTGTTGCCCATGCCGCCCTGGATGCTGGACGGTTTCTTCTCGCTCAACATCGCCATGTCGCTGGTGGTGATGATGGTGGCGGCTTACATGCGTCGCCCGCTGGATTTCGCGGTGTTCCCCACGGTGTTGCTGCTCACCACCTTGCTTCGGCTGTCGCTCAACGTGGCCTCTACCCGGGTGGTGCTGCTGGAAGGTCATACCGGCCCGGGTGCTGCCGGTGCGGTGATCGAAGCATTCGGTCACTTCCTGATCGGGGGGAATTTTGCGGTGGGTTTGATCGTGTTTGCCATCCTGGTGGTCATCAACTTCATTGTGGTGACCAAAGGGGCTGAACGCATTGCAGAGGTCGGTGCACGCTTCACACTGGATGCGATGCCCGGCAAACAGATGGCCATCGATGCTGACCTGAACGCAGGCCTGATCGACGAAAAAGAAGCCAAAAAACGCCGCCGTGAAGTGGGTGACGAGGCCGACTTTTTTGGCTCCATGGACGGTGCGGCCAAATTCGTGCGCGGTGACGCGGTGGCCGGCATCCTCATCCTCATCATCAACATCGTGGGTGGCTTTGCCATCGGCATGCTGCAGCACGGCTTGGGTGTGAGCGAAGCGGCCAACAGCTACATCCTGTTGGCTGTGGGTGATGCGCTGGTGGCGCAGATTCCAGGCCTGTTGATTTCAGTGGCCGCCGCCATGGTGGTGTCGCGTGTGGGCAAAGACGAGGACCTGGGCAAGCAGATTGGCGAGCAGGTCTTCAATTCGCCCAAAGTCATGGGCGTCACGGCAGGTGTCATGGGCCTGCTGGGCGTCATCCCTGGCATGCCGCACGTGGTGTTTTTGCTGTTCGCATCCGTGATAGGTGGCTTTGCATGGTGGCTGGCACGCGAAAAAGCCAAACCCGCACCCGTTGTGGAAGACGCCGCACCGCCCGCCAACGATGGCGAAGCATCGTGGGATGACATGCAACCCGTTGACCTGCTGGGCCTGGAGCTGGGTTACCGCCTGATTTCGCTGGTGGACAAAAACCGCCAGGGCGACTTGCTCAGTCGCATCAAAGGTGTGCGCAAAAAATTCGCACAGGAAGTGGGCTTCCTGCCCCCTGCCGTGCACGTGCGCGACAACCTGGAGCTGCGCCCCAGTGCCTACCGCATCACCTTGCGTGGTGTGGTGGTGGGCGAGGGCGAGGTGTTCCCCGGTATGCAGCTGGCCATCAATCCCGGTGGCATCAACACGCCGCTGATCGGCACACCCACGACCGACCCCGCTTTCGGCCTGCCTGCCCACTGGATCGAAGACCGGCAGAAAGAGAGCGCACAAATAGCCGGTTTTACGGTGGTTGATTCAGAGACCGTACTGGCCACTCATTTGTCACACTTGATGCAAGTCCAGGCAGCCAAGTTGCTGAGCCGGACGGAGACCCAGGAACTGGTTGACCACGTCGCCAAACTGGCCCCCAAACTGATTGAAGAAGTCGTACCCAAAATGGTGTCCATTGCCACGTTCCAGAAAGTCCTCCAGCTGCTGCTGGAAGAGTCTGTGAACATCCGCGACATGCGCACCATCGTGGAAACGCTGGCCGAGCATGCTGCCACCGGTGTGTCCGATGCGGCCGAGCTGGCCAAACGGGTACGCGTATCGCTGTCACCAGCCATCGTGCAACAGATTTATGGCCCGGCCAAAGAGCTGGAAGTCATTGCCATCGACCCCGGTCTGGAACGCCTGCTGGTGCAGGCCCTGGCCGGCAACAACGGCACCGCGCTGGACCCCGGTGTGGCCGACATGCTGACGCAGTCTGCCGCCCAGGTGGCCAACAAGCAGGAAGAAAGCGGCATCCCTGCCTGCCTGCTGGTGCCCGACGCCATCCGCTCTGCCATGGCCCGTTTGCTGCGTCGCGCTGCGCCGCGTCTGCAAGTGTTGGCGCACAGCGAAATCCCTGACACCCATCTCATCCGCATCGGACCCATCCTTGGAGGAGCCGCATCATGAACATTCAGCGTTTTCAGGCACCCACGTCGCGTGAAGCCATGGCCAAGGCACGTGCTGCATTCGGCGACAGCGCTGTGATCCTGTCCAGCCGTGCCACGGCAGGCGGGTTCGAGGTGGTGGCCACGACCGAAGAAAACCTGGCCACGCTGCCGGTTGGCAACAACCAGGGCGCGGCCCCGTCGACCAACTTGCAGCCTGCATCCGAACGGGCCCGTGCCCTGGCGGCTGCCCCTGCACCACGTCAGGCCGAGCGTCCCAGCAGCGTCGAGCGCGACACCGAAACCATGGCCATGAGCACACTGTCATTCCAAGACTATGTTCGCGAGCGCATGCTCAAACGCCGCAAAGAAGCGCTTGAAGGCCGCCAGGCTCCGCAACCTGCTTTGCAGGCCCCGGCCCATGTGTCGCCCAGCCCGTTCGCACAGACTGCATCGGGCATGCCCGCACCGGCCCCCCGCCGTTCGTTGGCCGAGCGCGCTGCGTTGGGTGACTTGCCCGCACAACAGCGCCTGGCACCCGCACCTCGGCCAGAGATGCCCAACCCCATCGTCACACGTGAAATGGGCCAGGACACGGGGCGCAGCGCCAGCCGTGACATGCCCCGCACGACGCAGCAAGAAGACTGGGCTGCGGCAATGGTGATGCCCCAGGGCGACCTGGGGTTGGCCCCCGCAGCGCCCGCTGCCAACATCTCAGGCGAACTGTCTGCCCTGAAAGACATGATCGAAGACCGCTTCAACATGCTGGCCTGGCTGGGCACGTCGCGCAACAACCCGTTGCAATCGAACCTCATGCTCAAACTCATCCGTGCGGGCTACAGCCCGGCCTTGGTGCGCAGCGTGCTGGAGCGCCTGCCTGCCGAGTCCGGCCCGGCCTATGCCGTCCGTTGGGTGATGGACGTGCTGTCGCGCAACCTGAAAGCCACCGAAAGCATGACCGGCATCTGCGACGAAGGTGGCGTGGTGGCACTGATCGGTGCCACCGGTGTGGGCAAAACCACCACCGCAGCCAAGCTGGCCGCCCAGTGTGTGAAGCAGTACGGCGCCAACAGCGTGGGCCTGATCACACTCGACACCTACCGCGTGGCCGGTTACGAACAGCTGCGCGCCTACGGCCGCATGATGGGTGTGGTGGCTCACCTGGCACATGACCGGGCTGCACTCAAAGACCTGCTCACACTGCTGTCGGGCAAACGCCTGGTGGTGATCGACACCGCGGGCCTGGGCCAGAAAGACCCCCGCATCCAGGACATGCTGGAAGTGCTGGAGATGCCCACCATCAAAAAAATGCTGGTGCTCAACGCCAGCAGCCACGGCGACACGCTGGACGACGTGCTGACCAGCTTCAAGGCCAAAGCCCTGCACGGCGTGGTGCTGTCCAAGGTGGACGAGGCCGTCAAGCTGGGGCCCGCGCTGGATGCGCTGATCCGCCACCAGGTGGTGCTGCGCGGCGTGGCCAACGGCCAGCGCGTGCCCGAAGACTGGGCGGCCCCGCAGGCTGCGCAGCTGGTGCGCCAGTCCATGGGCACCGACGGCAAATCTGCTTACGACCCCGCACCGTCCGAGGTGGGCTTCTTCTTTGCCCAGCAAGGCCCGAAACACATGAACCTGGGAGCCCTCCATGTTTGATCCAATGTATGACCAGGCAGCCGGCCTCAGATCGGTGGTGACGCAGGTGGGCATCAAGCTGGTGCCCGTGGTGTTGTCGCGCGATGCCGATACCGCTTTCGACCTGGTGTGGATGCTGGGTGCTGGCCTGGCCACACTGGGGCACACCGTGGTGGCGCTTGACGCCACCAGTCGTGAGCAGTCCGGTCGTCCCGGTCTGGCGCAGCAGCTGCAAACCAAGGCGCCTGCGGTCCAGGACGCTGACCCCAACCCCTGGCACATCATGCCCAGCCAAAGCGGCTTGAGCACGCTGATGCACACCGCGCAGACATTGGGTGCCAAGGCCGCACAAGCCCGCCTGGTGGCGCTGTTTCCGCCTGACACCGTGGTGCTGGTGCTGGCCCCCAAAGAGTGGTTGAGCGTGTTGTTCGAAGAGTCGGCAGCACGGCCACTGGTGCCGTTCACGCTGGAACCCTCGGGCGTGGTCGATGCCTACAGTGCCATCAAGGTGCTGTTCCAGGCCGGTGGCCTTCATCCCGTGCTGGTGCCCGTGAAAAGCGAGGTGCCGGATGTGCTCGAACACCAGGGGCTGACCGTGCTGACCGACACTGCCCGTGCCCATTTGGGCTGGTCACCGGAATGCTGGCCATTGCCGCCGTCCCGACCCGGTGATTCCAGGGACGCACTGAGCCAATGGATGCTTAGAATCGAGGAGAGCGCCCTGGCCTTGGACGAGGGTTGCGAGCCGCAACCCTCCTGGACCACCCCCCATCAGCGAGAGGCGCTTGTTCCACAGCTCTGGAGTTGCTGATGTACACCGCTAAAGGCACTCTCAATCGAGACGCCCAACTTCGCCAGTACAGCCCGCTGGTGAAGCGGCTGGCACACCACATGATTGCCAAGTTGCCGGCAAGTGTGGAGGTGGACGACCTGATCCAGGTCGGGATGATCGGCCTGACGGAGGCACTGGCTCGTTTCGAGCCCTCGCAAGGGGTGCAGTTCGAGACGTTTGCCAGCCAGCGCATACGCGGTGCCATGATCGACGAGCTGCGTGGCGGCGACTGGATGTCGCGCGGTTCCCGCAAGAGCCAGAAAGAAATCGAGCACGCCGTTCACCGGCTGGAACACCGACTGCAAAGGCCTCCCATGGAATCAGAAATTGCTGCGGAACTGGAGATGTCTTTGCCTGAATACCAGGAATTGCTGGCCAGGGTCCGGGGTACCCAACTGGTGTACCTGGAAGACTATGCCGGCGGTGAAGACGGCAGCAGCGACTACCTTGACCGCCACGTGGCCAAGGAAGAAGAAAACCCCGAACACATCCTGGGCGACGTGCGCATGCGCGCCGCACTGGTCGAGGCGATCAAGGTCCTGCCTGAGCGCGAGCAGTACATCATGAGCATGTACTACGAGCACGACATGAACCTGAAGGAAATTGCCGCCGTGCTGGGCGTGACCGAATCCCGCATTTGCCAGTTGCACAGCCAGTCGATTGCCCGGCTGCGGTCACGGCTGCGTGACCACTGATTTATATAAAAATCAGGGCTTCACCGCTTTATGGTATTCAATAGTCAGCTATTGAATTTACCATTCCCGCAGGCGCTGGTTCATGGCCAGCACACCGGTTGTAGCCATGAGCAGCATCAGTGCCGGGAAGCCCACCTTGGCTGACACCTCCAGCGCCCAGGCCCCCAGTGCGGGGGCCAGCACACCACCCAGCGTGTAGGCCATCACCAGCACGGCGGTACCGTTCACCAGGGCCAGTCCGGTTTCGCGGCTGCCAATGTCGATCATGGCCAAGGTGTACAGGCACCCGCCTGCACCGCCCCACACAAACACCACCGGCCAAGCCAGCGCCGGGTGCCCGGCCACCCAGGGTACGGCCGCCGTGGCCACCAGGGTCAGCCCCGCGCAGCCGCGCATCAATGTCTGGCGGGCCTGTGCCTGCGTGCCCCAGCGCTGGCTGGGGTGAAAGGCCATGCGGTCCGCCAGCAGCCCGGCGGGCAACATCAGCACCGCGCTGCCCAATCCGCTGGCCGACACCAGCAGGGCCGCCCCCGCAGGCCCCAGCCCCAATGCCAACCCGTACAGCGGCAGCAGAGACGACACGCCGCTTTCAAAAAAACCGCCGACAAAACCCGCCACCATCACCACCGGGTGCGCCGTCAGCGCCTGCCAGATGCCGCGTGCGCCCGAGGGTGCTACATCGGCGTCGGCCGAGCGGGGCAGGGGCGGGATCAGCAGGCTCCACAGCAGGCCACCCGCCATCAGGGTCAGCACCAGTGCCAGGGCCAGCGTGCGTTGCGGCCCCACCCAGGCCAGCAGGGCGGGGCCCACCACAAAGGTCACGCCCACCATGGTTTCAAACAGGCCCACGTAGCGCCCGCGCAGTTCGGGGGGGGACAGCTCGGCCACCACCGCCTCGGCCAGCACCCAGCGCAGGCCCCCGGCCATGCCCGCCACAAACTCCAGCGCAAACCACACGCCCAGGTGGTCGGTCAGCAAAAAACCGGTGGTGGCGAACAGGGGCAGCGCCGCTGCCGCCCACAGCGCCTGCCTGCGTCCCAGCGCGCGGGTGATGCTTGAAACCAGCGGTGTCATCAGGAAAATGCCCACCCAGCCGCAGGCGGCAAACAGGCCCGCCACAGCGGTGGACAGGCCCTCGCCTTTCAGCAAAATCAGCAGCAAGGGCGAGAGCATGAACACGCCCACCAGCTCCAAAAAGGTGGAACCAAAAATGGCGATCAGGCCGCGGCGGGCCAGGCCGTGATGCAGCGTGGGTGCACGGGGGGCGGGCGCAGGTGTCATGCCGTATCGACTGAGCCAGCTGCGCCCTCGGCCCCCTTGGCTGGGGTTGTGCTGGCGGACCGTGTGGCACTTGCCTGGCGGCTGCGCAACACCGCGTGGGCCACCTCGGCAAACCCTTGCCCGCGCTCGCTTTGCGTGATGTAGCGTGGCCGGTGGACCAGTTGCAATTCGAACCGACGGATGTTGGCCACGCCCACCGTCACGGGCAGGTGCTGGAACATGACTTGGTCGTTGGTGGAGTCACCCACATACACCCATTGATCTGCCTCGGCAGTCAGATCCCGCCCGAACAAGGCTTTTACCGCCCATTGCGCACCTGTCCACTTGTTGTGGTCACCCAGCCAACCGTTGATGTGGATGGAGCTGACCGTGGCCGTCAGCCCTTCTGCACGCATCAGCGCCACCACCTGTTCGATGCGGTCATCGGGCAGGAATGTGAACTCGCTGTGGTCGATGGCAATGTCGGTTTCGCGTCCGTCGCTGTCGGTGGCGCGCCGGGCACCGGGCACGTTGTGCTCGATCAGGTGAAGCACCCGGCGCAAATCAGCGTGTTGCTCGGCCCGCGATGCGTCATCAAGGATGTAACTTTTCTGTAGCGAACTGTTCATCCTTTGTATGCGTACACTGCCATTTTCGGCCACGATGGCATCCACAGGCCAGGCTTGGGCAAAAGGTTCGCTCCAGCCCACGGGGCGGCCGGTGATGGCCACCACTGGCACGCCTGCGGCGCGCAGCCTGTGCAGCGCCGCCAGTGCTTCGGGCTCGATGTGTCCGTCGCGGGTCAGCGTGTCGTCAATGTCGGTCAACACACCGGTTGTCGGGTGAGGCCAGGCATCGGGCAGGGGCAGGGTGGTGTGCATGATGTGGGCAAATGAGGCGCAATGCCGCCATTGTGCTGGCCTCGCCACTTGCCGCGATGCAAGGGTGATCACGGGTTCAATTTTTGCGGCCGTTCACGTATAACCAACCCATTCATTCAGAGGAAATCATTGTGGCAATTCAAATGAAACAAGCCTTGATCGGGCTGGGTCTGGTCGGGGCACTGGGCACGCTGGTCGTGGGGGGCATGGCCTGGCGCAGCGTGGGCATTCTGGAGGCACAGCTGAACCAGGCTTCCCTGGTCGGCGAGGCCATGCGCAATTCAACCGTGGCCGACCAGCAGCACGATGCCATCCATTCCGACGTGTTGCACAGCATCGTGTCGGTGCAGTCCGGTGATGGCGACGGGTTCAAGAAAGCCAAAGCTGACCTGGCCGTGCACAGCGCCGAGCTGATCAAACAGCTCCGCGCGGTGCAGGATGCTGACATCCCGGCGGACATCAGAACGCAAGTGCAGGCATCCGTGCCGGTCGCGCAGACCTACGTGGCGGCAGGCAAAGCCATTGTGGACATGGTCGAAACCGACAACTTCGGTGCCATTGCCAAGCTGCCCGAGTTCAATGCCGTGTTCGAGTCATTGGAAAAATCCCTTGAACGCCCTGGCCATGCGTTGGATGCTCACGGCGATGAGATCAAAAAGGCGGGCGAGGTGGTGGTGGCCAGCGTTCACGTGCAAATGCTGGTGGCCACGCTGGTTGCGCTGGTGCTGATTCTGGTGGTGTGTGCCCGGATCATCGCCAACGTCACGTCGGCACTGGCCAACGCCAACCGGTTGACCCAGTCGGTTGCGAACGGGGACCTGACCCAATCCATCCGTGAAGAGGGCTACACCGAAATACGGGTACTGCTGCAGCACCTGAATGGCATGAATGCGAACCTGCAGCGTGTGGTGGGTGACGTTCGGCAGTCTGCCGAGTCGGTTGCAACGGGCAGCGAGCAGGTGGCCCAGGGCAACAACGACCTGTCCAGCCGCACGGAAACACAGGCCAGTTCGCTGGAGCAGACGGCTGCGGCCATGCATCAGGTCAGCACGTCGGTTCAGCACAGTGCCGAGCAGGTTCACCAAGCCAGCCAATTGGCCACCCAGGCCAGCGAGGTGGCGGGGGCCGGTGGGGCCGTGGTGACCGAGGTGGTGCACTCCATGGGTCGCATCGACGAGTCGTCGAGAAAGATTGCCGACATCATCGGCGTGATCGACGGCATCGCTTTCCAGACCAACATCCTGGCGCTCAATGCTGCGGTGGAAGCCGCCCGGGCAGGCGAGGCTGGGCGCGGTTTTGCGGTGGTGGCGTCCGAGGTGCGCAGCCTGGCTGGCCGCTCGGCCGAGGCGGCGCGAGAAATCAAGGCGCTGATCCAGGCCAGCGTGAACGAGGTGAACCAAGGCACCGCGCTGGTCAACCGTGCAGGTGACACCATGGTGCAAGTGGTGCAGTCCATTGGCAGCGTGACGCACATCATGCAAGAGATTTCGGTGGCGCTGCGTGAGCAGACCAGCGGTGTGGTGCAGGTCAGCGAGGCCATTGCCCACCTCGACCAGACTACCCAGCAAAACGCCCAATTGGTGGAAGAAAGTGCCGCAGCAGGTCAGACCTTGCGCGAGCAGGCCGAGCGGCTGGTGGGCAGCGTCTCGGTGTTCCGCCTGCCTGGCGGCTTGGCTGTGCCGAGGTTGAACTGATGTCCGTCGGGAATGGCCCCCGCACCTCAGGCAGTGCCATCACCCTGGCATTGGCCGGTTCTCGCCATTTGTCGGGATTGGCGGAGGGGCTTGCGTCGCCAACCCGACACCGGTGTGGTCCAGTCAGAGCCGCTTGAGTCCTTCCTCGAAGCTGATGCTTTCGTAGGTCTGGGTGTATTTGAATGCGGCCTCGGCAATCGCATCGACCTTGGCCGCCGTGTCCATCTTCTTCATTTTTGTCTTGTCGAGGTACAGGAAGTCAATCAACTCGTTGTAGACCGAGGTGTCGTCGATGGGCAGCACGTAAAACGAAACGCCGTTGAAATCGATCTGATAGCGTGAGGCACGTTCAAGATCAGACACGTAGATGAAATATTTACCACCTGCCTTGATGGCGGTGCCCAGCGCCTCAACGAGCGCTGGCAAGTGTTTGTAGGTCGAGAGCGAACCCGCCAGAAAGGACAGGTTCGCCTCGCCGTCGGTAGCGGTGGCGAAGGCCGCTTCAAGCATCACAGGCGGCTCCAGTGTCAGGGCGATTTCGCCGCGAAAGCCGGACTGTCCAGGGACATGGGTCGGTCCACTGAGAGCCGGTTTCAACAGTCGGCCTTCGGCCTCAAGACGCTGAAAAGCAAGGGATAGGGTGGTGGTGGTCATGACATGTCCTGGCAACGCCATCCTCGCGCAGAGTTGTTCGAGTGGATGGTTGGAATCCACAATGCATTTATCGAGCCACCTTGATTAATTTGAAAAATCTATTCTGCTGGGTGTGCCAAGTGACAAGCCGCTGGCAAGTGTGCGACCCAGCCACCCTGGAGCGAGCGGCTTGGTGTGGCACAGCGCAGGTTGACGCACGGCGGCTCGCCGCGAGTGCGCATCCGATGTGCAACTTCATGAAGTCTGAGGTGACGATGGGGCCCCTGTTGTCTCAGGGCTTCTCAAGTTTCTATAATACGGGTCTCCGAGGAGCGTTGCAGCTGCCGGTTTCCAGCAGGAAACGTGGGTGGTGAGGCTCGGAACACCAGCCTGGCCGCCTGCGCGGCCCTCTGGACACAGACAACTGCGCTCACCCACGGGTTGTGGAGTGAGCGCTTTTTTTTTGCGCCGTCGCTGCCCGTGGTCGTCCCTGAACCCTGTTTGGAGTCTTCCATGAACGCACGCACCGACAACCTCACCCCCGCCGTCAACACCGACTGCGCCATTGCCGACATTGGCCTGGCCGCCTGGGGCCGCAAAGAACTTCGCATTGCCGAAACCGAAATGCCCGGCCTGATGGCCATCCGCCAGGAGTTTGCCGCAGCCCAGCCGCTCAAAGGTGCCCGCATCACCGGCAGCCTGCACATGACCATCCAGACCGGCGTGCTGATCGAAACCCTGCAAGCCCTGGGTGCCCAGGTGCGTTGGGCCAGCTGCAACATCTTTTCCACGCAAGACCACGCCGCCGCAGCCATTGCCGCCAGCGGCACGCCCGTGTTCGCCATCAAGGGTGAAACCCTGACCGACTACTGGGACTACACCCACCGCATTTTTGACTTTGGCGCCGCAGGCACCGAAGGCGAAGGCCCCAACATGATCCTGGATGACGGCGGCGACGCCACCATGCTCATGCACCTGGGCCAGCGCGCCGCGCAAGACATCTCGGTGCTGGCCAACCCCGGCAGTGAAGAAGAAACCATTCTGTTTGCCGCCATCAAGGCCAAGCTGGCAGTGGACCCCACCTGGTACGCTCGTAAGAGCGCCCAGATCATCGGCGTGACGGAAGAAACCACCACCGGCGTGCACCGTCTGAACGAGATGAGCGCCAAGGGCACCCTGCTGTACCGCGCCATCAACGTCAACGACAGCGTCACCAAGAGCAAGTTCGACAACCTGTACGGCTGCCGCGAGAGCTTGGTGGACGGCATCAAACGCGCCACCGATGTGATGATTGCCGGCAAAGTGGCCTGTGTGGCCGGTTACGGCGACGTGGGCAAGGGCAGCGCCCAGGCCCTGCGTGCCTTGAGCGCCCAGGTGTGGGTGACTGAGATCGACCCCATCAACGCCCTGCAAGCCGCCATGGAAGGCTACAAGGTTGTCACCATGGAATACGCCGCTGACAAGGCCGACATTTTCGTGACCACCACCGGCAACCGTGACGTGATCACCCACGACCACATGCTGGCCATGAAAGACCAGGCCATCGTCTGCAACATCGGCCACTTCGACAACGAAATCCAGGTCGCCACGCTCGAAAAATACGAGTGGGAAGAAATCAAGCCCCAGGTGGACCACGTGATCTTCCCCGATGGCAAACGCATCATCCTGCTGGCCAAGGGCCGCCTGGTGAACCTGGGTTGCGGCACCGGCCACCCCAGCTTCGTGATGAGCAGCAGCTTTGCCAACCAGACCATTGCGCAAATCGAGCTGTTCACCCGCCCCGAGGCCTACGAGGCTGGCAAGGTGTACGTGCTGCCCAAGCACCTGGATGAAAAAGTGGCCCGCCTGCACCTGAAGAAAGTGGGCGCGATGCTGAGCGAGCTGACCGACGCGCAAGCCGCCTACATCGGCGTGAGCAAAAACGGCCCTTACAAGCCCGACACCTATCGCTACTGATGCGCCTTGCCCATGCCCGTTGTCCATTGCGGATGCCGGGCAGGGTTCTGGCGACCACGGTGGCCCAATCTTTTCAGCAGGTGCCCTGTGCGCATTGACCAACTTCTCGTCCAGCGCGGCCAAGCCGCCAGCCGTTCCCAAGCCCAGCGTCTGATCGCATCGGGCGTGTCATGGCGTTTGCCAGCGGCAGCCCCCAGCACCCAGGAGCCCGCGTGGCGTTTGGTGCGCAAAAGCGGGGATGAGGTGCCCGAAGCGGCCGAGCTGCAACTGGCCGATGACAGCGAAAGCCGCTACGTCTCGCGTGGCGGGCTGAAGCTGGCCGGTGCACTGGCCGCCACCGGTGTGGGCGTGGCAGGGCTGCGCTGCCTCGACGTGGGTCAAAGCACCGGGGGCTTCACCGATTGCCTCTTGCAGGCAGGTGCCGCGCAGGTGGTGGGTGTGGACGTGGGGCATGGCCAGCTGCACCCCAGGCTGCGCGCCGACAGCCGGGTGGTGGCGATCGAGGGCGTCAATGCCCGGGCGCTGAATGCTTCTGATTTGGTAGCTGATTGCGCTTTATCAGAAAGCGCGGAGGCTCAAAAAAGCTTGAAATTTGACCTGCTGGTAGGCGACCTGTCGTTCATCAGCCTCACGCTGGTGCTGCCCGCGCTGGTGCCGTTGCTGGCACCCGGCGGCGATTTGCTGATGCTGGTCAAGCCCCAGTTCGAGCTGCAGCCGCAAGACATTGGCAAAGGCGGTCTGGTGCGCGACCCGGCGCAGTACGCGCGGGTGGAAGACCGCCTGCGTGCCGCCTGTGCCGGGCTGAACCTGGCCGTGCTGAGCTGGTTTGACAGCCCCATTGCCGGTGGCGACGGCAACCGCGAATTTTTCATCCATGCCCGGCATGCCGCAGCGGCGCCTGCCGGGGCACATGCCAGCGGTGGGGCGGCCCGTGCGGCCACTGCCTGACACACCGATTGATATACCGATTGACACACTGATTGACCCGGAGGGCGCATGAGCCTGTTGACCACCACCTTGCCTGTGAGCTTTGAATTCTTCCCCCCCAAATCACCAGAAGGTGCAGAGAAGCTGCGCGTGGTGCGTCAGGCGCTGTATGCCCGCCAGCCCGAGTTCTGCTCGGTCACGTTCGGTGCGGGTGGTTCCACACAGGAGGGCACCTTCGGCACGGTGAGCGAAATCCTGGCCGAGGGGATGGCGGCGGCCAGCCATTTTTCGTGCATCGGTGCCACCAAAGTCGGTGTGCGCCAGCAACTGGCCACGCTGCAAGCCATGGGCGTGAAACGCTTGGTGGCCCTGCGTGGCGACTTGCCCAGCGGCTACGGTGCGGGTGGCGAGTTCAGCTATGCCAGCGACTTGGTGGCATTCATCCGGGACGAAACCGGCGACCACTTTCACATCGAGGTGGCGGCCTACCCCGAAATCCACCCCCAGGCCCGCAGCGCCGAGGCCGACTTGAAAGCCTACGTCACCAAAGTCAAGGCCGGTGCCAACAGCGCCATCACCCAGTACTTTTACAGCGCCGACGCCTACGCCCGTTTTGTGGACGACGTGTACGCCCTGGGCGCCACCGTGCCGGTGGTGCCGGGCATCATGCCCATCACCAACTCCAGCCAGTTGCTGCGTTTCTCGGACGCGTGCGGGGCCGAAATCCCACGCTGGATCCGCCTGCGCCTGCAAGGCTTCGGAGACGACACCGCGTCCATCAAGGCATTCGGGCTGGATGTGGTCACGCACCTGTGCGACCAGCTTCGCAGCGCGGGTGCGCCGGGCTTGCACTTCTACAGCATGAACCAGAGCGCACCTTCGCTGGCTGTGCTGGACCGCCTCGGGCTGTGACGCGCTTGGGTTGGCTGTGTGCGCTGGCAGTGGCGTGCCTGCCGCTGCATGCGGCTGCGCAGTCGGACGAGATGGGCTACACTGGCGAGGCGGCCATATCGGCTGCGCCTGTGCCAGCGGTGCCGCACACCAGCGAACCCACGCCGCTTCCAACGGCGGCACCCGGTGGCCAGCTCGCTTCCCACCCGCCAGTGAACACGCTAGCTGATGTGTCAGTTGACGCGCCCGCCGTTGAGGCCGACATCGAGCCCAGCACGGGCCGTGGCCTGAAGCCACAAGGCACCCAACCTGCGCACTGGCCTGACGACCTGACCCTGTCGCCAGACCGGCCCGACCCGATGGGGCTGCGTGCCACCCCGGATGCCTTGCCAGGCCCTGCGTCGGGTTTGGCATCGTGGTACGCCGACCATTTCCACGGCCGCCGCACGGCCAGCGGCGAGCGCTACTCCCGCTACGACATGACCGCTGCCCACCGCGACCTGCCGCTGGGCACGCTGCTGTACGTCAGCAACCCCGAAACAGGGGTGGGCGTGGTGGTGCGCGTGAATGACCGCGGGCCGTTCCATGGCAACCGGGTGCTCGATGTCAGTCGCGCCGCCGCCAGTGTGCTGGGGCTGGTGGGCGTGGGGGTGGGGCAGGTGGACATCCGCCTGCCATCGTCCGAAGAAGCCGCCGAATTTGCCCGACGGTTGGCCGAGGCAGCCAAGCGCCCCCCTGCGGCCCGGCCACCACCACCGCGACGTGCCGCGACCCCGGTTCGACCCTCGGCGCCTGTGACACCCGCGATGCGCCAGCCGGTGCGCCCACCTGTCCACCAGTCGGCATCCCCTGCGCCCACCCGGCTGCCGCCGTAGCGTGGCGTTCAGTCATCATTCACCCCGCCCTCAGCCCCAGTGATGGGGCATGTATGGGGCATTTTTTGTTCAGGAGACCTTTGCCCATGAAACCCGAAACCCTTGCCGTCCATGCCGGTTACACGCCCGATCCCGTCACCAAATCTGCGGCCGTGCCGCTGTACCAGACGGTGGCCTACGCCTTCGACAGCGCCCAGCACGGGGCCGACCTGTTCGACCTGAAGGTGACGGGCAACATCTACAGCCGCATCATGAACCCCACCAACGACGTGCTGGAAAAGCGCGTCGCGGCGCTCGAAGGCGGCATCGCGGCCCTGGCCATGGCGTCGGGCATGGCGGCCATCACCGCGGCCATCCAGACCATTGCCGAGGCGGGCGACAACATCGTGTCCAGCAGCACGCTGTACGGCGGCACCTACAACCTGTTTGCGCACACCTTCCCACAGCAAGGCATCGAGGTGCGCTTTGCCGACCCGCGCGACCCCGCCAGCTTCACTGCGCTGATGGACGAGCGTACCAAGGCCGTGTTTTGCGAATCCATCGGCAACCCGCTGGGCAACGTGACCGACATCGCGGCGCTGGCGGCCGTGGCCCACGCGCACGGTGTGCCACTGATCGTTGACAACACGGTGCCAAGCCCCTACCTGTGCCGCCCCATCGAGCACGGGGCCGACATCGTGGTGCACGCGCTGACCAAGTACATGAACGGCCATGGCAACAGCATCGGCGGCATCATTGTCGACAGTGGCAAGTTTCCTTGGGCTGAGCACAAAGCCCGCTTCAAACGCCTGAACGAGCCCGACGTGAGCTACCACGGCGTGGTGTACACCGAGGCGCTGGGTGCCGCTGCCTTCATTGGCCGCGCCCGCGTGGTGCCGCTGCGCAACATGGGTGCGGCGCTGTCACCGTTCAATGCCTGGCTCACGCTGATGGGCATCGAAACCCTGCCACTGCGCATGGACCGCATCTGCGACAACACGCTGGCGTTGGCCAAACGCCTGCAGGCCCATCCCAAGGTGGAGTGGGTGCGTTATGCGGGCCTGCCTGACCATGCCGACCATGCCGTGGCTCAGCGCCAGATGGGTGGCCGTGCGTCGGGCATCCTGTCCTTCGGCCTCAAGACCACCGATGCCGATCCCCGTGCCGCTGGTGCCCGCTTCCTCGACGCGTTGCAGCTGTTCACCCGCTTGGTCAACATTGGCGATGCCAAGTCGCTGGCCACGCACCCTGCGTCCACCACCCACCGCCAGCTCAACCCCGCCGAGCTGGCCAAGGCAGGTGTCAGCGAAAACATGGTGCGCCTGTCGGTGGGCATCGAGCACATCGACGACCTGATGGCTGATCTCGACCAGGCACTGGCCGCTGTCTGATAGCGTGATGGCAGCGGTTCGCGCCGCTGCCTTGCGAGGGCGGGGCCCACATGACCACGAAGCAAACAGGTTCTGCGTGTTTGCCATGTGGTGAGGAGGGGGCTGTTCGGCTACGCTGGGCAGCCCTGTTTCTTTTCGCGAGGTCCTTCCATGATCAAGACATTGTTTGCCGTGGCCGCCACACTGGTGGTTGCCGGGTGCGCGCACCGCCACAACGCGGATCCACACGCCCACCACCAGGCCATGCACCACAGCATGGCGGCAACCCAACCCGCGCCGTTGGCGGTGTCAGCCAGCCAGCCCATGCTGTCCAGTGGCTACAAGAAGGTGGCAGCCCCGGCCGATGCCGCGGTGTATTTCGTCAACCTGAAAAATGGCGACAACGTGTCCAGCCCGGTGCGTGTGCAGTTTGGCCTGAAGGGCATGGGCGTGGCGCCGTCGGGTGTGGAGAAAGCGGGCACTGGCCACCACCACCTGCTGGTGGGTGTGGACAGTGTTGACGCCAATGCCCCGCTGCCCACGGACGAGCGTCACCGGCATTTTGGCGGCGGGCAGACCGAGGTCATGCTCGACCTCAAACCCGGCACCCATACACTGCAGCTGATGCTGGGCGACCAGAACCACATCCCACACCACCCGCCGGTGCTCAGCGAGCGCATCACCATCAACGTGCGCTGACCTGCCACTCCTTTGCATTGACCGCCATGGAAATCACCTCGCACATCGTCACCACGCCCCCACGCGATGCCTCTTCAGTGGTGCTCTTGCGCGACGGTGCGGCGGGGTTGGAGGTGTTCCTCATGCGTCGGGCCAACCAATCTGACGTGCTGGGGGGCGCCTACGTGTTCCCCGGTGGCAAGCTGGACGAGGCCGATACCCACCTGGCCCGCACACTGGTCATGGACCACCCGTCGCACGAACTCGTGTCGCGCCTGGGCGAGCCTGCATTGCCTGCCGACACCGCGTTGGCACTGTACGTGGCCGCTGTACGCGAGGCCTACGAGGAATGCGGCGTGCTGTTCGCACACGCTGCCCCGGTTGCGGGTGCAGCCGTGGGGGGAGTGGCCACGTCGGCATCCGGTTCGGATGGCGGCTCAGGTGGCAGTTCGGACGGTGGTTCTGATGGCTCAGCAGGCGACCCGGAAGGCGGCTCGGATGGTGGTTTTTTGCCGCGTGTGCAGGCACCCGGTGTGCGATTGGCGGTGTCTGGCCTGGTGCCCTGGTCGCGTTGGGTCACACCGCGTCAAGCGTCTTTGATGAACAAGCGGTTCGACACCCGGTTTTTCCTGGCCGCCATGCCCACGGCGCAAGAGGCGGTGCACGACGACCATGAAACCACCCACAGCGAGTGGATGACCCCGCGCGATGCCCTCACCCGCTACTGGGGGCACGAATTTGCCATGGCACCACCGCAGATCATGAGCCTGGTGCAGCTGGCGCGCCACGGCAGCGTGGCCAGTGCGTTGGCCGAAGCCGCCACGCGGCTGCCCCCCACCATCGAGCCCGAGCCTTTTGACGAAGACGGCATGCGCGTCATCTGTTACCCCGGTGACGAGCGGCACACCGTTCCCCACCCGGTGCTGCCCGGCCCCACGCGGCTGATGTTCCGCAACAAACGCTTCGAGCCGACCTCCGGCACCCTGGCCGAGTTGCTGGCTGGCGTGCACGGCTGATGCCGTTCGCCAATGGGGCAAGCACTCTATTGGCAAACCCCGTTCATGGGAATAATGGGCGGCTCGCAGGGCCAATCGGCCCAGCCGTTCTTCAACCCTTTGCACTTCTCACACCGCCATGGCCATCACCGTTGACATCGATCTGGGTTACGAATTCACCGTCAAGGCCTCGGCCAAGGACGTGTTCGACGTGTTGTCCGATGTGCCTGCGTCTGTCAGCCATTTCCCCAAAGTGGACAAGCTGACAGACTTGGGCGATGGCGTGTACCAGTGGGAGATGGAAAAGGTGGGCACCGCCCAGGTCAACATCCAGACGGTGTATGCCTCCAAATATGTGTCCAACCGCACCAAGGGCACTGTGGACTGGACACCAGTCAAAGGCATTGGCAATGCGCAGGTGGGCGGTAACTGGCGCATCAAGGACGCCAAGGGACACGCAGCCATCACGCTGACCATTCAGGGTCAGGTCACGGTGCCGCTGCCCGGTCTGATGAAAATGGTGGTGGCCCCCGTGGTCGAGGGCGAGTTCGAAAAGCTCGTCGAAAAATACGTGGACAACCTCATTGCCCACTTCGGCGGCGAGGTCTGAGCCTCACTGTTTTCAACCCGGCGATCGGTGTCTGTCGGGGTGAGGCACAGACATGAATATCGATAAAAATGTGCCTCACCGCTTTATTGGTAAAGAAATGCTGCTATGAAAAGCGAGATTTCGCCAATGTTGGCGTGGCCGGTTGTCAGGTGCCTGTTTCGAGTGTGAACCCCGCGTGCTCGTCCTGCTTCAGGGCTTCCATCATGATGGGCAGCGCTTCTTTCAGTGCAGGGGCCAGCACGTATGGTGGGTTGGCCACGAACACGCCGCTGCCTGACAGGCCCACCGGTGCGCCGCGGGCATTGCTCTGCCCAGACTTGACGCTCAGGCTGGCATACAGCCAGGGCCTGCCCGCACGCGAAGCGGCGTTTTTGAGCTTGCGCGGCAGGTCGTGCGCTTCCGGTCGCGCCACGATGGGGTGCCAGATGAACATGCAGCCCGTGGCAAAGCGTTTGAGGGTGTCGGTCAGCAGCTCCACCACTTTGCCGTAATCGCTCTTGATCTCATAGCTGGGGTCGCAAACCAGCAGGCCACGGCGGCTGGGTGGCGGCACCAGCGATTTCACGCCCGTGAACCCATCTGCCACGTGCAGCGTGGCCAGTTTGCGGGCGTCGCGTTGGTTCATCAGGCCGCGCAACAGGCGCTGGTCGGTGGGGTGCACCTCGAAGGCGTGCAGCCGGTCCTGGGCGCGCAGCAGCTTCTCTGCAATGAGTGGCGAGCCAGGGTAGTTGCGCAGCGTCTGTCCACTGGCAGGGGCTGTATTCTTTGCCGGTGGATTGAACTCGCGCAGCACGGCCAGGTAGTTGTCGATCAGTGTGCCCTGGCTGGGGCGCTTCAGGTTGTTGCCGTGCAGCAACGCAAAAATGCCTTCAGCGGCTTCACCGCTGGTTTGCGCCTTGTCGCCGTCAAGCCGGTACAGGCCTGCACCCGCATGGGTGTCCACCACAGACAGGGCGGTGTCTTTCTGGGTCAGGTATTGCAGGGTGCACACCAGCATGGCGTGCTTGAGTACGTCGGCGTGGTTGCCAGCGTGGAAGGCGTGTCGGTAACTGAACATGGGTGCTTATGGTAGCGGTTGGCATCCGCCGTGTGAATTTGTATAATGGCAGGCTTTGCAGCGATTGTCAGGCTCCGCGGCAAATGTTCGTGCCGTGCAGGTTTTTGGCCCGCACAGTGCGAAATTCCCACCTAAGAGGTTTCCAGCAGAGAAACACCGACCGTGGAAAAGAGCCTTTTTCTCACTCGATTGAATCAACCATGAAAACTTTCAGCGCCAAACCCGCTGACGTGGTGCACGAGTGGTTTGTTGTTGACGCCACCGATAAGGTGCTCGGCCGGGTAGCCAGCGAAGTTGCCCTCCGTCTGCGTGGTAAACACAAAGCCATTTATACGCCTCACGTCGATACCGGCGATTACATCGTCGTCGTCAACGCAGCCCAACTCAAAGTCACGGGCACCAAAGCCTTGGACAAAATGTACTACCGCCACTCCGGTTACCCCGGTGGCATCTATGGTACGAACTTCCGTGACATGCAGGCCAAACACCCTGGCCGTGCCCTGGAAAAAGCCGTCAAGGGCATGCTGCCCAAAGGCCCCCTGGGTTACGCCATGATCAAGAAGCTCAAGGTGTACGGTGGTGCAGAGCACCCCCACACCGCCCAGCAACCCAAAGTGTTGGAAATCTAAGGAGCTGACATGATTGGTGAATGGAACAATGGCACCGGCCGTCGCAAATCGAGCGTCGCCCGCGTGTTTCTGAAAAAAGGCTCCGGCAAGATCACGGTCAACGGTAAAGACATCGAAGCTTTCTTCGGTCGTCAAACCTCGATCATGATCGCCAAGCAACCCCTGCTGCTGACCGACAACGCCGAATCTTTCGACGTCATGGTCAATGTGCACGGCGGTGGCGAATCCGGTCAGGCTGGCGCTGTGCGCCATGGCATCACACGTGCCCTGATCGACTACGACGCAACGCTGAAGCCAGTGCTGTCTCAAGCCGGTTACGTCACCCGTGACGCTCGCGAAGTCGAACGTAAAAAGGTCGGTCTGCGTTCCGCACGCCGCCGCAAGCAGTTCAGCAAGCGCTGATCGTTTGCTCGCGCAGTCATTGGCTTCACGCCAGTGTGCTGTGTTACAAAAACCGCCCGCAAGTTATGCTTGGGGCGGTTTTTTCACGTCTGCCGGAGGTGTTTGCGTGGTTCATGCATGGCGAGTCAGCTGGGCTGAGGTGGTTGTGTGCGTCTGAGGCTGTGGCGTCGGCGGTTGACCATCAGCGCACCCCGCATGGCCATACGCAGTGCCCTGCCATGGCCCGTGCGTTGGCTGGTGGGCGGGTTGGTGCTGGGGTTGTCGGCAGCGCTGGCACTGTGGGCGTTCGAGTTTGGCCGCGAGATCGCGGGTCTGGATCGGCACAGCCGTGACGAGCTGCAGCAGCTGCGTGCCGACAATGAGAAGTTGCTTGCAGCAATGGAAAAGGCGCAGTCGGTGGCCAACACGGCCGAGAGCCTGCTGACCACCGAACGGACTGCGCAAGACCGGTTGGCCGCGCAGCTGCGAGAGCTGGAAGAAACCAACCGGAACCTGCGCCGCGAGCTGGGTTTTTTCGAGCAGCTGATGCCCGCCAGTGGCGCGACGACAGCCAGCATACGTGGCTTGCGGGCGCGCAGGGCAGAGCCTTCACGTGTGAGCTGGCAGCTGTTGGTGGTGCAACCGGCGCGCAATGCACAGGAATTCAAAGCCGAGCTGGAAATCACGTTGACTGGCATCCTGGAAGGCAAACCGTGGTCCATCAAGGATCCGGCGGCCAAGCGTGCCGTCAGTGTGAAGCAATACTTGCGCTTGGTAGGCGAATCGGCCGTACCGGGGAATGCCGTGGTACAAAGCGTCACCGTTCGTCTGATGCAAGGTGCCCATGCAGTGCTTTCGCAGACAGTGAAGGTGGGGAATGAACCCTGACACCGTTGAGGAGACAGCTCATGTTCGGCAAGAAAAAACATCCCCCCATCAGGAGTCTGATTGCGCAAGGCACGGTCATCACGGGTGACGTTTCATTCGCTGACGGCTTGCGCATCGACGGTGAAATAAGGGGCAACGTCGTGGCTGCCGAGGGGCAAAGCAGCATCCTGGTGGTGAGCGAAACGGGTGTGGTCACCGGGGACATCCGTGCCGACCTGATCGTGATCAACGGCTCGGCCCACGGGCCGGTCTGTGCCGCCGACCTGCTGGAGTTGCAGCCCAAGGCCCGGGTGGAAGGGGATGTGTCTTACAAGGCGCTGGAAATGCACCAAGGCGCTACCATCACCGGCAAATTGCAGCCCATCCTGCCCGATGGGGTGGCTGACAAAGTCCCTTTGAAGCTCGCATCCAGCAACGGGTGAGGGCACAAGATTTGCTAATCCGAGTAAAATAGTTGCCTATTAACTGACGCTCACGGCGTCAGTGCAACCGATCATTTTTTCAGCGAGGTTTCTCATGAGTGCAGTGGCCGAAAACATCCAGACCGACATGCCCCTTCCCTTGGTTTTCACTGACAGCGCTGCGGCCAAAGTGGCCGACCTGATTGCCGAAGAAGGCAACCCGGACCTGAAGTTGCGCGTGTTTGTGCAAGGCGGCGGGTGTTCGGGCTTTCAATATGGTTTCACGTTCGACGAAATCACGAACGACGACGACACGGTCATGAGCAAAAACGGCGTGTCGCTGCTGATCGATGCCATGAGCTACCAGTACCTGGTGGGCGCGGAAATCGACTACAAGGAAGACTTGGAAGGCGCGCAGTTCGTCATCAAAAACCCCAACGCCACCACCACCTGCGGGTGTGGCTCCAGCTTCAGCGCCTGACGCGCTGTCCTGCGCACGACCCTGACGAGACGGGTGCGGCGTGTCTCGCGGCAGCCATTGACCTCGCCGTCAGGCGTTCACACCGGGTAAATGGCCCCCAGTATGCGGGCCCCTGCTGCCCCGGTGACGGCCACCACGTTGCCAGGCGTGCCCAGCAACGTTTGTTCGGCAAGCCATGCAAATGCAGCAGCCTCCACGTCCATGGCGGGTAGCCCCGCGCTGTCTGACGGGGCCACACTTGCAGCGGGCAGCGCGTGTTGCAAGCCCGTCATCAGTTGGGCATTGAATGCGCCCCCCCCGCAGACCACCACACTTTTCACATCGCCGGGCAGCGCGAGCGCGACGCTGTGGGCAGTCAGTGCACACAAGGTGGCTTGCACGTCAGGTGCCACCACGTGTGGCGTGCCACATGCGGCCAGATGCTGGTCAATCCATCGTGCGTTGAACAGCTCGCGCCCAGTGCTTTTCGGCCCTGTGAGGCTGAAATAGGGGTCTTGCAGCATGTGCCCCAGCAACTCAGCCTGAACCTTGCCTTGCGCCCCCCAGGCACCACCCGCATCGAAACGCTGTCCGGTGTGTCGTTCGCACCAAAGGTCCATCAGCACGTTGCCAGGTCCGGTGTCGAAGCCCGTGATGCTGCCATCAGGGGGCAGCAGCGTGACATTGGCCATGCCTCCGATGTTGACCACGGCCACGTGCGTGTCGGGTTGCGAAAACACGGCGCGGTGGAAGGCGGGCACCAGCGGTGCACCCTGACCACCGGCCGCCACGTCGCGGCTGCGAAAGTCAGCCACCACCGTGAGCCCTGTCAGTTCTGCCAGCAAGGCAGGGTTGTTCAACTGTGTGGTGTACGCGACCCAAGGTGCGTCAACGCTGGCACGTGCGCCGGGGAGCGCAGGCTGGTGGCGCACGGTTTGACCGTGTGCGCCAATGGCCCGGATGGCGCTGCGTGGCAACCCGGCATCGGACAGCAACCGGTTGACCAACCGAGCGTAGCCACGTACCAGTTCGTTGGCGGCCAGGCTGGCCAGGTGCAGTTCGTTGTGGCCAGGGCTGTTCAGTGCAAGGAGCTTGCTCCGCAGGTCAGCGGGCATGTCCAGGTGCACGGCGTGCGTGACGGTCAGCGCTTGGCCATCCCGACGAAGGATGACACCGTCCAGGCCGTCCAGCGAGGTGCCTGACATCAGGCCGATGTGGTGTGTGACCATGACTTGAGTGTGTGAGCCAATAAAAAGGCCGCTGTGACAGCGGCCTGCGAAAGGGGGGGCGAAGGGCTGCAGAGGGTTGTTGGGAGGCGTCAGCGGGTGATCATTCCGCGCTGGCGGTCATCACCTGGCGTGCAGCGGCCAGCTCAACGTTCAGGTTCTTGACGAGTGCGTTGAAGGCAGGGCGTGCGCTGGCCGAGACCGGTACGGTTTCACCCTGTTTGGCGATGATGGACGGATCGCGGAACGCGCCTTGTTCGATGAATTCAAAGTGCAGGTGCGGACCCGTTGACACACCCGTTGTGCCCACGGCTCCAATGTTCGAGCCTTGCTCGACACGTTGGCCTTTTTTCACGTTGATGCGGCTCAGGTGACCATAGGCCGTGGCCTGACCGTTGCGGTGCTGGACGACAATGTAGTTGCCGTAGCCATTGCGCCAGCCAGCGAAATCGACCACGCCATCACCCACCACGCGCACGGCCGTGCCGGTTGGGGCTGCGTAGTCAATGCCCGTGTGGGCCGCCATCAGGCCGCGCACGGGGTGGAAACGCATGCCATACCCGCTGCTGACGCGGGAAAATTCCAGTGGCGATGCCAAGTAAGAACGGCGCTTGCTCTGGCCATCCAAGGTGTAGTAGCCGCCTTTGCTGCCGGGTTCCTGGAACCAGACACTCTGGAGCGCTTTGCCGTCGTTGATGAATTCAGCGCTCAGCACGCGGCCCGTTCGAACCGGTTCGCCGTCAAGTTCAAGTGACTCGTACACCACACTGAAGCGGTCGCCCTTGCGCAGGTCACGCCGGAAGTCGATGTCACCTGAAAAAATTTCGGCCAGTTGCGTGGCCACCGCGTCAGGCATGCGGGCTGCATCGGTCGCGGCAAACAGCGAACTTTGGATGGTCCCGCTGGAGGTGCGAATGGTGGGCTTGAGGTCGCCAAAAGACAGTTTGGCCAGAAAGGCATTGCCGTGACGCTCGACCGTCAGTTTGCGGTAGGCCCGTTCGTCTGCGGCGGGCCAGCTGGCCGTCAATTTCTGCAGGGCTTGCCGACCGTCTGTTTCCACCGACACCTGCTTGCCCGCACGGCCTGCCAGCAGTTCCCTGGCCTGTGGGGTGTTGCGCAAAAAGTTAGCGGCTTGGGTGTCAGACACGCTCAGACGCTGCAGGAGCGAGTTGACGGTGTCGTCACGACGGGTTTGGTCCATCCGGTACAGCACCATGGGTGTGGACGCCCCACTGGGTGTCGACCACCGCGCGGTGTCGGTGCGGCCGTCGCTGTCCAGGTTGACGGCTTCGAGCACTTCGCGCACGGGCAGCTTGGCTGCATCGGGGGCGAGGGGGGCGATACCGAATGCGGTGACGCCTGTGCCGAGGAGAAGGGTGCCGATGGCGCCCATGACGCGCCGGGGGTGCTTTTGGCATGCGGCCAAGGCGGCCAGTGCCATCGCTTTGAATTCAGAAACCATCACTGTTTGAACATCCAACGTTGCCCGTCTCTGTGGACGGTGGGTGTGTGAGGGGGGGGAGGTGGCTGATGGTCGGGCGGTTGGCTGGTGCGCGCGGGGGAGGCGCACGGCAACTAAAATCGCCATCAAAGGCAACTTAAAAGTATAGCCCCACCAGGGGTTCAGTCATCATTGAAAACCCTTATGAAAACCGATCCATCCTTGCAGGCCATTCCCGCTCCATCCCATCCGACGCAGGGCGCCGCTGTAGGCCCGTTGAGCGATGCCGTGCAGGAGGCCCTGGCAGTCACGCTGCGCGGTTGCGAGGAGTTGATTCCGCAGGCCGATTGGGCTAAAAAATTGCAGCGCTCAGAGCAGACAGGACAAGCGCTGCGCATCAAATTGGGTCTAGATCCGACAGCGCCTGACATCCACATCGGCCACACCGTGGTGCTGAACAAGATGCGTCAGTTGCAGAACCTGGGGCACCAGGTGATTTTTTTGATTGGCGATTTCACCAGCCTGATCGGCGACCCGTCCGGTCGCAACAGCACCCGTCCGCCACTGACCACCGAGCAGATCAAGGCCAACGCCGAAACCTATTACAAGCAGGCCAGCCTGGTGCTGGACCCGGCCAAAACCGAAATTCGCTACAACAGCGAGTGGAGCCTGCCGCTGGGCAGCATGGGCATGATCCAGCTGGCTGCCAAGTACACCGTGGCGCGCATGATGGAGCGCAACGACTTTCACGATCGCTTCCATGCGGGCACGCCCATCAGCGTGCACGAGTTCTTGTACCCGCTGATGCAGGGCTACGACTCGGTGGCGCTGAAAAGTGACCTGGAGTTGGGTGGCACCGACCAGAAGTTCAACCTGCTGATGGGGCGCCATTTGCAAGGCGAATACGGGCAGGAGCCTCAGTGCATCCTGACCATGCCGCTGCTGGTGGGGCTGGACGGCGTGGACAAAATGTCCAAGTCCAAGCACAACTACATCGGCATCACCGAAGAGGCCAACAGCATGTTCGCCAAGGTGCTGTCGATCAGCGACACATTGATGTGGGACTGGTACACACTGCTGAGCTTCCAGACCGAGGCACAGATTGCCGCCCTCAAGGCCGAAGTGGCCGCTGGCCGCAACCCCAAAGACGCCAAGGTGGCGCTGGCCAAGGAAATCACCGCCCGCTTCCACAGCGCGGCTGCTGCCGATGCGGCCGAGCAAGACTTCATCAACCGCAGCAAAGGCGGTGTGCCAGACGACATTCCCGAGGTCAGCCTGCCGCTGGGTGACGGCGGTGTGCTGGGCATTGCTGCCCTGCTGAAGTCTGCCGGACTGGCTGCGTCTGGCTCGGAAGCTGGGCGTCTGGTGGAAGGCGGCGGCGTGCGGGTGGATTCCTGCGCAGTGTCGGACAAGGGGTTGAAACTGGCCGCAGGCACCTATGTGGTGCAAGTGGGCAAGCGCAAGTTCGCCCGTGTGACGCTGGCCTGACCGGGAGGCGCTCGCCGGGCCGCTGCGTCGCTCAGCGGGCGCCAGCCCGCTCCAGCATCCGCACCATGACTGTGTGGCCGCGTTCGCGCGCCAGTTGCAGCGGCGTGCGGCCCTGTCGGTCGGTGAGCTGCAGCTGGGCCCCGGCTGCGATCAGCGCGGCCAGCGTGGCCTGGTGGCGCGGGCCGCCATTGCCCAATACGATGGACTCGATGGCGGCAGTCCAGTGCAGGTTGTTCACGTGGTCCAGCGGCGCACCGGCGGCAATCAACTGCCTCACCATGCCGTCATGCCCCAGGTGGGCCGCCGCGATCAGCGCCGTGCCGTCGTAGACGCTGGTGGTCAACCGTGCGCTGGCACCTGAGGCCAGCAGGGCGGCCAATGTGGGTTCGTCGTCGGCCACGGCCGCGATGGTGACGGCGTCGTAGCGGTCGGCGTCCAGCAGGCCATGTTGTGCACCGGCGCGCATCAAACACCGCACGGCTTCAGGGTGCCGGGCAAACGTGGCCACGTGCAAGGGCGTGCGGCCGTGGCTGTCGCGGGTGTCAATGGCCGCGCCTCGGGCCAGCGCTGCGTCCATGCGGGCCAGGTCACCGGCATGGGCTGCGGCGTGCAGGCCCTGGTAGCGGGCCACTTCGGCGGGCGATGGTGCCACCTGGGCCCAGCCCGTCAGGCTGCTGGCGGCGAGCACTGCCGCCAGCAGGCCCCTGCTGGTGTTCAGCGGCATCGCCATCAGGCTGGTGGCAACCCCTGTGACCCCTGTGACCCCCGTGCAGCCTCGCATCAGGCGGGTGAGGCAGTTCATTTCAGCAGGTCCTTGGCCTTGTCCAGTGCGGTCATGGCACATTGCTCGTCCAGGTGGCCACCGGGTGCACCGCCCACGCCGATGGCGCCGATGGTTTCGGTGCCCACCTTCACCGGCACGCCGCCACCCAGCAGCAGGAAGCCGTGGATGTGCACCAGGTTGGCTGCAGCCGGGTTTTTCTGTGCACCTTCCATCATGGCCAAGGTGGCGTTCTTGGCCGAGGCCGATGTGAACGCCTTCTGTTCGCTCGCGCCCAGTGTGTGCGGGCCCGCGTTGTCGGCGCGCATCACGGCGCGCACGCTGCCCGCCCGGTCGACCACGGTGGCCGTCACGGCGTAGCCGTTGGTGGTGCAGGCCGCCACCGTGTCGGCAGCGAGTTGCGAAGCCAGGGCCAGCGACATGTTGCGCTCGGTCCGCACGGCTTGGGCGTGGGCCAGCGGTGCGGCCAGCGCGGCGGTGGCGGCCAGGGTCAGGGCGAGGGTGTTCAGGCGAAAGGTCATGTGTGTGCTCCAGTGAAAACAGGGTCAGGTGCCGGTTGGCACCCGTGGGAGCACTGTAAAAAACCAGGCGATTTTTGCCCATTCGCGCGGCTACGCGCGGGCATCCGTACAACTACTGATCGCCCCCAACCCTGGCTGCACCAGGTCACCTGCGGAGGGCAGTCGTTCCTGGGGCGGCCCGGCGAACGGCTACTGACCGCGTGGCGCGGCGATGGTCAGGTCGTCATCCACCAGGGCGGCATAGCCCCTTATCAGTTGCGCCAGCGACTCGGTTTCGAGCTTGGCAAACAGGTGGGCGCGGTGCGTTTCCACCGTGCGTGGCGACAGGGCCAGTGCGCGCGCCATTTCCTTGTTGGTCAGGCCCGCCACGATCAGGCCGAGCACCTCTTTTTCACGGGCCGACAGTTGGGCGTAGCGCTCGCGCGTGTGGCGGTCGGCCGCCAGCCGCTGGCGTGACTTCACGTGCTGGCGCACGGCCGTCTGCAGGGCGTCGATCAGCTGGTCGTCGTCCACCGGTTTCTCCAGGAACTCGGCCGCGCCCGACTTGAACGCGCGGCGGCACAGCTCGACCGTGCCGTGCCCGGTCAGCACGATCACCGGCTGGTCCACGCCCTGTGCCACCATCACGTCCAGCGCGGCCAGGCCGCTCAGGCCCGGCATGCGGATGTCCATCACGATGGCGCCGATGCCCTGGCGGTCAAACCCGTCTATGAAGCGTTGGGCATCGGGCCAGGTGTGCACGCGCAGCCCCACCGTGCCGATGAGCAGCGACAGGGCGCTGCGCACGGCTTCGTCGTCGTCGATCAGGTGAATCAGGGGCGACAGCGGTTCGGTCATGGGCGTGTGCGGGCCAGTGGCAGTTGCAGTTCGAACAGTGCCCCACGGGGGGCGTGGTGGTCGGCGCGCAGGCGCCCGCCCATGTGTGCGGCCAGGGTTTCACACAGCGTCAGGCCCAGGCCGAGCCCCTCGGGGCGGGTGGTCATGAACGGCTCGAACAGCCTTGGCAGCAGCTCGGGCGGGATGCCCGTGCCCGTGTCGGCCACGGTCAGCACACCGTGGTGGGGGGTGTGCGCCAGCGTCAGCATCAGCTGGCGCTCTTTGGCGGGCACGTGTTCCAGCGCCTGCAAAGCGTTTTGCACCAGGTTGTGCACGATTTGCTCCAGTGCAACGGGGTCGGCCATCACGTGTACCGGTGCCGTGGCCTTGACTTGTGCGGCCACCTGCAGTTGCTGCAAGGTGGGGGCCAGCAGGTCCAGCACGTGGGTCACCACGTCGGCCAGGGCCACGCGGCGCATGGGTTGGCGTTCGCCCGGGCGTTCCAGCAGGCGGCGCAGGCGGGCCACCACGTCGGCGGCACGTTTGGCTTGTTGCACGGTCTGGTCCAGGGCCTGGCGCAGCACGCCGATGTCAGGCGGGCTGTCCTGCAGCAGCCTGCGGGCCGCCTGGGCATTGGCCAGCACGGCGGTCAGGGGTTGGTTGATTTCGTGCGCCACACCGGCGCCCACTTCCGCCAGCGTGCCCAGTCGGCTGACCTGCCCCAGGCGCAGCAGCGCTTGCGCGCGCTGGCGCTCGGTGCGCTGGGCCTGCCAGGCCAGCCAGGCCCAGGCGGCGGCGGCCACGGCCAGCCACCACGCGGCCAACGGCACCCAGGGCACGTGGCCCCAGGTCAGCGCGCTGCGGGTGTGCACCGTGAACGGCTGGCTGTCGCTGGCAATGGTTTTGGAGGCTGCCAGCGGCCAGCCCCAGCGGGTGGCGGCCATGGGTTGCAGCACAAACACCTGCTGGCCGTGCGCCAGGTTGATGCCGAGTGGCATGTGGACGGACAGCTCGGGCCACTCGGGCGGGCGGACCCACTGGGTCAGGTCGATGTCCAGCGTTACGGTTGCCTGTGTGCCCGCAGTGGTCAGCCGGTAGCGGCCGGCTGACCATTGGGTGGCTGTGAGCCGGGTGTCGGGCTGCTTGAGCGTCGGAGTGAGCGTCGAGGTGGGCGTTGTGGTCAGCGTGGGTGCAGGCGTGGGCGTGGCTGCTTGCGCGGCAGGCTGTGCCGATGCGGGCTCGGCGTTCACCAGCGGTGCACGGGCCTGCAGTTGCACGCTGCGGATGTGCGGGTACACCGACGTGAGTGGCAGCGCGGCATCGGGCGTGGGGGGCACCAGTGCCAGTGTGGCCAGCACGGCCTCGTGCTGCACCATTTGCTGGCTCAACAGGCGGTGAATGATGCGGGCCTGTGTGTCGAACGCGTTGCGCTGATGCGTCCATTCGGCATGGATCAACCACGCACTGCCCAGCAGTGCGATGGCTGCGCCCATGGCCGCCACCCACTTGATGTGTGTTCCCCTTGTTTGCATGACGGCCATTGTGCACAGGCGGTGACAATGGCGGCATGTTCAAGCGCCACATGTTCCCAAACTTGTTCAACAGATTGAATGCACGGGTCGGTTCGGACTTTTGCCGCACGGTGGTGTGCCGCGTGCACGGGCACCAGAAAGGCCAACCATGCAAGCCCTGATTCAGCGCGTGGCCCATGCCCGGGTGGATGTGGGCGGGCAAACGGTGGGGCAGATCGGCCCCGGTCTGCTGGTGCTGTTGTGTGCCGAGCGTGGCGACACCGAGGCACACGCCGACAAGCTGCTGGCCAAACTGCTGAAGCTGCGCATCTTTTCAGACGACGCGGGCAAGATGAACCGCAGCGTGCAAGACCTGGATGGCAAAGGCACGCCCGGCGGGTTGCTGCTGGTCAGCCAGTTCACCCTGGCGGCAGACCTGAGCGGCGGCAACCGGCCCAGCTTCACGCAGGCCGCCGCGCCCGATGACGGCAGACGGCTGTACGACCATTGCGTGGCCCAAGCACGCGCCAGCCACCCCAACGTGGCCACCGGCGTGTTTGCCGCCGACATGCAGGTACACCTGTTGAACGACGGGCCGGTGACCATTCCGATGCGAATCGTCTGATTTGATAGCTGCTTTCGCTTATCAATAAAGCGTCAGGCATCAAAAAAGCATCAAAAAATAGGCTTCACCTGCCAGATGTCATCCGCGTACTCGCGGATGGTGCGGTCGGCCGAGAATGCGCCCATGCCGGCCACGTTCAGGATGGCTTGGCGTGCCCATTCGTTGGGGCGGCGGTACAGGTCGTCCACCCGTTTCTGGGTGGCCACGTAGTCGGCGTAGTCGGCCAGCAGCAGGTAGTAGTCCGATTCGAGCAACGTGCGCGTGATGTCGTGGAAGCGGTTGGGCTCTTCCGGGCTGAACACGCCTTCCGCAATGCGGTCGATGGCGGTTTTCAGGTCGTAGTTGTGGTCGTAGTAGCGGCGCGGGTTGTAGCCGCTGGCGCGCAACGCTGCCACCTGTTCGGTGCGGTTGCCAAAGATGAAGATGTTGTCCAGCCCCACGTTTTCGGCAATTTCGATGTTGGCGCCGTCCCAGGTGCCGATGGTCAGTGCCCCGTTCAACGCGAACTTCATGTTGCCCGTGCCTGACGCCTCGGTGCCTGCGGTGGAAATCTGCTCCGACAGGTCAGCCGCCGGGATGATGATTTCAGCCAGCGACACCCGGTAGTTCGGGATGAACACCACCTTGAGCTTGTCGTTCACGCGCGCGTCGTTGTTGATTTCGCGCGCCACGTCGTTGATCAGCCGGATGACCAGCTTGGCCATGTAGTAGGCCGACGCCGCCTTGCCCGCAAACACCACCGTGCGCGGCACCCAGTTGGCCGTGGGGTGCGCCAGGATTTGCTGGTAGCGCGTGACCACGTGCAGCACGTTCAGCAGCTGGCGCTTGTACTCGTGCATGCGCTTGACCTGCACGTCGAACAGGCTGTCGGGGTCCACGGTCACATGGCATTCGCGGGCAATCAGGTCGGCCAGCCGGCGCTTGTTCTGCGTTTTGGCCAGGCGGAAGGCGCTGTTGAACTCGGGCTCGTCGGCCAGCTCGCGCAGAGCGGTCAGCTCGTCCAGGTTGCGCCGCCAGGTGGTGCCGATGCGGCTGTCGATCAGCGCCGACAGCGGCCGGTTGGCCTGCGACAGCCAGCGCCGGGGCGTGATGCCGTTGGTTTTGTTGCAAAAGCGCTCGGGGAAGATCCGGGCAAAGTCGGCAAAGATGGTTTCCGTCATCAGCTTGCTGTGCAGCGCCGACACGCCATTCACCTTGTGGCTGGCCAGCACCGAGATGTAGGCCATGCGCACGCGGCGCTGGCCGCGTTCGTCAATCAGCGACACACGGCGCAGCAGGTCGTTGTCGTCGGGGAACTGGGCGTGCACCTGGGCCAGGAAGCGGGCGTTCAGGTCGTAAATGATGCGCAGGTGGCGCGGCAGCAGGCGGCCCAGCAAGTCCACCGGCCAGGTTTCCAGCGCCTCGCTCATCAGTGTGTGGTTGGTGTAGCTGAAGATGCGCTGGCACAGTCCCCAGGCCGCATCCCATTCCAGCTCGTGGTCGTCAACCAGCAGGCGCATCAGCTCGGGCACGGCCAGCGCTGGGTGGGTGTCGTTCAGGTGGATGGCCACCTTGTCGGCCAGCAAGTCGAAACTGCCGTGGGTTTTGAGGTAGCGGCGCAGGATGTCTTGCAGCGAGGCGCTGACGAAGAAGTACTCCTGGCGCAGGCGCAGCTCTTTGCCGTGGTCGGTGCTGTCGTCGGGGTAGAGCACGCGCGACACGTTTTCGGACTGGTTTTTGGCCTCCACGGCCTTCATGTAGTCGCCCTTGTTGAAGGCGTCCAGGTTGATGCCGGTGGTGGCGCGGGCCGACCACAGGCGCAAGGTGGTCACGCTGCTCAGTTCGTGGCCGGGCACGCCGCTGTCATAGGCGGCGGCAATCACGTCTTCGGTGTCGACCCAGCTGACCTTGTGGCCCACCTGCACCAGCCGCCCGCCGTGGCGCACGGTGTAGCTGATTTCGGGGCGCATGAATTCCCACGGGTTGCCGTTGACCAGCCAGTAATCGGGCTCTTCCACCTGGCGTCCGCGCATGATGCGCTGGGCAAACATGCCGTAGTCGTAGCGGATGCCGTAGCCCATGCCGGGCACGCCCAGCGTGGCCATCGAGTCCAGAAAGCACGCGGCCAGCCGCCCCAGGCCACCGTTGCCCAGGCCGGGGTCGGCTTCGAGGTCAATCAGGGCATCGAAATCTGCACCCAGTTGGGTGCAGGCGGTTTTGGCATCGTCGTAAACGCCTACCGACATCAGGGCGTTGGTCAGGGCTCGCCCGATCAGGAACTCCATGCTGAGGTAGTACACGCGCTTGGCGTCCTGGTCGTTGGCGGCGGTCAGGGTTTCGCGCCAGCGGTGCATGGTGCGGTCGCGCACAGCGTGAAACAACGCAAACAGCCAGTCGCGTCGGGTGGCGGTGCGCAGGTCTTTGCCCACCGCGTACACCAAGCGGTTGGCGATGGATTTGCGCAGCGCGTCGACCGTGTTGTCGAGCTGGTCGTACTCGAAAGCGGCGGCACTGTCAGTCGATGTGTGTGTGGGGTGGAGTAGGGTGTTCATCGGTTTAAAAAGCAGAGCTTAAGTTGTATGTTTGATAAGCGATGAAGGTCGAAATTGCTTGTAACTTGAGCGCTGAATGGGGTGCGCGTTGTTTCAAAGCACGTCCTGTGCCAGCTGTGCGTACAGCCCCGCATAGGCCTGGGCGGCGCGCGCCCAGTCGAACCGCAGGCCCATGGCGTGGCGCTGCACGGCCTGCCAGTCAGCCGGGCGGGCGTGCAGGGCGAAGGCGCGGCGCACGGCTCGGGCCAGGTCGTCTGCATCCAGCCGGTGGAACACGAAGCCGCTGGCGCTGCCATCGGCCAGGTTTTCCAGCGAACAGTCGGTGACGGTGTCGGCCAGCCCGCCTACTGCGCGCACCAGTGGCAGCGTGCCGTAGCGCAGTCCGTACAGCTGGGTCAAGCCGCAGGGCTCGAAGCGCGAGGGCACCATGATCACGTCGCCCCCGGCCACCATGCGGTGCGCCAGTGCTTCGCTGTAGCCTTTGTGCAGGGCCACGCGGCCGGGGTGTCGCTGGGCGCAGGCACGCAGCGCCTGCTCAATGGTCGCGTCGCCTTCGCCCAGCACGGCCAGTTGGCCGCCGCGTTGTACCAGCTCGTCCACCACCTGGGGCAACAGGTGCAGGCCTTTCTGGTCGGTCAGGCGGCTGACCACCACAAACAGCAGTGCGGCCGGGTCGGCTTGCAGCCCCATGTCGATTTGCAGTGCCGCTTTGGCCACGGCTTTGCCGGCCAGGTTGCTGGCGCTGTAGGCGTGGGGGGCCAGTGCGTCGGCTTGCGGGTCCCACACGGCACCGTCCACACCGTTCAATATGCCGTGCAGCTGCGCTTGCCGTTCGCGCAGCAAGCCGTCCAGGCCGTGCCCCTGCTCCGGCTGGGTGATTTCACTGGCATAGGTGGGGCTGACGGTAGTCAGTGCCTGGCTGTACTGCAAGCCCGCCTTCATGAACGACACGTTGCCATGGAACTCCAGCCCGCGCAGACCGAACTGGCTGGCGGGCAAGCCCATGGGGGCCATCACCTCGGGCCCGAAGATGCCCTGGTAGGCCAGGTTGTGGATGGTGAACACGGTGGCGGGCACGCGCTGGCCGCGCTCGGCCAAGGCGTGCAGGTAGGCTGCGCTGAGGCCAGTGTGCCAGTCGTGGCCGTGCACCACGTCGGGTTGCCAGGTGGCATCCAGGCCGGTGCCCAGGCGTGCTGCCGCCCAGCCCAGCCAGGCAAAGCGCCGGGCGCTGTCGGGCCAGGGCTGGCCGCTGGCATCGGTGTAGGGGTTGCCGGGCTGGTCCAGCAGGCCGGGAGCGTGCAGCAGATACACCTGTGGCGTGCATGTGGACGCATCGGCGGTGGTCAGGTTGTGCCAGTTGGCCGGTTGCAGCCAGGGCGCTGCCGTGCCGGCGGTGTCGGCGCGTGGGCCGGGGCCGTCAGCGGTGCCGGGTGGCAGTGCAATGGGTGCGCCGCACACGCTGGCAGCTTGCGCCAGCGCGGGGAAGGCGGGCACCAGCACGCGCACGTCCAACCCGGCCAAGCGCAGGGCTGGGGGCAGGGCCGCACTCACGTCGGCCAGGCCGCCGGTTTTGAGCCAGGGGTACACCTCGGTGCACACGTACAGCACCTTCAACTGCGGTGCGGCCTTGTGCACAAGGCGTTTGGGGCGGGTGCGGGTGGCGTTCACAGCCGTGCCAGCATGTCTGAAGTGACCAGCACCACGCCGCCAGGCGTGCGGTGGAAGCGCCGGGCATCGGCCTCGGCGTCCACCCCGATCTGCGTGCCATCGGGAATCTGGCAACCGTGGTCGATGACCACTTTTTTCAGCACACAGTGGCGGCCGATGGTTACTTCGGGCAGCACCACGGCCTCCTGCACGTCGCAGTACGAGTGCACGCGCACCCTCGAAAACAGCACCGAGCGGTTGATGGCCGCACCCGAAATGATGCAGCCGCCCGACACCAGCGAATCGACCGCAGAACCGCGTCGGCCATCGTCGTTGAACACGAACTTGGCCGGTGGCAGTTGCTCCTGGTAGGTCCAGATGGGCCAGTCGCGGTTGTACATGTCCAACTCGGGCACGGTGCCGGTGAGGTCGATGTTGGCTTGCCAGTAGGCGTCCACCGTGCCCACGTCGCGCCAGTAGCTGGGGGCCTCCGGGCTGCTTTTCACGCATGACAGGCCGAACGGGTGGGCCACGGCCTGGCCCTGGGCCACCAGCGCGGGAATGATGTCTTTGCCGAAATCTCGGCTGGAGCCGGCGGTGCCGGCGTCGGCCGCCAGCGCGTCGAACAGCGCCTGTGCGGTGAACACGTAGATGCCCATGCTGGCCAGCGCCATGTCGGGGTGGCCGGGCATGGGGGCGGGGTAGGCGGGTTTTTCGGTGAAGCTGACGATGCGGCGCTGGTCGTCAATGGCCATCACGCCGAAGGCGCTGGCCTCTGCCAACGGCACCTCGATGCAGCCCACCGTGCACGCCTTGCCCTGGGCCACGTGGTCGGCAATCAGTTGCGCGTAGTCCATCTTGTAGATGTGGTCCCCTGCCAGCACCAGGATGTATTCGGGCTTGTGGGCACGCAGGATGTCCAGGTTCTGGTACACCGCATCGGCGGTGCCCAGGTACCAGCTTTCGTCGTCCATGCGCTGCTGGGCGGGCAGCAGGTCGATGAACTCGTTGAACTCGTTGCGCAAAAAACTCCACCCGCGCTGCAGGTGGCGCAGCAGGCTGTGCGACTTGTATTGCGTGACCACGCCCATGCGCCGCACGCCCGAGTTCAGGCAGTTGGACAACGCGAAGTCGATGATGCGGAACTTGCCGCCAAAGTACACCGCCGGCTTGGCGCGCCGGTCGGTCAGGCTGTGCAGGCGCGTGCCGCGTCCGCCGGCCAGCACCAGGGCGATGGTCTGCCGGGCCAGTTGTTGGGGAGATGTGCGCATGGGGGTGTCCTCGGGTCAATCTGATGAATGCAAAAACGGGTGAAGCACAGGGCGTTGTCGGACGCTGCCTCAGGTGTGTGGGCCCCGGCCATGCGCAAGGGTCATGGTGCGCAGGCGCTCGGCGGGCTGGTGGCCCACTTGCTGCCAGTCGAAGCGCCATGCCCAGCAGCCTTCCGCCATGCCGGGTGTGTTCATGCGGTGGCGTCCGTCCAGCCCCAGCACATCCTGGAACGGGAAGATGGCGGTTTGGGCCACCGATGAAGACGTGGCCAGCATGAGTGCCCAGTGGGGTTCGGCGTCGACATGCGGGCCCAGGTAGGTTTGCACATGGGCGCGCTCAGCGGCGCGGGCGTGCTGCCACCAGCCCAGCGTGGTGTCGTTGTCGTGGGTGCCGGTGTAGGCAATGGTGTAGGGCACGTGGTTGTGCGGCAGGTAGGGGTTGTCGGGTCCGCCCCCGAACGCGAAATGCAGGATGCGCATGCCGGGAAAGCCACAGGCATCGCGCAGCGCCGTCACCTGTGGGGTGATGATGCCGAGGTCTTCGGCAATGATGGGCAGCTCGCCCAGCCGGTCGCGCAGGGTGTCGAAAAATGCCTTGCCGGGGCCGGGTTGCCAGCTGCCCGCAACGGCCGTGGGCTCGCTGGCGGGAATGGCCCAGTACGCCTCGAACCCCCTGAAGTGGTCGAGCCGCACCACGTCGACCTGCTTGAACAGGTGTGCCATGCGGGCAGTCCACCAGTCGTACCGGTTGTGTGCCATGGCTGACCAGTTGTACAGGGGGTTGCCCCAGCGTTGGCCGGTGGCGCTGAAGTAGTCTGGGGGCACGCCAGCCACTTCGGTGGGCTGGCCGTTGCCATCGAGCAAAAACTCTTGCGGGCGCGCCCACACGTCGGCGCTGTGGTGCGACACGAAGATGGGCGCGTCGCCCACCATGTGCACGCCTTGCTTGCGGCCATAGGTGCGCAGCGCCAGCCACTGGACCCAGAAGCGCCACTGCACAAAGCGCCAGAAACCCAGCTCGTCGCCAGCTTCCTGCTGCAGGGCGGCCAGCGCAGCGGGGTCGTGCTGGGCGAGTGCATGGGGCCAGCTGGTCCAGGGGCCGCCCAGCCGCTGGTCGAGCACCATGAACAGCGCGTAGTCGTCCAGCCAGTGGCGGTGGGTGTCGCAGAAGGCATGGAAGGCTTGCCAGTCAGCCTCGTGTGCCTTGACCTGAAAGCCGCGCCAGGCTTCCCGCAGCGCCTGCATGCGGTAGGGCGTGATGCGTTCGAAGTCGCAACGGTTGTGGTCAAAGCCTTGCCGGGGCATCCAGGGCAACCAGCCGCGCTGCACCAGGTCGTCCAGGTCGACCATGAGGGGGTTGCCGGCAAAGGCCGACACGCTCTGGTACGGCGAATTGCCCGGTCCGGCGGGGGTGAGCGGCAGGATTTGCCACAGCGTCTGGCCCGCAGCGGCCAGCCAATCGACAAAGTGCCGGGCACAGGCCCCCAGGTCACCAGACCCGTGTGGCCCCGGCAGGCTGGTGATGTGCAGCAACACACCGCTGGTGCGACGTGACAGCAGGGGCGGGTGAGGTGTGTTCATGAATGGGTGCTGAAGGTGGGCGGCATGAGTGAAAGGGGCGCTCAGCCGCTCAGGGGACAAGCAAGGGCTGAACCAGCACACACACGCAGGGTTCGTTCAGTGCCAGGGCATCGGTGCAGTCCATGGCGGCTGTAAAGGGGTGGGCGCTGTCAAGGTGCAGGGTCCAGCCCCCCGGTGGCAGCTGGCAGCGCACGGGGTGGTCGCTGGCGTGCCAGATGGTCAGCACGCGCTCGGTGGCAGCATGGCCGGGTTCGCCCACGGTGATGGCGGCGGCCAACGTGCGGTGGTGGGGATGGTTCCATGCTTCTGCTGACAGGGGCTGGCCGTTGGCATCCAACCACTCGATGTCTGGGTGTGCTGTGGGTGCAGGGGCTGTGCCGTTGAACCAGGTGGCGTGGCGCAGTGCGGGCAACGCCGCGCGCAGGGCGGTGAGCTGGGCGATGAAACGGGCCAGTTCGGGCCATTCGGTGCGGGCATCTGCCGAGGCCTTGGCCACGGTACTGTCTGCGTGGGCTGCTTGCAGACCGGTCCCCGTCATGGCTGCCGTATG
>JAVBXK010000105.1 GCA_030824555.1 bacterium
TCAGTGGCGTGGCGGGTGGGCCATGGGGGTGGCTCGTTTGCGGGGTGGCGAGGCGCACAGGCCGTGGGGCGGGTGCGCACCAGCGCACTTCCACCTCAAATTTGCCGCAATTGTTTGAACGGAGCGCCCTTCAAGGGCGCGCAGTGAGTTTTGCGGCGCGCCCCACGGTCAAGCACCGGAGCGCAGTCGGCGCCAGCCGACCACCCCGCATGAGCCCCCCCATGGCCCACCCGCCACGCCACGTGCCAACAAACCCCGCATGCATCCAGAGCCCAACCTCACGTGAAACACCCCGACAGCACGCACAGTCAGCCCAATACCCACGTCACAGCAATCGGATGAGCTTTGCACCCACCACCGCAACTCGCCCCCCCCTACCGCACACCACCACCCGGCGCAGGGTGAATCCGTTCGCTCATCCAACGCAGCAGGTCCAGCCACATCTGGCGCATTTCGGCCTCCAGCGGTGTGCGCATGGCGTTGGGCAGCTCGATGGTGACCACCGGCATGCCCTTGTGCACGCCACCGTAATTGCCCAGGCTGCCGGGGAAGATGCCCACCTGGTCCAGGTACAGGCGGCCCAGTTTGGGCGGTGGCGTGCCGGGGCCGTCAAAGTCGAGCACACCGTAGGGCGCGTGGATGCTGACGATCAGATCGGGCTGAAAACGCGCCATTTCGTCGTGCAGGTAGCGCGATTCGGGCTCTGACAGCGGCTTGAGGCCGGGCCAGCGGCGCGGGTCTTTGCGGGTGCGCTTCTCCCAGTACACCTTGGCATCGCGGGCCCAGTTGGGCGTGGGAAAGTTGCGATTCAGGTCCACGCCCTTGGCATTCACACGCGTGGGTGGGCGGGCCATCAGGCCGTCAGGGTTGAGCGCGGGGATGAACCGCCAATGTGCGTTGTACGGCGTTTCTTCGGCGTTCTGAATCCAGTGCAGCGCCAGCGCGGCCGACGACAGCTCATCCCCGTGAATGGCCCCCACCACCAGCACGCGCAGCTGCGCGTCGGGGGCCACCACGTCGCGCATGAACAGCGCGCGTCCCTGGTTCGACCGGCCCTCGGTGGGCAGCAGCCGCGCCGCGGTGCACAGCGCAGGCTTCACGTTGGGCAGGCGTGCACCCCAGTCTCGGCACGGGTCGCTGGCCGGTGCGGGCATGAACGTGCGAACGGGTTTGCGTGCAACGAACGGCGGTGCGCCCACCCCCGCTGGCGCCTCGGTCACCGACAGCGCGGGCATGGCTTCGAACGGCGCGGGCACGGTGCCGATCTCCAACCAACCGGGCATGCCCGCTGGTTGGGGTGCCCCCACAGGCACATGTACCGCCGTTGCGGAGTCCGCCACACGCCCCATGCCTTTGCCTGCGCCAGCTGCCGCCGCCATGCCTCCCCAGCCGATCACACCGGCACAACACAGACCACACGCCACAGGTTTGAGAGCACGCCACATTGCCCGATTCTAGAAAGTCCCGCGCAGGCACCACCTGCCGCTGACCCACCGTCACAATGCATGCCTTGGCTGCCCCGCCTGCACCACCGCGCACCGAACATGACCTCCACTCACGCCCCTCGTCTGCTCCCCGCCCAGCCCACCCGTGCCGATTGGCCGCCCCACCTCCGCAGGGCAGCGTGGGTGCTGCTGAGTGGCGTGGTGGCGCTGTCGGGGTGCAGCACGCCGCCCCCCTCGCCAGGGGTGTTCACGCTGAACATTGCGCACATCAACGACCACCACTCGCAACTGGAGCCGTTTGCCGACACCGAGCTGCGCTTTGGCGGTGTGCCCACCCAGGTTTCGCTGGGCGGGTTTGCCCGGCAAACGGCGGCGTTCAAAGCGGTGGCAGACACGCCCAATTTGCTGAAAATCCACGCGGGCGATGCGCTGACGGGCTCGCTGTACTACACCCTGTTCAAAGGCGAGGCCGATGCGGCACTGATGAACACCGTGTGCTTCGATGCGTTCACGCCCGGCAACCACGAGTTCGACGACGGCGACGGTGTACTGCGCGGCTTCCTGGACCACCTGGCCAAAGGTACCTGCCAAACCGGTGTGGTGTCGAGCAACGTGGTACCCGCCCCCGGCACCCCGCTGGCACCGCCGGGTCGGCCGCCTTACCTCAAGCCCCACCTGATCAAAGACGTGGGTGGGGTGAAGGTGGGGCTGATCGGGTTGACCATTGCAGGCAAAACCACCAACTCGTCGCGCCCGCTCGACAGCACGGCCTTTTTGCACGAAGCGACCGCCGCGCAAGCCGCCATCGACCGCCTGACCGCGCTGGGCGTGCGCCACATCGTGGCCATCACGCACCAGGGCTACGCTGCCGACATGGCCATGGTGAAGCAGCTGACCGGGGTGGACGTGGTCATCGGCGGCGACTCGCACACCCTGCTGGGCGACTTCAGCGCCGTGGGCCTGGCGGCGCAGGCCGGGGCCTACCCCACCGTGGTGCGTGACAAAGCGGGCCACACCGTGTGCATCGGCCAGGCATGGGAATACAGCAAGGCATTCGGGCAGATGGCGGTGGCGTTCGATGCCGAGGGCCACGTGGCCCACTGCGGTGGCAAAGCCAGTTTGCTGATCGGCGAGCCCTTCAAGCAGAAAAATGCCGCAGGCCAGTGGCAAACCCTGAGCGGCGACGCGCGCAACACCTTGGTGACCCAACTGGCCGCCACCCAGCCTGAAGTAGCGGTGCACGCTCCCGACGCCACCGCCGCCGCCCTGCTGCAAACCTACACCGACCGCATGGCCGCCGAGCGCGCCAAACCCATTGGCAGTGCGCCCGAAGCACTGTGCCTGGTGCGCGTGCCGGGCGAACGTGCCCACCGCAGTGGTGGCGTGGCCGGGTGCGAGGCCGCCAACACGCTGGCGCGTGGCAGCGACGTGGCACAGGCCGTGGCCGAAGCCTTTTTGGCTGCCAGCAAACGCGCCGACTTTGCCCTGCAAAACGGAGGCGGCGTGCGCGTGCCGCTGCGCGCAGGCCAGCTGACCATGGACACGGCCTTCACCCTGCTGCCGTTCACCAACGTGCTGTTTGAGCTGGAGCTGAGCGGTGCAGAGGTGCGGCAAACGCTGGAAGACGCCGTGGCCAACCACCTTGACCAGGCGCTGTCTGACGGCTCGCACCCCTACGCCGCCGGGCTGCGCTGGGACCTGGACATGCGCCAACCCCGTGGCCAGCGTTTCAGTCGCGTGGAAGTGCGCGACCGCCGCACCGGTATCTGGGCCCCACTGGACCCGGCCCGCACCTACGTGGCCACCACCAACGACTTCATTGCCTCGGGCAAAGACGGCTTTGCCACACTGGGCAAGGCCTACCAGACGGGCCGCTACACCAACACCTATTTGCTCTACACCCAGACCTTCGTGGACCACGTGCTGACCCAACGCACACTGCGCCGCCCCACGCGCGACAACGCCTCGCACCAGAAAGTGACGTTGCCCGATGGTCGGGTGCTGCCCTGAACGACATCGTGAAGCGATGCCATGAAGCGACATGGTGAAGCGGCACCGTTGAGCCACAACGTTGGGCGGCACCGGTCAAACGTGTTTTGATAGCTGTCTGCGCTTTATTTGAAAGCGCTAGATACCTTTTTTTCATTGAATTTTCATTGGCCTGTTCACCGAAGTGTCCGTACCGGCCAACCGTTTCACGCACAATCGTCGGTTACTTTTTTCCAGCCCCCAGCCATGCTCGCTCCAACCTCCCGTACCGATGCCCCCTTGCCACCGACCTGGGCGCCCGTCAGCGAACACAGCTTGCGCGAAGCGCTGGGCCAGTTTGCAACCGGCGTGACCGTGGTCACCGCCATCGACCCGCAGGGCGTGCCCGTCGGGCTGACCGTGAGTTCGTTCAACTCGGTGTCGCTGTCGCCGCCGCTGGTGCTGTGGAGCCTGGGGCGCGCGTCGCGTGCGCTGGCCGCCTTCCAGGCGTGCAGCCATTACGCCGTCAACGTGCTGTCTGCCCAGCAGCTGCCGTGGGCCATGCAGTTTGCGGCGCGTGACATCGACCGCTTTGCGGGCGTGGACATCACCACCGGGCTGACCGGTACGCCGCTGATCGGCGGCACGCTGGCCACCTTTGAATGCGCCAACCGCAGCCAGTACCCGGAAGGCGATCACATCATCTTCGTGGGCGAAGTGCTGGCCTGCCACAGCAGCAGCCAGGCCGCCCCGCTGCTGTACCACCGCGGCAAGCTGTTGGACCACGCGGGGCTGGGGACATGAGTAAACGCCGGGTCGCCCCAAGTTTGCTCAACCCCCTCGGGGGGCCTGACGCAACGCGGCAGGTTTGGGGGCGCACATGAGTGGTGGGCAGGCGCCGGTGGTCAAACCCCGGCTTGACGGCCTGGCCATCGGGTTGCTGGTGGCCTGCTGCGCGTTCTGGGGGTTGCAGCAAATCCTCATCAAGACGGCGGTGGCCGAAATGCCGCCCATGTGGCAAGGCACGGTGCGCTGCGGCGGTGCCACGCTGCTGCTGTGGCTGTGGTGCCAGTGGCGCGGCATACCGCTGTTCAACCGCGATGGCAGCCTGTTGCCGGGCCTGCTGGCGGGGTCGCTGTTTGCGGGCGAGTTCGTGTTCATTTACCTGGGGCTGCAGCACACGTCGGCCTCGCGGCTGACGGTTTTTTTGTACACCTCCCCGTTTGTGGTGGCCTTGCTGCTGCCACGTTTTGTGGTGACCGAGCGGCTGCGCGGCCTGCAATGGGTGGGGCTAAGCATCGCGTTTGCCGCCGTGGGGCTGGCGTTTTCAGAAGGGTTTGCCGCCACGGCAGGCAAACAGGGGCAACTGCTGGGCGATGCCATGGGCCTGGCCGCAGGCGCGCTGTGGGGGCTGACCACACTGGTGCTGCGCACCACCAACGTGGCCAAAGTGTCTGCCGAAAAAGCGCTGTTCTACCAGCTGGGCGTCACGGCGCTGACCATGCCGGTGATGTCGGTGGCACTGGGTGAGACCTGGGGGCTGCACTACCCGGCATGGGTGTGGGGCTCGCTGGCGCTGCAAACCTTCGTCGGTGCATTTGCCAGTTACCTGACATGGATGTGGATGCTGCGGCACTACCCCGCCACGCAAATGTCGTCGTTCACCTTCCTGACCCCGCTGTTCGCGCTGACCTTCGGGGTGTTGCTGCTGGGCGAGCCGCTGACGCTGCAGCTGGGCCTCGCGCTGGTGGGCGTGGCCGTCGGCATCGTGCTGGTCAACCGCCGACCTGCGTCGCGCGCGGCCTGAACAGGCCGCCTGAATCGGTTGCCTGAATGGGCAGACCGAGCGGGCATGGGCGAAAGACCCTCAGCCGCTCAGTGCCTGGGCGTTTTCACTCCAGCGTGACCGCTGCCAGCGCGGGGTGCAGTTGGTCTTCCCACAGTTCCAACTCGGCCGCATCGACAGCCAGAAACGCCAGGCAAGCTTCGCCGTATTTCTGCCAGTCGCGCAGCTCTGGAGCCTGTTCATGGCGCTGTACCAGGTGCTCGGCAATCAGGCCAATGGCCACCAGGCTGCGCACGGACTGCGAAAACGTCTCGTCAGTCAGGCAACTGAAATCGTGGTGCAGGCGGATGGCCACAGCCGCATCGGCGGGCAAGCGCCAGGTGCGCGCCACGAGGGCACCCACCACGGCATGGTCGGTGCGGTGGTTGGCGTTCTCGGTCTGCACAAAGGTGCGGTCCTTGCGAGCCAGCGCTTCGGTGATGGTGGAACCATAGCCCTTCACGCCCTGCATCATCACCGGCATGCCCACGTGGCAGAACAGCCCGAAGCTGTACGCCAGCCCCGCGTCCATGGTGTAGAGCAGGCTGCCGATGTGCTCGCACGCGATGGCGCGGCGGGTGGAGCTTTCCCAGAAGTGCGCCAGCATGGCCGATTGCGGCCGGATGGCCTGGCGCGTCAGGAAGCCACTGAGCAGCCGCACGGCAGGTTGCAGCCCGATCACGGTCATGGCCTGCCCAACGGTGTTCACGCGGTGTTCCAGCGCATACAGCGGGCTGTTGGCCTGGCGGATGAGGGCGGCGGCCATGGCCACGTCGGCACTGGCAATGCGGTCAATTTCCGCCACGTCGGGCTCTCCCGTGGCCGTGGCAGCCTGCAGCCGCACGAGCAATTCCGGGCAAGGTGGGATGATGATGTCGCGCAACGGCCCGCTGCGCCGGGCGTCGTCCAGTTCCTGATTGATGCGGTCTGTGCTCATGAGAAAACGGTTGCCGTGCAAGGTGTTGGGGAAGGGTGTGCTTCATGATAAGCGCATGCGCCACCTCCACCTGTCCGCTTCCTGACCCTGAACGGCGTCATTGGCAGGCATCGCACGGCGTGACCACGCCTTCACTTGACGCAGGTCAGGTTGACGCAAACCTGATTCGTTACATTATTTAACCGTTCTTTACATTTTGCGGCCACACACCTGATGTGGCTGGTTCATCAAGCCATGCGCGCATTGCTCATCGACGACCACGTGCTGTTTTCCCAGGGACTGCAGTTCCTGCTGGAAGACCTGGACCCCACGTTGCAATGCGACAGTGTTACCTCGATTGCCGATGCCGTGGCCCGGCCCGGTCCATACGACCTGATCTTGCTGGACTACAAACTGCCCGACAGCCAGGGCGCGCAAGGGCTGACGCGCGTGCTGGCCGCTCACCCCGATTCACCCGTGATGATGCTGTCGGGTGACGCGACACCTGCGCTGGTGAACGAACTGGTCGAGCTGGGTGCCGCTGGGTTCGTGTCCAAATCAGCCGACACCGACACCTTGCTGGGCGCGTTGCGCACCATGCTGGCCGGTGGCGTGTACCTGCCGCCCCAGGCGGTGGCCCTGCGTGTGCCCCATGCTCAGCACGAAGCCACCACGGCAGCGCTTGCCACGTTGTCGCCGCGACAGCTCGATTGCCTGCTGAAACTGGCCCAGGGCAAGTCCAACAAAACCATTGCCGGTGAGTTGAACCTGGCAGACAGCACCGTGAAAACCCACATTTCAGCCGTGTTCGCTGCACTGAACGTCAGTTCCCGCGCAGAAGCCGTGTTCAAGGCCGCGTCGTTGGGCCTGCTGCCGAGCGTCAGCGCCTGACGCCCCGCCCCAGCCCTGCGGCATAGGCCATCGCATCGGCCATCACGCAGCCTGCCCGCCGCCCTGGGCAGCCAGCTCGCCACCGTGTGCCCGGTGCGCCTGCGCATAGGCCACGTACCAGTCCAGGCAGGCCGGGTTGGCCATGGCGTCGCGGTTGACCACTTTGTCCAGCTCGTGCCCCAACAGCAGCTTTTTGATGGGCAGCTCCTGCTTCTTGCCCGACAAGGTGCGCGGCACCTCGGGCACGACCCTGATGTCATCTGGCAAGAACCGGGGGGACAAGGCCAGCCGGATAGCACTGCGGATGCGCTCGGTCAGCGCGTCATCCAGCGCCAGCCCAGGCCGCAGCACCACGAACAGCGGCATGAAACTCTCGCGCCCCAGGTACTCCAGGTCCACCACCAGGCTGTCGAGCACCTCGGGCAGCGCTTCGACGGCGTTGTAAATTTCGCTGGTGCCCATGCGCAGGCCGTGGCGGTTGATGGTGGCGTCGCTGCGGCCGAAAATCACGCAGCCGCTGTCGGCACCCACCTTCAGCCAGTCGCCGTGGCGCCAGACCCCTGGATACATGTCAAAGTAGCTCGACAGGTAGCGGGCGTGGTGCTGGTCACCCCAGAAATACAAGGGCATGGACGGGATGGGCTGGGTGCACACCAGCTCGCCCACTTCGCCGATGACGGGCTGGCCGTCTTCGTTCCACGCCTCGACCGCGCAGCCCAGCAGGCGGCACTGCATCTGGCCGGGCACCTGTGGCAGCTCGCGGTTGCCACCGATGAACGCGCCGCAAAAGTCGGTGCCGCCGGAAATGTTGCACCACCAGATATCGCCCCCAAGCGTCCCGTTACCGGGCCGGGGCTCCCTCTGGTCGCTGCCCCCCGAGGGGGCTGTTTCACCTTGGGGCGGCCCGGCGGTGAAACGTTCGCCCCCCACACACCCTTCGGTCGCTGCCCCCCCGAGGGGGGCTCTCGCCGCTTGGGGCGGCCCGGCGCGGCTCGGTTCGCCCCCCACGCTTCCTTCGGGCGTTGTCGCAACTTGTCTCAGGCGACGGAACTGCTCGGTGCCCCAGCGCTGCACGTCTTCGGCCAGTGGCGAGCCGGTGCTGCCCAGGGCGCGGATGCGGCTCAGGTCATGGCCTTGTGCCTGCAGTGCAGCCAGGTCCACCCCAGCCTTCATGCAGCTGGCGTAGAACGCGGCACCGGCGCCGAACCACGTCACGCCGTGGCGGGCGGCGAAGCGCCACAGCACGGTCCAGTCGGGCGCGTCTTTGCTGCCGCCAGGGCTGCCGTCGAACAGCACGACGGTGGTGCCGCCCGCCAGCCCGGCGAGCTGGGCGTTCCACATCACCCAGCCGGTGGAGCTGTACCAGTGGAAGCGCTCGCCCAGGTTGTTGGGGTGGGCGCTGTTGCCGATGTCGTTGTGCAGGGCCTTGAGTGCCAGCAGCGTCATGAGGATGCCGCCGTGTCCGTGCACGATGGGCTTGGGCAGGCCGGTGGTGCCGCTGGAATAGACGATCCACAGCGGGTGGTCGAACGGCAGCCATTCGGGTTCGAAGGCATCGGTTTCAGTATCTTTTTGGCCGATTGCGCTTGTCCAATTTGTGTGACCAGCTATTGATTCAGAAGCGTGCGGGGTTTCGAGCAGCACCAGGTGCTGCACGCTGGGCAGCGCGTCGCGCAGGCCTTGCACCACGGCGGAACGGTCCAGCGCCTTGCCCGCGTACACCACGCCGTCGGTGGCAATCAGCACCTTGGGTTCGATCTGGCTGAAGCGGTCGAGCACGGCGGGCGTGCCCATGTCGGGGGCGCAGACGCTCCAGATGGCACCGATGCTGACCGTGGCCAGGAACGCCACCATGGTTTCGGGCACGTTGGGCAGGTAGGCGGCGACGCGGTCGCCCTTTTGCACGCCCAGCCCGCGCAGCGTCAGCGCCACCGAGGCCACCTGGCGGCGCAGCTCGGGCCAGCTGAGTTCGCGCGCCTCGCCGCGCTCGTTGTCGCTGACGATGGCGGGCAGGCCCAGCGCATGCGCCGCATCGGCATGTCGCAGCACCTGGTGTGCGTAGTTCACCTGCGCACCGTCAAACCATTTCACATGCGGCATGGGGCCGCCTTGCAGCACCGCCGTGTGCGGCGTGGGCGAGTCCATGCCAAAGTAGTCCCAAATGCTTTGCCAGAACGCTTCCAGATCGGTGGTGGACCAACGCCACAGCGCGTCGTAGCTGTCGAACGTTAGGCCATGGTGCTGCTGCAGCCAGGCCTGGTAGAGCCGCAGGCGGGGCTCGAACGCGGGTGCGTGGGACTCGGATGGGATCGGTGAAGATGGGGTCAGTGGGGCATTCATGGCCGCGAAGTTTGCATGCCCACCCCAGCGGGGCACAAGCGGGCGAACACGGGGTAGCGGTCCCCGGTGACGCACACATGACAGCTGATGGCCCCGCGCAAGCCGTCTGGCCACTGACAAAGCAGTGACGACACACACGGCAAGTGCAGAATGCCAGCCACATTCATTTTTCACCTTGTCTGCCTCTGCCAGACCGGCGCTGGACACAGCTTTTCACAGCATTCACATGACCACACCTTCCATCTGGCAAAAGCCCATCGACCTTGCTTCCATATCGGCCACCGCAGCTGGCACGGCCGTTGAGCACCTGGGCATCGAGGTGCACACCATCCTGGACGACGGGCTGGTGGCGCGCATGCCTGTCGATGCCCGCACCCGCCAACCCATGGGCCTGCTGCACGGTGGCGTGAGCGTGGTGCTGGCCGAAACGCTGGGCTCGCTGGGGGCTTACTTTGCCTGCCCGGAAGGCCACGTGACGGTGGGGCTGGACATCAACGCCAACCACCTGCGCGCGGTGCGCTCGGGCTGGGTCACGGGCACGGCCAAACCCGTTCACCTGGGCCGCAGCACGCACGTGTGGGCCATTGACATCACGAACGAGGCGGGCCAGCTGGTGTGCGTGTCGCGCATCACCATGGCCATTTTGTCGCAGCCGCCGGGTACGTCAGGCACATCTGGCACGGCCCAGTGACCCGTTGGCTGGCCAACTGACTGTCGGGCGCAGCTTGACAGGTTGTACCTCAGCCCGTTAATCCGGCATGCCGCCGGCGCGCATCGCTACCTCCAGTCGTTGGCGTGTTTCCTTGATCAGATAGTCCAGAAACACCTGCGTGCGCCGGGGCACAAAACGCCTGCTGGGCATGGCGGCAAACAGCGTGAAGCGGCCCGTGATCCAGTCGGGCAGCACCCTGACCAACGCCTGGCTGCCCAGGTAGGGCGCGGCCAATTCCACGGGCAGTGACGTGATGCCCGCACCGTCCAGCGCGGCACGCAGCAGCGTGTCGGTGTGGTTGGCCCACAGCACGGGGTGGATGGTGGCTTCGACCGGCCCGCCGATTGGGTTCTGTTGCGCCTGGGGCGACCCCGCGAACGGCTTGCGGGGGCCGTCTGCAGCGGCGGCAGTGTCCACCACAGGGCTGAGTGTCCAGCCTGGGGTCCGCGTACCGGCCATGCGCAGGCGCACACCGTCGTGCGCAGCCAGGTCTGCGGGCTGGTGCGGCGTGCCCATGCGCTTCAAGTAGGCGGGCGACGCCACCAGGATGCCGCACGAGTCGATGACCGGGCGGGCAATGACGTTGCCGTTGAAGTCTGACGGCGCGCCCATCAGCGTGATGTCGTACTGCTCGACCGAAGGGTTGCTGGGCGCATCGACATCGATGTCGAGCACCACGTTGGGGTGCAGGCACCTGAACCCCGCGATCAGCGGTGCCAGCACGTGCACGGCCAGCACGGGGGGCGCGTGCACGCGCAGGGTGCCCTGCACCTCGTCGGTCTCGGCGCTGGCCAGGGCGTGGGCCTCGTCAATGGCATCGAGGATGTGGTTGACCCGGTCCAGGTACAGCCGCCCGGCTTCGGTCAGCATCATGCGGCGCGTGGTGCGCTGGATGAGCCGGGTGCCCAGGTGCTCTTCCAGGTCCACCACCAGCCTGGTGACCACGGCAGCAGACAGGTCCAGCTTGCGCGCCGCCCCCGAAAAGCTGCCTTCGTTGGCCACTTGCTGGAACACACGCATTGAAAGTAAACGGTCCATGAGGGGTGTCCGCCTGTTTTCAAGCGGTGTTTTATTGTGATTTCAGAAACAATTAATCGACAATTTTGCTATTTTTCTTCTCTTCATGCAACAGTAAAGTTCACCCCATCGATGAGCCAGACACGCAAACGACTCACCGAGGCGGGAAACAAGACGGGCCAACAGGTGGCCCGCCCAGCCCGAAACGTCAACCCGTTACGTCAACGGTTTTGTCAACTTGACCCGAAAGGACTTTCATCATGCAACGCTCTATCCGCAACATCGCCATCAACGCTACATTTGCCGCCGCTTCTGTTTTGGCCGCCGCCTCCGTGCAAGCAGCTGGTTTCCCTGCCAGCGGTGAGTTCTCTGCCGCCGACGAGGTGCAAGCACCCACCGCCGTGACCACGGTCCGCAGCGAAGTGCGCAACGCCACACGCACCGAGCGCGCCGCTTCGTTGAACGTGAACGGCGAAACCGGCCAGATCACCGCCACGGCACCCGCCGCCAAAACCCGCCAGGAAGTGCGCAAGGAAGGCAACGAGGCCTTGCGCGCCCACAAACTGCCTGCTGGCGAAGCTTCCATGTGAGCGAGGTGGGATGGCGGCGCTCAGCTGCGCGCCACCCCACACTGTTGGCCACTCTTTGCTCAGGACAGACTGGGCAGACCGCCAGACCCCAGCCCCCGCGCGGCCACGCCCGGGGGCTTTTTTATGTTTGCGCTGGGCTGGCCGGGACGGTGCTGGCCATCGCCTCAAGCGCTTTCAGGGCCGCTGTGTACCGTTGGTCATGTGGCATGGCCAACACCAAGCGCTGGAACAAGTGATGCGCATGTGCGCAATGGGGTTGAGCCTCGTCATCCAAGCCTTGTTGCAACAGTGTTTGTCCCAGGCGCAGCTCGCCCACAGCCAGCACCTCCAGAGCGACCACCGTCTCACCATAAGCGGTGATGAGTTCTGTGGCCAGCTCGACTTGTGATGCATATGCTTGCCGAGCCTCATCAAATTGCCCCATCATCCGAGCCACATCGCCCAGCCGTCCAATAGAAATCGACAGGTCGCGCAGGCGCTCTGGCGTGCGGCCAAACTCTGTCAGCAGAGATCGGCTCAGTGCCTCACTCTCGCCATAGGCGCGACGGGCCTCGTCCAACTGCCCCAGTGCCTGTACCACCTCGCCTCGCTTTCCCAAGGAAGCCGACAGGTCGCGTAGGCGCTCTGGCGTGCGGCCAAACTCTGTCAGCAGGGCACGGCGCAGTGCCTCGCTCTCGCCATAAGCGCGGCGGGCCTCGTCCAGCTGTCCCAGTGCCTGGGCCACCTCGCCTAGCTTCCCCAAGGAAACCGACAGGTCGCGCAAGCGCTCGGGCGTGCGGCCAAACTCTGTCAGCAGGGCACGGCGCAGTGCCTCGCTCGCTCCATAAACGTGGCGGGCCTCGTCCAGCTGTCCTAGCGCCTGAGCCACTTCGCCCAGTTTGTTCAGAGAGACCGACAGGTCGCGTATGCGCTCTGACGTGCGGCCAAACTCTGTCAGCAGGGCGCGGCTCAGTGCCTCGCTCTCGCCATAAGCGCGGCGGGCCTCGTCCAGCTGTCCCAGTGCAAGTGCCACATCACCCTGCTTGTTCAGGGCGACTGTCAGGTCGCGCAAGCGCGCTGGCGTGCGGCCAAACTCGCTCAGCAAGCCACGGAGCAGCGTCTCGCTCTCGGCATAGGCACGGCGGGCTTCGTCCAACTGCCCCAGCGCCTGGGCCACTTCACCCAGTTTGTTCAGGGAGACCGACAGGTCGCGCAGGCGTTCTGGTGTGCGGCCAAACTCTGTCAGCAGGGCACGGTGCACTACCTCACACTCGCTGTAAGCACGGCGGGCCTCGTCCAGCTGCCCCAGCGCACGGGCCACGTCACCCAGCTTTCCCATAGAGATCGACAAGTCGCGCAAGCGCTCGGGCGTGCGGCCAAACTCTGTCAGCAGGCCACGGTGCAGAGCCTCGCTTTCACCATAGGCGCGGCGGGCCTCGTCTAGTTGCCCCAGCGCCTGGGCCACGTCGCCCAGCTTGTTCAGGGAGACCGACAGGTCGCGCAGGCGTTCTGGCGTGCGGCCATACTCAGTCAGCAGGGTCCGGCGCAAGGCCTCGCTATCGCCATGGGCGCGGCGGGCCTCGTCCAGCTGCCCCAGTGCACGGGCCACCTCGCCTTGTCTTTCCATGGAGATCGACAGGTCGCGCAGGCGCTCGGGCGTGCGGCCAAACTCTGTCAGCAGCTCTCGGCGCAAGGCCTCGCTCTCACCATAGGCGTGGCAGGCCTCATCCAGCAACCCCAGTGCACGGGCCACGTCGCCTAGCTTGTTCAGGGAGACCGACAGGTCACGCAGGCGCTCAGGCGTGCGGCCCAACTCCACCAGCAGGGCACGTGCGCGATCAGCGTTGTTTTGGGCGATGTGCCTTGCCAGCTCAATGTGCCCGGCAGCCAATGCAGCATCACTGGCCCTTGCGGCATCCCACAGGGACAGTGGGGTTTGCCCGATTGCCTGACTAGCTTGCCAACGCAGCACGGCCTCGGGCAGTTCGCGCACGGGCCTTTGGGTGGCTTCGTCAGGCAACGATTCGCCGGTTGCCAGCTCGTCTTCGGGTATCTGGCTAGACACCAAACCTGCAGTGTCCAGGTACACCGAGGGCTGGCGGATGGTCCACAGGTCAGGGGCTGCCTCGGCAGCTGGTTTGGTCCAGTCCAACGGCAACGCCAGCACGACGGTGCGGTTGTGTTCGCGGGCCAACGTGGCGCGGCGCTCGTTGAGGCGCAGCAAGAAGTCTTGGCGAGCTTGGTTCCAGGTGGGGTCGCCAGGGTGTCCGTCCAGGTCCAACCACAGCGGCATGCCCAGTTCGACGTGCACGCTGGCAGGGTCAATGGCTGCGGCAAGCAAGTGTGAGGGCAGGTCAGCGGCCTGCCTTACATCCGGACGCTGGAACGGGCGAACCTGCGCCCGCATGAACCCATCGGCCCGCTCAAACAACGCTTGTTTGGCCCGCACATCGCTACAGAACACAAACACCAGCTCAAATGAGTCCCCCCATTCGAGGGTGCTGCGCAGCGTTTGCCAAGCCGCCTCAAGTGGCGGAGCGGGCGTCAGGAGTGGGGTTTGCATGCAAGGTGCTGCGGTAGGTGTCTATCAGCGGCCAAAGCAGGGGGTGGATGTCAAACCACTCGGCACCGTTGCGGTAGTTGAGGATGACACGGGTGTCAAACAAGCGTGCCAAGGTGCGCAGAGAGTCGCCCCGGTCTGTGGCAATGGCGTTGTGGGTGTCTGCGATGTCAGCCAGCAAGGGCCATTCGCTTTTCACGGTGAGGCGCTCGGTTTCGCCACGGTTTTCGTCAATCACTTGCTGAACGATGGCATCGTCTGCGCGCAGGGGCAAGCGGTCCAGCGCATGAGGCGCTTTGCCCACCACGCCAGACACCAGGCGCTGCATAAAGTGGCGCAAATCGCCGCCAGAGGCCTGGGCCAGTGCGTTCAACGCCGAGTCATCCAGCACCTGGCTCCAATGTGCGTAGCGGCGTTCGATCAGGCGGCGCATGTTGTCCAGGCCCTCGGTGCGGGGCTGGCGGCGGGTGGCAGTGTGCTTTCCGTGGGCAACGGGTTTGCCGTACACCCGCACCGATGCCAGCGCATGGCAGGTGACGAAGTTGCGGATGTCGGCCATGAGTGCCAGGTAGGGGGGCACTGAATACACCACGCTGGCACCGGGGATGCGCAGGCGGTCAAAGTCGCCCGCGAAGGTGGTGATGACGTGCTGGAACATCGCGTCCTGATCGGCACCGGACACACCGCGCAGCCGTTCGAGCGAATCGACGATGACGACCACACGGTCGCGTCGGGTGCGCTCACGGATGAAGGCAACGATGTCGCCAGCAAAGTCCTGCACCTGTTTCGTCCACTCCAGCGGACTTGAAAGGTTGCGGATTTTGGCGGCCACTGAGACTTGCTGTTCCTTGAGCTTGAGCTTGAGTCCCTGGGCCGATACCTCGGTCAGCTCAACGTCGGTCTGGAGCCAGCTTGCAAAGCGTGTCCAGGCACTGGCGGCCAAAAAGTCTTGCTTGTGGTGCTCGTCAGCCCAGGCAGCCAAGCCTGCTGTGACCAGCAGCAGCACGCTTTCGACGGTAACTTTTTCGGTTTCGGTGATGAAGTCCAGGCTGTCAAAACGAATGACTTGAGATTGCTCCCCCAGCAACAGTTGCTCCAGGCGGCGAAGCTCGGTGCTTTTGCCTGTGCCACGCTGTCCTGTGAAATAAAACAGTTGACTGTCCAGAGGGGGACGGGTCAGCACTTCTTCAAACAACGCACTGATCACGTCTTCCTCGGGCGTGCCGTGCAGGCCGGGCACGTAACGCCGATCATCGGGAGACAGCGCTGTATCGGTTTCTACCAAAGCGGCGCGAAATTCACGAAGTTGTTGTTTGTCCATGAGAACAATTATCGGCGAGCGATGGTTTTTTTACATCGGGACCACCAGGGGTTTCGTGCCCGCTCAGGGTTGCAACGTGCAGGTGCCCAGGCCGGTGGCCAGGCCCCGGAAGTCGCTGGCCCAGCCGGGTTGAGCGAGGTCGATTTCAATGCGTTCGTTGTCCAGCGCGGTGCGGATCAACGGCCCTTGCCGCGTGAAGCTGTAGACGGGCACGCCGTCCACACGCACGGTTTGAAGGGTTTGGCGGCTGTCGGCCAGCACCACCTCGCGCACCCAGACGTTGCCGCCAGGCTGATAGACCACGCGACAGATCAGCCGGGTTTCGCGCATGGGCTTGGATGCAGTCGCAGTCGCAGTCGCAGTCGCAGTCGCAGTCGCAGTCGCAGTCGCAGTCGCAGTCGCAGTCGCAGTCGCAGTCGCAGTCGCAGTCGCAGTCGCAGTCAATAAAACAATAGCTGCTGTCGCTTTATTTATATGCGGTAAGGCCCAAAAAAGCATTGAATTTCAGGATTCTTGATCCTGGGCCATGCGCTGGCTTTTCCAGTACACGTCGTCGCCCACGGTGCCGTCTGTGCGGTGGCGGTTGAGGGTGCGGGCCAGCACGAACATCAGGTCGCTCAGGCGGTTGAGGTACTGGCGCGGCGTGTCGTTCAAGGTTTCTTCGTTGCCCAACGCCACCACCGAGCGCTCGGCCCGGCGGGCCACGGTGCGGCACACATGGGCCAGTGACGCGGCACGGGTGCCTGCAGGCAGGATGAACTCTTGCAGCCGGGGCAGGGGGTCGTTGAAGTCGGCCAGCGCCTCGTCCAGCGCCAGCACGGCTTCGGGCTTGAGCAGCTCGAAGCCGGGGATGCTCAGCTCGCCGCCCAGGTTGAACAGCTGGTGCTGAATTTCGACCAGCACGTTGCGCACGGGCTGTGGCATGTCTTCGCACAGCAGCACGCCGATGTGACTGTTGAGTTCGTCGACATCGCCCATGGCGTGCACGCGCAGGCTGTTCTTGCTGACGCGCAGGTTGTTGCCCAGGCCGGTGGTGCCGGCGTCACCCGTGCGGGTGGCGATTTGTGTGAGTCGGTTGCCCATGGGTGTGTGGAGCCTGACAGGTGTGTGGAAATGGAAAGGCGAAAACGGAAGCGGAAAGAAACTGGAGCCGAAACAGCAAGGGGACAAAGGAGACCGTCCGGTGGGCACCGGTCAGTCGGCAGCACTGGCCGTGGCAGGCACATCCGGTGGACGGGAATCGGGTTGACGCGGCAGCCACACCGTGAGCGTGGTGAGGTTAGCCTGATCACTGGTAGACATTTTGATTTTGCCGCCTTGTGCGTTGGCCAGCATGCGGGCCGAGTAAGTACCCACGCCCGAACCGCCGTCTTTGCCGTGGGTGACGAACTTGTCAAAAAACGTCTGGCGTATTTCCAGCGGCACGGTGCCCTTGTTTTCGACGGTGATCCGCAGCGGCGTTTCATCTTTCAGGGTGACGAGCACCTTGGACCGGGCCGGTGCGGCCTCGCACGCGTTTTTGATGAGGTTGCTGAACAGCGAATGGCACAGCGCTTCGTCGGCCTCGGCACAGGGAATGGGCTGGCCCACGGGCACATCGGTGTCCACCACCACGCCCAGCTCTTTGTGCGTGAAGGCCGCGCGGGCCGATTCGGCCAGGCGGTGCAACAGCTCGCCCACTTGAACCGGTTTAGGCACGAGTTTGAAGCGGCCGGTTTCGATCTTGTACATCTCGCCCGACATGTTGACGGCCGTCAGCGCATGCGCGGCCGTGTCGCGCACCAGGGACAGCTTGGCCTGGAACTGGGTGGGCATGGCGTCGTCGGCCACCAGTTCGTCGACCATGCCGACGATGCCGCTGAGCGAGCCCTTCAGGTCGTGGCGGGTCATGTTCTCGACCTCTTCACGCAGCCGGGCGTTCTCCATCATGGTGTCGTATTCGGACTGCAGCTGTTTGCGCAGTTCCACAAACCGCAGGAAGTTGCGTACGCGCTGGCGCAGTTCGCGTGGCGGGGTGTTTTTGGTGACGAAGTCGACCGCGCCCAGCTCCATGCCTTTGCGGCGGGCTTCGTCGCTGGTGTCGGCCGTCACGAAAATGACCGGGATGTCGGCGGCCAACGGCAGCTCGCGCATCTGGCGCACGGCCTCGAAGCCGTCCATCTCGGGCATCTGCACGTCGATCAGGATCAGGTCGGGCATCTGGCTGCCCCGGCAGTGCGCCAGCGCGGCGGCGCCACGGTTGGCGGTCAGCACCTCGTAGTCGTCGCGGAACAGGCGGTCCAGCACCGACAGGCTGGTGGCGTTGTCGTCCACCACCAGCACGCGAGCCGGGGGGGCCTGCGTGGGGGAGTCGAGCTGGTCGTCGCCGTGCGGGCCGGTGTCGGGGCTGCGTTGCACCAGCGTTTTGGATGCGTCGCGGGCATTGGGCGACAGCATGCGCTCCAGGCGGTCGCGCAGCAACCCGGCGTTGTAGGGCTTGACCAGCAGGCCGTTCACACCCGAGGTGATGACGTCCTGTATGCGCCCGCGCTCGGTCTCGGACGTGATCATCAAAATGGGGATGTGCGCCAGGCTGTTGTCAGCCCGCACGGCGCGCAGCAACTCCACGCCGTTCATGACCGGCATGTTCCAGTCGGACAGCAGGGCGTCCACGCGCTGGGCGCGCATGAGCTTGAGGGCGTCGGCCCCGTTCTTGGCGCTGAGCACCTTGGCAAACCCCATGGCCCGCAACTGGCTGGCCGTGACCGAACGCATGAGGTCCTGGTCGTCGACGATCAAGGCGTGGAGTCGGTCAAACATGCGAAGGCGCCAGGGTTTGCGGGTCAGCGGGATAATGGTTTTTCATTATCCCGGTTTCACCCAAGGTTGCCCATGAATGCCCCCGACCCACAAGCCGCCTGGCTGGCTGATTCGACCCGCCGCAACGTGCCCGATGAACTCATTCAAGCCCTGAAAACCCGCTTCGGCACCCAGTGCTCCACCGCACTGGCCGTGCGTGAACAGCATGGGCGAGACGAGTCGGCCTTCACCCACGTGCCCCCACCCGCCGCCGTGGTGTTTGCCGAAAGCACCACCGACGTGGCAGATGCCATGAAGCTGGCTGCGCAACACAAGGTGCCCGTCATTCCGTTTGGCGTGGGCTCGTCGCTCGAAGGGCATTTGCTGGCGGTGCAAGGCGGCATCAGCCTGGACGTGAGCCGCATGAACCAGGTGCTGAGCGTGAACGCCGAAGACCTGACCGTGACCGTGCAGCCCGGCGTGACGCGCAAAGCCGTGAATGAAGCGGTGAAAAGCGATGGCCTGTTTTTCCCCATCGACCCGGGGGCCGATGCCAGCATTGGCGGCATGGCCGCCACCCGCGCCAGCGGCACCAACGCCGTGCGCTACGGCACCATGCGCGAGAACGTGCTGGCGCTTGAAGTGGTGACGGCGCAGGGCAACGTCGTTCGCACCGGCACCCGCGCCAAAAAAAGCAGCGCGGGCTACGACTTGACGCGCCTGATGGTGGGCAGCGAAGGCACGCTGGGCATCATGACCGAGGTGACGCTGAAGCTGTACCCGCTGCCCGAGGCCATTTCGGCCGCCACGTGTTCGTTCCCCAGCATCGAGGCTGCTGTGCGCACCACCATTCAGGTGATTCAGATGGGCATTCCTATTGCCCGCTGCGAGTTGATCGACGCCGGCACCGTACGCATGGTCAATGCCCACAGCAAACTGGGCTTGCGTGAAGAACCCATGCTGTTGATGGAGTTCCACGGCTCACCCGCTGGCGTGAAAGAGCAGGCCGAGCTGGTGCAAGACATTGCGGGTGAATTCGGCGGCCAATCGTTCGAGTGGGCCACCACGCCCGAAGACCGCACCCGGCTGTGGACGGCCCGGCACAACGCCTACTTTGCCGCCATCCAGAGCAAGCCGGGCTGCCGCGCCATCAGCACCGACACCTGCGTGCCCATCAGCAAACTGGCCGATTGCCTGCTGGACTCGGTGGCCGAGGCCGACGCGTCAGGCCTGCCCTACTTCCTGGTGGGCCATGTGGGCGACGGCAACTTCCACTTCGGCTACCTGATCGACCCTGACAGTGCCGCAGAACGTGAAACAGCCGAAGCCCTGAACCACAAACTGGTGGCACGTGCCCTGGCACTGGAAGGCACCTGCACCGGCGAGCACGGCGTGGGCCTGCACAAGATGGGCTTTTTGCTGGACGAAACCGGCGCAGGCGCCGTGGCCATGATGCGCGCGGTGAAGCAGGCGCTGGACCCGGACAACATTTTGAATCCGGGGAAGATTTTCAGTATGGGTTGATGCCAAGCATTGCCAACGCGTTGGCAATGCTTGGCAACGTTTTCAGGCGCTCCTATACCACAAATCAACAGACTTGATCAATATCAATACCCGTGCATGTATCAGGCCTACACTGAATTGAGTGTCGACATGGTGTCGCCACTCAATTCAAAGTGAGGCAACCATGAAATTCAAACAATTCGCCAAGAAACTGAGTGTGATCGCAGTGATGGGCGCACTGTCGGGCCAGATGGCCTTTGCTCAGTACACGATTGATTTGTCGTCGTCCCGGGGGTCAGGGATCAATACCACTGATATCAGCTTGGAAAACATCCGGGTATCTGTGCCCGTGCCCAATCCGTTTGCACCGGGAACCACGACCACGAACACGGCAACGTACACGGTGACGTTCCGCCTGAATCCGACAACCCTTCATCTTGAACCCATTCAAGTTGGGGCAGATACCGGATGCGCATCGGTGTCGGTCACGGTCACCAATGCCGTGCTGGGTCAAAGCAGCCCGATCAGTGGTGCCACGGTCACGATTTCAGGCCAGACAGCAACCACCGACGCTCAGGGTGTTGCCACGTTCACAGGTCGCCCAGCCGGTCCCGTCAACATTTCAGCGGTGGCAAGCAACTTCGTGGTGACCAGCCAGCCCGCTGTGTTGTCGTGCACGACGGCGAACAACGTGTCTGTGTCAATGTCACCGTCGTCGGGTACAGGCGCATTGACCGCTGGCTCGTTCCGGGTGATCACGACGTGGGGCGAAAACCCACGGGATTTGGACTCGCACTTGACAGGCCCAGACAGCACCACTGGCCGTTGGCACGTCTACTACAGCTCGAAAACAGCTGGAGACATGTGCGGACTCGATGTCGACGACACCAGTTCGTACGGTCCTGAAACCATGACCTGCCCACGAACTGGGGTCAGCACCTTGCGCCCAGGTATCTACCGCTACTCAATCCACCACTTCAGTGGGTCTGGCAACATCGGGAATTCCAGCGCAAACGTTCGGCTTGAATTGGCCGGTGGTCAGTTCTATAACTACACACCTCCTACCGGCAGTTACGTGGGCTCCAGTGACGTCTGGACTGTGTTTGAGTTGACCGTGAATGCAGATGGCACTGTGTCCGTGGCCAATGTGAACACCATTCAGAATGCCATCGGTGCAAGCTCTGTTCGCAGCATCGCCGAACCCACAATGGGCAGCAAAGAAAGTATTCAGATTTTCCAAAATCTGACCAAGTAAGCCCCCCTCTCACACGGTGCATGCCCCTCGCATGCGCCGTGTGATGTGCCATGGCATCAAGTCATCGATGCAGGAACATCGGGAGTCTGGTCGGAGACGTGTTGATACAACCATACACGCCGACCGTCCGCACAAGTCCAAGTCAAAGTAGGCACCACATCTGGCACCGGGAATTCCAAACTGGCCAACCATGCGCCACGCTTGAGTTCTGCCTGTGCCTTGGCCCATGCGCGCGCCATGCTTTCTGGCCGCTGAAACACGTAGACCAAGTCGTACGAAGACCAGTCGTGTGCCCACATGTCACCCTGACGTATGGATGCACGACGTGCCCTCAATGCACAGGCCAGTCTCAACGGCCAACTGCGCTCCAGCCCATGCAGGTGTACCTCGGGGAAAGCACGCTCCAGCGCCAGCAACCCGTCACCCAAGCCGCACCCGGCGTCCAGGATGTGCCCCGCCAAGGGCAATTGCACCGCATCGCCCAAACCGTCCAACGCACCGTCTGGTGTGGGGAACAAAGGCGCGTCTCGCCAGGTGCCTGGCGGGTAAAGCAGCAAGGCCAGGCCCAGCGGCAGCAACCAGATCCATGCAGGCAGCCCCATCAACACACCCCCACCTCCGCTGCCTGCCAGCCCCCACCACGACAGGGGAAAGCCCACGGCCATCAAGATTCGCCGCATGCGCGTGGTTCCCCACAAACTGCCCAACACCCCCAGCAGCACGGCGACCAACAGAGCCGACATGACCTCACCCCCCGTCAGGCGCACGGCCACGAACGCCAACCAACACACCGCCCAGACCAGCAATGCCGGGACGGGCCAAGTCCATTGAAATGGTGAACGGTTCATGTAAAGGCCAGCGTTTAAAGTGACGAGTGCAGATTGTCGGTCCAGGGCGCGGATGGCAGCGGTGGCGGATGATCATTGACCCGCAGGAGAACCAAATCCGCCTGTACACAATCGAAACCAACTGTTGACTTGATTTTCAGACACCAGACACGCCATGCCTACGCATCTCATCGCTTCGTTCAAGTTGTTGCCATCGGCTGGCCGTGCACAGGGGCTTGCCATGAAAAAACTCATTGGAGCTGCCAGCTTGATGTGCGCAATGGCTGCACTGACGGGCTGTGGTGGCGGCCTGAAGTTTTCACCCGAACCTGAGAGCTTCTTCAGTCAATCGGTACCTGCATCCGTCTCTCACCCGGTTCAAGTATTGCGGGAGCAGGCTCAAGCCGCAGTCTCGGTGAACGGCATCACACCCACGGTCACTCAATTCCTCGACTGGGCCGAGGCCACGTACCCGGAATTGCTGCCGCGCGTGCCCGTTCAGCCCACCAATCAAACGTTTGCGCCGTACATCTATCGGCTGTACCCGGCGACAGATCTGGTGCTGGGGGTGAGCACCAGCGACAACACCGTGCTGGCCATCACGCAGTTGTCAACCAGCACCCCGACCCACATCCCGTTGGGCGTGCTCGCTGATTACACCTGCCTGGTCTTGCCTGCTGAATGCCACACCGACCTTTCCACCTTCCCACTCAGTCAGCGCGCCCGGGCGCTTGCTGCCATCCTGGGCAAACCGGCGCGACTCCTGGTGGGTTTGGGTACGACCACGGTGACCGACATTCAGGCCCAATCGCTCAAACCTGATGTTTACGACCAGTACCTGGTCAGTTTTCCGACATACGGCCACTACTCATGGGATTGGTGGGCATTGCCCAAGGGAAGTTACATTGGACAAGTGGCCGCCAACGCGGAAAAGGTGGGTGCAGTGCCCATGTTTACCCTCTACCAGATGGCAACCTGGGGTGATGGCAACATCTTCGGCTTGCCAGACAGCACTTTCATGACCGGCTATTGGGACAACGTCCGCCTGATGTTCCAGCAAATCAAGCTGTACGGCAAACCGGTATTGGTGAACTTCGAGCCCGACTTCTGGGGATATGCACACCGTGCAAACAGAAACCCCGCCCTGCACACCGCCCGCGTGGGCTCGGTCAACCCAGACTGTGCAACCCTTCCCGACAACGTGGCGGGCATGGGTGAATGCCTGGTGAAAATGGCGCGTGCGTTGGCGCCAAATGCTTACGTGGGATTTCCACCCTCTATGTTTGGCGACCTCGCAGCGAACGAATTGGACTACATGCTCAAGGTCGGCGCCCACAAAGCAGACTTCGTGGTCATGCAAACCCAGGATCGCGATGCAGGTTGCTATGAAGCACGCTTTGAATTCTGCAACCCCGGGAGTCTGACGAATTTCTACTGGGATGCCACCAACCAGACCACGCCCAGCTTCACCTCGCACTTTGCCATTGCCCGCAACCTGCACGAGGGCTTGGGCTTGCCGCTCTTGTGGTGGCAGACCCCATTGGGCGTGCCTTCAACCACACCGGGTGGTACCACAGGGGCCTTCCGTGACAACCGGGCACTGTACTTCCTGACACACGCCGCAGACATTGTGGCTGCCGGCGGTATCGGTGTGGTATTCAGCCCTGGGCATGTCAGCCAGACCAACATCACCACCGATAATGGTCAGTTCAAGCTGTTGTCCAATCAGTACCTGGCGACACCTGCGGCCCTGCCCTGAGAACATGCACGGCTGTGGCCCGCTTCAATGGGCAAACCTGTACCACCGCCACAGGTTCAGTTTGTGCCCACCACATCGCAGATGTTTTTCGCGGGCTGCCGGGCCCAGCGCTCCAGCTGGCTCCAGAGCCACTGAACACCGTCCTTGTCCGCTGTTTGCAAGCCATGATCGGCACGGGACAGGCGAATGTCACAAAACGGTGCCTTGCGGGTTGACGCCAGCAGGTTGAATTGCAGGTAGGCCGTGAGGGGAACCGTTTCATCTGCCTCTCCCCACACGCGCAGCAGCGGCCACGGTGCTGACAGCAATGGGGCTGCCAACGGCCAGCCCCAGAAGGTGCGCCAATAGCGAAGCGTCCGGCCTTGCACCAGCCTGTCGTCTGGCAAATCCGAAGCCTGCACCGCTTGCAATGCCTGCCAGGCATCGGCGTGTCCCGCACGCTCGGCTTGCAGGGCACCCGCCGCCGCCGGGTCCAGGCCGGAAGCCGACACCATGACGACTGCGGCGACGGCAGGCATGCTTGAAACCACCTCGGGCAGCAACTCGGCGCCTTCCGAAATGCCCACGACCACCTGCGGCAACGCAGGCAATGGGTCTCGGGGCATTGCAGCCACTGCTGCCACGGCGGCATCGCGCCAATAGGGCAGCGAGTCTGTGGCAACGAAGGCTGGTGGACACGTGGCGGTCATGCCAGCCATCACATCCACTTGCGGCTTGTGCAGCACCACGACATCTGCATGCAACAGGCCCGCAAAGTAACGATCGACAAGGGGAGCCCACCTGGTGCACCCCGAGCCGGGGACCACCAGCACCTGGTAACGCACAGGCTGCGCCCGTGCATGCCGACGAAACGCCACCACGTCAGCACCGGGCACCTGGCCAGGCAGAACCAAGGCCGACCACCCTTGTGGCAGCGCGATGCGGTGGAGGTCTGCTGGACCGCCCGACGACCAACCCACAGGCATGGGCAGCGAGCACCCCGTCAACACCACACCCAGCAAGGCACCAACGAGAGCAGGCGCGCCGCGCATGGCTGCATGCCGGGTCAAGCCGCCCGCCCGCACCGGGAACGGCCACCCGATGGCATCAACGCAGGATCATGACCTGCTCGGCAGGCTGAGGCTGCATGGGTGGTTGTCCCATGGGCATGGGTTGACCAGGCACCACCTGCACACCGGGTCGCACGCCGCGTGCCATGTTGGGGTCTGAATAGCCCAACTGCGACACCAGCTGGTCGTACACGTTCTGCGCCAGGCTTTGCGAGGTTTCGCGCATCACCTTCGCGCGGTTGGGGGGCATGACGTCTCCCCGGTTCGACAGAATCTTGGTGTCATTGCCTGCACCCTGAGCCGAGAACGAAGCCTTGATTTCGAAGGTCTTGGTGTGGATCAGCGAGTAGTCGGCCAGCAGGTCCAGCCCATACTGCATGGTGGCGCTGGTCGAACCCTGCAAAGGTGAGAACTGGTCTCGGAATTCGATGCTCGACAACGTACCAAACAGCACGTAATCGGCACCGTTGAACTCACCCTTTTTGATGCGCGCGATGATGTCTTTCACCTCGGGCTGGCGCACAGGCACGGCCATCTTGCCGGTCTGGATCTGATTCAGCGCCTGCTCGGCCTTCGTGGGTTGCGGGTTGCCCGCATCGAAAGCCTTGCCCTGCACCAGCTTGAAAGCCGTGCCGCGCAACAAAGCACCCTTGATGTCATTGCTGAACGAACCCAATTCACGTTGCTCGATGTAGCTGTAGCTGCCAGCCACATAGGTGCCACTGGCCTGATGGCTGGCAGACATGCCGTAACGGTTGGCCTGCATCTGCCCTTGTTCGCGGTAGGTGCCGGCTTCAAAGTACTGCGCCACGGCGGCGGTGTAGGCCAAGTCTGTGACAGCGATTTTCGGCACCGTCTGAGCCTGCAAACCGCTGGCCCCCAACACCGTGCTGGCCAAAGCACACAACACGGGCAGAAAAGTACGTCTTTGCATGGTGTGGTCCTGGTGGGTCAGCGTTTGCTGGTTTTGCGGATTTCTTTCTCGTCCTGCCATTCGATGACGCCTTCCTGCACATCGAACATCTTCAATGTGAATTTGTAAAAAACGTCTTTGGTGGCGTTGTTCTGCTTCACGATGCTGGTCAGTTCACCTTCCAAGGTGTACTTGGCGGCCGTCATGTTGCCCACCTTGGCCGTGGTGGACTGTTTGTACAGCCCGCTCTGGTTCTGGCGCTGCAACTCGTCCACGCCCTGCTGCATCTCGTTGATCGAACGGGTGAAGCGCACCTTGCCCGACTTGACCAAAGCCGTTTGAATGGAGTTCATGACGTTGGTGGTGTCGATGTACTCGCTGGTTTTGTTCTTCACCGTTGAGATGGTCACGGTGGGGCGGCCCTGGAAGATGCCGGTTTCCAGCAGGCTGCCAACCATTTTTTCGGCAATCATCTGCAAATCTGTCGAACCGAACTCGTTGGTCACCAGCTCGACGGCTTTCGAGTCGCCGTAGTTCACCTGGCGGTCGAAACGGACCACGGGTGACGTCACCAGCGGCTGGCACGCGGACAAACCCAGCGCCGCGAACAACAACGCGGCAGGGATGAAGGATCGGTGTTGCATCGCTTTTACTCCTTGTGGTTCCCGTGGGAACTCATCTGGTTTCAACATTCATTTCGAGACGGAAATCGACCGCTGTCGACATGGGGGCCACACTCTTGACGGTCTGCATGCCCTGACCCATCAGCACCATCTGCTTCCAGGACTCACCATCGCCCACCTGGTTGCCCACACTGTCCAGCCATTTGAAGCGGTAGAACACCATGCGGTCGGTGTTGCCGCCATTGACCAGATCAGCTTGCACGATCAGGATGTCATTGCGCCGCACCACGCGCATTTCAGGCAGGCGGACGCTCATGGCGTCGCCGCGAAGGGCCACTTTGGCCGCAACGGTCAGCGGCGTGCCAGGGTCATGCTGGGCATGCACCAAGGTCGAAGTGATGCAAAGGCCTGCAGCCAAAGCGGTCAGCGCAATGTTGAATTTCATACTGTTGCTCCGTTTCGGGCATTCATTTCACGGGTACAGGCACAGGGACCACAGTCGCCTTCTTGGACGGCGGGGCCTTGCGAACAGGTTTGGTCGGTGCCGCTACCGGCACTGCAGCAGGCTTCACGGGCTCGGCGACCGGCGCTGGTGGTTGCGCGACGATCCGCCCGAACTTGCCCACATCACCCACAATGGCCATGTCCCCATACAGGCGAACAGGCACCAGCGCATATTGCCCGGCAACGTCCACGTCGAACGACTTGCCACTGATGGTCACGCGGTGACGTCCTTCTGGCAAATAGCCACGCGCCACATAGACCCGACCCGGCAGCGTGCGCCACATGCGGTCATCGGCCTGCTCGGTCACGGCAGAGCCCACCATGCCCACGATGGCACCGAACATGCCCGCATTTTTTTCCAGCTGATCCTGGAGTACCCCCTTCACGATGGCGCGGGTGACACCCCGGAACACCATGCCTGGCATTTCATCCTTCAGCGCCCGGCGTGCCATCACGTTCACATCGACCACCTTTTCCAGCTTGAACTGCTGGTCAGCGGCACTCAACGCCGTGATCAACGGATCCGTGGATGGCTCGATGATGGGGTAAGAGACGCTCACGGTGCGCAGCCCACGCCCGGTTGGAATGGGCAGTGTGAACGCCTTGGGTTTGCGGGCGGGGGCATCCCCTGCTTCGACCACGAACAGCACATCTGTCTGTTGTTGACGTCGACGGTGCGTGAAGCTGGTGCGGTCATCGAGTCCACGCAAGCCCTCTTCCAGCACAGCCGTTTCCGGTTTGAGTTCAATCGCCTTTCGGTACCCTGGTGCAGCCAGGCCGGACTCGTTCATGACCTCGTACAGAAAGCCCGCCAGGTAGTGACTCAGGGCATTCTGATAGCCGTTTTTCAGCGCCAGCACTTCCGGGTCATTCAAGGTCTCGACTGGGTAGCCATTGATGTCTTTGCCTGATTGGGTGACGCCTTTTTCCTTGGCTTCTGCCTCGGCAGCTGCCGTTTCCTTGGCCCGGAACTCGGCAATCACGGCTTCGCGTTCGTGAGTGCGTTTGATGTCCACACGAGCCGTGTCCAAGTCACCTGCAGCGACCCGGTTCAATGCCAGGCGCGTGGTCAGCCAGACCTTTTCATAGTCCTGGCCTTCGTACACTTTCAGGCGCTCGCTGATGGTGGCCGCGCCCAGTGTGCCCAACAGTTTGTCGGGGTTGGTTTTAGCGGCCTCTTCCCAGTCTTTGACCTTGTTGTCGGCAATCATGAACGCGTGGGTGCTGTCTTCGTAGCGCTTGTTCAAGCGCAGCAGTTCGCCGCGTTCCAGGTTGTAAAGCAATGCGGTGCGTTGCGCTTCGTCGGTGGCCGAGGCCTCCAGCGTCTTCAGCGCGGCATCCAACCCCCCGGCACGTTGAGCGGCCTGCACCTGTCCGGTGAGCTCATCGTGGCTCTTCATGTTGGCACAGCCCACCAACAGCGCAGTGGCGGCCATCACCAACCACGCACGCGATTTGACCATTGGCATCATCCTCATCCTCCCTTGTGTAAACACTTGTTACTCGGAGGGATTATGTAACCGCTTTGTGGTGCATCTCCAACGTTTGCTGTACCCAAGCTGATTGCAGCAACGAACCGTCAGCCCCCCCGCAACCGATCGATCAGCCCATTGAGCTCTTCCAGCGACCCGAACCCGATGGCCAGTTCGCCCACGTCTTCGAACTTGCCGTGGCGCTTCACCCGCTTTTTCACCCGCACTTCCACGCTGGCCATCAGCAGGTCGGCCAGTTCGTCTTCGACGCGCTTGATGTCGCGCGACTTTTCTTTCTTGGGTTTTTGTGGCGTGAGGGTGAACTCGGCCGCAAGCTTCTTCACCAGGCTCTCGGCCTCGCGCACAGACAGTTTTTTGGCGGCCACCTGATTGGCCGCCGTGATCTGGGTGGCCCGGTCCAGGCTCAACAGAGCACGGGCGTGGCCCATGTCGATGTCGCCGGCCATCAGCATGGTCTGCACGGGCTCTGCCAGGTTCAGCAGGCGCAGCAGGTTGCTGCCCGCGCTGCGCGAACGGCCCACGGCTTGCGCGGCCTGTTCGTGTGTCAGCCCGAATTCCCGGATCAGGCGCTGCAGGCCCTGTGCCTCTTCCAGCGGGTTCAGGTCCTCGCGCTGGATGTTTTCGATCAGCGCCATGGCGGCGGCGGCCTCGTTGGGCACGTCGCGCACCAGCACCGGCACACTGTCCAGCCCTGCCAGTTTGGCGGCACGGAAACGCCGCTCGCCCGCGATGATTTCGTAAACGGCGCGGGCACCACGCTCCACCACAGGCAGGCCCTGCCCTGCGGCAAACGCCTGAATGCGCTGCAAGCCTTCTGCATCTTCGAGGCGACGGACCAGAATGGGCTGCATGATGCCCTGCACCTTGATGCTTTCGGCCAGCTCGTACAGCGCCCCTTCGTCCATGCGCGTGCGGGGTTGGTACGTGCCCGGCACCATGTCGCCCAGTGCCAGCGTGCCGGGCTGGTCCGTCGGGTCGGTTTGTGCCGCGTCTTGTGCGTCGGTCAATTTGGGGCCCAGCAAGGCCTCCAGGCCGCGGCCGAGGCCCTTGGGTTTGGATGTGGCCATGTGCGTGTGCTCTCAGGTAGCAATGTGTTGTTCGGATGCGCCGACGGCTGGGGGCGCGGGGTTCGGTACAGGCGCTGGACCCAATTGCGGCACGCCGTGTGAGGCAGGCGCGGCCGCCACCACACGCGCCAGCAGGTCGTGCAGCAGGGCCATGCCCTGCGGCCAATCGGCCAGGCCGGTGTCGGCATTGATGTGCCCGGCATTGCCCACGTCATGCAAAGTGCTGCCCCAGGCCTGCGCCAGGGCCTGTGCCCGCTCGAAGCGGCAGTAAGGGTCGTTGTGGCTGCCTACCAGCGTGCTGACAAACGGCAAGCTTTGCAAGGCAATGGGCTGCCAGGTGGGCAGCAGCGGGCGCACGTCGGCTTGCTCGACATCGCCCGGGGCCACCAGCAAGGCGGCGCGCACCCGGTGCGTCTGCTGGCTGATGCTGGCCCACGCTGCCGTCTGTATGCACCCCAGGCTGTGCGCCACCAGCACCACGGGCCGGGTGGCAGCCAGCACGGCTTCTTCCAGTTGAATGAGCCAGTCGCCCCGCAACGGGCGCATCCAGTCATGCTGCTGCACGCGCCTGAAGCCGTACAGCGCCTCCCAGCGGCTTTGCCAGTGGTCAGGGCCGCTGTTCTGCCACCCCGGCAACACCAAGACATCGTGGCTTTGAATCAGTTCTGTATTCATAGCATTATTTGTCCGTATTCATTGCGGGATAGGCATATTTCATTTGAAATTTTGGGATACGGGGCGCACACACCCCTATCGAGCGACAAGCTGCGCCACCCACGGCCCGCTCACAGGGCCTGGTTGCGCGCCACCATCTCTTGCGCAAAGGCCACGAACGCTTGGCTGCCCCGGGCTGAGGGGTCGAACACCACCCCAGGCAGGCCATAACTCGGGGCTTCGGCCAGCCGCACATTGCGGGGGATGACGGTGTTGAACACCTTGTCACCGAAGTGGCTCTTGAGTTGCTCGCTCACCTGCTGCTGCAAGGTGATGCGCGGGTCAAACATGACGCGCAGCAGTCCGATGATTTTCAGGTCGCGGTTCAGGTTGGCATGCACCTGTTTGATGGTGTTGACCAGGTCCGTCAGTCCTTCCAGCGCGAAGTACTCGCACTGCATGGGCACGATCACCCCGTGTGCGCTGCACAGGCCGTTGAGCGTGAGCATGCTCAAAGACGGTGGGCAGTCGATCAGGACAAAATCGTATTCACCGTCCACTTCGGCCAGTGCGGCTTTCAGGCGTTTTTCGCGCCGGTCCACGTCCACCAGTTCGACCTCGGCACCGGCCAGTTCACGGTTGGCACCCAGCACGTCGTAGGCAAAACCGGCTGCAGCCAACTTGTCTGCCCGCACCCGGGCTTCGCGCACCGTGGCGGTTTCAAGCAACACGTCGTACACGGTGTGCGCCAGTTGGCGCTTGTCCACACCCGACCCCATGGTGGCGTTGCCCTGGGGGTCAAGGTCGACCATCAGCACGCGCTGCCCGACCTTGGCCAAGCCTGCGGCCAGGTTGACCGTGGTGGTGGTCTTGCCCACCCCGCCCTTTTGGTTGGCAATGCAAAAAATATGGGCCATGTCAGTACCGCCCGGCCGTTCCGAAGGTTCTGACAGCCCCCCCGGGGGGCAGCGAACGCAGTGAGCCCCGGCACACAAGCGTGACGCATGGGGGTTTGATGCCGTACCGCCCGGACGTTGCCAAGGTATTGACGGCCCCCTCGGGGGGCTGCGAACGAAGTGAGCGTGAGGGTTGTTTCATGTCAGTGTGTTCCCTTGGGGCTCAAAGGCCGAGAGTCTGGATGGTGCGAAGCAGTGTCAGCAAAAAACAGGGCGTTCATTTGGACAGTGCCAATTTCATGCCAAACCCGATCAGGCACACACCGGCCAGTTTCTGCAGCCCTTGCGTGATGCGGACGTTGGCACGCAAGCGCTCAGCCAGATGCTGGGTCAACAGCGTCACGATCAGCCCGTAAGCAAACGTCAGTGCGGCAATCGTGGCAGCCATGGCGCCGAATGTGACCAGGCCCAGGTGGGTTTGCGGGTTCACAAACAGCGGGAAGAAAGCCATGTAAAACACGATGGCCTTGGGGTTGAGCAGTGTGATGCCCAATGCCTGGCGGAAGTACTCGCGCGGGCGGATGGTCAACACCGGTGCATCGCCCGGCTTGGCCACCAGCATGCGGTAACCCAGCCAGGCCAGGTAGGCAGCCCCCATCCACTGAACGGCATGGAATGCGGTCGGGTACGTGGCCAGCACAGCCGCCACCCCAGCCACGGCCATCCACATCAGCACCTGGTCACCGGCAATCACGCCCAGCGTGGCCGCCAGGCCACCCCGCACGCCGCCTTTGCTGGTCGAGGTGATCAACGCCAGGTTGCCCGGCCCGGGGATGGCCAGAAACAACACGATGGCGGCCACGAATGCGCCGTAATCTGCAATGCCGAACATGGGGTGTGACGATCTCTGGGGAAAAGGGTGGAACGGGAAAGAGCGCCGAGTTTACGGGAGTGGTGTGTACCCGCTGACATGCGGGTCAGCGAGTCAGCCCTTGACCCGCATCCATACCATGCAACGCTCGGCATCCAGCCCGGGCACGTGCAATGGTTCCACGTGAAACACGTCCACATCCGCAGCCAGCTCGGCCAGCTCCTGGGCAGGGCGTTTGCCTTTCATGGCCATCCACACGCCACCGGGCACCAATGCACCACGCGACCAAGTGGTGAAATCGCGCAGCGATGCAAACGCCCGCGACGTGACCACATCGAATCCGCCCTGAATGGTTTCGACCCTGGCATGCAAGCCCTTCAGGTTGGGCAAGCGCAACGCAGCGGCCACCTGCTGGATGAACGCCGCTTTTTTGTTGACCGTGTCGACACAGGTCACCGACACATGGGGTAGACAGATGGCCAGCACCACGCCCGGCAACCCGCCACCGGAACCGACATCGAGTACGCGCACCGATTGGGCGGGGGCACCAGCAGGAGCAACGGGTTCACCGGGCAACGTGGACAGATGCCGCTGCAACGGCGCCACGGCAGACAGGCTGTCAATCAAATGGTGCGACAACATCTCTGCTGGGTCGCGCAGCGACGTCAGGTTGTACACCTTGTTCCACTTCTGCAGCCACCCCATGTAAGCCAGCAACAGGTCAACCTGTTGCGCACTCAAGGTCAGCGCCAATGCTGCGGCCGAGGCCTCCAGCTGCTGCCTGTGCAATGACGCCATTGCTTGCAAATCAACCGTTGTCATGGTCATGCCTCCTGCGTTTGCGTCGATGCGAACTCTTTGAACCCGCCTTTTTTCAGGTGAATCATCAGCAAAGAAATGGTTGCGGGCGTGATGCCCGTCATGCGCGATGCCAGGCCCAGCGTTTCCGGCCGGTGCTTTGCCAAGCGTTGCCGCGCCTCGAAGCTCAACGATGTGACCTGCATGTAGTCCAAGTCTGGTGGCAGCTTGAGGTGTTCGTAATGGGCAGCGCGGCGCACATCATCCCTCTGGCGCTCGATGTAGCCCGAGTATTTGGCCGCGATTTCAACCTGCTCGATCACCTGTTCGTGCAGGTTTTCAAAACTGTCACCCAGTGTTTCACGTGAAACAACCGTCGCGCCACCGTGCTTGCCACCGTCCATGGCCATCAGGGCCGGGTACGTCACATCGGGGCGGCGCAACAGGTCGAACAGGTTGTACTCGTGCTCAATGGCTTTGCCCAGCACCCGTGCCGACTCCTCGGCAGGCAGGTTGCGCGGGTTGACCCAGGTCGATTTGAGGCGCTCTGTTTCACGTGAAACAGCGTCGCGTTTGGCGCAGAAGGCGACCCAGCGCGTGTCGTCAACCAGACCCAGTTGCCGCCCCACTTCGGTCAGGCGCATGTCGGCGTTGTCTTCGCGCAGTTGCAGCCGGAACTCAGCCCGGCTGGTGAACATGCGGTAGGGTTCGGTCACACCCTTGGTGATGAGGTCGTCCACCAGCACACCCAGGTAAGCCTGGTCACGGCTGGGGCACCAGGTGTCGCCGGTGTAGGCGACGGCACCAGCCGCACTGGCCGCATCGTTCCCGCCGCCCAGTGAACGGGCCTGCAGCGCCGCATTGAGTCCGGCAAACAGGCCCTGGGCCGCGGCCTCTTCGTAACCGGTGGTGCCGTTGATCTGCCCGGCAAAAAACAGCCCGGCAATCTGTTTGGTCTCGAAGCTGCTCTTCAGCGAACGGGGATCGAAGTAGTCGTACTCGATGGCGTAGCCCGGACGCAGGATGTGCGCGTTCTCCAGTCCCGGCATGCTGCGCACCAGCGCGTACTGAATGTCGAACGGCAAGCTGGTGGAAATGCCGTTGGGGTAGAACTCGTGGGTGGTCAGGCCCTCGGGCTCCAGAAAAATCTGGTGGCTGTCCTTGTCGGCAAAGCGGTTGATCTTGTCTTCCACGCTGGGGCAGTAGCGCGGCCCCACCCCTTCGATCTTGCCGGTGAACATGGGGCTGCGGTCAAACCCGCTGCGGATGATGTCGTGCGTGTGCTGGTTGGTGTGGGTGATCCAGCACGGCATTTGCCGCGGATGCATGCCAGGCCGCCCCATGAAGCTGAACACTGGCACGGGCTTGTCAGCCGTGTCCGAGCCGGGCATGCCATCGCCAGGCTGCTCAGTGCATTTTGAAAAGTCGATGCTGCGCCCGTCGATGCGTGGTGGCGTACCGGTTTTCAACCGCCCCTGCGGCAGCTTCAGTTCTTTCAGCCGGGCCGACAGGCTGACCGCTGGCGGGTCACCCGCACGGCCAGCCGCGTAGTTGTTCAGCCCCACGTGAATTTTGCCGTCCAGAAAGGTGCCCGCCGTCAGCACCACGGTGCGCGCCTTGAAGCGGATGCCCACTTGCGTGACCGCCCCCACCACCCGATCGGTCACACCATCGGACTCGACCATCAGGTCGTCCACCGCTTGCTGGAACAGCCACAGGTTGGGCTGGTTCTCCAGGCGGTGGCGGATGGCTGCCTTGTACAGAATGCGGTCGGCCTGCGCCCGCGTGGCCCGCACGGCCGGTCCCTTGCTGCTGTTGAGAATGCGGAACTGGATGCCGCCCTCGTCGGTGGCAATGCCCATGGCCCCGCCCAGCGCGTCCACCTCTTTCACCAGGTGGCCCTTGCCGATGCCGCCGATGCTGGGGTTGCAGCTCATCTGCCCCAGCGTCTCGATGTTGTGGCTCAGCAGCAGCGTTTTGCAGCCCATGCGGGCGGCTGCCAGCGCAGCCTCGGTGCCTGCGTGGCCGCCCCCCACCACGATGACATCAAATTCCTGGGAATACAGCATGGCACATCACCCTTCTCGCGCTCCTGAAAGCGGAGCGTACTTTGCACGATTGAAGGGCGCGATTTTACAGAGGCATGCCCTGCGCAGGTGACAATCACCCGCATGGCCCCACCACGATCGCCCGAGGCAACGGCACCCGCACCCCTGTCATGTCGACCTGGGTGCGGTGCATGCTGCATTGCACCGTCCATCAGCACGCCCATCCCCAGCACAGATGGATCGGCGCCTGGCCCCAAGCCAGCAGGCGTGCCCTGCCCGCAACTGGATGGCGCACTGCAATGCAAACTGTTCGGGCAAAGCTGTCGCCCGGGGGTGTGCCTGTCGTTACAGCCCGAGCCCGCCATGTGCGGCAGCAACCGGGAGCAGGCGCTGGCCTACCTCACCCGACTGGAGCGCCAAACCACACCCGCGCGCGCGCGGTGGGTGGATGTGGTCCAGGGCTGAACTGTTTCACTTGAACACGGCCACAGCATCAGACAACAGCCGGGACTGATCGCGCAGCGCTGCCGCAGCGGCAGAAGCCTGCTCGACCATGGCTGCATTTTGCTGAGTCATCTCATCGAGTGCGCCCACAGCAATATTGACCTCCGCAATACCATGCGATTGCTGCTGTGCTGCCGAGTTGATTTCGGACAACAAATCGGCCACGCTGTGGATCTGGGACACGATCTCATCCATGGCATGTCGGCTCTTTTCCACCTGCTCGGTGCCCGCACTGACACTGTCCACACTCTCGCCAATCAATGCCTTGATTTCGCGTGCGGCCGATGCACTGCGCTGCGCCAGGTTGCGCACTTCACCCGCCACCACAGCAAAACCGCGCCCCTGTTCCCCGGCCCTGGCGGCCTCAACCGCCGCATTCAATGCCAGGATGTTGGTCTGGAACGCAATGCCGTCAATCACACCAATGATGTCGCTGATCTTCCGGCTGGAAGCGTTGATCTGCGACATGGTGTCTACCAGTTGTGACACCACCTCACCACCGGCCTGTGCCGACTCTGCTGCCTGCGACGCCAGATCCTTGGCCTGAGATGCAGTGTGCGCACTTTGGGCCACGCTGGAAGTCATCTGCTCCATGGCCGCAGCTGACTGCTCAAGGTTGGCTGCGGCCTGCTCCGTGCGCCCCCCCAGGTTATTGCTGGCCTCGGCAATTTCGCTGCTGGCGGTGCGCACGCCATCCGCCTGCGGCCCCACATCACCCACCAAGCTGCGAACGTTCAAACCTGCCTGATTGATACAACGAAACGCCATGCCGATGTCGTCCACACGGTCAAGACGAATGCCAGGGTCGAATTGCCCTGAAGCCACCGCACAGGCTTGATCTGCCAACATGCGCAGCGGTGCCACCAACTGGCGCTCCAGCCACATGGCACTGAACAGCACACACAAACCCACACCCAGTGCGAACCCACCCAGCGCCGACCCGGACAAACCCACGCCCCAGGCCAGCGCCACCAGCAACGGCAGCATGGGCCAGACACCCAGGCGAACACGCGCTGCGGTAGACAACGTGCGGGTGGCCGTCAGCCAGCCCATGATGCCGGTGCGGACCACCACGCCCTTGTTCAGCCCCCAGCCCGTGGCCCTGCCGGCCTGCCAGTCGGCATACAGCGCGCTGGCCGCTTCGACCTCTTTGGGTTGGGCTTTGGTGCGCACAGATATGTAGCCCTGCAGCCTGCCCCGCCGCCACAAGGGTGCTGCGTTGGCGCGCACCCAGTAATGGTCGCCATTTTTGCGACGGTTCTTGACCAGCGCCGTCCAGCTTTGTCCGGCCTTCAATGTGGCCCACATGTCGGCAAACGCCGCTGAAGGCATGTCAGGATGCCGAAGCATGTTGTGTGGTTGCCCCATCAACTCGTCACGTTCGAACCCACTGACCTGTACGAAAGCCTGGTTGGCATAAGTGATTCGACTGTCAACATCGGTCGTCGACATGAGCGTCACACCGTCTGGAATGCCATAGTCCCGTTGACTGACAGGCTGGTTGTTTCTCATTTGGGAAGGCCTCAAAACTAAGTAAGCAGTTGTGTACTCCCTGATCTGTTCTTTTTCTAATCTCGGCCATTTTGTGCCATGAAGGAAGTCATTTCATACAAGAAAGCTGACACCACGGTTGCCATGTGTCAAATGCGCATCATCCGCAATGAAACATTGCGTTGCGTGTTGAAATATGCCTGCACCGTTGCCAGACACCCCTGTGGACACCCACCACTTCACCCATGACAAACGCCATCGCACCTGCAGACTGGCTCAGCCTTCAAGGCTTTTACCCAGCGTTGACAGCCGTGTTCCCGCAAACCGACTCGCCACCGCTGTGCGTGCTGGATGTGCCGGCCAACACCACGCTGTTTCGCGAAACCGAAACCTGCCAGGGGTTCCCGTTGCTGTTGAGTGGCGAGGTGCGCGTGTCACGCTGCGCACCCAACGGACGCGAATTGGAGTTGTACCGCGTGCTGCCGGGTGAGATGTGCCTGGTGTCGTCTGCCTGCCTGTTTGCGGGCCAGGTGTTCAGTGCCCAGGGCATCACCACGCAGCCCACCCGCCTGGTGGCCATGCCACCCGGCACGTTCCGCGCAGCACTGGCCACCGAGGCTTTTCGCGACTACGTGCTCGGCCTGTTTGCGGCCCGCATGGCTGACCTCACAGGGCTGATCGAGGCGGTGGCCTTCCAGCGCCTGGACAGCCGGTTGGCCGCCACCCTGCTGGGGCACGGCAACCAGGTCCGCACCACGCACCAGCTGCTGGCTGACGAGCTGGGCACCGTGCGCGAAATCATCACACGTTTGCTGCACCGCTTTGAACGCGCAGGCTGGGTCAACCTGTCACGCGAATGCATCACCATTTGCGACAGCGCTGCACTGCGCCAACTGGCCTCGCAAGGCACGCGCCCCTGAGAGGCTGAGCGTCTTTCGCTCATGCTTTTCACACACCCTTGACGGCACCCTGCCCCGCGTTCTGGGCTGCGTGACTCAGGTCACGCGCCTTCTTGGGTACTTCCTGTGTAATGCGGCCCAGCGTCGAGATCAGCCAACACCTGACCTCCACCGCCCCACACAGCCGTGAAAGGTGCCACGCACCGAACCGCAGCTGCCCTCTGCTCAAACTGGAAAGAACCGTGTCATGACTCAAAACTCTGGTGGTATCGACAAAATTCTGCGCATCGTGGTCGGCCTGGTGCTGATCGTCCTCACCGTCATGGGTGTGCTGCCCGTGTGGGGTTACATCGGCATCGTGCCGCTGGCCACGGGCCTGATGGGCTGGTGCCCGCTGTACACCGTGCTGGGCATCAACACCTGCCCCATGAAGAAAACCGACTGACGCGTCAGCAGGCCTTCGGCACACCCCTGCACCCGCTAACAGGCCCTGGATGCTCACGCGTCCAGGGCCTGTTCCATGATGGCCATGGCTTCTTCAAACGGCCAGTTGACCGAACAACTGGGCGGACGTGGTGACTGCGCCCATGGCAGAGACATTGATAGCAAACTATTGAATACAGAAAAGCGATAAAGGCATATAAAGCACTCAAACTGGACTGTCGATCCGGATCCAGGTGGTCTTCACCTCGGTGTATTTGTCAAATGCATGCAACGATTTGTCTCGGCCCACACCGCTTTGCTTGAAACCACCGAACGGCACGGTGATGTCGTCTTCGTCGTAGGAGTTGACGTGCACGGTACCCGCACGCAGCGCGCGCGCCACGCCGTGGGCCTTGTTGATGTCGCTGGTCCACACCCCGGCTTGCAAGCCGTAGATGCTGGCGTTGGCTTGGCTCACCACGTCGGCGGCATCGGTGAAGCTCAGCACGCTCAGCACGGGGCCAAAGATTTCTTCGCGGGCAATGGTCATGCCGTTGGTCACGCCGTCAAAAATGGTGGGCTGCACGTAGCAGCCGCCGGTCTCGGTCAGCGCCTGTTTGCCACCGGCCAGCAGCTTGGCCCCTTCCGATTCGCCCAGCCCGATGTAGCGCAGCACGTTGTCCATCTGCACCTTGTCCACGATGGCGCCCATCACAGTGGCTTTGTCCAGTGGGTTGGCCGGCTGGTAGTTAGGCACCAGGGCCAGGGCTTTTTCAAGGAAGGCGTCTTTGATGCTTTCTTCCACAAACAGGCGCGAGGGCGCGTTGCAGCTTTCGCCCTGATTGAAGAAGATGCTGCCCACGGCGGCAGCCACGGCTTTGTCCAGGTTGGGACAGTCGGCAAACACGATGTTGGGCGACTTGCCGCCCAGCTCGGTCCAGGCGCGCTTCAAGTTGCTTTGCCCGGCCATGACATGAATCTGTTTGCCTACCCGCGTGCTGCCAGTGAAGGCGATGCAGTCCACGTCCATGTGCAGCGCCAGTGGGCTGCCCGCTTCGGGGCCGTAGCCCGGCACCACGTTGAACACGCCGGGCGGCATGCCTGCGGCCAGGGCCAGCTCGGCCAGGCGCAACGCGGTGAGCGGGCTTTTTTCGCTGGGCTTGAGCACCACCGAATTGCCAGCTGCCAGCGCCGGGGCAATCTTCCAGGCGGCCATGATCATGGGGTAGTTCCACGGCACGATGATGCCCACCACCCCCACCGGCTCGCGGGTGATCAGGGCCAGGCCGGTGCGCGGCGTGGGAGCGATTTCGTCGTACACCTTGTCCACCGCCTCGCCGTACCAGCGGATGCAGTTGGCCGCGCTGGCCACGTCCACACCCTTGGCGTACTGAATGGGTTTGCCCATGTCCAGCGTCTCGGTCAGCGCCAGCTCGTCGGCGTGCGCCAGGATCTGGTCGGCAAACTTGATCATGATGCGCTTGCGCGCAGCAGGGGCCATGCCGCTCCAGCGCTTGCTTTCAAACGTGGCACGGGCATTGGCCACCGCTTCGTCCACGTCCATCTGGCCGCAGCGAGACACGGCGGTGAGCAGGCGGCCATCGACAGGGGAAATGCAGTCAAACGTCTGCCCGTCGGCAGCGGCCACGCGCTGGCCGTTGATGAGGGCGCGGCCGTCGAAGGCAGGCAGTGGCGCAATGGCGGGCGTGTCAGCAGGCGTGTGGGTGGTCATGGGCAAAGCTCCGGGGGTGAATGGGTGCCATGCTACCCGGCTTGAGGGGCCCTGGTGCGACCACTTTCGCGGTGGGTGTTGAGCCGGTTGGTTGCACAGCGATCAAAACTTATGTATGATGCACATCATGCGAAAAGCACAAACCAACATCCGAACCGCAGCCAAAGAGGCCTCGCACGAGCGCATCGTGCAGGTGGCCGCCCGTGCCATCCGGCGCAGCGGCTACAACGGGACGGGGGTCGCCGACATCATGAAAGAGGCAGGTCTGACGCACGGTGCGTTTTACGCCCATTTCGAGTCCCGCGAGGCCATGCTGGCCGAAGCGGCAGACCGTGCGGGTGCCGAGTCCAACGCTTTTGCAGCCAGTGTGGTCGCGGCCGTCCCGCCCGAGCAGGCTTTGCAAGCGTTGATGCAAGTCTATCTTTCCAAAGAACATTTGGCGGGCATCGAGACAGGTTGCCCCGTGTCTGCGCTGGGTTCTGAAATGCCCCGCCAGTCGCCTGAAGTGCGCCGGGCGGCCACGCGCCGCATCAAAGAAATGATCGACCTGGTGGCCCGTCAGTCGCCAGATTGGGGCCAACCCGGCGCACATGAGCGCGCCTTGGTGACGGTGGCCACCATGGTGGGCACGTTGATGCTGGCCCGTGCGGTGGATGACCCGGCGTTGTCGGACTCGCTGTGCAGCGCCGCGCTGAAAAGCATGGCCCCTGCCGAGACGTGACCCACGGCCCGGTTTTTTTTGCCCATAAATATGATGATCATCATGCCAATAGTCATCCCGACACCGTCCGCTGAGACCGTCCCCTGCACTGCTCATTGAAAGGAACAACCATGAAAGCCTTCATCCTGGACCGCTACGGGAAAAAACAAACCTTGCGGGCCGCCGATGTGCCGGAACCCGAATTGCGTGACAACGAGGTGCTGATTCAGGTGCATGCCACCGCAGTGAACCTGCTGGACGTGAAGCTCCGCAACGGCGAGTTCAAACTCATCCTGCCCTACCGCACACCCTTCGTGCTGGGGCACGACGTGTCCGGTGTGGTGGTCCGTGTCGGGCCGCAGGTGCGCCAGTTCAAAGTGGGCGACGAGGTCTATGCCAGGCCCGATGACTTTCGCATCGGCACGTTCGCCGAATACGTTGCCGTCAAGGAAGCGTCGGTGGCGATCAAGCCCAAAAACATCACCATGGAAGAAGCGGCCTCCATCCCCTTGGTCGGCCTGACGGCCTGGCAGGCGCTGGTGGAAAAGGCCAGGCTCAAAAAGGGTCAGAAGGTGTTCATCCAGGCAGGGTCTGGCGGCGTGGGCACGTTTGCCATCCAGCTGGCCAAACACCTGGGCGCGACGGTGGCCACCACGGCCAGCGCAGGCAACACCGGCCTGGTGAAGCGCCTGGGCGCGGACATCGTCATCGACTACCAAAAAGACGACTTTGAAGCACGCTTGAGCGACTTCGACGTGGTGCTGCACAGCCAAGACGGCAAGACCCTGGCCAAGTCCTTTGGCGTGCTCAAACCCGGTGGACACCTCATCTCCATTTCAGGCCCGCCCGACCCGCAGTTTGCCCAAGACATCCAGGCCCCGTGGGTGGTGCAGCAGGTCATGCGCGCGCTCAGTTTTGGCGCACGCAGGCAAGCTCAGCGCCTTAAGGTCGGCTACGCCTTCCTGTTCATGAAAGCCAGCGGCAGCCAACTGAGGCAGATCACGCCCCTGATCGAGTCGGGTGCCATACGCCCGGTGATCGACAAGGTCTTTCCCTTCGAATCCACCAACGATGCCTTGGCCTATGTCGAAAGCGGCCGCGCCAAAGGCAAGGTGGTCATCAAAGTGCGCTGAACCGTTCCCCCTGTGCGACTTCTTCTTTCCGACGATTTCGCTCGCCCAAACATATGACGAGCGTCATATTAATTTCTCATCCCCACTTTTGGAGCATCCCATGAACATTGAAAACGCAGTCGTCCTCATCACCGGTGCCAACCGTGGCATTGGCCTGGCCTTTGCACGTGAACTGCTGGCGCGCGGTGCCCGCAAGGTCTACGCCGCTGCACGCGATCCCGCCACGGTCACCCTGCCCGGCGTGCAGGCATTGCGGCTGGATGTCACCAAACCAGAAGACATTGCCGCCGCAGCGCAGCAGGCCATCGATGTGACCCTGGTGATCAACAACGCGGGCATTGCCCAACCCGGCGGCTTCCTGGCGTCAGACAGCGAAGCCGTGACCCGCCGCATCTTCGAGACCAACATCTTCGGCATGCTGAACGTGTGCAAGGCGTTTGCACCCGTGCTCAAAGCCAATGGCGGGGGCGCGTTGCTGAATGTGCTGTCGGTGGCGTCGTGGGTCAATGGTGGCGAGCTGGCGGCGTATTCGGCCAGCAAGTCGGCGGCGTGGTCGTTGACCAACGCACTGCGCCACGAACTGGCTGCGCAGAACACCCAGGTGCTGGGCCTGCACATGGCATATGTGGACACCGACCTCACACGGGGTTTCGAGGTCCCCAAAAGCAGCGCCGAGGAGATCGTGCAACGGGCGCTCGACGGGCTGGCAGTCGGCGCCGAAGAGGTGCTGGCCGACGTGCTCACCCAACAGGTCAAGCAGGGCCTGACGGCACCACGCCCGGTCTACCTCCCCCAGGACCATTGAGCCCAGCCCCTTTGGGCCCACACCACCCCCACAGAAAGACTGCCATGCTCTTCGCACCCCTCTCTTCACCTTCCTTGCCACTGCGCAACCGCATCGTCATGGCCCCCATGACGCGAAGCCGCGCGGTTGCACACAACACGCCCCATGCACTGATGGCCGAGTACTACGGCCAACGGGCCTCCGCCGGTTTGATCGTCACCGAGGGCACCTCACCCTCGCCCAACGGCCTGGGTTATGCCCGCATACCGGGTCTGTTCAACCAGTCCCATGCGCAGGGCTGGCAGTTGGTGACGGATGCCGTGCACGCCAAAGGCGGCAAGATCTTTGTACAACTGATGCACACCGGACGCGTGGCTCATGTGGACAACCTGCCAGCCGGTGCCGAGGTGCTGGGGCCGACTGCCGAGGTCTGCCCGGGTGAGGTGCATACCGACACCCAAGGCATGCGGCCACACAGCGCGCCACGCGCCATGACCGAGGGTGACATCGCCCACGCCGTGGCTGAATACGCCAGGTCAGCCGAGTTGGCCATCGAAGCGGGGTTTGACGGGGTCGAGCTGCACGCCGCGAACGGCTACCTGATCGAGCAGTTTCTGAACGCCCATGTGAACCACCGCACCGATGCCTACGGTGGCAGCATCGACGGCCGCAACCGTTTTGCACTGGAGGTGGCCCGCGCCACGGTCGCTGCCATCGGCGCGGATCGGGTGGGCATCCGGCTGTCGCCCCACGGAGTCTTCAACGGCACTGGCGGGTACCCCGATGTCAAGGCGCAGAGCCTGGCCCTCATCAAAGCGCTGGCGCAACTGCAGATTTTGTATGTGCACCTGCTGGACCATTCGGCAATGGGCGCGCCGCCTGTGCCTGCGGACTTGAAGTTGCACCTTCGCGTGGCGTTCAACGGTTTGTTCATCCTGGCCGGTGGTTTCGATCAGGCCAGCGCCGAGATTGCACTCAGGTCGGGACACGCGGACCTCATCGCCTTCGCCCGCCCATACATCGCCAACCCCGATCTGGTTGAACGCATGCAAACCAACGCCGCGTTGAACCCCTTGGACATGTCGACCTTCTACACCCCCGGCCCCAAAGGCTACACAGACTATCCGGCTCATGAGGAAACGCCGGGCCGCCCCAAGTTTTCTCATGCCCCCTCGGGGGGCCTGGCGCGAAGCGACAAGTCTGGGGGCGCTCCCAGTGCCTGAAGAAAGACCTGCCATGAAACACCTGTTCAAAACGGCCATGCTGGGCCTCGCCCTGTCAACGACCCTTCAGACATCAACGGCGCTCGCAGCAGAACCGGTCGCCACCGGGATGGCGCAAACCCAGCCATTGACCGGGCAACAAGCGGAAGTTGCCTGGCACAACGTTCCCACCCAAACCATCACAGCAGGTGACGTGACCTTCGCGTACCGGGAGCTGGGCCAGCACCACGGCGGCACGCCCGTGGTGATGCTGACCCATCTGGCGGCGGTCCTGGACAACTGGGACCCACGGATCGTCGACGGCATCGCAGCCAAGCACCATGTCATGGCCTTCGACAACCGGGGCATCGGGGCCTCCAGCGGCTCGCCGTCGAGCTCGATGGCGCACATGGCAGACGATGCCATCGCCTTCATCAAAGCCAAGGGCTTCCAGAAGGTGGACCTGCTGGGCTTTTCGCTGGGTGGCATGGTCGCCCAGGAAATCGTGCTGAAAGACCCGCAACTCGTTCGCAAGCTGGTGCTCGCGGGCACCGGCCCTGCGGGTGGCGAAGGCATCGGCACGGTGGCTGGGGTGACCTTCTACGACATGCTCAGGGGTTTCTTCACCGGACAAGATGCCAAACAGTTCCTGTTCTTCACGCGAACGCCCGCTGGCATCGAGGCTGGCAAGGCCTTCCTGGCGCGGTTGAAAGAACGCACCGAGGACCGTGACGAGGAAATTTCGGTGAGCGCCTTCCTCGCACAACTGGAGGCACTGCGCGTGTGGGGGAAGAAGGCCCCAGCCGATTTGTCGGTGGTGACTCAGCCGGTGCTGGTGGTCAACGGCGACGACGACCGCATGGTGCCCACGGTCAACACGCACGACCTGGCGCGGCGGCTGCCCAACAGCCAACTGGTCATCTACCCCGATGCCGGGCACGGCGGCCTCTTCCAGTTCCACGCTGAGTTCGTGCGCAGCACGCTCGACTTTCTGGCCCGCTGAGGATGGCCAGGCCGCACCGCCAGCTGCGCACGGACCGCTGTCAAACACCCGTCCCCCGAAAGCCCTCCACATGAGCCACACCCACC
>JAVBXK010000045.1 GCA_030824555.1 bacterium
TGTCATGGGGCGGGGTTCGGTTTGTGGTGGGCGGTGGGCGGCGCGGGTCGCCAGTCAACTTGTGTCGGTTGATGACGGCAAAGCTTACAGCTTGCTGTGTCACAACCCCAGTTGTGTGGGCTCGTCGTTCGGTGGCGTTGGGTGCCCCGCTGGGGTCGAACGGGCCAGCGCCATCCACATGGCAAATGGAAGTTGGGTGAATGCACGGGCAGGGGCCGGGCGCACTTGCAGCAGTTTGCCGCCATCGCATTCGGCTTGTTCGACGATGACGCCGCAACTGGCAGGCACCTCGTCGGGTTGGGCAATGCCCGCAGCAAGCACGTAGTAGACCTGCTGGGCCAGGCCCAGGTAGGCCTCGCGTTTGGCGGGGTTGCGCAGGTCGCCCATCAGGTCGGCGCGGCTGACCTTGATTTCATGCACCACCGGGGCCAGGTAGGCCTCAACGGTGGTGTGCCGCACGCTGAACACGTCGGGCCGGGCCATGGCCCATTTGCCCGCTGCATCGGCTTCACCGATGCGAACGCGCAGGCTCAGGTCGGTCCAGGCAAAGCGACCTTCGCGGTGCAGCTGCCAGGCCACTTTTTGCACCAGCGCTTCGTGCGCGTCGAGCGCGGCCTGGTTTTGCTGGCGGGCCTGGGCCAGGGCCTGCAGGCCTTCGGGCGTGGGGCGCAGGGTTTCGCGGCCCTGGTCGTCGCGCAGCAGCATCAGGCAACCAGCGGCCAGCAGGTCGATTTCAATCGGGTCATGACAAGGCCACCCGGCCGAGCGGTAGATGTGCCGCAACCGGGTCAGGTGCACACGGCGCAGCTTGGGTGCGGCGGGCGAGGCGGGTTCAGGTGCCGGTGGCATGGACGATGCGGGTGAAACAGGTATTCAAGGTGGGTTGCCCAGGCAGCAGCAGCTCAGGCTGCATACGTCGCGCAGGCGGCTTGCAGCGCTGCCAGCGTTTTGCTGCGCAAGCCGGGTGGCGACTCGACCACGCAGTGCGCCCCGTGTCGAAGAATGTCGCCCAGCAGTTCACGGTCGTCGCTGTAGGGCAGGGTGAGCCGGTAGCTGCCGTCGGGCAGCCACTGGCTGACCTGTTCGGGGTGCCACAACTCACCGCTGACCCAGCGCGCCCGTTCGGCGCTGAAGCGCAGCACCGCCAGCCCCACAGGTTCGCCGCTGAAGATGCCGTAGCTGGCTTGTGTGGCATGGCGCAGGGTGTCGGCGTCCATGTCCAGCGCGGGTTCGTCGGGCAGCACGTGGGCGTGGGTCATGGCATCGACCGCAAAGCTGCGAAACGCGTTGCGCAGGTGGCACCAGGCGTCCAGGTACCAGTTGTCGCGGTAGTGCACCAGCTGTTGGGGCGACACGGTGCGTGCCACGGTTTGGTTGGTTTCGCGGTTGTGGTGCGTCACGCTCAGGCGCAGGCGGCTCAGGGTGGCCGTGGCCACGGCTTCGAATGCGGCCGGGGGCAGGCGGCGCTGGCCCGCATGCACCAGCCGAATGCGCTCGGTCAAGCCCACGTTGTCCAGGTCCACGTCGTGCAGCAGGTGGGCCAGCCGTTCTTTCAGTGGCCCCAGCTTATTGGCCAGCACGCCGGGTGCAAAACCGCTCAGCAGGTGCTGCAGCGTGGCCAGCGCCACCAGTTCATCGGGCGTCAGCCACAGGCCGGGCAGCTCCTTGCGCCCGTGGCCGGGGATCAGCCGGTAGCCGCCCAACGCACGGTCGTATTGCACCGGGATGTTCAGGCGTTCACGCAGGTTGGCCATGTCGCGCTTCATGGTGGCAATGGAGATGCCCAACGTGGCCATCAGCTCTTCACTGCTGACGGCGTGGCGGCTGGTCAGCAGGCTTTTGTAGCGGTAAAGGCGGTCGATGTCTTTCATGGTGTGGCCCAGTGTGCGAGGTGTGCGCATCAGATTTTGATACGCAGGCTGCTTAGCCTTGATGTTCACACCACACAGGAGCACATCATGTTCAAACAATGGATGCAGAAATGGCTGGACAAGGGCCTGGCCAGCGCGGGCATCGGCACACTGCCCCCCGCACCTTGCCGGGCCACCGGGTTTCACCGTGCGGTGCCCGACTGGCAGGTACCCGCCTACCTGCGCCGCCGGGTGTCGGGCGACAAGCTGCGGGTGTGAAGGCCAGTCGCCGTGGCGGGCGGTGTGACATGATGGCCACCACCATGTCCCCAGACAACCAGATCGTCATCCCGCCGTCGTTCACCGCCGTGTACACCGACCCCGGCAAACACAAGCCCCGCGAGCCATGGGGCCACGTGGCACAGCGTTACGAGCTGTGCGAAGACATGGCCCAGATGCTGGTCAACCCGGCGGGTGAACAGATGCACAAGCTGGGCATCACCCCCGACGACGTGGCGCACACCTGCGTGCAAGGCCTGTTGAACCCTGAGAGTGGGGTGTTGCCTGACGAGGCGGTGTGGGTGGGCAAACGGCTGGCCGAGTTGCTGACGCTGGGCGGCTGATGCGCCTTTGAGCGCATACCGGCATGCGCCCCTGAATGCCGTCCACATTGCGCCAGATGGGCTGGAGGGTGGCCTTGCTTCAGATGCGCCGCCAGCGTGTTGTCTCGCATACCATCGCCAGATGAATTTTTTGCCTTGGACCTGCACACGGCCCCTCCTGCGCGACACGTGCTGGGGCTGGATGTTGGCCTTTTTGCTGATGCCAACTGTGGCAGGCGCCGCCAACGAGCGTGCCGGCACCGTGTGGATGGTGAAAGGTCAAATCAAGGCCCACAACCCAACGGGTGCTGACAGGGCGCTGCGGCTGGGCGACGATGTGTCAAATGGCGACGAACTGTCGTCGTCCGACGAGTCGGAAGCGGTCTTGAAAATGGCTGACGGTGCCATGCTCGCGCTCCGGTCCAATTCTTTGTTCAAAATTGACAACGTGAAGCGGCCCGACGAAAGCGGTGCGGCATTTGCACTCTCTTTGTTGCGGGGAGGGCTTCGCATCGTCACCGGCCTGACCAGCAAACGTGCCCCCGATGCGTACCGTTTGCGCACACCCGTGGCCACCATCGGCATCAGGGGAACCGACCATGAGCCTTACGTGCTGCCCAGCGGCACCAAGGTGGGCAGCAACCCGGCAGGTACGTACGACAAGGTCAATGCAGGGGCCACCTTTCTGGCGAGCGAACAAGGCGCTACCGATCTTCAACCTGGGCAAGTGGGTTTCGCCCGGGACACCTCGGAGGGCAATGAAGCACTGCGCCCCCGCGCCATGGCAACCCTGTTGCGCCCATTGATCCTCCGGTACGTGCCTGAATTCTTCAGGCAGGGTGTGTTCGATCACGAACTGGCGGCTGCAAACCAAGCCGAAAGCGACATCAGCCCGCAGCGCTGCGATGCCGAGGTGTTGGCCCGCAAATGGTTGGGGGCCTTGGATGGCGCCGTTGTGGACCGTGAAGCAAATGTGGTTGTGGGCCTGTTTGCCCCGGATGTACAGATCGTGATCAAGCCGCGAACCTCAAAGCAAGCTGAGTCGCCAAAGGCGTATGCGGTCAGTCGCGATGAGTTCGTGGCGTCGGTCATTCAGTCCGTCAAAGAGCTTGAAGAATTCGAGCAGATTCGCCGCTCGATCCGCGTCGAACAACCCGACGGCAAGCATGATTGTTCGATGTTGAATGTGTCGAGCGAGGTGCAGGAAACCGGGCGTGCAAGGGGGCAGTTCTACCAGTCCCATTCGTTGGAAACCTTTGTCTTGCGCAGGGCGGGTGCGGGTTACCAGGCCTCGCTAGCTGAAGTTTGGGCTCTGCCCCCGCGTTGACTGAAAAGCGGGCCATTCCTGCCGTTGCAGCCGCATTCAGAAATCGAACACCAGCGACACGTGCAGGTGTCGGCCGGGCTGGGTGTAGGCATCGGCCACCGGGGTGGCTGCGTCCAGGCCGCGCACGTCCGACCACAGCCAGTACTTGCGGTTGGTGAGGTTGTACAGGCCCACGTTCAGCCGCATGGCGGGGGTGATGCGCCACTGGCCCAGCACGTCCAGCGTGGTGGCGGCGGGTGTGGTGATCTGGGTTTTGGGTGCTTTGATCAGGCCGGGGCTGTCGATGTCGTCGGCCGTTTTGGCCGCATGGTGGCGTGCCACCGCCTGCACCGACCAGGTGGCCGTGTGCACGTCCAGCCCCACGGTCAATTTGGCGGGCTCGATGGAGTTGAGCGGTTTGCCCGTCAGGCTGTTGGTGCCCCGCGCCCAGCCGTAGCTCAGTGGCAGGCTCCATTGCCCCCCACCCCATTGGCCCAGCGCCTGGCGGGCCTTCAGCTCGAAACCGTGGATGCGCGCCTTTTCGGTGTTGACGGTCTGGAAGCGCTTGGGGTCGGCTGCGGTGCCGGTGCCCGACACGAAGCTGTTTTCGACGATGAGGTTGCTGAACTGGCTGGCAAACACGGCGGCGTCCACGCTCAGGCTGCCCGTTCGCCCGCGCACGCCCACCTCTACGCTGCGGCTTTTTTCGGGCTTCAGGTCGGGGTTGGGGACGATGACGACCTGCTCGGCCGCGTTCTCGAAGTAGCCGTTCACCTGGGCTGCATTCGGTGCCCGAAACCCGCCCGCGTATTGGCCGAACACACGCCACCCCGGTGCCACCGTGTACAGCACACCCAGCTTGGGCGATAACGCCGATCCCGCCAGCGAGCGCGCGGGCAACTTGGCTGGCGGGTAAAAGCCGCCTTGCGACAACACATTGACGTTAAAGTGGTCCCAGCGCAATCCGGGTGTGATGTGAATGCTATCGTTTTGCCATTCGCCCTGTGCGTACAGCGCGGTGCCCGACTCCCGCGTGTCGGGGAAGCGTTTGAGCGGGAACACCTCGGGCGCCAAGGGGTTGATGCCGGTGTACAGGTTGCGCACGTCCATGCGCTGGTGGTCCAGCCCATAGGTCACGGTGCGCAACCACCCTTGCCCCAGGTCTACCGCGCGCATGGCCTGCACGCTGGCTTGCCAGGTGCGTTCGCTGTACGTGGTGTCGCGTTCGCGGTCGGACAGGGTGTTGCGGTCTGACCAGCCGGTTTGCCGTGCGTGGGCACGCTGCACACCCAGCAAGGTGTGCACGGTGTCAGCCAGCGCGCTGTTGACGGGCACATTGGCCTCCCAGGTCAAGCGGTCACGCTCAGCCCTGTTGTGGGCGCGCTCATCCAGAATGGCGCCGGCCATGACCGCCGGGGTGCCGCTCAGCGGCAGGGTGCTGCGGCTGCTGAGCAGGTTGATGTCAGACCGCTTGCCCACGTGTTCGGCCGTCAGCACGTGCTTTTGTCCGCCGCCAGGCCGGTACACCAGCTTGGCCAGCAGGGCTTGGTCGGTGTCGTCCTGTGGGTTGGCCGTGGTGCGCCGTGTGTCGGGGGTGTCCACCGTGCCCAGGGTGCTGTGGCCGTGGCCTTGCCTGCCTGACGCGGTCACCAGCCAGTCCAGGTCTTCACGCGCTTGGCCGGCCACGGTGCCAGCCAGGGCCAGGCCACGGTTGTCACCCGTCCATGTGGCTGACACCCTGCCACCCACGGCCTTGCGGCCATCTGCCTGGGTGCGCAAAAAGTCCGCCGGTTCGGGCGTGATGATGTTGACCAGCCCCGCCAGACCGTCGGAGCCATACAGCGCTGAGGACGGGCCGCGCAGCACCTCGATGCGCTTGACCAGGTCCATGGACACGTAGTCACGCCCAAAGGCGTTGCCACCGAAGATGTAGCTGTGCGGCACGCGGATGCCGTCCACCATCATCAGCACCCGGTTGCCACCCAGGCCCCGGATGCTGAAGCCCGCGTTGCCGTCGCGCCCGGTGTTGTTGGCCACGCCCGTGATGGCAAAGCGCGAGGGGCCACGCGGCACCGACACGTTGGGCAGCGCATCGGCCGCAGCGCGGATGTCGGTCACCAGGCCACGTTCGATGTCGGCCTGGTTCAGCACGTCGAGCGACATGGGCTGGTCATCACTGAAGGCATCGGCGCGCGACGCGCTGATGACCACCTCGCGCAGGCTGGGTTCGGCGCGGGCCGGTGCGGTGTCTGCCGCGCTGGCGGGCAGGTGGCTCAGGCACATCAGGGCAATGGCCGTGCTGAGGACATTGCGGCTGGTTGCGATGGGTGTGGGGGTGATGCGGTGGGCAAGGGGGCATGAACGTGTGCGTTCAGGGGGGCGTGAAGGGGCATGTGAAAGGCGTGTCATGGCGTTCCGATGGGGGCAGGTTCGCGCCATTATTCGAGCTTGCTGCGGCCCTGGACACCGCATTTCACGCGCCAGTTGATCTGTCGCAGGCGGCGCACAAAAGTCGTGCTGACGCGCCGCTTTCTTATTCCAGATTAATGAGGCACCCAGGCCAAAGACCGAGCATGCGATGCAACGCTGCGGCACAGGGCGGCGACGGTCGTCAGAGGCGACCAACCCCATACACCTTGCATCGGGCAAGGCCTGAATGGGCTCAATGAAGGAGCATGAAGATGAAACACATTCCACTTTCGCGCATCACCGCACTGGTGTTGTCTGCACTGGCCGTGACGGCCATGGCACAGGACAAAAAGGGCGTGACACCCGCTGAATCCAATTACCAGGCGGCCCCATCCGCCATGGCTGGCGAGCCCATGGTGCAAAGCATCAACCCCAATGCCCCTCCCATGACGAAGGCCGAGTTTGACGTGGCCCGCAAAATTTACTTCGAGCGTTGCGCAGGTTGCCATGGCGTGTTGCGCAAGGGTGCCACCGGCAAACCCCTGACGCCCGACATCACCATCGGCAAGGGCACCGACTACCTCAAGGTGTTCATCAACTACGGTTCACCCGCTGGGATGCCCAACTGGGGCACGTCAGGCGAGCTGAACGACCAGGAAGTGGACCTGATGGCCCGCTACGTTCAACAAGACCCACCCGTGCCACCGGAGTACGGTCTGTCGGACATGAAAAGCACCTGGAAGGTCATCGTGCCGCCGGACCAGCGTCCGAAAAAGAAGATGAACAACTACAACATTGCCAACATCTTCTCCACCACGCTGCGCGACACGGGTGAGATTGCGTTGATCGATGGTGACACCAAGCAAATCATCAACATCATCAAGACCGGCTACGCGGTGCACATCTCGCGCATGTCGGCTTCGGGCCGTTATTTGCTGGTGACGGGCCGCGATGCCAAGGTCAACATGATCGACCTGTGGATGGAAAAGCCCGACACGGTGGCAGAGGTTCGCACCGGCCTGGAAGCACGTTCGGTGGAGACCAGCAAATTCAAGGGCTTTGAGGACAAGTACGCCATTTCCGGCACGTACTGGCCCCCGCAGTTCGTCATCATGAACGGCGACACGCTGGAGCCCCTCAAGATCGTGTCCACGCGGGGCATGGTGGTGGGCACGCAGGCATACCACCCAGAGCCACGTGTGGCCTCCATCGTGGGCAGTCACTTCAAGCCTGAGTTTGTCGTGAACGTGAAGGAAACCGGCAAAACCCTGCTGGTGGACTATTCGAACATCGACGCGCTCAAGATGACCGAAATTGCGTCGGCCCCGTTTCTGCACGACGGTGGCCTGGACTCCACCAAGCGTTACTTCATGGTCGCGGCCAACAACAGCAACAAGATTTCGGTGATTGACCTCAAGGAAGGCAAACTCGCTGGCTTGGTCGACGTGGGCAAGATTCCCCACCCCGGTCGGGGTGCCAACTTCGTGCATCCCAAGTTTGGTCCCGTGTGGGCCACGGGTGATCTGGGTGACGAGTTCATTTCCCTCATCGGCACCGACCCGGTCAAGCACAAGCAGTACGCCTTCAAGGAAGTGGCCAAACTGACAGGCCAGGGCGGTGGTGCGCTGTTCATCAAGAGCCACCCCAAGTCCAACCACCTGTACTCGGACACGCCGCTGAACCCCGATCCGAAAATCTCGCAATCGGTGGCGGTGTACGACATCAAAAACCTGGCCAAGGGTTACACGGTGCTGCCGATTGCCGAGTGGGCCAACATCAAGGATGATGGTGCCAAGCGCGTGGTGCAGCCCGAGTTCAACAAGGCGGGCGACGAGGTGTGGTTTGCCGTGTGGTCTGCCAAGAACAAGGAAAGCGCGCTGGTCATCGTCGATGACAAAACGCTCAAGCTCAAGGCCGTCATCAAAGACCCGCGCCTGATCACACCTACCGGCCACTTCAACGTGCACAACACGCAGCACGACGTGTACTGAGAGTCTGAGAGTCTTTTGCTCACGCCCGCTCATCACCCCAAAATGCACCCACTCTACGTTGCAAATGCGCGCAATAGCCCGAGCTATGGCTGTGCTTCGCGCCTTGATCGGGCACATTTTGGTGCGTTGCTCGGGCGCACCCAAAAAACTCTCAGCCTCTGACGTGTCACCCCTTGCCCGGCTTGGCGGCTTGCCGCCGCGCCTGGGTGCAGCCTGGGCCTGTGCCGCCTGGGTGTGTGCCCACGCGGCCAGCGGGTGCGAATGGGCTGCGCAGGTGCCAGCCGAGCATGGGGCGGCGTGTCAGGCGGCTGCGCAGTCAGCCGACGGGCGTTGGCTGGCGGTAGCCGGTGGCACACCACCGGCGTTGCGCGTGTACGCCATGCAACCGAGTGCCCCTGTGCAGGGCGCGGTTGACCGCGGACCCCCGACACATGTGCTGGCCGCCACGCACCCCGTGGCCATGCTGACGGGGCAGGTGGCTGCGGGTGTGCATGCCGTGTTCGACTCACCGCGTCGGCGCAGTTTTGTGGTTGCGCTGGATGGCGTGCCCGAGCTGTGGGAGGTGAACCTGGACCTTGCAGCCGAGCCCATTCACGACGGCTATGTGCACGACTACCGCATGGGCGAGGCCATTGCCAAGCCTGGCTTTCTGGGTGTGCGCCGCACGCCGCTGCCCCAACCGGTGCGTGTGCTGGGCACCGATGCACCGGGCGCGCACATCTTCACGGTGCCGGTGGACGGGCCCATGCGCGTCGAGGTGGTCAACCTCGATGTGCGCCGCCCCATTGCCACCTTGGCCGTGCCCAATGGGGTGCAGGTGCAAACCGCGCAGCAGCGTGTGTGCCAGGGCACACCTGCGGTGGTACTGGGGCTGTTTGCGCAGGGCCAGCCATGGACCGTGACCGCCCGCCCGCCTTGGGTCGAGGTGCGGGGTTGTGGCGAATGCGTGGTGTGCAAACAGTAGCTTAAAACACAATATAGATAAGCGCTGGAGGCAAAAAAAGCTTGTAACAAAGTGGCGCTGAAACTTGCCAATCTGGCAACGTCGCATTTTGTTGGCACAGATTAATTTCGCTTCAGCTCGGGGCGTCGCCGGGTGGTGGATTGATTTCAAAATCAGTTCACCCCCAACCCGTACCCATACCGAATCATTCCCGGCATGACGCCAGGATTGACGCACGGATTCACCTCTCGACTGGAGCCCCACATGAACATGGCCGCTGTGCAGACAGACCCCTCTCAATCCATCGGGCAGATTGCCGTCAACCTGCCGGGCGCCACCGCCATCTTCCGGCGCCTGAAGCTGGACTTCTGCTGTGGGGGCCAGGTGCCGTTGGCCGAGGCCGTGGCGGCCAAAGGGCTGAACCTGGACGCGGTGGTCAAGGCGCTGTCAGCGCTGGCGCGCACCGATGAGCCCGCCACACCCACCGAGCCCGATGCGCTGATTGCGCACATCCTCACCCGCTACCACGCCGTTCACCGCGAGCAACTGCCCGAACTGATTGCCAAGGCGTACCGGGTGGAAGCCGTGCACAAAGGCCACCCGGATGTGCCCGTGGGCTTGGGTTACCTGCTGGAAGACATGGCCCAGTACCTGGACAGCCACATGGCCAAGGAAGAAACGGTGCTGTTCCCCTTGCTCACCACCGGTGGCCACGCACTGGCAGGCATGCCGATGAAGGTGATGCGGATGGAGCACACCGACCACGGCGAGTCGCTGGACAAACTGCTGGCCCTGACCAACGACGCCACGCCCCCGCTGGGGGCTTGCAACACCTGGCGTGCGTTGTACGCAGGCATTGACCAGTTCCGCGACGACCTGATCAACCACATCCACCTTGAAAACAACGTGCTGTTTGCGCATTTCGAGCGCATACAAGCCGATGCCTCCAGCGGCAGTGGCTGCGGGGGTGGCGGTTGCCGTTGCAGCGGTGGCTGATCACCTGCGGGGCTGACAAGGTGCCTGAAATGGGTGCGCCCTGATTGGCAAGGGACGCGTGCCAGCCCTGATCGGGTGTGAGGGCCTGTCACCCCAGCAAACTCAAGGCACCCAGCGCAAGGGCCAGCACCATCAGCCAGCCCATCAGCACGCGGCGCCACAGCACAGGCGCTGTGCGCAGGCCCATGAACACGTCGATCACCCACCTGCCTTTGGCCAGTGCCAGCGCAAACACCAGCGCCACGGCCCATGCGTGCCAGGGGCTGTCCACCATTTGCTCGCCCAAGGTGTAGCTGGCCAGCGTGGCCGCCACCAGTGCCAGCCAGACGCGGTTGACCGGGTTGCGCAGCCAGTTCACCGGGTTGCCGCTCATCGGACGATGTACACCAGCGGGAACAGCACGATCCACAGCAAATCCACCATGTGCCAGAAGGCCGCACCCGTTTCCAGTGCGTGAACCTGTTGCGACACCTGCTGGCAGCGCCAAACCGACACCGACAGGAACGCCAGAAACACCATGGCGGCCAGCACGTGCAGAAAGTGAAAGCCGGTCAGGAAAAAGTAGAACATGTAGAACACGTTGGTTTCCAGGTCGATCCCGGCGGCGGCTTTGTCTGCGTATTCCGACAGCTTCAGCACCACAAACGCCGCGCCGCAGCCTTGAGCGGCCAGCAGCCAGCGCGAGGTGGCGGGTCGCTGGCCGTGCTCGGCCGCCTGCACGGCATGCGCCACGCACCAGCTGCCTGTGACGAGCAGCAAGGTGTTGGCCAGCCCGGCAGAGGTGTCCAGCGTGGGTTGCGATGCCGCAAACACGTCGGGGTGGCGCAGCCGCGACACCGCAAACGCCAGAAACAAAATGCCAAATGCCAGCAGCTCGGCCAGGATGATGAGCCACACGGCCAGGTCGCCCGCCAGCCGGGGTGCCGATGGGGCGTCCGCCGTGTCGTCGTTGGCAGGCAGCGCCGACACTGACACGCCCGTCATGGCAAACCGTAGCTGCCCAGCGCGGCGGGGTCGGTGATCAGGATGTCGCGCTTGTCGATGCGGATCAGCCCGGCGGCCTCCAGCTCGTGCAGCACTTTCGAGAAGTATTCGGGCGTCAGCGACAGGCGCGATGCAATGGTGGCCTTGCTCACGGGCAATGACACAGTATGGGGTTCGCTGCCCTGGGCATCGTCGGCAGGCACGTCGCGCAGCAGGTAGCCGATCACGCGTTGCATGCCGGTGTGAAGTGCCCCGGTTTCAATGTCGTGCACCAAGCCGTGCAGGCGGCGTGAAATGCCCGCCAGCATGCGCATGGAAAAGCGTGGGTCGAGCTGGATTTCGTTCAGGATGACCTGCTTGCCCACGCTCAGCAACAGCGTGTTGGTCAGCGCCTGCGCGTTCAGGATGTAGGGTTTGCCGGTGAACATCAAGGCCTCGGCAAAGCTGTGTCCGGGGCTGACCAGTTCAATGACCTTTTCCTGGCCCGCAGGCGACAGCGCAAACAGTTTTACCTGACCCAGCACCACCACGTGGAACTCGTTGCACGGCTCGCCGTAGCGGAACACCGTGTCCCCGCGCGACAGCCTGCGCACCACGCAGCCTGCGGCCACGCGCGTCAGCTCGTCGGGCGACAGGTGGCTGAACAGCGCCTGCGTGGCCAGGAAGCGGGGAATGTTGAATTCACTGATGTCCATGGCTGTGGGGTGAGGGGTGACCTGTCATCGGTTCATTGTAGGAACGGGGTGTGCCGCTGAGCCCTGCTCATTCGCGGCTTTCGTTCGCGTTCTTGAACAGGTTCAAGGAATGATTTCGTCATCGCACCTAACCTGCAGCCTGCTTTTCATTCCATGGGCAGAGCTGATATGAATCAAGTCAAGTCGAGCGGGTTTACCAAACAGATGGCCCGCAACATGTTTTACGGGGGGAGTGTGTTCTTCATCCTCGTGTTTGTGGCGCTTATTTTCGACAGCGAGCGGCGCATACCGCAGCGCTCGAACGCCGAGGCCATCACCCCGGCCGTCATCGCAGGCAAAAAACTGTGGGAAACGCGCAATTGCATCGGTTGCCACACGCTGCTGGGCGAGGGCGCTTACTTCGCCCCCGAACTGGGCAACGTGTACCCCCGCCGTGGGCCTGAGTTCATCAAGGCCTGGATACAGGCGCAACCCACGCACGCGGAAGGGCGCCGTCAGATGCCGCAGTTCAATTTCACCGAGCAGCAGCTGGACGACCTGGTGGAGTTCTTGCGCTGGACCAGCAAGATCAACACCGAAAACTGGCCGCCCAACATCGAAGGCTGATGCAGGCAATCTGACACACACAAGGACATCAACATGCAAGTGACATCCGTCAAATATGCCTCGCAGTCGGTCGCAAAGTACTACTTTGTGGCGGCGCTGGCGCTGTTCACCGCCCAGATCGTCTTCGGACTGACGCTGGGTCTTCAATACCTGCTGGGCGACTTTTTGTTTCCCTACATCCCGTTCAACCAGGCGCGGATGGTGCACACCAACCTGCTGATCGTGTGGTTGCTGTTCGGCTTCATGGGCTCGGCCTATTACCTGGTGCCCGAAGAATCCGAAACCGAGCTGTATTCACCCAAGCTGGCGCTGGCACTGTTTTGGATATTTTTGGCGGCCGGTGCGCTGACCATCGTGGGTTACCTGGCCGTGCCGTATGCCAAGCTGGCCGAGCTGACCGGCAACGACCTGCTGCAGACCATGGGGCGCGAGTTCCTGGAGCAGCCGTTGCCGACCAAACTCGGCATCGTGATCGTGGCGCTGGGCTTTTTGTTCAATATCAGCATGACCGTGCTCAAAGGCCGCAAAACCAGCATTTCACTGGTGCTGCTCTTGGGTCTGTGGGGTCTGGCGCTGATGTTCCTGTTCAGCTTCGTCAACCCGCACAACCTGGTGCGCGACAAGATGTACTGGTGGTTCGTGGTTCACCTGTGGGTGGAAGGCACGTGGGAATTGATCCTGGGTTCGCTGCTGGCCTTCGTGCTGGTCAAGACCACCGGTGTGGACCGCGAAGTGATTGACAAGTGGCTGTACGTCATCATCGCCATGGCGCTGATCACCGGTATCCTGGGCACGGGCCACCACTTCTTCTTCATCGGCATGCCCGGCTACTGGCAGTGGGTGGGGTCGGTCTTCTCGGCCATGGAGCCCATTCCCTTCTTCATGATGACGGTGTTTGCCTTCAACATGGTGCAGCGCCGTCGCCGCGAGCACCCCAACCAGGCCGCCTTGCTGTGGGCCGTGGGCTGCTCGGTGGTAGGCTTTCTGGGTGCAGGCTTGTGGGGTTTCATCCACACGCTCAGCCCCGTCAACTACTACACCCACGGTACACAGATCACGGCGGCACATGGCCACCTGGCTTTCTACGGTGCCTACGTGCTGGTGGTCATTGCCATGATCAGCTATGCCATGCCCGTGCTGCGCGGTCGCGTCGCCAACAGCCGGGGCGCACAGAACCTGGAAATGTGGAGCTTCTGGATCATGACCATCGGTATGGGCGTGATGGCCCTGGCCCTGACCGGTGCTGGCATTTTGCAGGTATGGCTGCAGCGCATGCCCACCACAGGTGCCATGTCGTTCATGGACACGCAAGACCAGCTGCGCTTCTTCTATTGGTTGCGCATGGCCGGCGGTGTGGGCTTCCTGGTGGGCCTGCTGGCTTATCTGGGCAGCTTCTTCGTCGGCGGTGCCTGGGACGAAGCCACCGATGGCAACAACCTGAAGGCGCAACGTGCCTGAGCTCAAGGCGGCCACCGTGCCCCACGCCCTGCCTGATCGCGTGCCGTTTTACGCCGAACAGGCTGAAGAGTGCACGGTGTTCGAGCACACGTGGCGTTGCCAGTTGCCGCTGCTCATCAAAGGCCCCACGGGGTGCGGCAAGACCCGCTTCGTGGAACACATGGCCGCCCGACTGGGGCGGCCCCTGGTCACGGTGTCATGTCATGATGACCTGAGCGCGGCCGACTTGGTGGGCCGCTTTCTCATTGGGAATGGCGAAACCATCTGGTCCGACGGCCCCCTGGCCAGGGCCGTGCGGACGGGGGCCATCTGCTACCTCGACGAGGTGGTGGAGGCCCGCAAAGACACCACCGTGGTGCTGCACCCGTTGGCCGACGACCGGCGCGCCCTGCCCATCGAGCGCACGGGCGAGCAGCTGCAGGCCGCCCCCGGCTTCATGCTGGTCATGTCGTACAACCCCGGTTACCAGAACGTGCTGAAAGGCCTGAAGCCCAGCACCCGCCAGCGCTTCGTGGCGTTGGACATGGGCTACCCGACCCCGGATGTGGAATGCCGCATCGTGGCGGCCGAAGGTGGTGTGGCAGAACCCGTGGCGGCCAGCCTGGTGCGCCTGGCACAGGCCCTGCGCTCGCTGACCGACCACGACCTGGAAGAAACCGCCAGCACCCGACTGCTGGTGGCTGCCGCTCGTTTGAATGCGTCAGGCATGCCCATGCTGCTGGCCTGCCGCACGGCAGTGGTCAATGCCCTGACAGATGACCCGGCCACCGCCAGCGGTCTGCATGAAGTCGTGCGGGCGGTGATGGGCGATGGTCGCTGACGGCTTGTCTGTTTCACCCGTGCCCCGTCACAACCCACCCAACACGCCTGCTGTGTGACCATGGCTCTGCTGTCTGCGCTGACCATGCCCGCCATTCAACGCCTGCGCCGTGCCACGCAGGTGGGCTTTTTCATGCTGTTCCTGCTGGCCCCCGCACTCAATTTGCTGCGGTTTGACCTGAGCGAGACGCAGCTGTGGTTTCTGGGCATGCGATGGACGCTGGGCATCGACGCCCTGCGCGCCGGGCAGATCGACGCCACCCAGGCGGCGCTCAACCTCGTCTGGCGGGCGTTGCTGCCCCTGGCCGTGCTGGTGAGCGGCTTCCTGTGGGTGGCCTACCGCTACGGGCGGGTGTACTGCGGGTGGCTGTGCCCGCATTTCTCCATGGTCGAAAGCCTGAACAACCTGCTGCACCGCGCGTGCGGCAAGCTCAGCGTGTGGGACGCCGTGCCCGTGGCCCGCGCAGGGGTGCAGCCACACCGGGGCTGGTGGCCGCTGTTTGCCATCAGCTGCGCGGTGGCGGCCTTCACCTGGGCCATCACGCTGCTGACCTATCTGTTGCCGCCTGCCACCATCTGGGGCGGGCTGTTGACCGGCACACTCACCCCCAACCAGACGCGCTTCCTGGTGGTCGGCACGGGGGTGTTTTTCATTGAGTTCACGCTGGCGCGCCACCTGTTCTGCCGGTTCGGTTGCGCGGTGGGCCTGTTCCAGAGCCTGGTGTGGATGGCCAACCCCCGCGCGCTGGTGGTGGCCTTCGACCGTGGCCAGGCGCGCGACTGCAAAAGCTGCCAGAGCGAGCTGCTCCCGCAGCCCGGCACCGGCAATGCCTGCGACAGCCAATGCCCCATGCGCCTGAAGCCGCGCAACATCAAGCGCCGCATGTTCTCGTGTGTGCAATGCGGCCAGTGCCTGCAAGCGTGTGACACCACCCAGCAGGCACAAGGTCGCCAGCCCAACCTGACGTGGAAAGTGGGCGTTGATGCCCTGCGCGAAACCCTGAAACAACGCAACGCCGAGCAGCAGAAAGACCCGTCCTGATGGAAGAGCTGGTAGGCCGCTGGTGGCACGAAGCGCTGGTGAAGTTGACCACCCCCGCCCCGACGGCGGCCACCGTGCACCTGGCCGACATGCGCACCACCATCGGGCTGATGTTCCGCGCGGCTGGCGGCGCGGGCACGGCACGGCTGGCTCCCGCCAGCCTGCAACGCACGGCCGATGCACCGCACTGGCTGCACCGCTTGGCCGGTGCGGGTGGCCGCGCGCCCTTGCCCGCCTGCGATGCCGACGTGCTGGCCTTGCCCGACAGTCTGAGCGTCTTCGACGACCGTGCGCTCAACCACGACCTGTACCTGTGGCTGGCGCTGCTGGGTGCGCACTGGTCGCCCCACCCTGACTGGGTGCTGGGCAATGTTTTGTCAACTAAAAGTGCCCTCACCGCTTTCCCAGGCTTTGTTGATCGCTATGAAAAATTGAAAACCGCACACGTGCTGCAGCGCGAAGCCGTTGCCTTGCCCGGCCGTGCCAGCGCGCAGGCCGAGCGCACCGTGCGGGCGGCATTGGCCGGCCAATGGCCCACCGACACGCCGGGCAGGTGCCTGCCTGCCGACGTGACCCCGGTCTGGCTGTGGGTGTGCGGCCCGTCGGGGGCGCCTGTGGGTGCGACGGCCCCAGCCGGGCAGGCCCGCCAGAGTGATGCCTCCCGCAAATTGGTGGCCACCGACGCCCAGCGCCGCCGCACGCAGGCCACCACGCACGAGAAAGCCAGCAACCCGTTTGTGTTGCCGTTCCGTGCCGAGGCCCTGATGAGCTGGAGCGAGATGGTGCGCGTCAACCGCAGCACCGACGACGAGGACGATGGCAACGCGCAGGCAGCGGCCAACGACATGGACGCCCTGTCCATCGCGCCCGATGGGCAGACGCTGGCGTCACGGGTGAAGTTCGACCTCGATTTGCCCAGCAGCAGCATCGACGACGTGCCGTTGGGCGACGGGCAGCCGTTCCCCGAATGGGATTTCAAGCGCGGCTTGTTGCAGCCCGCGCACGTGCAGGTGCAGGCGTCGCAAGCCAGGGTGGGTGCAGCCTTCCAGCCTGCGCCCGCGTTGCGCACGATTGCCCGCCAGATGCGCCGCCGCATGGAGGTGATGCGCCATGCCCCGCGTTTGCAGCGCGGCCAGGAAAACGGCGAAGAAATCGACATCGACGCCTGGATACGGCTGCAGGCCGACAACCAAGGTGCCCACCAGCGCGGCAGCGACACGCCTGCCGTGTACGCGCGCCACGTGGCCGCGCACCGCAGCCTGGCCACGTGGTTGTTGGCCGATCTGTCGCAATCCACCGATGCGTTTGCCAACGACCACATGCGGGTGATCGACGTCATCCGCGATGCCGTGTACGTGTTTGGCGAGGCCTTGCATGCCGTGGGCGACCCGTTTGCGGTGTGGGGCTTCAGCTCGGTGCGCCGCCACAACGTGCGGCTGCAAAAAATCAAGGGCATGGACGAGCGCTGGGACGCTGCTGCCCGCGACCGGGTAGGGGCCATCAAACCCGGTTTTTACACCCGTATGGGCGCGGCCATCCGCCACGCCACACACCACCTGCAGCACAGCCCGCAACGCTGCCGCCTGTTGATGTTGCTGACCGATGGCAAGCCCAATGACCTGGACGAATACGAAGGCCGTTACGGTCTGGAAGACACGCGGCACGCGATCCTGGAAGCCCGCGAGGCCGGTGTGACCCCGTTTTGCGTGACCATCGACCCCGATGGGCACGATTACCTGCCCATGCTGTTCGGTGCGCAAGGCTACGTGCTGGTGCACCGACCGCAAGACCTGGCAAGGCGGCTGACGCAGGCGTGGACGCAGCTGGCACGCCACGGGGGCCGGGGCCGGTAGCGTCGTCAGGGCCGAAGGAGAGCCAAGGGTCCGTCAAGCGGTGGCTGCAAGTGTCGGCGGCGGTTGGCTGCTGTGGGTAGCAGCCACCAGCCGCTGCTGACCTGGGTGTTGTCCTCAGATGCCCCTGCGGGCCATCATGTCGGCACTCATGGCCTGGATGTCGGTGGCTGACAGCGAACGCCGCGCGGCGGGATACACCAGCGTGTCTTCGTCGGCCACGTGCCGGTCGTACAACCCGGCAAAGTCGCTCAGCACCTGGTCGGCGGCGGCATCGAACGTGGCCGGTCCGTCTTGCAGGGCGGCCAGCACGGTGCGTGCTTGGGCCCAGCCCGCCGCCATGTCCTGGTGGTCTTGCTGCAGGCGGCGCACCACGCTGTGCAAGCCGGTGTCGGGCAAGGCCAGCAAGTGGGGGAACACGTGGCGCTCTTCGTCGTCGTGGTGTTTGGGGGCGGCCTGGTCGAAGTAGCGCATCACGTCCTGGGCGGCCTGCGCCACTGAGGGGTCCCACCCTTTTTCAGCCAGGTGCGCGCGCAGGCGTGCCAGCAGGGTCAGAATGCGCGTCACGCGCTCGTGGCAGGCGGCCAGCATCTCGAAGGGTTCTTCAAAACCCGCGCCAGGGGCATGGTGGCCGGGCAGGGAAATGGCGGTCAGTGGAATGCGGGTGGCCATGGTGTGCTGGGTGTGCGTTGCGTGCACGGCACGTCAGGCACCCCATGTGCTGACGAACGATGCCGGTTCGGGCCTGAGTTTGCCGGGTTTGGCGTGCAAAACGGTGCCGATGCTGATGAAGCAGGGTGCAAATTCGCCGTGCTTCAACTGGAAGGCCTGGCGGAACGAGGCCGCCTTGAGCGCCTTGCCGCTGGTCAGCGCCGAGCCGAAGCCCTGCGCCGTGGCCATCAGCAGCAGGTTTTGCACAGCGGCCCCGGCCGATACCATGCGCTCGCACACGTCAACGGCGGGGTCGCCTTTGTCGTCGTCCACCACCAGCAACAGGAGCAGCGGTGCGCGAAAGGCCTTTTCGCGGGCCTGTGCCACCTGGTCGTCGGTGGCCTGTGCATCGCGGTCACGCAGCGCTTGCCCGAACACGTCGGCCAGGCTGGCACGGGCGCAGTCGGGAATCACCACGAAACGCCAGGGCTGCACCTGGTCGTGATCGGGGGCAGTGGCGGCTGCGGTGAACAGCTGGTGCAGTTGCTCGGCATCGGGGCCGGGGGCCACCAGCCGCTTGGGCAGGATGGTGCGGCGCGCCGACATCAGTTGCAGCGCCGTGTCGGGCCATTCGGCGGTGGGGGTGGCAGGTGACATGAAGAAACGAGTGGTCAGGAAAAGCGTGGGTCGAGTCTAGGGCGGTTGCGTGCATCGGGCCATCACCCGTTGGAACCAGTGGCGCAGGACATTCGACGCACGCCCGTCAGCCAGGTTGGCCGTCTGACCGGGGCTGTCCGTACCACCTGGCCAGCCTGCTCCCCCATGCCAGCATGACCACCAGCCAGCACAGGGCCGCAGCCAGCGTCAACCAGCCCGTGGTGTGCTCCACCGCCGATGCGATGCGCAGCAGTGTGGCCACCTGCAGCAGGCCGAACAACGTCCACACCAGGTTGTCTGCCACCAGCGAGCGGCCACTGTGACCACACGACACCCGGGTGACCATGGCCAGCAGCACCGAGCCTAAAAAGCCCATGGTGAGCGCGTGCAAGGCCCCCAACCCCAGCAGCGGCACGCCCTGGCGCAGCCCCAGCAATTGCGACGCACCCGACAGCACCAGCGCCAGGCCAAACCAGGTGAAGCCCACGTGCAGCATGGCCAGCAGCCTGACCGTCAGGCTTTGCACCAAGCCCCACGTCAGGGCCAGCCACAGCACGACGCTGCCTGCGGCCAGTTCGAGCAGTCCCAACGCCAGCATCCCCGCGCGTGGGGTGCGTGCACCTTGCCAGCCTTCGGGTGCCAGCATCAAGGGGGCCCAGGTGGCCAGTGCCTCCATGGCCGCCAGTCCCACCAGAAACCACAACACCCATCGGGGGCGCCAGGGTGCAATCGTGGGCAATGCACTCGCCGTGAAAAACGGCAGCATGCGGTGTGCCACCACCAGGAACGTGACCACCACGCAACCCCACAGCCCACTGCGAATGGTCAGCAAGGCCAGATCGGTCTGGCCTTGCCACAGCGCGGCCTGCGTGCCCAGCAGCGCGCCCACGCCCACGCCACCGGCCACACCGGCCACCTGTGCGTGCAGCCGGTCGGCCACCGGGCTGCGGTGCACCAGTTGCCAGAACCGCACGTACATGGCCAGCAGGCCCAGGGTCGTCAGCACCATGCCCACCCATGCCAGCCACTCCAGACACGCTGCACCCGCCAGCCACAGCACCCAGCCGGTGCATTGCAACCCCAATGGCAGCACCAGCTGCCGGGCCTCGGGTGTCGCCACGCCCAGCCATTTGGGTGCGGCTGTGAACAAAAACCCCGCGAAGAACAGTGGGAAAAATCCCAGGCTCATCACGGCTGCGTGCGTGACCGTGGGTGACACCGCCAAGGGCATGGACAGCCCCCAAGGCTGCCTGCCCAACTGGACCAGCAACCACCAGGCGCTGCTGGCTGCCAGCAGCAGCACCGCCAGAAAGAATGCCAGGCGGTGCGGTGCCTGCATCAGCAGGCCCGGCGACCACCTTGCCGCTGCACGCAACCCACCGCGTGCAGCGATGGGCAGCACGTCGTGGCCGGGCAGGGGGGTGAGTGTCACGTGCCGCTCAGGCCGATGGGGCCAGCCACGGGCCGCCGCCACATGCCGAACGAGCCGATCAACCGGCTTCCGATGCGCGGGTTGTTCATCCAGTTCATGTTGTTTCCTTGTGTCCGGGTGCCGCGCCAAGTGCCGTGGGCGGAGGCAGGAGGGGTATCAGGCCACTCAAGTCTAGGTGGCAGGGGGTGTTTCAGAGGGGGTTCTGAAGAGCTACCGGCGGTATCCGATGGGAGGATGCCGGGGCGGCGCTTCACTCTGGAGCGCATGAATGACCCGGCCCGGCTGCTGCTGACGGGGCGTTTTCAGTGGGGTGCCCATGGGAGAATCCATTCCTTTTTTGGGTTGCCCGTGCCGAATGTGTCGTCTGAACAGCCGAAACGCGTTGCCTGCCTGGCTTGGCGGCGCATCGTGGGTGCACGCAACCAGACCCGGCTGTGGGGGCCGCTGACGGGCGAGGCGGTGGCAGGCCAGGCTATCCACGTGGCCGGTGCCAACGGGTGTGGCAAATCGACCTTCCTGAAGGCCCTGGCGGGGCTGCACACGCCCGTGGCCGGCGCTGTGGAGCGCACACCCGCCGAAACGTTGCTGATTGGGCACGAATTGCCGTTGTCCCCCGACCTCGATGCCCTGGCCAACCTGAGCCTGTGGCTGGCGCTGGTGAGCCGTTCCCCCGTGCCGCGCGAACATTGTGTGGCCGCATTGAGCGCCGCAGCGGTGCCCATAGGGCGGGCGGTGCGCCTGCTGTCTGCTGGCCAAAGGCGCAAGGTGGCACTGTGTGTGTTGCCGCTGGCCGACCGCCTGGTGTGGCTGCTGGACGAGCCGCTGGACGCGCTGGACAGCCAGGCCGCGTTCTGGCTGGCCGACCTGTGTAACCGGCACCTGCAACGCGGTGGGAGCATCGTCTACACCTCGCACCAGCGTGGACCCGAGCAATTTCCCCGACATCAAGTGCTGGCGCTGTCGGGTGATGGGGTGCGTGCGTGAGCGCCGCCCGGCCGTTCCGAAGGCGCTCAGCCCCGCAGTGCGCAGCACGGAGGGTAAGCCCAATGAGCGCCGCCCGGCCGTTCCGAAGGCGCTCAGCCCCGCAGTGCGCAGCACGGAGGGCAGCCCCGTGAGCAACGTGGTCTCAGCAGCTGAACGCCCCTGGTGGCCCGCCGTGCGGGGCATGGCGGTGCGCGAGTGGCTGGCTGCCTGGCAGCGCCCGGGTGACCTGGCGCTGTACGCCGTGTTTTTTTTGATCGTGAGCAGCCTGTTCCCGCTGTCGCTGGAGGCCAACCCGGCGCTGTTGCGGCAGATCGGCCCCGGCGTGCTGTGGGTCAGCGTGATCCTGTCGGTGCTGTTGGCCACGGCGCGGCTGTTTCAGGACGATTTGCACAGCGGCTGGCTGGACCAGTGGCTGCTCAGCGGCGTGCCGCTGGCGCTGCTGATGGCCACGCGCATGGCCGTGCAATGGGTGCTGGTGCTGTGCCCCGTGGCGTTGGTGGCACCGGTGGTGGCCGTGCAGTTCAACCTGGGTGGCGCAGCCATCGTCATGCTGATCCAGACACTTGTGCTGGGCACGGCGGTGCTGGTGATGCTGTCGTGCGTGGCCGCCGCACTCAGTGCCGGTACACGTGGCGGCACCATGCTGGCGGTGCTGTTGGTGCTGCCGCTGTCGGTGCCGACGCTGGTGTTCAGTTCACTGGCGGTGCAGGCCGTCGAGCGCGGTACGCCAGCCGATGCCGAGCTGGCGTTGTTGGGGGCCATTTGTTTGTTTTCAGGCATCGTCTGCCCGTGGGTGGGTGGACTGGCCATTGGCGCTGCGGTGGACGGTTGACATGAGCCCCCACGCTTACTTCGTTCGCTGCCCCCCGAGGGGGCTGCCAATACCTTCGGAGCGGCCGGGCGGTACTGGCATGGCACCCCCACGCTCACTTCATTCGCTGCCCCCCAGGGGGGCGGTCAATCCCTTCGGAACGGCCGGGCGGTACTGACATGTCACATTGGCAACGTTATGTGTTTTGGTTTGCCAGCCCGGCGCGTGCGCACGTGCTGGCGCAACGGCTGTCGGCGCCCTTGATGTGGTTGGCTGCTGCACTGTTGCTGCCGGGCCTGTGGCTGGGCTTTGTCAGCACGCCCGCCGACGCGGTGCAGGGCGAGGGCTACCGCATCATTTACCTGCACGTGCCCGCATCGTGGATGGCCATGTTCAGCTACGCGCTGATGGCGGTGTGGCATGCCACCGGGCTGATCTGGAACACGCGTGTCTCGCACCTCATGGCACACGCACTGGCCCCCACCGGCGCGGTCTTTGCGTTGCTGAGCCTGGTGACCGGTGCGCTGTGGGGCCAGCCCATGTGGGGCACCTGGTGGGTGTGGGATGCTCGGTTGACGTCGTCGCTGCTGTTGCTGTTTTTGTACATCGGCTACCTGTTTTTGCTGCATGCCTACGACACGACAACCCGTGCCGACAAAGGTTGTGCGCTGCTGTGTCTGCTGAGCGTGGTGAACTTGCCCATCATCTATTTCTCGGTGCGGTGGTGGAACACGCTGCACCAGGGGGCCACCATCCGGGCAGAAGGTGCTTCGATGGCTGCGCCCATGCTGGCTGCGTTGCTGTTGATGACGCTGGCCGCCTGGGCCTACACCGCCAGCACGGCACTGCGCCGGTTCCGGCAGTTGCTGCAGGAGCGCGAGGCGCACACCCAATGGCTGGGCGATCTGACGAACGGGGAGTCGCGTGTTGACTGAATTGCTGAACGGGCTGCAGCCCTGGTGGCCGGATGTGGGTGCCTTCCTGGCCATGGGCAAGCACGGCTTTTACGTGTGGGGCTCGGTGGCCGCGTGCGTGCTGGCGCTGGGAGCCGAACAGGTGGTGCTGGCTGGCCGCATCCGGCGTTGGCAGCGTGACCAGGCACTGGTTGGTGCCTCAAATTGTGAAGAATATTCGGCTTCACCGCATGTGCTGAATGTGAAGAGTGCTACAAAGGTTGAATCATGAAGCCCCGTCAGCGTCGGATGTGGATCGTGCTGGCCATCGTGCTGGCGGCGGCAGGTGGGGTGTACCTGGTGACGCAGGCCTTACGCAGCAACATGGTGTTTTTCCTCACGCCGGGTCAGGTGGCGGCGGGTGAGGCCCAGGGCAAAACCCTGTTGCGCATCGGCGGGCTGGTGCAGCCCGGTTCGTTCAAGCGTGATGGCTCGGCCGTGTCGTTTGTGCTGACCGACAACAAACACACGGTGACGGTGGCGTACACCGGCGTGCTGCCCGACCTGTTTGCCGAGGGCAAAGGTGCCATCGCACAAGGCCAGTTGGGCAACAACGGCGTGCTGACCGCGACCGAGGTGCTGGCCAAACACGATGAGAACTACATGCCCCCTGAAGTGAAAAAAGCGCTGGACGACAACGCGGCCCACCCGTCGGCCCCCAACCCCACCCACCCTGCCCAGCAGCCCGGCAAGGGGCAGCCATGATCGGCGAGCTGGGGCATTTTTCGCTCATCCTGGCGCTGGTGGGCGCTGTGTACCAAGCGGTGGCGGGCCTGTTGCCGCAGGCGCCTGCGCGGTTGCACCGTGCTGCCATCGACCTGCACGCGCTTTGCCTGGTGGCCGCGTTCGTGGCGCTGACGGCCGCATTCGTGCAAAACGACTTTACGCTGGTGTACGTGGTGCAGCACAGCAACCGCGACCTGCCGCTGGCCTACCGCATGGCGGGCGTCTGGGGCGGCCACGAGGGTTCCATGCTGCTGTGGACGCTGATCCTGGTGGGCTGGACGCTGGTGGCCGAGCGCAGCCTGGCACGCCGCGATGCCACCCACGCGCGCCACATGGCTGGCGTGCTGGGTGTGGTGTCGGTGGCCATGCTGATGTTCGTGCTGTTCACCAGCAACCCGTTCATCCGCCTGTTGCCCGCCGCGCAGGAAGGGCAGAGCCTGAATCCGCTGCTGCAAGACCCCGGACTGGTGTTTCACCCGCCGCTGCTGTACATGGGGTATGTGGGCACGGTGGTGCCCTTTGCTGCGGTGCTGGCGCGCATGCTGTCGCCCGCCGCACCAGGCGGCACGCCCGAACTGTGGGTGCGCTGGCTGCGGCCGTTCACGCTGTGGGCGTTCACGTTCCTGACGCTGGGCATTGCGCTGGGGTCGTGGTGGGCCTACTACGAGCTGGGCTGGGGCGGCTGGTGGTTCTGGGACCCGGTTGAAAACGCATCGCTCATGCCCTGGCTGGCGCTGGCGGCCCTGGTGCACGTGCTGGCTGTGCGCGAACAGCGGGGCGTGATGGCGTTGTGGACCGGCGTGCTGTCGATCAGTGCGTTCACGCTGTCGTTGCTGGGCACGTTCCTGGTCCGCTCGGGCGTGCTGACGTCGGTGCACGCCTTCGCGTCCGACCCCAGGCGGGGCAGCGTCATGCTGGTGCTGGTGGCGTCGACGCTGGTGGTCAGCTTCCTGTTGCTGTCTGCCCGTGCGGCCCGGTTGATGCCGGTGCGGGCGGTGCCTGTCTACAACGTCTGGTCCCGCGAGGGGCTGGTGTCGGTCAACAACGTGCTGTTGCTGGCGTCGTGTGCCACGGTGCTGCTGGGCACGCTGTATCCGCTGGCCATGGATGCGCTGGCTTTGGGCAAAATTTCTGTCGGGCCCCCGTACTTCGACGCGGTGATGATGCCCCTGATGCTGCCGTTGCTGTTGCTGGCAGCGGTGGGCCCCTGGTTGACTTGGGCGGCGGTCGATGCCACGCGGCTGTGGCTGCAGTTGCGGGCCACGCTGGCGCTCACGCTACTGGCGGCTGTGGTGTTGCCGGTGGGGTTGGGGGCTGTTTACGGGCGGGTCAGCCCGCTGGCCGTGGTGGGCCTGGTGCTGGCTGCCGGGTTGCTGGTCAGCACGGCTTTGCATGCCTGGCGGCACCGGCGCGGCGGGGCCATGGTGTGGGGCATGTCATTGGCGCACGCCGGTGTCGCCGTGTTTGCAGTGGGCGTGAGCATGGTCAACACCTACGGGGTCGAGCGCGACGTGCAGCTGGCCCCTGGCGACACCACCGCGTTGGCCGAGTGCAGCTTGCGGTTCGACGGGGTGACACCCGTCAAAGGCACCAACTACGACAGCCTGCAGGCCAGCTTTGACCTGTCGTGCCCTGGTGTTGCTCCCTTGAAGTTGATGCCCGAAAAGCGCAGCTACCCCGGTTCGGCCATGCCCATGACCGAATCGGCCATCGTGTGGGGCGTGACGCGCGACATGTACGTGGCGATGGCCGACATGGTGGGCACCGGGCCCAGCGGCCCCTGGATGGTGCGCTTGCAAGTCAAACCCTTCATGCGCTGGGTGTGGGGCGGCGCGGTGCTGATGGCGCTGGGCGGCCTGGTGGCCAGCCTGGCGCGCCGTTACCGACTGAAGGTGCAGCATGGCTGAGACGACATCGAGTTCCCCTGCCTCGTCAGGCAAACGCCTGGGGCTGATCGTGGCCGCCGTGGCAGTGGTGGCCTTGCTGGCGCTGCTGGCCATCGGCATGACGCGCGACCCGCGCGAGTTGCCGTCGGCCCTGATCGGCAAACCGGTGCCCGCCTTCAGCCTGCCCGGCATGAAGCGCGTCAACCCGCCGCTGACGCAGGTCGACTTGGCTGGCCAGCCACGCCTCATCAACGTGTGGGCATCGTGGTGTGTGGCCTGCCAGTCCGAGCATCCGGTACTGATGGACCTGCACCGCGAGCTGGTGGCTCAGGGCCGTGGCCACACGCTGTATGGCGTGAACTACAAAGACACGCCCGACGCGGCCCGCACCTGGTTGCTGCGCGGTGGCGACCCCTATGCCGATTCGATCGTCGATGCCAAAGGGCGACTGGGCATCGACCTGGGGGTGTACGGTGTGCCCGAGACGTTCGTGGTGAATGCCGAGGGCCGCATCGTGTTCCGCCATGCCGGGCCGTTGACGGCCGACATCGTTCGCAAACAGATTCAACCCTTGTTGGAGTCCAAGTCGTGAACACTGTGCCTGTGTGTCCTTCTGTCCTGGCCTGTACCGTTCCGCGTTGCCAGCGTGTGTGGCTGAACCTGCTGCTGGCCACCGTTTGCGTGGGCCTGCCGGTGGGGGTGTGGGCGCAGACAGCGGAAAAAGCGGTGGCGCCCACTGAGCCCCCGGTGGCCCAGCTGTCAACCGCCGAAGCCGAACGTTTCCACCTGCTGACGCAAGAGCTGCGCTGCGTGGTGTGCCAGAACGAAAACCTGGCCGATTCCACCGCACCGCTGGCGCAGGACCTGAAACGCGAGATCCGTGAGCAGATGGCCGCTGGACGTTCCGATGACGACATCAAGGCTTTCCTGGTGGCGCGCTACGGTGACTTCATCACCTACCGGCCACCCGTGCGCGCGGGTACCCTGCTGCTGTGGGGCGGACCGCTGCTGTTTGTGGGCGTGGCCGGGTGGTTGTGGTCGCGCAACCGGTCCGTTGTGCGCGGGCCTGTGGAACCGGTGGAAAAGTCGCTTGGAGAAAATGGATGAGCATCTGGCAACTTCCCGGGTGGTTCGCGTGGCTGCTGGCGGGCATGGTCGGCATGGTGGTGCTGGCCGCTGGCTGGCTGGCCACGGCATCGCAAGCGTCAGCGGCCTTGCCGGGTGAGCGCAGGTGGTGGTGGGGCTCAGTGGTCGGCGTGCCGCTGCTGGCCGTGGTGCTGTATGCCAAGCTGGGCCATCCCGTTGCGGCCAACCCCGCATTGCGCCTGCACGACAACGCCGCGCAGACCATGGTGGACAGGCTGGCTGCCAAGCTGCGGGCCAGCCCCGACGACTTGCCTGCCTGGCTCATGCTGGCAAGGTCTTACAAAGTGTTGGACAAACTGCCCGATGCCGACCAGGCCTACCGGCACGCCGAAGCACTTGCCGTGACACAGATTGACGACCTGACCGACTGGATACAGGTGCGTGTCGATCTGGCGCAAGGCCAGTTCGACGCGGACACCCAGCGCTTGCTGGCGCAAGCCGTGAAGCTGGTGCCCGACCACGACAGCGTGCTGCTGTTCCAGGGGCTGCAGGCCATTGACCAGGGCAATTACCCGCAGGCCATTCAACACTTGCAGGCCCTGTTGGCCCGCTACGAAGCAGGCAGCGCCGACCACGACGCCCTGACCCAGGTGCTGGCGCAACTCAAGGCAGGGCAGGACCCTCGGCGCAAACAACGGGTGGGTGAACCCGATGAGCCGACCCGGTGACCCCCATGGACCCAACTCGCCGATTTTTTTTGCGTGGCGGTGTCAAACCGCGACCCGCCGCAGCAGGCCGTGCGGCAAGTGAGCCCCGCCCACCCTGGGCGCTCGGCGAGGCCGCGTTTGTGCAAACCTGCACCCGGTGCGATGCCTGCATACAGGCGTGCCCGCAGCACATCCTGAGCCGTGGGGATGGTGGGTTTCCGGCCGTCAAATTCGAGAGCAATGGGTGCACTGAGTGCGAGCGGTGCGTGGCAGCTTGTGTGCCCAAAGCGCTGGTGCGGGTGCCTGGTCAGTCACCCTGGCCGTGGCGAGCCGACATCGGCGATCAGTGTCTGGCCGCGCGCCGCATCGAATGTCGCGTGTGCGGCGAGGTGTGTGACGCTGGGGCCATCCGCTTTCGTCCGACGCTGGGTGGCGTGTCTCAGCCCGTGCTGTCGCTGCAGGCGTGCACCGGGTGCGGCCAGTGTGTGCCGACGTGTCCCACCCAAGCCATACACATGAAAACCCCGGCCAGCAGCAGTTGACCGGGGTTTGTCGGAGGGGTGGCGCGTCAGGGGTGCTGCTTGGGTGCGCCGATGTTCTGTTCGATATCGGGCAGGCGGTGTGCAATGCCCTTGTGGCAATCGATGCAGGTTTTGCCTGCCGTGAATGCAGCCTGGTGTGTGGCTGACGAGCGTTTGTTCTGCTCGGCGTAGTCCATGTATTCGAAGTTGTGGCAGTTGCGGCACTCGCGGCTGTCTGTTTTTTTCATTCGGTTCCATTCGTTCTGAGCCAGTTCGGCGCGCTTGGCGTTGAACTTCTCAGGCGTGTCGATGGTGCCCAGCACTTTGTGCAGCACTTCGTTCGATGCCTGGATCTTGCGGATCATCTTGTGCGTCCACTCCTTGGGCACGTGGCAGTCAGGGCAGGTGGCCCGCACGCCGGTGCGGTTCTGGTAGTGGATGGTGTTGCGGTATTCCACGTAGACGTTGTCGTACATCTCGTGGCAGGACACGCAGAACTCTTCACGGTTCGTGTATTCCATCGCCGTGTTGAAGCCGCCCCAGAACAGGATGCCGGTCACGAAGGCCGCTGCCAGCACCTTGAATTGCCGTGTCTTGATGAGCGCCCACGTGCGGGCGATCAGACCAGTGTTGTGTTGTTCGGTCATGAAAAGTGCCCTCGGTTATTGCAGGCCGCGCGCACGCTGGAACGTGTTTTCAACCAGCGGTTTGGCATCGGTTTGGGGGACATGGCACTGGGTGCAGAAGTACCGGCGCGGGGAAATGTTGTCCAGCTCCATGCCGTCGCGCGTTTTGAAGTGGGTCACGCTGACTTTGGTTGCACCCGATTCCTTGGTTTTCTGGAAGGCATGGCAGTCCATGCACTTGTTGAAGTTCTTGGTGATCTGATAGCCCTGGATGGTGTGTGGGACCAAAGGCGGTTGCTGCACGAAGTCGCGGTCGCTCACCGCATGGTCACGCTCTTGCTTGAAGCCCGCAGGAGCCAAGTCTTGTGCGACCGGGGCACCGCCGCGCAGGCCTTGCAGTTTCACGCTGTCAGCCTTGTCGGCGGCGTGCACGCTGGTCAGACCGCTCAACACGATCAGCCCTGCACCGAGAGCCGTGGAAATGAAGGTGCGTACAGAGGTGATGTTCATGGTCAGACTCTCTTGTGATTGAAGCGGGAGGTATAGGAAAAAACATCGGGGCCACACACGTCGATGCAGCGCCCACAGTTGGTACAAACGGAGTCGAGGATGACGGGTGACACGCCACCCTTGCCCTTCAGGGCTTTGGGAATGATCTGGGGCTCGGGGCACACGGCGTAGCAGTCGGCGCAGTCGTTGCAAGCGCTGCTGCGCTGTGCGCTGACCTTCAGCAGGCTCTTGTGGCCGATCAGTGCATACGTGGCCCCCACCGGGCACAGGTGCCCGCACCAGCCGCGCGGGGCTACCAGCAGGTCGAACAGGAACACCGCGCCCACAGCCCCCAAGGCGGACGAGCCACCGAATATCAGCGCACGCTGGGTCAGGGACACGGGGTTGACCCATTCCCACACGGCCACGCCAGAGATGGCCGATGCACCCAGCACGGCAGGAATCAACCAGAACCGCATGTCCCGTGGGGCACGCCCGCTGGTGATGTTGAACCGCCTGCGCAGCCAGCTGGCACTGTCGGTGGCCACGTTCACGGGGCACACCCAGCTGCAGAACACACGGCCACCCACCAGCGCATAAAAAACAACCACGATGAGTGCGCCCAGCAGCCCGGTCAGCTCAGGCCAGTGGCGTGTGACCAGCACTTGCGCCAGCGCGAACGGGTCGGTTAACGGCAGCACGCCCAGCGTCATGCTGGACGACAGGTTGCCCTTGACGATCCACACGCCCGCCATCGGCCCCAGCAGGAACAGCGTGAAGATGCCCAGCTGCACCAGGCGGCGCAGCAACAGGAAGCGGTGGGCCGTCCACCAACCCTTGTCGCGCACGGCGTCGTCGCCCACGCGTTTGATGGGGATGACTTTGCCGAATGAGTGTGCCGGCGTGCTCACGGTGTGGCCTTTGGCAGTGCGGCTGCATAGGGGTCTTTGCCCGAGCGCAGCGGCACCAGGTCGCCGGGTATGGGTTGTGCTGGCAGGTTTTGCATGGGCTGGTCAAACCGGGGGCGGTTGACCTGGTTCTCCTGGGCCCAGCCTTTGCGGTAATGGTGACCCAGCTCGCCCCGTGCCAGGGTCAGGGGCAGCACCTTGATGGCCGCCTCTTCCAGCACGCAGCTGCGCTCGCATTTGCCGCAGCCGGTGCAGGCATCGGCATGCACGGTGGGCAGCAGCATGGCGTGGCGGTCGCTGCGGGGGTTGTTGACCTTTTCCAGCGTGATGGCCTTGTCGATGACGGGGCACACGCGGTAGCACACGTCGCAGCGCAGCCCCAGGAAGTTGAGGCAGTTCTCTTCGTCAATGAGGACGGCCACGCCCATCTTGGCCTGGGTGATGTCGGTCAGCTTGGGGTCGAGCGCACCGGTCGGGCAGGCTTTGACGCAAGGCACGTCTTCGCACATTTCGCACGGGATTTTTCGGGCTTCGAAATATGGGGTGCCCACGGCCACGCTGGTCGCCCAGTCTTTGGTCAGGGCATCGCCCCAGCTGCTGAGTTTCAGGTTCTGTGGCGGGCAGTCACGCACGCACAGCCCACAGCGGATGCAGGCACCCAGGAACTGCGCCTCCGCCAGCGCGCCGGGCGGGCGCAGGGCCTGCGCTGGCCTGGCCACGCTGGGCAGCGCGATCAGCGCCGCACCACCGGCTACCAGCGAGGCGCTGGTAGCCGACGCAGCGGCTTGCAACAACTGACGACGGTTCAGTTCCATGGTGCAGAGACCCGATCAGGCCTTCATGACCTTGACCGCGCACTTTTTGTAGTCGGTCTCTTTGGAAATCGGGCAGGTGGCGTCCAGCGTCAGCTTGTTGATCAGACGGCCTTCGTCGAAGAACGGCACGAATACCAGGCCACGTGGCACCTTGTTGCGGCCTTTGGTTTCGACGCTCAGTGCAATTTCGCCCCGGCGCGAGGCAATCTTGACCTGCATGCCGCGTTGCAGCCCGCGTGCCTTCGCATCGTCAGGGTGCATGAACAGCACGGCCTCGGGCACGGCGCGGTGCAGCTCGGCCACACGGCGTGTCATGGAGCCGGTGTGCCAATGTTCCAGCACGCGGCCGGTGCACAGCCACAGGTCGAATTCCTTGTCAGGTGCTTCGGCAGCGGCCTGGTAAGGCAGCGCAAAGATGTTGGCTTTGCCGTCTTTGTTGCCATAGAACCTGACGCCTTCGCCCTTTTTCACATAGGGGTCGTAGTCTTCGCGGAAACGCCACAGGGTTTCCTTGCCATTGACGACGGGCCAGCGCAGGCCGCGAACCTCGTGGTACACGTCAAAGTCAGCCAGATCGTGGCCGTGGCCGCGACCGAACTCGGCATACTCCTCGAACAGGCCCTTCTGGACGTAGAAGCCAAAAGCCTTCGATTCGTCGTTGGTGTAGTCCTTGATGTACTTGGCATTCACCTTGGTCAGGTCTGCCGCAGGGTACTTGTTGACCTTGCCGTTTTTGTACAGCACGTCGAACATCGTTTTGCCCTTGTACTCAGGCTTCTTGGCCAGCAGCTCGGCAGGCCACACCTCTTCCATCTTGAAGCGTTTGGCAAATTCCATCATTTGCCACAGGTCGGAGCGCGACTGGCCGGGTGCGCTCACCTGCTGACGCCAGAACTGGGTGCGGCGCTCGGCGTTGCCGAAGGCGCCTTCCTTTTCAACCCACATGGCGGCGGGCAGGATCAGGTCGGCAGCCATGGCGCTGACGGTGGGGTAGGGGTCACTCACCACGATGAACGTGGCGGGGTTGCGCCAACCCGGCAGGATTTCGCCGTTGATGTTCGGGCCTGCCTGCATGTTGTTGTTGGTGGTCACCCAATAGCACTTGAGCTTGCCGTCTTTCAGTGCGCGGCTCTGGGCCACGGCGTGCAGGCCGATCTTGTCTGGAATGGTGCCTTCGGGCAGCTGCCAGATGCCTTCGGTGATCTTGCGGTGCTCGGGGTTGGTCACCACCATGTCTGCGGGCAACCGGTGGGCAAACGTGCCCACTTCGCGAGCGGTGCCACAGGCACTGGGCTGGCCGGTCAGGCTGAACGGCCCATTGCCTGGCTGGCTGATCTTGCCCAGCAGCAGGTGGACGTTGTAGATCATGTTGTTGGCCCAGGTGCCACGGGTGTGCTGGTTGAAACCCATGGTCCAGAACGACACGATCTTCACCTTCGGGTCGGCGTACAGCTTGGCCAGCTCTTCCAGCTGCTTCACGGGCACGCCCGAGATCTGGCTGGCTTTTTCGGCGGTGTACTCGGACACGAACTTGGCGTATTCCTCGAACGTGATGGGGGTGGAGTCGTTCGGGTTGCCCTTTGGCTTGCCTTCTGCACCGGGGTAGCCGTTGGATGTGGCGTCTTTTTCGAGTGCGTGAACCGGCCGCAGGCCGTAGCCGATGTCGGTGGCACCCTTCTTGAAGTTGACGTTTTTCTTCACGAACTCGGTGTTCACCTTCTTGTTGGTGATCACGTAGTTGGCGATGTAGTTCAGGATGGCCAAGTCTGACTGCGGCGTGAAGATGATGCTCTGGTCGGCCAGGTCGAAGCTGCGATGTTCGTAGGTGGACAGTACCGCCACCTTGACGTGCGGGTTGGACAGGCGGCGGTCGGTGATGCGGCTCCACAGCACAGGGTGCATCTCGGCCATGTTGCTGCCCCACAGCACGAAGGCGTCGGCCTGCTCGATGTCGTCGTAGCAGCCCATGGGTTCGTCAATGCCGAATGTGCGCATGAAACCTGCCACCGCGCTGGCCATGCAATGGCGTGCGTTGGGGTCCAGGTTGTTCGAGCGGAAACCCGCCTTCCACAGTTTGGCGGCTGCATAGCCTTCCCAGATCGTCCATTGGCCGGAGCCGAACATGCCGATGCCGGCAGGCCCGTCTGTTTTCAGGGTCTCTTTCCACTTGGTCGCCATGATGTCGAAGGCCTCGTCCCAGCTGACCGGGGTGAACTCGCCTTCCTTGTCGTACTTGCCGTCTTTCTTGCGAAGCAACGGGGTTTGCAGGCGGTCTTTGCCGTACATGATCTTGGACAGGAAGTAGCCTTTGATGCAGTTCAGGCCACGGTTGACCGGTGCTTCCGGGTCACCCTGGGTGGCCACCACCTTGCCGCCCTGCACGCCCACCATCACCGCACAACCGGTGCCGCAGAAACGGCAGGGTGCTTTGTCCCAGCGCACGGCCACATCGTTGGCAGTCGTCGGCGCCTTGTCCGCAGCATGCACCACGATGGGAATGCCCGCTGCCGCTGCCGATGCGGTCAGTGCCTGGGACTTGAGGAAATCGCGACGATTGGAATCCATGGTTTTCTCCGTGGTGAGGGCACCCGATGACAACGGGTGCCTGAAAGATTCAGTGTGTGAAAGGGCAGCGGCGTGCTGACGTGAAAAGATCCATTACCGAAGCAAGGTAGGCTTCGTTGAGGAGTTCGGGTTCTGGCCGAGCGAACCCCGCCATGCCTGGTAATGGAAATCGTTGTCGGGTGTCGCGTTGGCCTGCCCCACGTCGGGGCCGGAATATTCGTACACCAGAGATGTGTTGAGGACGTCTGGCAGCAGCGCAATGGCGGCCATCGTCTGTGCGGCAGGTACCGTGTCGGTGTCTTCGATGACGATGACAAAACGGCCATCCTGCGCATCCACGGCCAAGTCGAGTCCGGGGAAGCTGCTCAGCTGGGCCGATACGGCTTCACGGTGTTCGGGTCGGGTTCTGACCACAACGCCCAAAATACTCACAGGACACTCCTCGGACTGCAAAAAAACCCGGCAACGCAATGGCCACCGGGCACAGCCGCTACTGTCCGTTGTACGGGGCGAAATGGGTATCCACCGATGGGACGCAGGGGCTTGTCCGAAAGACCCGGTCCTGACCCCGTGTCATCCCTCCAAAGAACTACGGGCGCGCCGCAGTGCAGGGCGTTTGACCTGTGTCAATGTGGCGGTTGATCGCCTGTGGTGGGTGCAGGGGTCAGTCCAGTCCGTGTTGCACCGCATACACGGCTGCCTGCACACGCGACGTCAAGGCCAGCTTGCGCAGGATGTGCTGCACATGGTTTTTGACGGTGGTTTCGGCGATGTCCAAGTTGCGCCCGATCACCTTGTTGCTGACGCCCTGGGCAATCTGCCGCAGGATTTCCCGTTCGCGCGCGGACAGGTCGTCAAACATGTGCGACGCATCGGTACCGTCGTTTGAGGCGGGCGGCGGCGGCATGCCCTGGGGCAGGTTGCGCAACGCGGCCACCAGTTTGGAGGTCATTTCCGGGCTCACCACCGACTCGCCTGTCAACACCTTGATGATCGAATCGGTCAATTGGCCCGACTCGGTCGTTTTCAGCAGGTAGCCGTCAGCGCCCGCACGCAGGGCGTTGACAAGGTCTTCCTCGTTCTCGCTGACGGTCAGCATCATGATGCGGGCGCCTGGTGCGGCCTCTTTCAGCGAGGGGATGCCATCAATGCCCCGCACCCCTGGCATGTGGTTGTCCAGCAGGACGATGTCGGGCACCTGCTTGCTGACACAGCGCAGCGCTTCGCCCATGTCGGCCGCTTCACAGCTCACCAGAAAGCGCGGGTCTTGCGCCAGCAGGGCAATCAGGCCGCGACGAAACAGCGTGTGGTCGTCCACCACCAGTACGCGGATGGGCAGTTGGGCGTCGATCATGGTGTGTGTCCGTGCGTTGTGTGCGTGTCAAGTTTGAATGCCTGCCAGCGCGACTGGGGGGCTGGCATGCGAGGCATCGGGCAGGATCAGCGTTACCTGCGTACCGCCGCCGGGTGTCGCTTCGATGTGCACCTCGGCCCCGATGCGGTGGGCGCGTTCACGCATGATTTTCAGTCCCACGTGCGACTGGCTGTGATGGCGGGTGGTGTCAAAACCGTCGCCATTGTCTGTGACCACGAACGTCCAGCGGGCACCTTTGGTCACGCGCAGCGCCACGTGGCTGGCATGGGCGTGCTTGCGCACATTGGACAGCGCCTCCTGAATGATGTGCAGCACATGCACCTGCATGTCGGGCGGCAGCGGCAGGCCGTCGCCCGACACGTCCAGGTGCGTGGGCAGTGTGGTCTGGTGCTGGAATTTCTGCAACGTTTCTTGCAAGGCAGCCTCGATGTCGTCCGCGCTGGTCCGCGTGCGAAAGTGCACCAGCAGTTCGCGCACGTCGGCAATGCTTTCCTTCAGGCCTTCATCCAGTTCGTTCAGCGTGCGCGCCACGTTGTCGGGCTGGTTTTTCTGTATGGCGGTTCGCAGCAGCTGTGACTGGATTTTCAGGAACGCCAGCGACTGTGCGATGGAGTCGTGCAGTTCACGCGCCAGCAGTGAACGCTCCTCGCCCACAGCCGCTTCGCGCTCCAGCGCGGCGGCGCGCAAACTCTCCAGCGAGCTGGCCAGGTGGCTGCCCAGGGTGTCGAGCAGTTCGGTTTCGTCTGCCGACAGCTCGATGGCATTGCTGTAGAACAGGTCCAGTTCACCCAGCAGGCGCTGCTGCAGCTTGATGGGCACACTGACCACCGTGCTGTAGCCCAAGCGGGCACACGGGCTGCGGGCGGCCTCGGCCAGGCTTTGAATGGGGATGACGCGGATGCCAGCCTGGTCGCGAGTCTGCGTGATGCCGCAGGCGCAGGCTCCGACCACCAGACTGCGCTCGGCCTCAGCCAGCTCCTCGGGGAAACAGTCCGATGCCAGCATCAGGAAGCGCTGGTTGGCTTCATCAGACCAGCGCACGGCGGCTGCGTCTGCCTTCATGTGGGTGCGGACCATCCGGGCAAAGCCTTTGGACAGCTCGTCGATGCTGGTGGCTTTGGACAGGAAGGCGCTGACGCTGTAGAGCGCCTCCAGCCGCTTGCGCTGTGCCTCGATGTCGCGCGTCTTGGCCTGCACCTGCGCCTCCAGGCCGGCGTACAGCGAACGCAATGTTTCGGTCATGCGGTTGAACCCGGCGGCCACCTGACCGAATTCGTCCTGTGTGTCGACATCGATGCGGACAGCAAAGTCCCCAGTCTCCACCCTTTGCAGCCCGTCGCGCACCAACCCCAGCGGGTTGATGACATACCGGTAGCCCGTGTACAGCATGATGACCGCGCCACCGATGGCCAGTAACATCATCACGAACTGGAACAGGTTGAGGATGGCTGTCAGGCCCGACAACTGGGCCTCGATGGCCGATGTGAGCTGGTCCACTGCATGCACAAACTCGACAGCATCGGCCTGGATGGTGCGCTCCGGTGCCGCAGAACCCGTGCGCCAGCCACTGCGTTGCGTGGCCCAGACGGCTTCCACCTCGGTGAACCGCTTGCTGACATCCGGTGCCCAGGGCACAAACAGGGGCCGGGCCGGGTCGCCCTCCTTCAGCAGCTTCAGGCTGGCATCCAGCCTGTTGACCAGGGCTTGCAGTTCATCGCCCGGCAGTTGAGCCTGCACGGCGCTGGCCAGCCGCCAGGTTTGCATGCGCAACCGACCGGCCTCGTTGACCGCCGCCGCGCCGCCTTCCAGCTGCCAGGTCACCCACAGGGTCAGCCCGATCGAGGCCAACGCCACCAGCAACAGGCCGGTGCCGATGCGGATGAGTTTGGTGGACAGGGAAGATGCCATGTGAGGTGCTGTCAAAAGGGAGGCAGACTTTACAGCCAACACGCTGCTTGTGTACGTGAAAATGCGACTGACGAAGGGGCATCAAGGCAGGCATACTGCCCGAACTGCCTGCCCAAACAAGGATGTTCACCATGATGACTGTGCTGCGACGACTGGCCTGGGGCCTGCTGGGGGCGGTGCTGTCGCTGGGTGCGCTGGCCTCCTGGCGCGTGCTGGACGCCGCCGGGCACCTGCAGGTCAACGGTCGCATGAAGCTGGCGGGACTGACCGCACCGGTCAAGGTGCTGCGCGACGAGTTGGGCGTGCCCTACATCTTTGCGCAAAACACGCCCGACCTCATCCGCGCGCAAGGTTTCGTGACCGCGCAGCACCGGCTGCTGCAAATGGAGCTGTTCCGCGCGACATGGCGTGGCGAGTTGGCCGCCACCTTCGGCCCCGACGCCTTGCCCAGCGACGTTCGCATGCGCGTGCTGGGCCTGCAGCGCAACGGCCAGGCCCACGCCGCCAAGTTGTCCGACGCTTCGCGGGCGTGGCTGCAGGCCTATGTGGATGGTGTCAATGCCTACATTGCAGACCACACTGCCGACCACCCGTTCGAGCTGAAGCTGGCCGGCCTGGTGCCCACACCCTGGCAAGTGTCCGATCTGGTGGCGCTGGTGCACTACGTGAATTACACCCACGCCACCAACTTCAAGTCCGAGGTGATCGGTCAGATGCTGATCGACAAACTGGGTGCCGAGCGGGCGCTCACCATCGCGCCGCTGTCCACATCGCCCGATCGCACACCACCCGGCCGTGCCGCCAGCAGCGGCCAGGGTGTGGTGAAAAGCGTGACACCAGGCATCGCCGTTGAATCGCTGGCCAACGCGCCGGCCGCTTACGCCGCCAACTTGGGGCTGCAGTGGTCACAGCTGACGGTGGCCCCCGAAACCTTGAACCACCAGGGGCTGGGCTCCAATAACTGGGCGGTGGGCCCCGGCCGCAGCCAGTCGGGCAAGGCCATGGTGGTGAACGACCCGCACCTGGACAACCGCATCCTGCCCGGCACCTGGCACCCGGTGGGGTTGTTTGCGCCGGGCATACAGGCTGTGGGGGCCGCGTTGCCTGGGGTGCCCGGCATCCTGGTGGGGCGCACCGCGCACGTGGCCTTCGGCGTGACCAACGCCTACGGCGACGTGCAGGACCTGTATGTGGAAACCCTCGACCCGGCCAACCCCACCCACTACCTGGACGGTGGCAAGAGCGTGCCCTTTACCGTGGTGACCGAAACCATCCGCATCAAAGACAAGGCTGCCCCCGGTGGCGTGCGCGAACACGCGTTGACCGTGCGCTTCACCCGCCGCGGCCCGGTGGTCACCGATCATGAGGGCCTGGGGCCCAAGGGCCAGCAGGTGCTGAGCCTGCGCACCACGGCCCATGAATTGCATCCGCCGGTGCTGGGCGTGGAAGGCCTGCTGACCGCGCCCGATGCGCAGGCGTTCGACCGCGAGGTGCAGAAGATGGACCTCATGCTGTTCAACTTCGTGTTCGGTGACGACCAGGGCAACATCGGCCACCGGGCATCGGGTGCCGTGCCCATCCGCAACGGTGCAGACGGTGGCTTCCCGCGCAAGCCCCGCGCAGACGGTACCGACGACTGGACGGGCTACATCCCCAAAGACCGCATGCCCGGCATGTTCAACCCGCAGCGTGCCTGGGTGGGTACGGCCAACCACGACACCCGGCCCGACAACTTTCCCTGGTACTACACCACCTATGTGGCCCCCGACTACCGCTACCGACGCATGGCCGAGGTGCTGAACCAGGGCAAGCACATGACCGTTGCCGACCACTGGGCCCTGATGGCGGACGACCGCAACCTGCAAAGCGACGTGCTGCGCACCACCCTGGTCGCCGCCCTCAAGGGCGACCCGCAGCACGATGACCTGGCCCGCCTGCTGGAAAAGTGGGATGGTATCGACCGCGCAGAGCAGGCCGCACCGCTCATTTACCAGGCGCTGTACCGCGAAGTGGCGCTGGCCACCTTCCGCGACGAACTGGGCGACGACCTGACGCACAGCATGCTGTCCACCTGGTACTACTGGCAGCAGCGTTTCGACGCGCTGGTGGCCCAGCCCGACGACCCGTGGTTTGACGACGTGACCACCACAGCCCGCACCGAGAACCTGCGCGACCTGATCCGCCTGGCCGCCTACCGCGTGCAGACCGAGTTGGTGGCCGCCCAGGGGCCCGATGCCAGCCAGTGGCGCTGGGGCAAGGCGCACACGCTTAACTTCGTGAGCCCGCTGCGCCGCAAAGGTGCGGGGCAGTCGCTGGTGGGGGGCTTCGGGGTGGAGCGCCCTGGCAGCGGCGACACGCTGAACCGTGGTGTGTACGACTTCATGCAACCCTATGCCGCCAAGTTTTTTGCCTCCATGCGGGTGGTGGTCGATTTCGGGGTGCCAGACCGCATCGATGCCGTGCTGGCCGGTGGTGTCAGCGAGCGGCATTTCCAACGCAACCAGGCCGACCAGGCCCATGCCTGGGCGAAAGGCGAGCGGCGCAGCTGGTGGTTCACGCCCGAACAGGCCGAGGCCCACGCGCGCAGCCGGGTTGAATTATTTTTTGATAAATAATTTGGCTCTACCGCTTTGTCCATATGAATAGTTTGCTATTGAGTTAAATTGAACCCGCCTGACCACACGTTGCAAGCTTTGAAAGCCCGTTACGGCGAGTCGTACCGATGGCTGCTGTTGCTCTCTGTCATGGTGGGCACCATGGCATCGATCATGTCGTCCACCATCATCAACGTGGCCATTCCCGACCTGAGCCAGCACTTCGGTCTGGGGCAAGAGCGCGCACAGTGGGCCACGTCGAGCTTCATGGCCGCCATGACGGTCTCCATGCTGACCACGCCCTGGCTGCTGGCGCGCTACGGCTACCGGCGCACCTATTCGGGCTGCATGTGGCTGTTGCTGGTGGGGGGTGTCGGGGGCGGCTTCTCGGGCGACTACGGGCTGGTGCTGCTGGCCCGTGTGCTGGAAGGGCTGGCTGCGGGCGTGACGCAGCCTATCCCGGCCATCATCATCCTGCGTGCGTTCGAACCGCACGAACAGGGCCGCGCCAGTGGGTTCTTCGGCATGGGCGTGGTGCTGGCCCCGGCCATTGGCCCCAGCATCGGCGGGTTGCTGGTGGACGCGTTCGGCTGGCGCTCCATCTTCTTCATGGTGGTGCCGTTTTGTCTCGTGTCGCTGTGGCTGGCGCGGCGTTATGTGCCGGTCACCGCGCCCGGCGGTGCGGCCGCCAGCGCCGAGGGCGGCGGGCTCGACTGGCGTGGCCTGCTGCTGGCCACGGCGGGTACCTTGTGCCTGCTCAATGGTCTGGTGCAGTCTCAAACCGGTTCGACGCTGTGGGCCACATTGCTGCTGGGGGCTGCCGGATTGTCAGCTGCCGGTTTCGTGTGGTTGCAGCGCCACATGCTGACGCGTGCGCACAGCCGCCCGCAGGCGGGGGCGCAGCCGCTCATGAACCTGTCGCTGTTTGCCGACCGGCGGTTTGCCATGGGCAGCCTGGTGGCCATCATTTACGGCACGGCGCTGTTCGGTTCCACCTATTTGTTGCCGGTGTACTTGCAAATGGGGTTGGGGCTCTCCCCCTCGTTTGTGGGGGCCATTTTGTTGCCTGCTGGTTTGCTGCTGGCTGTCACCATTGCTGTGGTCGGCCGCCTGGCTGACCGGCAACCGGCCTACCGGCTGGTGTCGGTGGGGCTGGTGCTGCTGGCCGCGTCGTTTGCGTTGATGCTCACGCTGCGCGGGCCGGGTGCGCCGTGGGCGGTGCCCATGCTGATTGCCTGGACGGTGCTGGGGCGCATTGGCCTGGGTTTCATCTTGCCGTCGCTGAACCTTGGGGCCATGCGCAGCCTGCCGCGACACCACATTCCCCAGGGGGCCAGCGTCATCAATTTTTTACGCATGCTGGGCGGCGCTGCAGGTGTCAGCGTGTGTGGCATCGTGCTGGAGTGGCGGCTGCTCGCACACGGCGCAAACCTGCTGCCGGGCGGCGATGCATCGGCCAAACTGGCGGCGTTTGACGACACCTTCCTCATGCTGGCCGTGCTGTGTGCCTTGGCGCTGGTGGCGGCCTGGCGCATGCGCGACGCGGATGAGGGGAGCTGACGCATGAGCGCCGCCCGGCCGCTCCGAAGGCGCTCAGCCTCGCAGTGCACATCACGGAGGGCAGCCCAGTGAGTGCCAAACACCTCTACGCGTTCCTGCAGCCTGCATCGGTAGCGGTCATCGGTGCCAGCTCCCGGGCCGACTCCCTGGGCAGCTGGGCGTGGCGCAACCTGGTGTCTGCCGGGTTCGAGGGGCAACTGCTGCCCGTTAACCTGAAGCACCACACCACGCTGGATGGCCACCGTGTGTACAAACGCGTGGCCGACCTGCCGGTGGTGCCCGACCTGGCACTGGTGTGCACCCCCGCAGCCACGGTCAGCCGGGTGATCGGTGAGCTGGGTGACCGGGGCACACGCGCGGCCGTGGTGCTGACCGACGGCCTGTCGCCCGCCCAGACGGTCGCCATGTTGAAAGCGGCACGCCGCCACACGTTGCGCATCGTGGGCGACCACGCGCTGGGCGTGCAGGTGCCAGGCCTGCGCCTGAATGCGGGTGTGGCCCCCACGATGCCAGCCGAAGGACAGCTGGCGCTGGTATCGCAATGCGGCGGGGTGACGGCCTCCATGCTCGACTGGGCGCAGGCGCACGGCATCGGGTTTTCAGCTGTGGTGTCACTGGGCCGCAGCGCCGATGCCGACGCGGCTGACTGGCTCGACCACCTGGGCGGTGACCACCGCACCCGCGCCATCCTGCTGTACCTGGATGCCGTGCACAGCCCGGCCAAATTCATGTCCGCTGCCAGGGCGGCGGCGCGCAACAAGCCGGTGATCGTGGTCAAAGCCGGTGCCAGGGCATGGGCGCACAACAGTGACGCGCCAGATACCGAGCTGCCCCCGTTTGCCGTGGCACCCGATGCGGTGTTCGATGCCGCAGTGGCCCGTGCCGGGTTGCTGCGCGTGGGCAGCCTGCAAGACCTGTTTCTGGCGGCCCAGGTGCTGGCGCGCTTCCGCGATGGGGGTTCCGGCCCATTGGTGATCCTGGCCAATGGCGGCACCGGCGCGCTGGCAGCTGACGCTGCCCTGGCCCTGGGCGTGCCCATGGCCACCCTGCTGCCCGACACCTGTGCAGCGCTGGGCCGGTTGCTGGTCGTGCCTGCTTCCAGCGTGGCCAATCCCGTGCGCGTGCCCCGTGAAGCCCCTGCCCAGGTGTATGCCGAGGCGGCGCAGCTGCTGTGCCAGGACCCGGCGCACGTGCTGCTGGTGGCCCACGCGCCCACCGTGGCCGTGCAGGCCGAGCAGGTGGCGCAGGCTTTGCTGCCGGTGGCCACGCGGCTGCCCCACCGTGTCATGGCCGCCTGGTTGGGCGGTGGCAGCCACCGGGCTGCGGCACGCGTGTTCGACGAGGCCGGTTTGCCCACGTACGACACACCCGAACAGGCCGTGCAGGCGCTGGCGCTGCTGCGCACCCACGCGCAACACCAGCTTGAACTGATGCAGACACCGCCCGCGAGGCTGGCCAGCGTGCCGTCCGATGTGGATGGCCTCCACACCCTGGCCCACGCCGCCATGGCCGGGCGGCCCGCGAACCTGACAGGCGACGCCGCGCTGCAGCTGCTGGCGCGTGCAGGTGTGCCGGTGCGCGGTGCGCAGACGGGTGAGGCCGCTCACGTGCCGGGCACCCGCTGGCGCATCACCTTCGGGGTCGACCTGACGTTCGGGCCGGTCATCGGACTGGGCACGTCGGGTTTGCCTGCCACCCTGTCGCGCCATGCGGTGGCGTTGCCGCCCTTGAACGTGCCGCTGGCGCACGCCCTGATGACCCGCGCGGGCGTGAGCCTGGGGCCCGACGCTTCGGCAACGCCAGGTGCAGACGCACCTGCGCACGGCCTGGCCGACCTGCTGCTCAGCTGCTCGCAGCTGATGGTCGACCTGCCTATGCTGGCCGCAGGCCAGATCACTTGCGTGCAAGACCACTGGACGGTGGTCGATGCCTCGTTGCAACTGCACCCCGCATGCCCGATGGGGGCTGACCGGTTCGTGATCCAACCCTACCCGCAGCACCTGGTCGAAACGCTGCTCTGGCAGGGGCAGCTCCTCACGGTGCGTCCCATCCGGCCGGAGGACGAGGCGCAGCACCTGGCATTCCTGGGCAAGCTGACGCCAGAGGACATCCGCATGCGGATATTCCATGTGCGGCGCAGCATCGAGCACAGCGAGATGGCACGGCTGACGCAGATCGACTACGCCCGCGAAATGGCCTTCATCGCCACGCGCGTCAACGCCGAAACCGGGCGCGAAGAAACACTGGCAACGGTGCGCGCCACCATCGACGCTGACAACGACGTGGCCGAGTTCGGGGTCATCGTCCGCTCCGACATCAAAGCCGGGCGGCTGGGGCGTTTGCTGATGACCCGGCTCATTGCCTACCTGGCTGCACGCGGCACACGCCAGCTCACGGGCACGGTCCTGACCGCCAACACACGCATGCTGGCGCTGGCGCGCTCGCTGGGTTTTGTCGAGTCCGACAACCCCGACGACCCCACCGACCGCGCCGTGCGGTTCGTGTCGCTGGACCTCTGACATACGAGCCCTTTCTCCGGACAGATCCCAGGCTGATGTCGAGGGGTGCTTGCTGGCCACAGGGCTTGACCCGCCGCCGGGCGGTGCCGCTGCATGCACCCTTGCACGGCAGATACAGGCTGCCGAGGGGGAGGGTAAACACCAATCAAAAACCCGTTTCATGTTCTTGATTTAGTTATTTGTAATAACCATAATTCGCCACCAACGAGGTGAAAACGATGAAGACATACGACGATATCCAGTTCGAAATGCAAGGTCCCGTTGCCGTGGTGCGACTCAACCGAGGTGCCAAGCGCAACGCGTTGAGCGACGGTCTGGTGCTGGGCCTGCAGGAAATTTTTTCCAACCTGCCCGACGAAGCGCGCGCCGCAGTCATCGATGGCAATGGCGAGCACTTCTGTGCCGGCCTGGACCTGTCCGAGCTGAAAGAGCGTGACGCGGCGCAGGGCCTGCACCACTCGCGCCGCTGGCACGCCGCGCTGGCGGCCATCGAGCAAGGGCCCGTGCCCGTCATCGCCGCGCTGCACGGTGCGGTGGTGGGTGGCGGGTTGGAGCTGGCCAGTGCCTGCCACATCCGCGTGGCCGATGCGTCTACCTTCTACGCGCTGCCCGAAGGCAGCCGGGGCATTTTTGTGGGCGGTGGCGGCTCGGTTCGCATCCCCAAGCTGGTGGGTGCGGCACGCATGACCGACATGATGCTGACCGGCCGCGTGTACAACGCCGAAGACGGCGAACGTGCCGGTTTCGCGCAGTACCTGGTGCCGCAGGGCGAATCGTTCGACAAGGCGCTGGCACTGGCCCAGCGCGTGGCCACGAACGCACCGCTGACCAATTACGCGCTGATGCACGCACTGCCCCGCATTGCTGAGCAGCCGTCCGACCACGGTTTCTTCACCGAGGCGCTGATGTCCGCCATCGCGCAGGCAGCGCCCGAAGCCAAAGAGCGCGTGCGTGCCTTCCTGGAAGGCCGCGCAGGCAAGGTGCAAAAAGGCTGAGGCCCACGTTCCAACAAGAGAACTGCCCCCAAATAAATGGAGACAACCATGAGCCAGACCCAGCACACCCCCCCCGTCCAC
>JAVBXK010000026.1 GCA_030824555.1 bacterium
GGCCAGCCACCCTCGGGTTCGGGTGCGGGGTTGGCAAGGCGTTCCAGCGCACGGGCACGTTGCTCGCGCAGTTGTTTTTGATCGGCGCTCAGGCCAAGGGGTTTGCGTTCAGTCATGCCCCCGATTGTCCGACGAACTGGCAGGTCAAGCGGGCAGTTTCTGGTGCCAGCGCGCGCAAGCCGCCGCAAATTCAACCGCCGGTACGGGTTTGCTCATGTGGTAACCCTGCGCTTCATCGCAGCCCAGCGTGCCCAGCGCGGTCAGGATGGCGGCATCTTCAACCCCTTCGGCCACCACGGTCAGGCCCAGGTTGTGGGCCAGGTCGATGGTGGAGCGAACGATCTTGGCATCGCTGTTGTCGCTGGTCATGCCCATCACGAACGATTTGTCGATTTTCAGCTCGCTCACAGGCAAGCGCTTGAGGTAGGCCAGCGACGAATACCCGGTGCCGAAATCGTCAATCGACAGCTTGAAGCCCTGCGACGCCAGTTTGTTCAGTGTGGATTCGGCACGCAACGGGTCGTCCATGATGGCGCTCTCGGTGATTTCGAGGCAGAAACCTTTTGACGACACGCCATACCGCGCCAGCAACTCCGCCAGGCGCGACGGGAACGCCAGGTCCAGCAAGTCGCGCGTGGACAGGTTGACCGCAATGCGTATCGCATGCTCGGGGGTCTGAATGGCCGCCCACTGGCGTGCGGCTTCTTCAAACATCCACAGGGTAAGTTGCCGGATGAAGCCCGTCTGTTCTGCAAACGGTATGAACTGCATCGGGGGCACCAGCCCCCGCTCGGGGTGTTGCCACCTGACGAGCGCCTCGGCAGCCACCACCCGGCCTGTGGCCACGCTCACTTTGGGCTGAAGGTACAGGCGCAACTCGCCTTGTTCCACCGCGCGGCGCAAATCGGTCAGCAGTGACAGGTTCTCGGCGCTGGACGAATCCAGACGGGGCTCGTACACCAGCACCCCCGCCGTGCGCGACTTGGCCGCGTGCATGGCAATTTCAGACCGGCTCAGCAACAGGTCGGGCTGGTCGGCGTGGGTGGGCCATGTGGCCACGCCCATGCTGGCATTCACATCCACCGTCTGCCCGCGCAGGGTCAGCGGTTCTTCAAACAGGCGGGCAATGGTCTGCGTCAGCGTGTGGGCACCTTCGTATTCGGTGCGGTACAGCAACAACCCGAACACATCGCCGCCCAGGCGGGCCACCATGTCCTGCTTGCGGCGCAGCAACCCTTGCAGACGTTGGGCCACGGCGCACAGCAGCTCGTCCCCAAAGGCGTAGCCCAGCACATCGTTGACATGCTTGAACCTGTCCAGGTTGAGCGTGACCACCGACACTGGCACCGACTCGGCCGGACGCTCGACCATGGCCGCCACCAACGTGGCACGGAACTGCTCGCGGTTGGGCAAACCGGTCAACCGGTCCCAATAGGCCAGGCGTTGCACCTCGGCCTGCTTGTCGGCAATGCTTTGGCGCATCTGGTCGAACGCGCGGGCCAGCGCCCCCACCTCATCCACCTGCCCGGTGCCCGGCACAGCCGAGGCAAAGTCCCCAGCCTTGAGGCGGTTGGCCGACTCCACCAACCACAGCAAAGGCCGGGTCACGCGCCGCGCGTTGAACACGCTGCCCAACGCAAACAGCGCCAGGCCAACCAGCGTGATCAGCAGCAACACGCCCTGAAGCCGCTGGAACGGCACAAGCACTTCGTCAACCGAACGCAGCAGCACGGTGTGGATGTGCTGACGCGCGCCATCCAGCGGCACCCAACGGGCCACCATGTCAGATCCGGCCACTTGCAAGGCCGTGGGCCGCTCGGCACCCCATTGAATGCTCTGCCGCTGTTCGGCATTGAGGGTGCTGACTGCCAGCAGCCCACTGTCGCGCCCGGCCGCATGCGTGACGAGCGCGATGTGGACATTCAGCAACTCGTACACATCGTTGGCCAGCGTCTGGTCGATAGGGAAGGCCATCAGCACCCAGCCGATGATCACAGGCGCACGCATGGGCACCAACACAAACTGGAACGGCGTGCCACCGACCATGGCGATCTGCCGCCCCCCCAGGGTGCGCGCCAGCTCGTCGGTCACGTTTTGCAAGGCAACTGGATCGGGGGCAACGGCCGACTCGTCGCTTGACGCCAGCAGGCGCAGGTCGGGCGAATAATAAGCAGTCAGGCGGGAGCCGATGCGGGCACCCTGGTTCTCCAGCGCCGAGCGGATGGTGTCCAGGTCACCGGTGTTGACGGCATCGCGGAACGCGAAATCAGCCGACAGCACCGACGCCCCAAGGGTGAGCTTGTCGGCATTCTGCTTGAGCACACGCAGCCAGACACGTTCGCCCACCTCCAGTTCATGACCGATCTGCTGCCGGGCGTTGTCGGCAATGAAACTGCGCACCACGCCGTAGCCCGCCAACTGCACAACCAGCAACAGCAGCAGCGACGTGCCGACGATGCGCGTGGCCAGCCCCACGTCGCGCCAGCGCCGCGCCACGCCGGACGTCATGGTTGCAAACCGGCCAAAGTGACCGTGGCGCTTGCCCCGCCATCGGCGACCCGAAAAGGCACCGCTTGGGCCTCGGCGCCCACAGGCAGGCGAGCATGCCAAGTGCGCAGCGTGTAGTTGCCCGGCGGCACGTTGTCAAGCTTGACGGCCCCCGTGACGGGCGTGGTGGCAAAGTAAGGGGTGTCCACCACCAGCACCCAACCCACCATGTGGTCGTGGATGTTGCAGCCCAGCACCGCCACACCGCTTCTGTCGAACACAACGGGGTTGGCGGGCGTGCCAGCGTAGAGCTTCAGCTCGAACTTCTTGATGGGCGAGAACGAATACACGTGGTGACGAACGGTGTCACGGTTGGGAAAATGAACCGACGTGCCACGGGTGACCACCAGCATATCGGGCACGAATGCCTTGCCCTGCTGGCCCATTTCCGCCCCCGCCAAAGGTTTGGCAGCACGGGTGGCCTCGGGCGAGTCCAGAAACACCACCGCACCGGCCAGCGGCGCGCCACCGGCGTCCTGAACCTGCACCTGCACCGTTGCAGCAACGGCACCCATGCTGGTCAGCAGCACCAAAACACCCAGCCAGCATGAGCGATACACACCCAAGCGGGCACCCTGATGCGGACCAGTGGCAGTGTGGTGCAGCACGGGTCAGGGCTCCACGGCCACGCCCACCAGTGCTTTGCCAGCACCCACCGTACCCAGCAAGGTGGCCTTGCCGGTGCTCAGGTCGATGCGGTACAGCCGGGTGCGGTTGTCAGCCTCGGTGCGCAGGGCGGCCAACGGGGTATTGCCCACGTCGGCAATGTCGAAAGCGGCTTCCACCAGCGGGCCTGTACCCAGTTCACCCACGGTGCGCAGCACGCCCAGGTTCGGGCTTTCCACCGGCTCCACACCTTCTTTCGACCCCTGTATCACCAGCGTGCCCAGCCGCTGATCGATGGCGTAGTTGGTGGTGAGTTTCTCGTTCTTCAGGTTGTAGGTGTAGGCGGCAGCCACCACCTGCGGGGCGTTGCCATGTTGCACGTCGCCGTCGGCGTACCGCAAACTGGGGTCGGCCTGCACGCCTGGTGCAACCGGGTCGAAATCGATCATGGCCCCTGTATCAGGGTGCAGCCGCAGGTTCATACCTTGGTCACTGACCACACGTATGCGGTCCAGCGCGGGGTTGAAATCGACACCGAAGCGCATGCCACGCAGCGGCACCTGCAACCGCCCCTGGCCCAGCGGCTTCAGTTCGGCGGTGTTGACATCGATGGTGTAAAGCTGGCCGGTGCGGCCCAGCGCATACAGCACGCCTTTGGCGACACGGAAATCCATGCCAACCAGTTTTTCGCCGACAGGCAGGCCGCGCAACGGCATGGCGGCACGCACTTCCCACGGGTGGGTGGCGTGCACGCGGATCAGGGTGCCGTCGGTGGTCAGCGCCAGCAGGCTTTCGTTGGCAGCATTGGGCCGGGGCTCATTCAGGTGCGTACACCCACTGACAGCGGCCACAGCGAGCGCAACACCCGTCACCTGCGCACATGTCTTGATCAATCGGTTCAATTTCACCTTGACACCCCGCCTCTTGAAACAGCAAAGCAAGTCACTTTACACACAAATTCACGGTCAGACGGCACCACTGGTGCGCAAAGCCACACGGTCCAATACGCGCAGCCCGCCGTATTCGACCCGTATGACGCCCTGCGCCTCCAACGTGGCCAGCGCCTCGTTGACGCGCTGGCGCGACAACCCCACCAGGTAAGCCAGCTCCTGCTGGGTGATGCGCAACACCTCGCCCACGCTGGGGTACAGCACCGGGTTGACCAGCGAGGCCAGGCTGCGGGCCACGCGCAGGTCGGGGTTGCTGAGCCGGTCGATTTCGCGTGCGGCAATGAACTGACCCAACCGCTCGTTGAGTTGCAGCATGACAAACCGGTTGAACCCCAGCGAATGCTCGATGAGCCAGTGGAAACTGTCAGCAGGCAGGCCAGCCACCCGACTCTTGCGCAGGGCCTGGATGTTGTAGCGGTACACCTCGCGTTTGAGCACCGTGCCCTCGCCAAACCAGCCGCCGGGTGCGACGCCGGTGAAGGTGATGACAGGCCCCTGGCTGTCGTCGTTGCTCATTTTCAGCAACCCGTCAACCAGTCCGAACCAGTAGTTGGCCGGTTTGCCAATGCGGCAAATCGTTTCGCCCGGCAGGGTTTCGCTCACGATCAGGTCGTCACAGGCCTTTTCACGCTCTTCCGGGGTCAGCGCAGGCAACCAGGGTACGGCGGCCAACTCGTCCGGCGTGAGTGAGCGCGCACGTTGTCTGAGCAGTGGAATGGTCGTCATGGCGACAAAGCACCTCCTGAAACGCACCAACCTAGGGAAAGTCCCAGGAGGGATGACCCGCCAATTGTCGGCGTAACGACAACATAACGTCAAACATGCCTCTACGATCCGTCCCAAGTTCAAGTTGGCAGGCACCGTGCACCGCAATGGTCATGAGCCCCCGAGCCAACACAGCGCACATCAGGAGACGTCATGCGGACCACGTTCCCACAGCTACTGCTGAATCACGCAGCCAAGCGGCCCACCGCTGCGGCCATGCGTGAGAAAGAGTACGGCATCTGGCAAACCACCACCTGGGCCGACATGCTGGCCTTGGTGCAGCACTTGGCCTGTGGCCTGCATCAGGCAGGCTTGAAGCGCCATGAACACATGATCGTGGTGGGCTCCAACCGCCCCCGCCTGTACGCCACCATGCTCGCCGCCCAGTCCCTCGGAGCCATTCCGGTGCCGCTGTACCAGGATGCCGTGGGCAGCGAGTGCGTGTTCCCCATCAACAACGCCGAGGTGCGCTTTGCGGTGGTGGAAGACCAGGAGCAAGTAGACAAAATGCTCGAAATCCGCGAGCAATGCCCACAGCTTCAACACGTTTACTACGACGACCCGCGTGGTCTGCGCAACTACGACGAAGTTGGGCTGGCAGCTGTGGACGAACTGGTGGCCGCTGGCAAGGTGTTTGCCGGCGTGCACCCCCAGTTCTTCGAAGAAGAGGTGAAAAAGGCCCAGCCCGACGACGTGGCCGCCATGTTCTTCACCTCGGGCACCACCGGCAACCCCAAAGGTGTGGTGCACACGCACAACACCCTGCTCAACCGCGCCGATGTGGGCGCGCGTTTTGACAAGTTGGGGCCGAGCGACGAGGTGCTGGCCTACCTGCCTCCCGCCTGGATCGGCCAGAACATTTTCAGCTACGCCCAGTGGCTGGCCGCGGGCTACGTGGTCAACTGCCCCGAGTCTGCCGCCACCGTCACCATCGACCTGAAAGAGGTGGGCCCGACCTACTACTTCGCCCCACCCCGCGTGTTCGAAGGCCTGCTGACCAGCGTCATGATCCGCATGGAAGATGCAGGCAGCCTCAAGCGCAAGATGTTCCATTACTTCATGGACATCGCCCGCAAGGTCGGCCCGCAGAAGATGGACGGCAAGGAAGTGGGCTTTGGTGACAACCTGATGTACGCACTGGGCAACCTGTGTGTGTACGGCCCGCTGCGCAACACCCTGGGCTTTTCCCGCGTGCGGGTGGCCTACACCGCCGGTGAGGCCATCGGCCCCGACCTGTTCAGCTTTTACCGCAGCATCGGCATCAACCTGAAGCAGCTGTACGGGTCCACCGAAACGGCCGTGTTCGTGTGCCTGCAGCCCGACCATGAAGCCCGCGCCGACACCGTGGGTGTGCCCTGCGAAGGCGTGGAGATCAAGCTGGCCGACAACGGCGAGTTGCTGGTGAAGTCGCCAGGCTTGCTGAAAGAGTATTACAAGAACCCCAAGGCCACCGCCGAGGTGCTGACGCCCGACGGCTGGTATCACACCAGCGACGCGGGCTTCATCGACGCACACGGTCACCTGAAAATCATCGACCGTGTGAAAGACGTGGGCCGCATCAAGGGCGGTGCCAACGACGGTGCCATGTTTGCCCCCAAATACGTCGAGAACAAACTCAAGTTCTTCAGCCACATCAAAGAAGTGGTGGCGTTTGGCGACCAGCGTGACCGCGTGTGCGTGATGATCAACATCGACTTCGATGCGGTGGGCAACTGGGCCGAGCGCCGCAACCTGCCTTACGCCGGCTATACCGACCTGGCCCAAAAGCCCGAGGTGTACCAGCTCATCAAAGAGTGCATCGAAAAAGTCAATGCCGACCTGGCACAGGACACCCTGCTGGCTGGCAGCCAGATCAGCCGCTTCCTGGTGCTGCACAAAGAACTGGACGCCGACGACGGCGAACTGACCCGCACCAACAAGGTCCGCCGCGGCTTCATTGGCGACAAATACGGCGTGCTGGTCGATGCGCTGTACGGCGACAAAACAGAGCAGTTCATCGAGACCGTCGTCAAGTTCGAAGACGGGCGTACCGGCAGCGTGAGCGCCACCCTGAAGCTGGGTGACACCCAGACGTTTGCACCGGTCAAGGCCGCAGCCTGATGCGCGCGGCCCCTGCAACGGCAGCACGCCTGAACACACACGCCTGAAAGACAGACACCATGGCAGAGAAAAAAATTGGCGACGTCATCCTTGACGTGAAGAACATCAGCTTGCGCTTCGGTGGCGTGAAAGCGCTGACCGACATTTCCTTCAACGTGAAGGAGCACGAGATCCGCGCCATCATCGGCCCGAACGGTGCGGGCAAAAGCTCGATGCTCAACTGCATCAACGGCGTGTACGCGCCGCAGGATGGCTCCATCACCTTCCGTGGCCAGACGTTCAAACACATGAACAGCCGCCAGGTGGCCGAAATGGGCATTGCCCGCACGTTCCAGAACCTGGCGCTGTTCAAGGGCATGAGCGTGATCGACAACCTCATGACCGGGCGCAACCTGCGCATCAAGAGCAACATCTTCCTGCAAGCGCTGCGCATCGGCCCCGCCGAGCGTGAAGAGGTGGCCCACCGCGAAAAGGTGGAGCACATCATCGACTTCCTTGAAATCCAGGCCTTCCGCAAAACGCCTGTGGGGCAGTTGCCTTACGGCCTGCAAAAGCGCGTGGACTTGGGCCGCGCCCTGGCCATGGAGCCGCAGGTGCTGCTGCTCGACGAGCCCATGGCCGGCATGAACGTCGAAGAAAAGCAGGACATGTGCCGTTTCATCCTCGACATCAATGACGAGTTCGGCACCACGGTGGTGCTGATCGAGCACGACATGGGTGTGGTGATGGACATCTCTGACCGCGTGGTGGTGCTGGACTACGGCAAAAAAATTGGCGATGGCACCCCCGAAGAGGTGCGCAACAACGAAGAAGTGATCAGCGCCTATCTGGGCACGTCCCACTGACATGACAACCCCCACGCTTGCCACGCCGTGTGCCACGCTGCCCCCCCGAGGGGGCTTCAGTGGCCTTGGGGCGGCCCGGCGGCCACTGACTCTGGAGTGAACATGGCATTTTTCCTCGAAACCCTTTTCGGCGGCCTGATGGCCGGCATGTTGTATTCGCTGGTAGCACTCGGCTTCGTGCTGATCTTCAAGGCGTCGGGCGTGTTCAACTTCTCGCAAGGTGCCATGGTGCTGTTCGCAGCCCTTGCCATGGCCCGTTTTTCGGAGTGGATTCCCAAGTGGCTGGGGCTGGGCCCCGACAGCCTGATCATCAGCAGCCTGCTGGCGTTTGCCGTGGCGGCCGTCATCATGTTCATGGTGGCCTGGCTCATTGAGCGCTTGGCGTTGCGCCACCTGGTCAACCAAGAGGGCACCACCCTGCTGATGGCCACGCTGGGCATCACCTATGTGCTGGACGGCGCTGGTCAGACCATTTTCGGCAGCGACATCTACCAGATCAACATCGGCATGCCGAAAGACCCGATTTTCATCCTGGACCAGACCTTCCCTGGCGGCATCCTGATCAACAAGGAAGACCTGATCGCAGCCGGCATCGCTGCTGCGCTGGTGGTGGCCCTGTCGTTGTTCTTCCAGAAAACCAGCACTGGCCGTGCGCTGCGTGCCGTGGCCGACGACCACCAGGCGGCCCAGTCCATTGGCATTCCGCTCAACCGCATCTGGGTGATCGTGTGGTGTGTGGCAGGCATCGTGGCACTGGTGGCCGGGATGATCTGGGGCTCCAAACTGGGTGTGCAGTTCTCGCTCACCACGGTGGCCCTGCGCGCCCTGCCCGTGATCATCCTGGGCGGCCTCACCTCTGTGCCCGGCGCCATCATCGGCGGCCTGATCATCGGTGTGGGTGAAAAGCTGTCCGAGGTGTACATCGGCCCCATGGTGGGTGGCGGCATTGAAATCTGGTTTGCCTACGTGCTGGCGCTGGTGTTCCTGCTGTTCCGTCCGCAAGGTTTATTCGGTGAGAAGATCATCGACCGCGTTTGATTATTGATAGCAAACTATGCTTACCAATAAAGCGACGAAGTACTTTTTCATTATAAATTTCCAAGGCTGAACCATGTTTTACCGCGAAAACGGACAGTTCAAGACCAGCTACAAGTCCGACCAGCAGATCTTCCCGATTGCACAAGACCGCTGGGCCATCGTCGCCCTGGTGGCGGTGGCCGCCATTGCCGTGCCCATGCTGTTCGATGAGTACATGTTCCGTGCCATCTTCATCCCCTTCCTCATCCTGTCTTTGGCTGCGGTGGGGGTGAACATTCTGGTGGGTTACTGTGGACAAATCTCGCTGGGTTCCGGCGCGTTCATGGCGGTGGGGGCCTACATGGCCTACAACACCTTCATTCGCATTGAAGGCATGCCACTGATCCTGGCGCTGCTTTCGGGGGGATTCTTTGCCACATTGGTGGGCATGTTCTTCGGCATCCCCAGCCTGCGTGTGAAAGGGCTTTACCTGGCCGTGGCCACTCTGGCGGCGCAGTTCTTCTGCGACTGGGCGTTCCTGCGCATCGGCTGGTTCACCAACAACAACTCTTCCGGGTCGGTGTCGGTGTCCAACTTGCAGGTGTTCGGTCTGCCCATTGAAACGCCCATTCAGAAGTACCTGTTCTGTCTGGCCTTTCTGGTGGTGTTTGCCCTGCTGGCCAAAAACCTGGTGCGTGGTGCCATCGGCCGCGAGTGGATGGCCATCCGCGACATGGACGTGGCCGCCGCCGTCATCGGCATCCGCCCCATGTACGCCAAGCTGAGCGCGTTTGCGGTCAGCTCCTTCATCATCGGTGTGGCCGGTGGGCTGTGGGGCTTTGTTCACCTGGGCTCGTGGGAGCCTGCTGCCTTCTCGCTGGACCGCTCGTTCTCGCTGCTGTTCATGGTGATCCTGGGTGGCATGGGCTCCATCATGGGCAGCATGTTCGGGGCGGCGTTCATCGTGATCCTGCCGATCTTCCTGAACCAGTTTTTGCCCACAGTGGGTGGCGCGGTAGGCATCGACATCTCCACCGCCACGGTGGCGCACGCCGAGGCCATGATCTTCGGCTCGCTGATCGTGTGGTTCCTGATCGTCGAACCGCACGGCCTGGCCAAACTGTGGAGTGTGGCCAAACAGAAGCTGCGCCTCTGGCCCTTCCCACACTGAGTGTTCTCATTGGATGCAAAGGGCGCGTTTGCATCCAATTAACTTGATTCAGCGCTTTACCTTGTTTCGATGTGTGCTACTTTTTCAGGAGACAACCATGAAAATTCGTCAACTCGTCCTCGCTGCCAGCATGGTCGCCACCGGCCTCACAGGCGCGATGGTTTCCACACAGGCAGCAGCCCAGGCCAAAGAACAGTTTTTCCCTGTTCTGGTGTACCGCACGGGCGCATACGCTCCCAACGGCGTGCCGTTTGCCAACGGCTACGTTGACTACCTCAAGCTCGTGAACGAGCGCGGTGGTGTCAACGGCGTGAAGTTGAGCTTTGAAGAATGCGAAACCGGTTACGCCACCGACCGTGGTGTGGAGTGTTACGAGCGCCTGAAGGGCAAGAACGGCGGCGCAACCGTGTTCCAGCCCCTGTCAACCGGCATCACCTTCGCTCTGACCGAGAAAGCCCCTGGCGACAAGATCCCGCTGGTCACGGCTGGCTACGGTCGCAGTGAAAGCCAGGACGGTGGCGTGTTCAAGTGGAACTTCCCGCTGGCTGGCACGTACTGGGTGGCGGCTGACACCATCATTCAGCACATTGCCAACAAGGAAGGTGGCGCTGACAAGCTGAAGGGCAAAAAAATCACCCTGATCTACCACGACAGTCCGTTTGGCAAAGAACCGATTCCATTGCTCCAGGAACGCGCCAGCATGCACGGTTTCACGCTGTCCCTCCTGCCTGTGACCCACCCTGGCGTGGAACAGAAAGCCACCTGGTTGCAAATTCGCCAGAACCGCCCCGACTACGTCATCAACTGGGGCTGGGGCGTGATGAACTCCACTGCCTTGAAAGAAGCCCAGGCAACGGGTTTCCCCCGCGAAAAAATCTATGGTGTGTGGTGGGCGGGTGCAGAGCCTGACGTGAAAGACGTGGGTGCGGGTGCCAAAGGCTACAACGCGGTCATGATGCAACACGGTGCCGAAAAAGGTGCCGACGTCATCAAGGAAACCCTGACCAAAGTGCACGGCAAAAACCAAGGCACCGGTCCCAAGGAAGAAGTGGGCGACGTGCTGTACATGCGCGGCATGATGAGCGCCATGCTGGCCGTGGAAGGCGTGCGTGCCGCACAGGAACGTTACGGCAAGGGCAAGGTCATGACCGGCGAGCAAGTGCGCTACGGTCTGGAAAACCTGGATCTGACACAGGCCAAACTCGACGCACTGGGTTTCAAAGGCGTGATGCGCCCCATCTCCACATCCTGCAAAGACCACATGGGTGCGAACTGGGCCCGCATCCACACCTGGAACGGCACCAAGTTCGAGTGGAGCTCTGACTGGCTGAAGGCCGACGAGCAGATCCTGAACCCCATGGTCAAGGCCGCCGCCGACAAGTACGCCGCCGAGAAGAAGCTGACACGTCGCGACGCCAAGGACTGCCAGTCCTGATCTCCGAAGGGCATGGTCGCCAGCCAGAGGGTGAGTCCCCCTGCGCTGTGGGCCTTGCCGGGTGAAACCGCATTGGCCCCACGCACAGCAGGGCCGATGCCTCATCCCAGCCTCGCGTGCGGGGCTGGGATGAGTCGAAAGGACAACATGAGCAACCCAAACATCGTCATCAACGTCAACGGCATTGAAGTCATCTACAACCATGTGATTCTGGTGCTCAAGGGCGTGTCGCTGACCGTCGCCGAAGGCCAGATTGCGGCCATCCTGGGCGGCAACGGCGCGGGCAAAACCACCACATTGCGGGCCATTTCAAACCTGCTGAAAGCCGAGCGTGGTGAAGTTACCAAAGGCAGCGTCGAGTTGCGCGGCGAGCGCATCGAAAACATGTCGCCAGCCGACCTCGTCAAACGTGGTGTGGTGCAGGTCATGGAAGGTCGGCATTGCTTCGCCCACCTGACCATCGAAGAAAACCTGATGACCGGCAGCTACACGCGCACCAGCAAGGCCGAAATCGAGGCCAACCTGGAAAAGGTCTACAACTACTTCCCCCGCCTGAAAACCCGCCGCACCAGCCAGGCAGCCTACACGTCGGGCGGTGAGCAGCAGATGTGCGCCATCGGCCGCGCGCTGATGGCCAACCCCAGTGTGGTGCTGCTCGATGAACCCTCCATGGGCTTGGCCCCACAGATCGTGGAAGAGGTGTTCGAGATCGTGAAAGACCTGAACCACAAGGAAAAGGTCACGTTCCTGATCGCCGAGCAAAACACCAACATGGCCCTGAAGTACGCCGACTACGGCTACATCATGGAGTCTGGCCGAATCATGATGGACGGCAGCGCCAGCGACCTGCGCAACAACGAGGACGTGAAAGAGTTCTACCTTGGCGTCGGTGGCGGCGAGCGGAAATCTTTCAAAGACGTCAAGAGCTACAAGCGCCGCAAACGCTGGCTTGCCTGACACGTCAGGCCACCCCTCGGCGGTGGCCTGTTGTACGCATTCACCCATCCGTTGCCACCTCTTCCGGCCAACCGACGCGGCCACTCAGGAGCCCGACCCATGTCCACATTTTTCGATGCGCTGGAACAGCGCGACCCGGTTGCGCGTGAAGCCGCATTGATGGCCTCGCTGCCCCGTCAGGTGGCCCATGCGCAGGCTCACACCGCAGCATTCGCCGAGTTGCTCAAAGGCGTGGACGCCAGCAGCATCGACAGCCGTGCCGCCTTGGCCCGGTTGCCCGTGACCCGCAAATACGAGTTGCTGGCACGCCAGCAAGCCCACCGGCAAACCGACGTGTTCGGCGGTTTCAGCGCACAAGCGTTCGGCCCGGGCATGCGGCGCGTGTTTGCCAGCCCCGGCACCATTTACGAACCCGAAGGCACCCGTGCCGACTATTGGCGGGTGGCCCGTGCCATGTTCGCAGCGGGCTTTCGCGAGGGCGAGCTGATCCACAACGCCTTCAGCTACCACTTCACGCCCGCTGGCTCCATCATGGAAACCGCCGCCCACGCGCTGGGTTGCACCGTGTTCCCGGCAGGCACGGGCCAGACCGAGCAACAGGTGTCGGCCATGGCCGAATTGCGCCCTGCAGGCTATGCAGGTACACCCAGTTTCCTGAAAATCATCATTGAAAAAGCCGCTGAAATGGGTGTGCCCTTGCCCAGCGTCAAAAAAGCCCTGGTGTCTGGAGAAGCCTTTCCGCCCAGCTTGCGCGACTGGTTTCTGGCCCGTGGCGTCGAGGCCTACCAGTGCTACGCCACCGCCGACATCGGACTGATCGCCTACGAAACTGCGGCCCGCGAAGGCTTGGTGCTGGACGAAGGTGTGATCGTCGAAATCGTAAGGCCCGGCACCGGTGAACCCGTGCCCGAGGGCGAAGTGGGCGAACTGGTCATCACCACGCTCAACCCCGACTACCCGCTCATCCGCTTCGGCACCGGCGATTTGTCGGCCGTCTTGCCAGGCCCCTGCCCCACGGGCCGCACGCACACCCGCATCAAGGGCTGGATGGGCCGTGCCGACCAGACCACCAAAGTGCGGGGCATGTTCGTGCACCCCAGTCAGGTCAATGACGTGCTCAAACGGTTCCCTGACGTGAGCAAGGGTCGCTTGGTGGTCACCGGCGAAATGGCCAACGACCAGATGACCTTGCAGGTGGAATGCAACGTGCTCGACGAAACCACCCGGCAAGCCATGGAAACCGCCGTGCGTGACGTGACCAAACTGCGCGCCCAGGTTGTGCGCGTTCACCCTGGCAGCCTGGCCAACGATGGCAAGGTGATCGAGGACGCGCGCAGCTACCAGTGAGCGGGCTTGCGCCTGCTGGTTTGTGGTCCGCAACCCAAAGTCGGATGCATCCTGCGGTGAACGCGGTAATGCACTGCTTCACCGGTGCATTTGCGGACAGTTTTTCGCGACACCCCTTGAAAAGTCTGACACCGCCCTTATCATTAGCACTCGCTGGCATTGAGTGCTAACAACACGGTCTGTCTGACCCGGTTGTTGCATTGACTGCCACGAAGCCCTGCTGCGCCACACAAGGTCGGCATCACAAGGGCCTCCATTCTTTGTCATTCGTTGATGTTTTATTCTTTAGGAGATGTTATGAACTTGCGTCCTCTCGGCGACCGCGTGATCGTCAAGCGCATTGAAAGCGAAACTCGCACCGCTTCCGGCATTTTCATTCCTGATGCAGCAGCCGAAAAGCCTGATCAAGGCGAAATCCTGGCCGTTGGCCCCGGCAAGACCAACGACAAGGGCGAAACCAAAGCCCTGTCCGTCAAGGTCGGTGATCGCGTGCTGTTCGGCAAGTACAGCGGCCAGACCGTCAAGCTTGATGGCAACGAACTGCTCGTCATGAAAGAAGACGACCTGTTCGCAGTCGTCGAGAAGTAATTCAATTTTTTGATAGCTGCAGTCCACGCCAATAAAGCGCTAGCAGCTGTTTTTATTCATATTTTTCGCAGGAGCCACACATGGCAGCAAAAGACGTAGTTTTCGGCGGTGAAGCCCGCGCACGCATGGTTGAAGGCGTGAACATTCTGGCCAACGCGGTCAAAGTGACACTGGGCCCCAAAGGCCGTAACGTGGTGCTGGAGCGTTCTTTCGGCGCCCCCACCGTGACCAAGGACGGTGTGTCCGTGGCCAAGGAAATCGAACTGAAAGACAAGCTGCAGAACATGGGCGCACAGATGGTCAAGGAAGTTGCTTCCAAGACCTCTGACAACGCTGGCGACGGCACCACCACCGCTACCGTGCTGGCACAAGCCATCGTGCGCGAAGGCATGAAGTACGTGGCCGCCGGCATGAACCCCATGGACCTGAAGCGCGGCATCGACAAGGCTGTTGAAGCCCTGATCGCCGAGCTGAAGAAGGCCTCCAAGCCCACCACCACCTCCAAAGAGATCGCCCAAGTCGGCTCCATCTCTGCCAACTCTGACGTGAGCATCGGCGACATCATCGCCAACGCCATGGACAAAGTGGGCAAAGAAGGCGTGATCACCGTTGAAGACGGCAAGAGCCTGCAAAACGAACTCGACGTGGTCGAGGGCATGCAGTTCGACCGTGGCTACCTGAGCCCCTACTTCATCAACAACCCAGAAAAGCAAGCCGCTCTGCTGGACAACCCCTTCGTGCTGCTGTTCGACAAGAAAATCAGCAACATCCGCGATCTGCTGCCCACGCTGGAACAAGTGGCCAAGGCTGGCCGTCCGCTGCTGATCATTGCCGAAGACGTCGAAGGCGAAGCCCTGGCGACTCTGGTGGTGAACACCATCCGCGGCATCCTGAAGGTTGTGGCCGTGAAGGCACCTGGCTTCGGCGACCGCCGCAAGGCCATGCTGGAAGACATCGCCATCCTGACCGGCGGCAAGGTCATCGCTGAAGAAGTGGGCCTGACACTTGAAAAAGTGACCCTGGCCGACCTGGGCTCTGCCAAGCGCATCGAAGTGGGCAAGGAAAACACCATCATCATCGACGGCGCTGGCGCTGCCGCTGACATCGAAGCCCGCGTGAAGCAAGTGCGCGTGCAAATCGAAGAAGCGACTTCCGACTACGACCGCGAAAAGCTGCAAGAACGTGTGGCCAAGCTGGCCGGCGGTGTTGCAGTGATCAAGGTGGGCGCTGCCACCGAAGTCGAAATGAAGGAAAAGAAAGCCCGCGTGGAAGACGCCCTGCACGCCACCCGCGCTGCTGTGGAAGAAGGCATTGTGGCCGGTGGTGGCGTGGCCCTGCTGCGCGCCAAGCAAACCGCTGGCGTCATCAAGGGTGACAACGCTGACCAAGACCACGGCATTGCGCTGGTGTTGAAGGCCATCGAAGCCCCCCTGCGCGAGATCGTTTACAACGCAGGTGGCGAAGCCTCTGTGGTGGTGAACGCTGTGATGGCCGGTACCGGCAACTACGGCTTCAACGCTGCCAACGATACTTACGGCGACATGATCGAAATGGGCATTCTGGACCCCACGAAAGTGACCCGCACCGCATTGCAAAACGCTGCTTCCGTGGCCAGCCTGATGTTGACTACCGAGTGCATGATTGCAGAAACCCCCAAGGCTGAAGCCGGTGGTGGCATGCCTGACATGGGTGGTATGGGCGGCATGGGCGGCATGGGCATGTAATTGCGCCTTGCCTGGGGGGACAGGCGGCGCGCTGCCACTGCTCCGCGCGTCTGCGCCTTGCCCTGCACCCTCATGCTGCGCCGACGGAGTGGTTCTTCACTCGAACCACCCCGCCCTCAACAAAAAACCCGCTTCGGCGGGTTTTTTGTTGCCTGAACGCCATGCCCAATACCTTACCCCTGTCTGAATGAGGGTATTTCCTGTTTCCAAAACGGTGCATTGCCACTTCAATCGTTTGCAATTCAAACGTCGTTGAGGAAACTGCACATGTCAGCAAACCACCGCAGTCAGAAAGGTCCAGACACGCAAACCCATGAAACGTGCGGGTCAAAGGCCATGGGCTTTGAGGTTGCACACGACCTGCCTGCCGGCGCCCGTTACACCCAGCGGGCAGCGGCAGGACGTATCGCCCACTGGCTGCAAGCGCATGGTGTGGACTTGGCTTGGCTGGATGTGCTGCCCACCGAACTCGGCTGGCACTTCAGGCTCACCGATGCGGCATGGCATCAGCTCACACCTGACTTTGATACGCTGGCGCTGAAAGCACGCTTGGGCAAGCAACGCTGGACGCAAGAGCTGGAAATTGTGTTGGCCATGCTGGCTTCACCGTTGCATCAGGTGTTCCCATCGTTTGACGAGTTGTGCGCCCTTGTGGATGTGCGCAAAAACATTTGCCAGGCTGGTGCGGCAACCACCCTGGCCTTTGCAACCGAATCGGCCGAGCGCCCCACGCAGTTCTGGACGTATACGGAAGAGACCGGGTTCACCCTCAAACCCGGTGCCCAGTTGATTGAGGCCTTGGTGATGGCAACACAACCGGCCGTCTCCGGCGAGTTGTTTTCGTTCTCCTGCTACCGCGCCACCGAATACGTGCTGTTGCTGGGCATGGCCCAGACACTGCGGACCTTCAACCCAGAGATGCTGCGGGCACTGCAGCACACCTGGCAGGTCAAGGCCATTGCATCGGGTCGGTTTCACGACACCTTCCTGACCGAGGTTGGCAGCCTGGAACAGCCCTTGCCCAAGCACTACTACGTTCCGGGTGACCGCGTCTGGTTTCGCAACCCGGACGAGGCCTCTGCCGATGTGGTGGGTTTCGAAGGGTCGTGGGTGGTGTACCTGGGCAAGGGGAAATTCACCGATTTCTGGCGCCCTGCCTCCGTCTACACCATGGAAGACAAGTGCCTTGAAATTTACTTCTGGCGCCATGCCATCGCTCACCAGGACAGCGGAGAGGCCTACATTGACGAGAACCTGGTGTGGGCCAGCATGGCGAAGCTGGCGGACGGCAGCAAAGAGAATGAGGTACAACGCCAGCAGATACTGGACCGGATGAAGCGTTACCGCGATGGCAGAGGGCTGTACGCAGATGGCGGCTGCATCGATGCCACGCGTGAACACCCTCGCTGGCTGTGCCCCGGCACCAGCACCGTGACCTTGCCGGGCATCAGAACCACAGCACCCCCCGCTGGGCAAGGGACTGACACAGCACGCACGCAGGCGCAGCCAGAGGCAAGGCTTAACCCCGCATCAGCGCTTCCAGCTTGAACGTGTCCACCGCGAATGCCCGGATGCCTTCTGCCAGCTTTTCGGTGGCCATGGCATCGTCGTTCAACGCGTAGCGAAAACCCGCCTCGTCGTGCTGCACGAACGGGATGTCCATCTCTTTGGCTGCTTGCGCCTGCAATGCCTGTGCAAGCGGCGCGTCTGTGGCGGCCAACGCGCTGAGCAGATCGGGAGCAATGGTCAGCAAGTCGCAACCGGCCAGCGCCGTGATCTGGCCCACGTTGCGAAAGCTGGCACCCATCACTTCCGTTGCGATGCCATGACGCTTGTAGAAGTTGTAAATGTTGCGCACCGATTGCACACCGGGGTCGTTGGCTCCCGCCTTGGCCGCCTCGTCCCACGCCGCACCAGCCTGCTTTTTGTACCAATCGTAAATGCGGCCCACGAACGGTGAAATGAGCTGCACCTTGGCCTGGCCGCACGCCACGGCCTGGGCAAAGCTGAACAGGAGCGTCAGGTTGGTGTGGATGCCCTGGCGCTCCAGCTGCGCGGCAGCCTGAATGCCTTCCCAAGTGGCTGCAATTTTGATCAGCACGCGGTCGATGTGCACGCCTTCAGCCTGGTACAGCTCGATGATGCGCTGTGCCCGCACCACGGTGGCAGCGGTGTCGAAGCTCAGCCGGGCATCGACCTCGGTGGACACGCGGCCGGGGATGTGCGACAGGATCTCGCAGCCGAACCTCACGAGCAAGCGGTCCATCACCTCCCCCAAGTCGCGCTCGCCAAAGCGGGCCAACGTCTGCGCCAGCAGCGGCGCATAGTCGGGCTTTTGCACCGCCTTCAGGATGAGGCTGGGATTGGTGGTGGCATCGCGGGGTTTGAACTGGGCAATTTGCAAAAAATCGCCGGTGTCAGCCACCACGGTGGTGAATTGTTTGAGTGCGTCAAGCTGGTTCATGACAGGTATTATCCAAGGTAACCTTGTTTCATCTTCAACCGATAAGTGGTTACACCATGCTGGACCGGATCAAAGCGTCGCTCCCCTCTCTGGCACCTGCCGAGCAACGTGTGGGCAAGCTGGTGCTGCTGGACCCGCGCACGTTTGCCAGCCTGCCCGTCACCGAGCTGGCGTTTCGCGCCCACGTCAGCAAACCCACCGTGGTGCGGTTTTGCCGGAGCATGGGTTACGACGGCCTGAGCGACTTCAAGCTCAAGCTGGCCGGTACCGTGAGCGAGGGCGTACCTTTCATCCACCGGAGCGTCGATGTGGACGACAAAGTGGGCGATGTGCTGGTGAAGGTAATCGACAACACCGTGGCCGCCTTCCTGAAGTACCGCAACGATGCGTCCACCCACGCCATCGAAAAAGCAGTGGATGCTATTCAGAAGGCGCACACCGAGAACCGGCGTATCGAGTTCCACGGCGCAGGCAATTCGGGCATCGTGGCGCAGGACGCGCAGCACAAATTCTTCCGCCTGGGGCTGAACTGCATCGCGTACAGCGACGGGCACATGCAGGTGATGAGTGCTTCGCTGCTGCGCCCCGGCGACTGCCTGGTGGTCATTTCCAACTCGGGCCGCACGCGCGACCTGATGGATGCCACCGACATTGCACGCAAGCACGGTGCCACCACCATCGTCATCACCGGCAGCGGTTCGCCACTGGCGGCCAGCGGGCACATTCACCTGTCGGCCGACCACCCCGAGGGCTACGACCGCTACAGCCCCATGACCTCCCGCCTGATGCACCTGATGGTGATCGACATCCTGGCCACCTGCGTGGCACTGCGCATCGGTGGCACCAAGCTGCAGCCGCTGCTCAAGGAAATGAAGAACAACCTGCGCAGCAAGCGCTACGCCTGACGGTCAAGTGTGAGCCTTGACCGTACTCAGGGCAAATTGTTCGTGCACACCGGGATGGTTCAACAAGTTGAGCACACCGACAGGCCAAGCTTGACGCGTCACTGACGCACCCAGTATGTAGGCAAGCATCAGCAGGCCCAACACATAGCCTATCGCACGGAAACGGCCATTCCCAACGGCCCAGTGAGCACACACCCCGTACACCAACAGCGCGATAAGCTTGCCAGCGAACCAGCCGTCACGGAACGGATCGTGATGCATCAGCGCCCAAAGGCTCAGTCCGGTGAAGGCAAGCGAGCCGTAGGCCAGAAAGACCACGGAAAGCAATCGAAGATCCATGCGCCACTTGGCATCGAAGAGCGAGGCCAGACCGCGTGCCGCAAACACCGCCACGATGAACCAGGCGGCGTACCCATGCACCTGAACCATGCCCCCGTAAAACCAATCCATCGATCACCTCGTTGTTGACAAGCCCATCCGGCCTGGAATGACAAGGCATAACGGTAGCACGTACGCCAGTGCCGTCAAGCCACCATACAGACTTGGAGCTTGGCGTACAAGCGGTTCAGCCCCCAGATCAGATGCGCCCTTCAGCCACCGCGTGGCAGGCAATGCGGATACCTTGCCATTCGGTCAGCGCCGGTCGCTCGGCACGGCAGCGCTCGTTGGTGTGCGGGCAGCGGGGGTTGAACGCGCAGCCCGTGGGCGGATTCAGCGGGTTGGGCACCTCGCCTTGCACGGGTGTGCGGGCACGACCCGTTTGCCGGATGTCGGGAATGGCGTCCAGCAGCATGCGCGTGTAAGGGTGGCGCGGGGTATCGAACAGCGTGTGTTTAGGTGCCAGCTCCACCAGGCGACCCAGGTACATCACGCCCACGGTGTCTGACACGTGGCGCACCACGGCCAGGTTGTGGCTGATGAACAGATAGGTCAGGCCGCGCTGCTTTTGCAGGTCCTTCATGATGTTGAGCACCTGGGCCTGCACGCTCACGTCGAGTGCCGAGGTAGGCTCGTCACACACCAAAAACTCGGGCTCGGTGGCCAGCGCACGCGCGATGGAGATGCGTTGGCGCTGCCCGCCTGAAAACTGGTGTGGGTACTTGAGCATGTCCATGGGCGTGAGGCCCACGGACTGCAGCAGCTCGCCCACGCGCTGGCGCAAGGCGGCGGGGTCGGTCACCATGCCGTGCTCCAGCAGCGGCTCTCCCACGATGTGTTCCACCGTCCAGCGCGGGTTCAGGCTGGCATACGGGTCCTGGAAAATCATCTGGATGCGCCGGCGCAGGTGGTGGCCCCGGGGGGTTTTGAACACCGCGTGGGCGTCTTGCCCGTCAAACTCGAACTGGCCACGCGTGGGCGCGTACAGGCCCACCAGCAAACGCGCCACGGTGCTTTTGCCGCAGCCCGATTCGCCTACCAGTGCCAGCGTGGTGCCGCGCGCGATGTCAAAACTCACGCCGTCCACCGCCCGCAGCAGCTGTTTGGGCTTGCCCTCCAGCACACGGTTGAGCCAGGGGGGCGACACGTCGAAGGTGCGGGCCAGGTCGGTGGCGCGCACCAAGGGTTTTTCGGCCTGCGCAGGTGAGGCAGCGGGTTCGCGTGCAGGGATCAATGATTCACCATTTTTCATAGCTTAAACATAAATCATCACAAGCGTAAAAGCAGTTTTTCATTTGATCTTTTCATGCAACCAGCAGGCGGCCCGGGTCGCGCCGGATGCCATCAGTTCGGGGCGTTGCTGGCGGCAGCGCTCGAACACCTCGGGACAGCGCGGGTTGTAGGCACAGCCTGTGGGGATGGCGTTAAGCCGGGGCATGGCACCGTCGATCTGGTGCAGGCGCTCGCGGTCTTGCGTCATGTCGGGGATGCACGCCATCAGCCCCCGCGTGTACGGGTGAGCAGGGGCGTGGATGACGTCGTGCACCGGCCCGATCTCGGCCACCCGCCCGGCGTACAGCACGGCCACGCGGTCGCAGGTTTCGGCGATCACGCCCATGTCGTGGGTGATGAGCATCACCGCCGCGCCACGCTCTTTGCAAATGCGCTTGAGCAGCGTGATGATTTGCGCCTGGATGGACACGTCCAGCGCGGTGGTGGGCTCGTCGGCCACGATGAGCTGAGGCTCGGCCGCCAGCGCCAGCGCAATGACCACCCGCTGTCGCATGCCACCCGAGAACTGGTGCGGGTAGTGGTCGATGCGCTGCTCGGCTGCCGGAATGCCCGTGTCGCGCAGCAGCTGGATGGCGCGTTCACGCGCCTCGGCCGCGCTGACAGGCAGATGCGTTTGAATGGTTTCGGTCAGCTGTCGGCCCACGGTGTACAGCGGGTTGAGCGAGGTGAGCGGGTCTTGGAAAATGGCACCGATGCGCCGCCCGCGGATTTTGCGCATTTCGTCTGGCGGCAGGTTGTCGATGCGCCGCCCGTCCAGCAGAATTTCGCCGCTGGCCACCTTGCCCGGCGGCTCCAGCAGCCCGATGATGGCGGCCCCGGTGAGCGACTTGCCCGCCCCCGATTCGCCCACCACCCCCAAGATTTCGCCTGGGGCGATGTCGAACGACACGTGGTCCAGCGCACGCAGGGTGCCGTGGCGGTTGGTGAACTCCACCACCAGGTTGTTGACTTGTAAGAGCTTCATCGATTCAAAGTCCAGTCACCGCAGAGCGGCCACACGGCGACTGGTGCCCCATCACGGGTCTGCGTGGGGTGTGCTTCATCTCAGTCGCGGGTTCAGTGCATCGCGCAGCCAGTCGCCCAGCAAATTGACGGACAAAGCAATGACCACCAGCATGCCGCCAGGGAAGATGGTGATCCACCACTCGCCTGAGAACAGATAGTCGTTGCCCACGCGGATGAGCGTGCCCAGCGACGGCGACGTGGGTGGCGCGCCCACCCCCAGAAAACTCAGCGTGGCCTCCGAAATGATGGCCGTGGCCACCTGAATGGTGGCCAGCACCAGCACCGGCCCCATCACATTGGGCAGCACATGGCGGCGCATGATGCGCGCGCTGGACACACCGGTGACGCGCGCAGCCTGCACATACTCCTTGCTGCGCTCAACCATGGTCGAGCCACGCACCGTGCGCGCGTACTGCACCCAGCCCGTGAGCGAAATGGAGATGATCAGCACGCCAAATGCCAGCGAATCGTGTGCATTCGGGAACAGCGCACGGCCCACACCAGCGATCAGCAGCGCCACCAGGATGGCAGGGAACGACAGCATCACGTCGCACAGGCGCATCAGGAAGGCATCGAGCCAACCGCCCAAAAAGCCGGCCAGCAAGCCCAATGCCACGCCCACCAACACCGACAGCACAACCGATGCCACGCCCACCGCCAGCGAAATGCGCGTGCCGTACATCAATGCCGACAGAATATCCCGCCCCTGGTCGTCAGTGCCCAGCAGGAAATCGGGGTTGCCTCCCTCTTGCCAGGCTGGCGGCAACCGGGCATTGCCCAACTCCAGCGTGGCCAGGTCAAACGGGTTGTGTGGTGCCACCCATGGGGCAAACACCGCACAGAACACGCAAATAAAGGCCAGCAACGCCGCCCCGATGGCCACGGGTGATGAGCGGAAACTGTGTCCGATGTCGGTGTTCAACCAACGGGCAAGCATCTGTTTCATGGCGGGCAAGAGGGGGCGTTGCGTTGTGTCACTTGCCGATGCTGATCCACTTGAAGGGCATGAAGTTGTCGGCGCGCTGCGTCAACGTCACTTTTTTGCTCATGCCCCAGGCCAACGACTGCTGGTGCAGCGGCAGGTGGCCGATGTCGTCGGCGTGCAGTTTGAAAGCAGCCTCGATCAGCGCCTGGCGTTTGGGCTTGTCGGTTTCAGACTTGATCTTCATCGTCAGCTCATCCAGCTTGGGGTTGCAGTACGCGCCCAGGTTGAACTGGCCGTCACCCGTCTTGTCATCAGGGCAACGTGTGAGGGCATCCAACGGGTTGTGTGCGTCGTAAGTGGTGGGGGTCCAGCCCAGCAGGTAGAAGCTGGTGTCACGACGCAAAATTTTCGGGAAGTAAGTGCCTTTGGTCTCGGCTGCCAGGTTGATCTTCACGCCCACCTTGGCCAAGTTGGCCGCCACGCCCTGGCAGACCTGCGCGTCGTTGACGTAGCGGTCGTTCGGGCAGTTCATGGTGACCTCGAAGCCGTTGGGGTAGCCAGCTTCGGCCAGCAGCTTCTTGGACGCTTCGGGGTCGAACGGCAGGCGTTTGTCCTGGGCCTCGGTCCAACCGTTGATGCCTGGGCCAGCCATCAGAGCCGCGGGACGCGATGCACCACGCATCAGGTTCTTCTGGATGCTGTTGATGTCGATGGCCTGGTAGAAGGCCTGACGAACGCGCTTGTCTTTGAAGGGGTTTTTGCCCTTGACGTTGCTGTACAGCAGCTCATCACGTTTCTGGTCCATGCCCAGGAAAATGGTGCGCAACTCGGGGCCCACCACCACCTTGGTGTTGCCGCTGGTGTTCAGCCGTGCAACGTCTTGCAGGGGCACGGGTTCCATCACGTCAATCTCGCCCGACGCCAGTGCCGCCACGCGCGTGGCCGAGTTGGCAATGGGTGTGAAGACCACCTCCTGCGCATTGCCGTCGATCTTGCCCCAATACTGCGCATTGCGAACGAACACAGTGCGCACGTTGGGCTGGCGCTCACGCACTCGGTAAGGGCCGGTGCCGTTGGCCTTGAACGAAGCGGTGTTTTCGATGCCTTTGCGGCGGTCCACCGGGCGCTCGGCCTTGTTCTCTTCGCACCACTTCTTGCTCATGATGGCCAGGTCGGACATCACATCGGGCAGGATGGGGAATGCGCCTTTGGTGACGAACTCCACCGTGTGGTCGTTGATCTTGCGCGCTTCCTTGATGTCGTTGACCTTGGCTTTCACGTCTGAGCCCTCGCCCTGGGCACGGGCAATGCTGAACAGAACATCGTCAGCGGTGAAGGGCGTGCCGTCGTGAAACGTGACACCCTTGCGCAGCTCGAAGCGCCACACGTCGGGCGCGGTCTGCTTCCACGCGGTGGCCAGCGACGGGGCCAGGCTCAGGTCTTTGTTGCGTTCGGTCAGCGCGTCGTACACGTTCAGGGTGACCGACAGTTGCAACGACTCGTTGAGCGAATGCGGATCCATGGACAACGCATCGCCCTGGTTGGCAATGCGTATGGTTTGTGCCGACGCAGAAAATACTGCAGCACACAATCCAATACCGACAAGCGCTGAAAGCCTCTTTAACTTGAAATTCACGGTCAACTCCTCTGTGGATGAAAAGCCTGCGATTGAGAACACGTCGAAAAACGAAACAAGCCCACCTGATTCAGGCAGGTGAACCCCCGGCCAACGGCATGCCTTGCTCAATCAGCCCGGCATGCAGAGCGGCGCCCAAGGGCAGCACGTCGTCGTTGAAGTCGTAACGGGCGTTGTGCAGGAAGCAGCTGCCCACGCCGTTTTCAGCCCCCTGCCCCAGCCGCAGGTAGGCACCGGGCTTGGCTTGCAGCATGAACGAGAAATCTTCCGCGCCCATGCTGGGCTCCATGTCGCGCGTGACGTGCTCGACTCCCAGCAAACGCTCGGCCACACTCGCAGCAAAGTCGCTCTCGTCAGGCGTGTTGACAGTGGCGGGGTAGATGCGCTCGTAATGCACACGGGCGGTGGCACCGAAACCCAATGCCACAGCGGTACACAGTTCGTTCAGGCGTTTTTCCACCTGCACCTGCACCGTCGGGCTGAACGTGCGTACGGTGCCCACCAGCGTGGCTTCCCCTGGCACCACACTGAAGGCGCCCAACTCGCCGGCATGCATCGCGCACAGGCTGATGACCGCGCTGTCCAGCGGCCTCACGTTGCGCGACACGATGCTTTGCACCGCAGTGATGATGTGGGCCGCCACCACCACGGGGTCAACGGTCAGGTAGGCGTGTGCACCGTGCCCGCCCTGCCCCGTGATGCGGATGGTGATGCGGTCTGCCGCCGCCATCATGGGGCCGGTGTTGATGCCCACGGTGCCGGGCCGCATCTGTGGCCAGTTGTGCATGGCGTAAATGGAGTCGACCGGGAAGCGCTCGAACAGGCCGTCGTCAATCATGGCCTTGGCCCCGGCGTAGCCCTCTTCGCCCGGTTGAAAAATGAGCACCGCCGAGCCGTCGAACTGCCGGGTTTCGGCCAGGTAGCGTGCCGCGCCCACCAGCATGGCGGTGTGGCCGTCGTGCCCGCAGCCGTGCATCAGGCCAGCTTTGGTCGAGCGCCAGGGGAATTCGTTGTGCTCGGCCATGGGCAGGGCGTCCATGTCGGCACGCAAACCGATCATGCGGCCGCTGACGCGGCTTTGCCCATGTACCACGGCCACCACGCCCGTCTTGCCCACGTGCGTGTGGATTTCGTCAACACCACACACCTTGAGCGACTCGATGACCCGCTGACTGGTGTACACCTCTTCATAGCCCAATTCTGGGTGAGCATGCAAGTCGCGCCGAAGCGCGGTCAACTCGGTATGGAATGCCGCAATGTGGGCAAATGCCCGGCCGTTGGCCCGCAGGCGCGGGCCGGTCGATGTGGAATGAGCAGTCATGGGGTCAATGTCCTCCGCCCTTGTCTGCACGCAGGCGTGGGTCAACAGCAAAATACAACAGGTCCACCAACAGGTTGATGACCACAAAAATCAGGGCAATCAGGCACAGGTAAGCGGCCATGACGGGGATGTCGGCAAACGTGACCGCCTGGATGAACAGCAAGCCCATGCCCGGCCACTGGAACACAGTTTCGGTGATGATGGCAAACGCAATCAGCCCGCCCAGTTGCAGCCCGGTGATGGTGAGCACCGGCACCAGCGTGTTTTTCAGTGCATGGCCGAAGTGGATGGCGCGGTCCGTCAGCCCCCGTGCACGGGCAAACTTGATGTAGTCGGTGCGCAGCACCTCCAGCATTTCGGCACGTACCAGCCGCATGATCAACGTCAGCTGAAAGATGGCCAGCGTGACAGCCGGCAACGTGATGTGGTGCCACCCCTTGACCGTGAGCAAGCCGGTGGACCAGCCCCCGATGTTCACCACGTCACCACGACCGAAACTGGGAAACCAGCCCAACATCACCGCGAACACCAGAATCAGCAGGATGCCGATCAGGAACGTGGGTAACGACACCCCCAGCAGTGACAGAGTCATGAACACCTGCGACACAAACGAACCCCGGCGCAAGGCGGCATACACCCCCATCGGGATGCCCAGCGCCAATGCCAGTGCGGCGGCCACCAATGCCAGCTCAAGTGTGGCCGGAAAGCGCTCGGCAATCAGCCGCGACACCTTGGCACCCTGGCGCAGGCTCAACCCGAACTCGCCCTGTACTGCGTTCACCAGAAAGTGCCAGAACTGGACGACAAAGGGTTGATCGAGCCCCAGCGCAGCACGCAACTCACGCACTTGATCGGGCGTGGCATCCTGCCCCAGCAAAAACACCACCGGGTCGCCCACATATTGAAACAGCATGAAGGCAATGAACGCCACCGTCACCATGACGAGCACGGCCTGCATCAGGCGCCTGAGGATGAATGCAAACATGTGTTTGTGGTTGAGACCAGAAGTGACGCGTGCACGCGGGGGTCAGATGGCCTTGAAATGGATGTCACATGTCGGGATGTCGCTTGCACTGGTCCATGGTCCATTTGAATGTTTTCGCCTGCACGGCCACGCAAGGCAGCGCCAGCACTGCGCACAGCACCGTCATCTTCAGTTTCATGGGTTCGACTCCAGAAGACAAAAATCAAAAGAAACAGTATGCATCAAGGCTGAAGGGGGTCAGGTGGGGTTTCCATGGGTATGCCCACTCAAAGGCGCACCAAATAGGGGCAAAAACAGCCCCAAAAACAATCAAACCCCAGCACCGGAAGCATCAGGGTTTTCCCCAAAACAGGGCGCACCCAATCCGTGGTGGATTTATGTTGTTTTGATGTCAGTCAACCCTGTTTTTTTGATCCATCCTTGCACGAAGCCCCGGTGGTTTGGGTACATTGGCACTGTTGTTGCTCTCTAGCGCTGCACGCATCAGCTGGTAAGCGTGCCCGATTCACCTGCAGACGCATCACAAACCCGTTTTTTTGACCTTTAAGGATCCGACATGAAAAAATCCCTCATTGCACTGGCCGCACTGGCTTTCGTTGGCGCCGCATCTGCTCAGTCTTCCGTGACCCTGTACGGCATTGCCGACATTTGGGTTGGCAAGCCTGAAGGCGGCAAAATCCAAGCAGGCTCCGGCGGCGTCGACGAAAGCCGCTGGGGCATCAAAGGTTCTGAAGACCTCGGCGGCGGCCTGAAGGCCGTGTTCAACTTTGAATCTGGCTTCAGCCTGGCCAACGGCGCTGTGGCCGGCACCCTGTTCAACCGTATCGCTACCGTTGGCGTTGAAGGCAACTTCGGCACCATCAAAGCCGGTCAGAACTTCAACGCTCTGTATGACATTTTCGGCACCGCCAACAGCGGTTTTTACTCTGCCTTGTCTGCAAACGGCGTGTGGTTGAATACTTACACAGACAGAGCAGCCGCTCAGCTGTACTACGCAACCCCAGAGATCGCTGGCTTCAGCGGCGCACTCAGCACCCAGTTGAACGGCAACACAGTCAATGGCACCAAAAAGGTCAGCGCGTTGCACGTCAAGTACAACAATGGCCCCATTTATGCTGGCCTGGGCTATGAAAACGACAAGGGCATCGGCCGCAAGGGTACGCTGCTGAACGGGTCTTACGACCTGGGCGTGGCCAAACTGCTGGGTAGCTACTACACCACCAAAGCTTTCGGCACCACCGCCAAAGTCAATTCTTACCAGCTCGGCGCAGACATCCCTGTGGGCGCAGCTTTGACGTTGTCTGTGGGCTATGCATCATCCAAACCCACTGGCGGCAAGAGCGCCACCGGCTTCGGCGTTGCCGCAGCTTACGCCCTGTCCAAGCGCACAACCGTTTATGGCGGCCTGCGCGCTACCAACAACGTTGCTGGCAGCGACCTGTGGGCAGTTGGCGTGAACCACAAGTTCTGATTGAACCAGTGAAAATCGGCTGATCTCATCGACCAGTCGATTCCTGACTTGAAAGCCCCCGTTTGCGCAAGCAGCGGGGGCTTTTTCTTGGCCGTCAGGGAATGGAACGAACACGGGCGGCTACTACTACCGCCTCCATGTGTACCGTACACCATCAGCCGCCAAGTGCTCAGTCGATTGATCATTTCACAACTGTGGCGGGGGCATAGCAAGCAGACAGCGGGCTGATGTCCCATTGCAGATGGAATCAAATCGCTACAAGAAGGCCGCTGAAGACCGTGTGGACAACAGGCATTTACCCTGCATCTGAACAAAACCCACAGACGAAAAAAAACACCTCGCAAGCGAGGTGTTTTTGACTTTGACTCTCAGCTGGCACAAAGGCCAGCATCAGAATCAGAAGTTGTGGCGCAGGCCAACAGAGTAACCGTTGACGGACTTGCCGCCAGCCATAGCGCCGTCACGCATGTAAACAGCGTAGGCGAAAGTGCGCTTGGACAGTGCGTACTTGGCTTCCAACAGGAAGTCGGTGTTTTTGTAAGCGCTGTTGGTTGCACGAGCGATGTCGGCAGTCAGGGTCACAGGGCCCATGGGAGCAGAAACGCCCAAGGTGAAGCCCTTCTTGTCGTCTGCGCCGGTGACGCCAACGTTGTTGTAAGAACCGGCAACAGCGAAGGTGCCCAGGTCGTATTTACCGCCCAGAACGTAGCTGGCGTCAGCACCGCTGATTTTGTTGTAAGCGAAACCGGCGGTCAGAGGACCTGCAGCATAGCCAATAGCCAAGTCATACTTGGACTTGTCTGCGTAACCGTTCAGTGCGCCGTTGGCTTTCAACACGGTGCTGGCGGAGAATGACAGACCACCAAATTTGGGGCTGTTGTACATCACCAGAGCGGACTCACGGGGACCGTAGCCACCGAAGGAGAACTGGTTGGCAACCACGGAGTAGTTGGCGGTACCGGTCAATTCCCAAGCTGCCACGCTGTAGAAAGAAGTGGTCAGTGAACGGCCAGCACGGATTTCACCGAAGCCACCCATCAGGGAGACGTTGGCAGCGCGGGAGAACAATTGACCGCCGCTGGTGTTGCCTGCGCCGTTAGCGATGTTGATACCGCCTTCGAAGTTGAAACCGGCCTTCAGACCGCCGCCCAGATCTTCAGTGCCTTTCAGGCCGAAACGGCTGTTGCCGTTGTTCAGCACGTTGGAAGCAATGGCTTGGAATTTGTCGTTTGCCAGGCCCAGACCTGCAGCGTTGGTTTTACCAACGGCAACGTCGGCAACACCGTACAGGGTCACGGAAGATTGGGCGAAAGCAGCACCGGTGGCGGCCACAGCGGCCAGTGCAATCAGAGTCTTTTTCATTGAGAGTTTCTCCAAGGTTGAAAAAAGAGGCGTTGGGCGTGGCCCGCGAGCCAACCTCCGTTTGGGAAGTTGTGGCTATTGCACCAGAACGTCGCGCGTTCCGCAAAGGATGCATCGCTTTTTGAACATCGAGCCCGTCGTTCCGTTGTTGGATCACAACATTGCACCAATCTGGTGCAATACACAAGATTCTGAGGACAAGCGCAGTGTCACGGTTTGATACCGAACAGTGACTGGGTATGGAATGTGATAAGCGTGAGGGCGAATTTGGGCAACTCAGCGCAATTCAACTGGTCACATCGCCCATAACGAGGCCCTGCCGGGTCAGAGCAGGTCAATCACTTCGAAGCTGGTGGTGATGTCAGCTGTCTTGCCCAGCATGATGCTGGCTGAACAGTACTTGTCGTGACTCATGGCGATAGCCCGCTCGACAGCCATTGGGGGAATGCTCTTGCCTGTCACCGAAAAGTGCATGTGAATTTTGGTGAACACCTTCGGGTCGGTGTCTGCACGCTCGGTTGTCAGCTTCACACTGCACCCCTGCACGGCATGACGCCCGCGCTTCAAGATCAGCACCACGTCGTAAGCCGTACACCCGCCCGTACCGGCCAGCACTGCTTCCATCGGACGTGGTGCCAAATTGACTCCCCCGTTTTCAGGTTTGGCCACATCGGGCGCACCGTCCATGGTCAACACATGACCACTGCCGGTTTCAGCCACAAACCCCATGGCAGATCGGGTGCCGGTGTGACCGGTCCAGGTGACGGTGCATTCCATCGAGAATACTTTCAAATATTTACAGGGAATTCAGCGGACGTGCATTGATGCTGTCGCAAAGCTGTCATTTTCAGCGCCGCCTTGTTGCATTGCAGCAAATAAGGCGGTACGATGATTGTAAGTTTTGGTTGACGCCACTTCAGCGCTCCCAAAACACCAGTTGTCTCCTCCACCTTTCTGTATCGGTGGATTAAGCCCCGAGCCTTTCAGGCTTGGGGCTTTTTTTTGTCGGCAACTATGATCGGGCTCAAGGATTCACCATGAGCGCCCACCCCACTACCGAACCAAACGGCCTGAAAGGCCAACCGTCGTCCCCTGCGCAAACCCACGCCAACCCGCCGGCAAACGGGGCAACGGGGCAGACACCTCAGGACTACCTGAAGCGGATCCTCACGGCACGCGTGTATGACGTGGCAATCGAGTCACACTTGGAACCCGCCAAGGCGCTCAGCCGCCGACTGGGCAACACCGTGCTGCTCAAACGCGAAGACCAGCAACCCGTGTTCAGCTTCAAACTGCGTGGTGCCTACAACAAAATGGCTCACCTGACGGCCGAGCAACTGGCCAAGGGTGTCATCTGCGCATCTGCTGGCAACCATGCACAGGGCGTGGCCATGAGCGCGGTCAAGCTGGGCACACGTGCCGTGATCGTGATGCCCACCACCACGCCGGAGGTCAAAATCGACGCGGTACGCACCCTGGGTGGCGAGGTGGTGCTCCAAGGCGACAGCTATACCGATGCCTACAACCACGCGGTCAAACTGCAACAGGCAGAAGGCCTGACCTTTGTCCACCCGTTCGATGACCCCGACGTGATTGCCGGCCAAGGCACCGTGGCCATGGAAGTGGTGCGCCAACTGCAAGGGCTGGGCAGCGACCGCCTCGATGCCATTTTCGTGGCCATCGGTGGTGGTGGCCTGATATCAGGCGTGGCCAACTACATCAAGGCGGTGCGGCCTGACATCAAGGTGGTGGGCGTGCAGATGAACGACTCCAACGCCATGATGCAGTCGGTGGCGGCAGGCCAACGCATCACGCTCGCAGACGTCGGGCTGTTTTCAGATGGCACAGCAGTGAAGCTGGTGGGGGAAGAAACCTTCCGCATTGCCAGTGGCCTGGTCGACGAGTTCATGACCGTCGACACCGACGCGGTGTGCGCAGCCATCAAAGACATCTTCGTCGACACCCGCAGCATCGTCGAGCCTGCGGGCGCGCTGGCGGTGGCGGCCATCAAACAGTATGTGGCCGAGCGTGGCACGCAGGGCGAAACCTATGCCGCCATCCTGTGCGGCGCCAACATGAACTTCGACCGCTTGCGTTTTGTTGCAGAACGGGCTGAAGTGGGTGAAGAACGTGAAGCCCTGTTTGCCGTGACCATCCCCGAGGAGCGCGGCAGTTTCCGTCGGTTTTGCGAGCTGATTGGCAATCTGCCCAGTTTCGGTGGTGGCAGCGGTCCCCGCAACGTGACCGAGTTCAACTACCGCATCAGCGACCAGCAGCAGGCACACGTGTTCGTGGGCCTGACCACACACCACAAAGGTGAGAGCGCGCGCATTGCACAGGCATTTGGCGAACACGGTTTTTCGGCGCTGGACCTCACACACGATGAACTGGCCAAGGAACATATCCGCCACATGGTCGGCGGCCCGTCGTTGCTGGCCCAGGACGAACGGCTGTTGCGGTTTGAATTTCCCGAGCGCCCAGGCGCACTCGTGGCTTTTCTGAGCCTGATGCGACCAGGTTGGAACATCAGCCTGTTCCACTACCGCAACCAGGGAGCCGACTACGGTCGCATCCTGGTGGGCATTCAGGTACCCAAAGCCGACGACCAGGCGTTTGAAGAATTCCTCACCACACTGGGTTATCCCTGGGTGGAGGAAACCACCAACCCCGTTTATCAACTGTTCCTGCGCCAGCCAGCACCCCGCCCATGAGCACATCCTCTGCCTCACTGAAGCTGCCACAGGTTGCGTCCACAGCCGATGCCACGCTTGAAGCAGCGCTGCGTCACAAGCTGGACAACAAGACCAAACCCATCGGGGCATTGGGCAAACTTGAAAGCCTGGCGCTGCAAATCGGGCTGATCCAGCGCAGCACCACCCTGTGCCTTGAACAGCCACAGGTGGTGGTGTTCGCTGCAGACCATGGCATTGCAGACGAAGGCGTGTCTGCCTACCCGCAAGCGGTCACCCTGCAAATGGTGCTGAACATGATGCGCGGCGGCGCCGCAGTGAACGTGCTGGCACGCCAGCACGGCTTTGGCATGACCGTGGTCGACGCAGGTGTGGCATCTGCCATCCCCGATGTCCCCGAGCCCCCCGCTGACGCACCCGCCCTGCTCCGCCGCAAAATCGGGTTCGGCACACGCAACATGGCGCGTGGCCAGGCCATGACTGGCGCGCAGGCGCTGTCGGCACTGGGTGCTGGCATGGACGTGGTCAACCACCTGCCCGGCAACGTCATTGCGTTCGGCGAAATGGGCATTGGCAACACCTCCAGCGCAGCGCTGCTGCTGTCCCGGTTTTGCAGCGTGCAGCTTGACGATGCCGTCGGCCGTGGCACAGGCCTGAACGATGCACAACTGGACCACAAACAGCGTGTGCTGTTCGACGTGTCACGCAAGCACCGCGAAGCCAAAACACCGCTGGCCGTGCTGGCAGCCATGGGCGGCTTCGAGATCGCCATGATGGCCGGTGCCATGATCCAGGCTGCGGCCAGCCGACGTGTGATTCTGGTGGACGGGTTCATCGCGGGTGCGGCAGCGCTGGTGGCGCGTGAACTGCGTCCGGCTGTGACCGATTACATGGTGTTCACCCACCGTTCAGCGGAATTGGGGCACCGTCTGATGCTCATTCACCTGCAAGGCCAACCGCTGCTGGACCTGGAAATGAGGCTTGGCGAAGGTTCGGGTGCATTGGTCGCTTGGCCACTGCTGCAATCGGCCATGCTCATCATGAACGAGATGGCCACCTTCGAATCGGCTGGTGTCAGCCAGCAGAGCGACTCCCCGGCACAACCACACCCCACCGCACCGCCGGACGAACTCGCCACCATGGTGTGAGCCCATTCACCGTGCCAGCTGCCTGAGCGGCGGTCAGCAGGGGGCAGCGCTTGGTGTTGATCATTCAGGGCTTGGGCACTGCCAGCGTGATGGCGCCGGATACGTTTTCGGGGGTTTGCTGGCCCCCAGCAGCTTCGCTCACCCCCATGGGCCGCAGCACCACGGTGCGATTCGTCACGGAATGAACCACCCAACGCCCGTCCACCGGTGCGCCGACCACATAGGGCTTGGCACGCTGACCGTCGGTGGCAATCAGCGCCACACCACTGTGTGAACGACGCGCCTGCGACGCGCTGCCCCCTTCGGCCACCACCCCGACCAGCGCATACCGGCCACTGGCATCGGGCGGCGGTACCAATGGCCCGCTGACCACGGGCAGGGCACCCAGTGCACGTGCCACCGCTTGGCTGTCAACTTCTGGGACTGCCCAGGGTTGGACGGGCAACGCAATGGGTGCACCCTGCCCCATCCAGGCCAGAACCCAGTATGCGGTCACAAATCCCACAGCGCACCAGATCAACACCGCCGACAGTCGCGCTGCCCATTGGGCAGGGCCGTGCTGACGCATGCGCGGTGCGCGCCCAACTGAAGGGGAAACAGGCTGGCTGGAAGCATGAAGCAGACTCATGCGGCCATTATGATTCAGCCCAACCCAGGAGTGCCCACCTTGAAATTGCCCACACACGCACCCATCCCCGTCAATTTGCCAGCCATCGCAGCGCCCCACACGCCAACCCGCGCCGCTGGGCAACGGCCCCGGCAACAGGGCTTCACGCTGATCGAACTGATGGTGGTGCTCGTCATCATCGGGGTGCTGGCGGCCCTGATCGTGCCCAACGTGCTGGACCGTGCAGACGACGCACGCACCACCGCAGCCAAGACCGATGTCAACAACTTGGCGCAGTCGCTCAAGCTGTACCGGCTGGACAACCAGCGCTACCCCACGTCCGAGCAAGGACTGGCCGCACTGCTGGCAAAGCCCACCACAGCACCGGTGCCCCCCAACTGGCGACCCTACCTCGACAAACTGCCTGCCGACCCGTGGGGCCGCCCCTATGCCTACCTGAACCCCGGTGTGCATGGCGAAATCGATGTGTTGTCACTGGGTGCTGACGGTCAACCTGGCGGCGAAGGCAAGAATGCCGACATCGGCTCCTGGCAGCCCTGACACCGGCTGCCAGCGGCAACGGGGGTTCACGCTGCTGGAGTTGATGGTGGTGGTGGCCATCGTTGCGCTGGCCACGGCCGGTGTCAGCCTGTCGCTGCGTGACGCGTCCGCCAGCTTGCTGGAGCGCGAAGCCCAGCGCCTGAACGCCCTGCTGACCAGCGCCCATGCTCAGGCACGCACAGCTGGCGTACCCATGTGGTGGCGCGCCACGCCACAAGGCTTCGAGCTGGCAGGCCGTGCCTACACCTGGCTGGCAACTGGCACACAGGCGCAAGTGACCACACCCCGCACCGACGGCGCACCACCCGACGACACCCTGACCCTGGGCCCCGAACCCATGATGGCGCCGCAGAGCCTGGCCCTGAGCCTGCAAGGACGCACCGTCACGCTGGCCACCGACGGCTTGCACCCCTTCGCCACGCAGCCATGACCCGACGCACCGGCACGTGCACAACACGCATGCGTGGTTTCACGCTGGTCGAAGTGCTGGTCGCCTTGGCTGTGGTGGCCATTGCGCTGACGGCAGGCCTGCAGGCCACGGGGTCGCTGACACGCTTGTCCGAGCGCCAGCAAGGCCAGTTGCTGGCGCAGTTGTGCGCCGACAACCAGCTGGCCAAGGTGCGCCTGGCCAAAACACTGCCCGGCATCGGCACCAGCACAGAAACCTGTGCCCAAGCCGGTCAGGTGCTGGACGTGGCCATTGACGTGCTCCCCACACCCAACCCCAACTTCCGGCGCGTGGACGTGCGCGTGAAAACCGCTGCAGACACCGCGACCCTACAAACGGCAGAGCCCATCACCTTGTTGCAAGTGTCGACCGTGGTGGGACGTTACTGATGCGGCCCCGTTGCATCGCCACCCCGCCCAGCCAGGGTGGTTTCACACTGATCGAACTGCTGGTGGCCATCAGCATCCTGGCCATGCTGTCGGTCATGGCCTGGCGCGGGCTGGACGGCATGGCCCGTACCGAAGCCCTCACGCGTCAGCGCACCGACGATGTGCTGGCCATCCAGGCGGGACTGGGCCAATGGGGGGCCGACCTCGATGCCCTGGTGGAAACGGGCGACGTGCCCGCCATCGACTTCGACGGCCGCACCCTGCGCCTCACACGGCGCGACGCGCTCGAATCCGCCCACGACAGCCCCGGCTTGCAAGTGGTGGCGTGGGGCCTGCAAGACGGGCGCTGGACCCGTTGGCAGGTCAGCGGTCTGCGCACCGTCAGCACCCTGACGCAGGCTTGGGAAGCCGCTGCACGCTGGGGCCAGCGCCCCTCGTCCGAAGACGCCACCCGCCAGGTTGCCGTGGCCGCAGCCGGGGACTGGCAGGTGTTCTATTTCAGGAACGATGCCTGGACCCACCCGTTGTCGGCTGTCGGCACAGCAGGTGCCAGCCCGCCAGCGGCAGGTACCACAGGCACCGGGGCCAACCTGCCCGCGCCACCCGATGGCGTCAGACTGGTGCTCAACCTGTCACCCGGCCAGACCTTGAGTGGCGAGCTGGTACGCGACTGGGCCCGCCCTGTGCTGGGGGGCGGCAAGTCATGACACCCGTCACGTCCCTCACGCCCCAGCCAACAGGTGCACGCCAGCAACGCGGCGCAGCCCTGCTGCTGGCCATGCTGGTGGTGACACTGGTGGCCACGCTGGCCAGTGCGGCGGTGTGGCAACAGTGGCGCCATGTGGAAGTGGAGCAGGCCGAACGCGACCGGCTGCAAGCCAGCTGGATCCTGACCGGCTCGCTCGACTGGGCCCGGTTGATCCTGCGCGAAGATGCCCGCACCAACCAGAACACCGGCTCGGGCGACCACCTGGCCGAACCCTGGGCCGTGGGGCTGGAAGAAGCCCGCCTGTCAAGCTTCCTGGCCGCCGACAAAAACAACGACCCGCCACCTGCGCTGGACGCCTTCCTGTCTGGTGCCATCGATGACCAGCAGGGCCTGTTGAACGTGGCCAACCTGGTTCAGCAGGGCAAATTGTCAGAGCCCGACGTGCGCGCGTTCATGCGCCTGTTCGAGCAGCTGGGGCTCAACCCGGCCGAGCTGACCGCTTTTGCACGCCAGTGGCTGCAGGCCGCCAAACGGTTCCAACCCGAGACGGCCAGCGGCACGACCGCCCCTGCCACGGCAACACAAGCTGACAACTCACCCTTGCGGCCTCACCGCCTGGCGCAATTGACTTGGCTGGGGCTCTCGACCACCACGGTGCAACGTCTGCAGCCCTTCGTCACGGTGTTGCCCGAGCGCACCGCCGTCAACCTGAACACCGCCCCCGTTGAAGTGGTGCTGGCCAGCATCCCGACATTGGACAGGGCACGCGCAAGGCGCGTGGTGACACAACGTGCACTGCAACCGTTCAAAACGCTGGCAGACATCACACCGCTGCTCGGTGGCGCTGCGCTTGACAGCACCTACCACGCCACGCAAAGCCGGTACTTCCTGGTCAAGGGCCGGCTTCGGCTGGCTGAACACGTGCTGGAAGAGCACTCGCTGGTGCAACGCAACGGGCTGGACGTGAAAACGCTCTGGCGCGAGCGGGCGCAGCCCACCCAGGCCCGCATCACGGCGGCCGATGGCAGCACGCAGTCCAACGCCACTGCCGCCCCAGTAGGGTCGACCAGGCCCTGACATGTTGCATCCCTACAATGCTTGGCTGACCACACCCCGGCCTGCACAGCCCTTTGCCACTGGCCCATGACCTCACGCGCCGCACACTCGCCCCAGCTGAACCGACACACGCCCACCACCCGGTGGCCGTACCCTGCCTGTTGCACGGGCAACGCCAGTCAGGGTAAGGGTGACATGCGTGCCCTGCCCGAGGCCCTGGCAACCGTCCAAGGGTCGCTGGTGCACAGGATGAAAAGGCCCGCATGCTGATCGTTCAACCCGCATCGTGGGCACCGGCCAGCCCGTCTGCCGACCTGGTCTGGGCCCAGTCTCGCGACGGCCAAACCTTGACAGCGCAGGGCTGCGACCCCGTGGCCTTGCTGCCCCAGGATGCCGACGTGGTGCTGGTGTTGCCCGTGCTGGCCACGTCCTGGCACCGCGTGGCGCTGCCCAAGATTGCCTCGTCGCGCCTGCGCCAGGCACTGGACGGCCTGCTGGAAGACCGCCTGCTGACCGAGCCCGCACACCTGCACCTGGCCCTGCAACCCGGCGCACAGACGGCACAACCTGCGTGGGTATGTGCTTGCGACAAGGCTTTGCTGACCGCGTGGCTGAACGTGCTGGAAACAGCCAGCCGCCCCGCAGGGCGCATCGTGCCTGACCAGGTGCCTCAAGACGAACCCGCCTGGACGGCCCTGAACACAGCGGGGCAAGCCTGGTGGATACACGCTGGCCCGAATGGCGTCTGGCCCGCCCCGCTGGGGTCGATTCAGCAGTTGGCCCATGCTGCCCATGCAGACACCGGTGCGGACACCCGCCCCGACGTGCGCCCCGTGCTGCGCACCGAGCCAGCCTGCGCCAGTGCAGCCGAAATGGCAGCGGGCCAGCCTGCTCTACTGGAAACGCCCGCACAACGCCTGCTGAGAAGCACGCAATCCAGCTGGAACCTGGCGCAGTTCGACATCAAACGCTCGGCCCACACCCGGCGTGGTCAGCAGCTGATGCAGGCATTCAGGCAAGTGGCCTACGCACCGGCCTGGCGCGCCACGCGCTGGGGCCTGCTGGCTGTGGCCGTCAGTGGCCTGCTGGGCCTGGGTGCCCGTGCGTGGGAAGAGCAGCGCGCGCTGTCGGCCAAACGCCAGCAGGTTCAGCAGTTGCTGAGCCAAACCTTCCCGCACATTGCACTGGTGCTCGACGCGCCGCTGCAAATGCAACGCGAGGTAGACCGGCTGCAGCGCGCCAGCGGTGGCGTGGGCAGTGCCGATTTGGACGTATTTTTATCAGATTTCATGGCCTCATCGCTTGACGGTATTGGATTTAATGCTATTCAATTCAGCACAACTGACATTCGCATCACGCTGACCGGTGCGAACGACAACAACCTGCCCAAACTGCAAGCTGCATTGCAACTCAAAGGGTGGCAAGCGCGGTTTGTAGCCCCCACGCTGACGCTGACACGCGCGCTACCCTTGGCCCCCGCCACGCCCACACGGCCCTGATGAGCACACACCTGACCATGCCACTGCCCACGCTGCCAACCGCACGCACTGTCCAGGCCCGCACTGCCGCATCGGCCTGGGCGCAGCAATGGGGCAAATTCACGCCGCGCGAGCGTGCCGGTGTGTGGCTGGCAGCCCTATGGGTGGGATCAGCACTGCTGTGGTGGGGCCTGCTGGCCCCTGCGCTGCACACCCTTCGGCAAGCGCCTGCCCAACACGCCGCACTGGATGCCCAGTTGCAAACCATGCAGGCGTTGGCCATGCGTGCACGCGCACTGAAGGCCCAACCCCTGATCAGCCGGGACGACAGCCTGCGCGCGCTGGAACAGGCCACCACTCGCCACCTGGGGCAGGCGGGCACACTGAAATTCGCTGGCGACCAAGCCACTGTGACCTTGCCAGCCACGTCCGCCACCACATTGGCCACCTGGCTGGCAGACGTGCGCAGCAACGCCCGCCTCACCCCCACCGAAGCCCGGCTGACACAGGTGAACCCAGCACAAGCCACCTGGCAGGGCAGCGTGGTGTTTGCCCTCAACCGTTGAACGCCACTGCCATGCGTGCACCCCTGCCCCACGCTGCCCAGCCACAGGCGGTACGCGCCCCCCGCCAGGCGGGCTCACACCGCCAGGCTGCCGCCTGTCAGCGCACGCCGGGCGGAACCGCACAGCGTGGTGCGGTCGGTTGGTTGATCCTGGCCACCCTCGCGGGTGCCTCAGCCGCCACCGTGCTGAACGCACCCGCGCAATGGTGGGTCGAGCCACTGGCACGCGTCAGCAGCGGCAGACTGGTGCTGGTCAACGCGCACGGTACGGTGTGGCAGGGCCAGGGCGGGCTGGTATTCACTGGGGGGGACGGCAGCCAGGACCGCACCGCGCTGCCCGGCAACGTGACGTGGCAGCTGCGCCCGGCGTGGTCGCAGCAGGCTGCCGCCCCTGCCAACGCAGCCGGCGTACCTCCCGTGGCGGCCACAACTTCACTCAGCACAGCCCCACCTGAACACACTGCTGGCCCGGGTCTGGCGCTGACCGTGCATGCGGCCTGCTGCATGCAAAGCCCCCTGACCGTGTGGTGGGCCCCCGGCTGGGGCCAGCACACCCTGCACGTGGCTGCACACCAGAGCACCTGGCCCGCCGCCTTGCTGTCAGGCCTGGGCACGCCCTGGAACACCCTGCAACTGCAGGCCGGGCTGACCTTGGCCACCACCGGGCTGGACCTGCAGGTTCAGGGCAACCGGTGGCGGGGCAAAGGCGCGGCCACGCTGGATGTGCTGGATGCGTCCAGCCGCCTGTCCACCGTCAAGCCCATGGGCAGCTACCGCCTCACCTGGCAATGGCCCCTTGCCACACCGGGCGACACCACCACGGCGGCCGACCCCACCCTGACACTCCAGACCCTGCAAGGTGCTTTGCGCCTGAACGGCAGCGGCCAGTGGGTGGCCGGGCGCTTGCGGTTCGAGGGCACAGCCGAGGCCGCCAGTGGCCGCGAAGAAGCCCTGACCAACCTGATGAACCTGCTGGGCCGCCGCCAAGGCACCCGCACACTGATCAAAATCGGATGAACACCATGACCACCCTGCCCACCACACCCCTGGCCCGCGCATGGCGCACGCTAGGGCTATTTACGCACGGCGGCATGAATTCAATAGCACTGAATTCAATCACAACAAGCGCCGCATGCCTTTTTTGCTTGAATGTTCTTGCCCAAACACCCGCAACCAAGGCACCCGCCCCGTCAGCCCCGCAGGTGGATACCCCCGCTGCAACAGCCAGCGCAGGGGCCACCGCCCAGTGGCGCGCTGGCGAACCGGTGGTGCTGAATTTCGTGAATGCCGAGGTTGAGGCTGTGGCGCGCGCCATGGCCACGCTGAGCGGCCGCAACGTGGTGGTGGACCCCCGCGTGAAGGGCCAGATGACCCTGAACACCGAACGCCCCGTGCCCCCCACCGTGGCGCTGAACCAGTTTGCTGCCGCCCTGCGCCTGCAAGGTTTCGCACTGGTGGAAACCGGCGGACTGTACAAGGTGGTGCCCGAGGCCGATGCCAAGCTGCAGGCTGGTGCGGTCAATGCCGGCCCGCTGAGCAACCTGCCCGGCTCGGCCGTGGGTGGCAACACGGTGGTCACGCAGATTTACAGCCTGAAGCACGAAAACGCCAACAACCTGGTGCCGGTGCTGCGCCCGCTGATCGGGCCCAACCACACCATCAACGTCAACCCCGGCACCAACGCGCTGGTCATCACCGACTATGCGGAGAACCTGCAACGGCTGGGCCGCATCATCGCGGCGCTGGACGTGTCCAACGCGACCGATGTGGACATCATTCCCCTGAAACACGCGGTGGCGGCCGACTTGGCCGTGCTGGTGCAACGCCTGACCGAAGGCAACGCGGCCACGGCCGCCGCCGGTCAGGGCCAGGCTGACACCGCCTTCAAAACCACCATACTGGCCGAGCCGCGCAGCAACTCGCTGCTGGTGCGCACGGCCAACCCGGCCAGACTGGCCCTGGTGAGGTCGCTGGCCGAAAAGCTCGATCGCCCCACGTCCGACCTGGCCACCGGCAACATCCACGTGGTGTACCTGAAGAACGCCGATGCGGTGCAACTGGCCAACACCCTGCGTGCAGCCATGGCCGCCGAAATGGGGGGCACCAACTCCAACGGCAACGCCACCGGCACGCAGCAGCAGGCCACCGCCGCCAGCACGCCCGCGCGCACCGGTCTGTCACAGGGCAGCGCGCAGTCGACGCTGAGTTCGGGCGGCAGCACCAGCAGCTTGGGCAACAGCGCCAACCTGTCGGCCACCGGCGGCCAGATTCAGGCTGACACCGCCACCAACTCGCTCATCATCACGGCGCCCGAACCCGTGTACCGCCAGATGCGCGCCGTGATCGACATGCTCGACACCCGCCGCGCACAGGTGTTTGTCGAAAGCCTGATTGCCGAGGTGAACGCCGAAAAAGCCACCGAGTTCGGCATCCAGTGGCAAGGTGCACTGGGCAACAAGGGCGACAACGTCATCGGGTTGCTGGGCAGCAACTTCGGCAAGCTGGGCAACAACATCATCAACCTGGCCACCGGTGCCACCAGCGGCACCGTGCCCGGCAAAGGGCTGAACTTCGGCCTGGCGCATGAGCAAGGCGGGGTGTACGTGCTGGGCTTTCTGGCCCGCATGCTCGAAGAAAACGGCGATGGCAACGTGTTGTCCACCCCCAATTTGCTGACGCTGGACAACGAAGAGGCCAAGATCGTGATCGGCCAGAACGTGCCTTTCGTGACCGGGCAGTTCACCAACACGGGCACCACCACCGGCACGGTCAACCCGTTTCAGACCATCGAGCGCAAAGACGTGGGCCTGACGCTGAAGGTGAAGCCCCAGATCAGTGAAAACGGTACCGTCAAGCTGACCATCTTCCAGGAGGCATCCAGCGTGCTGGCATCGTCCGTCAACTCGACCACCGGGCTGATTACCAACAAACGGTCTATCGAATCCAGCGTGCTGGTCAACGATGGGCAGATCGTGGTGCTGGGCGGCCTGTTGCAAGACGAGTATTCGGGCAACGTCGAGCAAATTCCCGGCCTGGGTGATCTCCCCCTCATCGGCAACCTGTTCAAGAGCCAGACCCGTGGCCGCAAAAAAACCAACCTGATGGTGTTTTTGCGCCCTGTGGTGGTGCGCGACGCACGCCAGACCGAGGCCCTTGCCCAGGACCGCTACGACATGATGCGCACGCTGCAAATACAGGCACAGCCGCCGCAAAGTGCCGTGCTGGGCATCAACGATTCACCCGTGCTGCCCGTGAAACTGGAAGGCGGCCTGCGCGGTGCACTGAACCCGACAGGCCCGACCCAGCCTTTGGGCGTCCCGACGGCAACGGCCACACCCCAGCCCACCACCACCCCACCCGCCGACGGCAATGCCGCCGCAGGTACCCCGCGTTGACAGCCAGGCCACCCCCGTGAGATACCCACTGCCCTACGCCTTCGCCCGTGAAAACCTGCTGCTGCTGGAACAGGACGGCGAAGCCCTGAGTCTGCACTGGGCCGGCCCCGACAACGCGCACACCGAAGCCGAAGAGGCACAGGCCCTGCAAAGGCTGTCGGCGTTGAGCGAAGTGATGCGTGTGCACACCCCGCGCCAGCTCCACAGCCACCCGGCGGCTGAGCTGACCCAGCGCATCAGTGCCGCCTACGCCTCGCAAAGCGGGGGCGATGGCAGCGCCGCCGCCGTGGTGAGCGAGGTGCAAAGCGATGCCGACCTCAGCCGCATGATGCAAGAGCTGCCCGCCGTGGAAGACCTGCTGGAGGCCGCTGACGACGCGCCCATCATCCGCATGTTGAACGCGCTGCTGTCGCAGGCGGCGCGCGACGGGGCCAGCGACATCCACATCGAGCCCTACGAGCGCCATTCCGCCGTGCGCTTCCGGGTAGACGGCACGCTGCGCGACATCGTCCAGCCCAACCGGGCGCTGCACGCAGCCCTCATCAGCCGCCTGAAAATCATGGCCGAGCTGGACATCTCGGAAAAACGCCTGCCGCAAGACGGCCGCATCAGCCTGCGCCTGGGCACCCGCGCCATCGACGTGCGCGTGAGCACCCTGCCCAGCGCTCACGGCGAGCGGGCAGTGCTGCGCCTGCTGGACAAAACCGAAAGCAAGCTCACGCTCGAAGCCGTGGGCATGCAAGGCGACACGCTGGCGCGATTCGAAAAGCTCATTGCACAGCCGCACGGCATCATTTTGGTCACCGGCCCCACCGGCTCGGGCAAAACCACCACGCTGTACTCGGCATTGCAAAAGCTGGACGCCGCGCGCAGCAACATCATGACGGTGGAAGACCCCATCGAGTACGAACTGGCCGGTGTGGGCCAGACGCAGGTGAATGCCAAGATCGACCTGACATTTGCCAAGGCCCTGCGCGCCATCCTGCGCCAAGACCCCGACGTGATCATGATCGGCGAGATCCGCGACTTTGAAACCGCGCAGATCGCCGTGCAAGCCTCGCTCACCGGTCACCTGGTGCTGGCCACGCTGCACACCAACGACGCGGCCAGCGCCGTCACGCGCCTGACCGACATGGGCATCGAGCCGTTCTTGCTCAGCTCCAGCCTGCTGGGTGTGCTGGCGCAACGGCTGGTGCGGCGGCTGTGTCCGCACTGCAAACTGCCCGCCGATGCCAACGCCGCCAGCGCAGCCAACGGCGCTGAGCACCCCGGTGCCACCGGTGAGGCACCCGCTGCGGTGGCCCACACACACACTGATCGGGCCTACAGACCAGTGGGTTGCCCGCAATGTGGCCACACCGGTTATGCGGGACGCACGGGCATTTTCGAACTGCTGGTCGTGGACGAAGACATGCGCAGCCTGGTGCACTGCCGCGCACCCGAGTCAGACATCGTGGCATCGGCCCAACGGCAAGGCTTGACGCTGATGCGACGCGACGGCGAACGGCTGGTCGCCAACGGCACCACCAGCCAGGAAGAGCTGCTGCGCGTCACGCGGGATTGACACCGCTGGGCACAGCAGCCACCTATCATTCACGCACCGCCATTTGCACACCTCTTTTCAGGAGCCTCATCATGGCCTTGCCGCAACCCGAAGCGCCCTTCAGCGCCGACGACTTCCTGGCCTGGGATGCCAGCCAGACCGAGCGCCATGAATACGTGAACGGCGAAGTGTTTGCCATGGCCGGGGGTGAAGACCGCCACGCCAGCGTGTCGGGCAATCTGTTTGCTTCGCTGCACGGCCACCTCAAAGGCAGCCCATGTCGCGTTTACATGAACGATGTGAAGCTGCGGGTAGAGGCCGCCAATGCCTTCTATTACCCCGATGTGTTCGTGACATGCAGCCCCCGCGACGCAGCCAACCGCATGGTCAAACAAGATGCTGTGCTGGTGGTGGAGGTGCTGTCACCCAGCACCGCCGCCTATGACAGGGGTGACAAGTTTGCCAGCTACCGCCTGAGCCCCACGCTGACCGAATACGCCGTGGTGGACATTGACCGCCGCACCGTAGACTTGTTTCGCAAAAGCACCGACGCACACACCACCGGCCTGTGGGTGCTGCACCCCCACGCGGGGGCCGACACCTTGCACCTGGCCAGCGTGGACCTCAGCCTGCCGCTGACGGAACTGTTTGCCGACCTGGAAGGCGACACACCCAGTCCAGCGCCCTGAAGGCACCGCTGGCACACACCACAACGGCCACTCGCCATTTTCATGAACTTTTTAGCGCTCTACCGCTTATCAGCATTGCGCTAACAGCTATATTTTTCACAAGTGCCTGCCTACGCTTTCGAAGCCCTCACCGCTACCGGACAGACCGAAAAGGGCCTGCTGGAAGCCGACACGGCGCGCACCGCGCGCAGTCTGCTGCGCAGCCGGGGCCTGGTGCCGCTGCTGGTGGAGCCCGCCTCGGCATCCATGCCCATGGCAGGCGGGGGCACGGGCCTGAACCGGGCGCTCTGGCACACCCGTGTGTACAACGCTGCCGGGCTGGCCGTGTGGACCCGCCAACTGGCCGGGCTGGTGAGTTCGGGCTTGCCGCTGGAGCGCGCCTTGGCCGCGCTGGCAGACGAGGCCGAAGACGACCGCCAGCGCAACCTGCTGGCCACGCTGCGCGCCGAAGTGAATGCCGGGGCCAGCTTCGCGCGGGCGTTGCAGCAGCACCCCAAGGAATTCGCCACGGTCTACACCGCTGTCATCGCCGCAGGCGAGCAAAGCGGTGCATTGGGCCAGGTGCTGGACAACCTGGCCGACGACCTGGAAGCTCGCGAAACGCTCAAGGCCAAGTTGGTGGGTGCATCGCTTTACCCCGCCATCGTCAGTTTGGTGGCAGTGGTCATCGTGTTGTTCCTGGTGACGTATGTGGTGCCACAGGTGGCGTCGGTGTTTGCGGGCTCCAAACGCGCCCTGCCTGTGCTGACTGTGGCCATGCTGGCCTTGAGCGATGCGGTGCGCCACTGGGGCTGGCTGGGCGCGCTGCTGGCCGCTGCCGGTGTGGCGGGGGTGGTGCTCGCCAGAAAACACGAGGCCCTTCGGCTGAGCATGGATGCCACCTGGCTGCGCCTGCCGCTGGTGGGCAAGTTGAGCCGGGGCTACAACGCAGCCCGCTTTGCATCGACGCTGGCCATGCTGGCTGGGGCTGGCGTGCCCATCCTGAAGGCCCTGCAAACCGCAGCAGAAACCCTGCACAACCGCGCCATGCGCGCCGACGCACTCGATGCACTGGTGCTGGTGCGAGAAGGCTCGCCACTGGCATCGGCACTGGGCAGCAAAAAACGGTTCCCTGGACTGCTGGCCATGTTTGCCCGCCTGGGTGAACAGACGGGCCAGCTGCCCGTCATGCTGCAACGCGCCGCCAACCAGTTGGGCAACGAGGTGCAACGGCGTGCCATGCAATTGGCCACCATCCTGGAGCCACTGCTCATCGTCGCCATGGGCGCGGTGGTGATGCTGATCGTGCTGGCGGTGTTGCTGCCCATCATCCAGTTGAATCAGCTGGTGAAATGAGCGGCTTGGGGCGTGCACGCTGAACGCCCGCAACTCGAAAAATCCTGCCCCGTGCGGTGATCAGGCATCCGGGGTTTGTGACGCCGAGGCGCGATCGACCTTGCGCGCATGCGGCGACAGCGACCGCGGCAGCACCTTGTAGGGAGCCGGCAGGATGGTGGTGTCAGGCGGGACGCTGCGCATCACGACGCAGTTGGCCCCAATCATGACCCGATCACCGATTTCAATACCGCCCACCACCCTTGCACCTGCAAATATCGTGACGTTGTTGCCAATGCGCGGGGGGCCGACCACATGGCCCATGCCCAGCGTGACTTCGTGGTAAACGGTGCAATCTTCGCCCAGGGTCATGTGAGGGGCGAAATAGACGTTGTTCGGATGGATCAAAAAAAGACCCGGCCCCAATCTGGAGCCACGGCTACCGGCCCACAAGTGAATATTGAACAACCAATATGAAAGATGCAATATACGGTAAAGCAGCCAAAATGGGATGCGCGCCCACACAGGCAAAGCGTATACCCAGACACCATAGCGATAAATTGCAATGATCCAGAACCCGGGGCAGCTGTACCAACCACCTTGGTCTGCATATTTCGCCGCATCTTTTCGCAGATGATCAAACATATCAACTATTTATTTTCGGTCAGCGCTTTGATAAATGCCGTTGCCACACGGCGTTGACCGATTTCGTTCAGGTGCTGGCCATCAGATGCATAGGCACGCTCCAATGCCGGTACAGTCATTTCGTTCCAAACGAACGTCACGGCGCTGCCATCTGGCCGCGTGGACTCTGCTCCGGCCAAATCAAAAACAGTGTCTTGTTTCAAATACCTGCTTTTCAGAAGCAGGTTGAAATCGTTTCGTTTTTTGTTTTCCAGTAACCCGTAGGGTGCTCTGTTCATCCATTTTTTGATGGTGGCCTTCCAACCCTGCTCCACCACGGTCAGTGGTACGGTCACGTGAACAATTCGCCAATCTTTGTGAAGCAATCGCATCTTTTCAATGGATTTCTCGTAACCATTGAACAAAGCAGAGACATCGGTCAGTGAGCTGAAGTCGATGTAACAAAACTTCATGAGCATCGTGCCAGAACCTGAAGGCAGGGATGCGAACGATGCTTCAAATGAAGATAATTTTTTGAATGGCTGTGTATTTTCTTCCAGATACACATGCCCAAGCATGCCCGCCTTGAGTTTGGATGCATCGGCCAGTTCGGTTATCTGCAGCGGCACACCGGCATCATTTGACAACAATCGAAGTCCGCTCAGAAGATTGTCACCAATCGATTGATGCCCAAAATACACACGCTGGCTGCTCAGACTGGTCAAGCCGCTTTTGATTTCAGGAGACACCATTTCAGCTCTTGCAGCACACAGGCAAAATAAGAAAATACAACCGAAAAATGCCTTGAACAGAGAACACATTTCAGGCAGTTTTTCGAACAATGAATGCAGCTATATTTGCAATGGAGTCAAGATTCTCTGGCACCATTTCCTGATCCTCTACAACAATTTTAAATTCAGACTCGATGAAATCAATGATTTCAAGCACACCAGTCGAGTCAACGATCCCGCCATCCAGCAGGGAGTCTTCCTCCCGCAAGACAGCGGCATCAGGCACATAAAAATTTTTCACCACAAAATCACGCAATTTATGTTTGATCAAAGTACTTCCCCTTGAGAACCCAAATTACCACGCTTCACAGCTGACATCACGCGGATGCTTCCATGTACGTCAGGATACATACGGATATGTTCAAATGCCTTCACCCGCTTGAACAACAGTTCTACTTGTCGCTCTTGCCCTTGTCCAATTTCAAAAAAAAGAATGCCTCCTGTTTTCAAAAATGGCACAGACTCTCGAATGACACGCTGATGAACAGTGAGGCCATATGGCCCACCTTCGAAGGCCTCGACGGGTTCATACCGAAGCAAATCCAATTTTTCCCCTGAAAGCTTGCCAGCGGATATGTAGGGAGGGTTGCACACCACCATGTCAACCAACTCGTTCAGAGTTTCGTTCATCAGCGAGCCGAACAGATCCCCCTGCACCACCGTCACTTGCCCGGTCAAACCGAGATGGGCCACATTTCGTCTGGCAAGGTCGGTGCATTCTGATGTCAGGTCTGCGGCCCAGATGCGAGCTGAAGGTAAGTGCCGAGCCAAGGCGCACGCCAAATTCCCGGAGCCGCAGCACATGTCAACGATGACAGGGGCTGGCATTTCCCGCGCTACGCCCAGTGCGGTGTAACCGAGCAACTCGGTTTCAATGCGCGGCACCAATGCCCCCTTGGCTGCGATCAGTGAAACACCCATGAAAATCGCCTGCCCCTTCACAAGCGATAGCGGCTCACCCGCGGAGCAGCGATCCGCCATGGACTCTGCCATCTGAACGGCTTGGTCACCATGTTGCTGCGCGAACTGAACGATCTCTTGTGCATCGGCATCGGCCTGACTCGGGTCAACGCCAGCCTCGACCAGACGTTTGCTGATGATCTGTTTCAAGTCGTTCATGCAAGCCCCAGTTTTTTGACTTTTCCCGTGTCGGTTTTGGGCAATTCATCCACGATGACCACCTCTTTGGGCACCATAAAGTTCTCCAGCCGACCTTGACACGCGATCTGGATGGCCTTACCCGAGAGGTCACTGCCTTTTTCAAGGACGACAAATGCCTTGATCGCCTGCCCCAATATCTCATCAGGCACGCCAATCACTGCTGACTCCAGTACACCATCGATACCCATCAGTGCGTTTTCCACTTCCTTGGGGGCAACTTTTTCACCTCGGGTTTTGATGATGTCATCCTGGCGGCTGACGAAATACAAATACCCATCTTCGTCCAACCGACACAGATCTCCGGTGTACAACACCAGCTCACCTGGCAATGGTCCGGGCTTCAATTTTTTGGCTGTTTCAATGGGCTTTTCCCAATAACCCTTCATGACAGTTGCACCACGGATGACGAGCTGCCCGGTGCGTCCTGCACCCAGCCTGGTGTCGTCATCGTCCACCAACCACAATTCTGTGTTCGGAATGGCAATTCCCACACTGCCAGGTTTTTCAAGCAGATCAGCAGGTGGCAGGTAAGTACATCGCTTGCACTCCGTCAACCCGTACATCGAGAATATTTGCACACCTGGAAACAAATCCTGCAACATTGAAATGTGTTTCAATGGCAAGTTTGCTGCTGTATTGGTGATATACCTTAACTGCGTCAGATCATATCCCCTCAATGTCTTGAGATTTGCCAACACAGCAAATATGGTGGGCACACCCGGAAAACCAGTCACACCTTCAGTTACCATCAAATTCAATACTTGAGCAGGGTACGCAAAAGACCGCTCCAGTACCAATCTGGCACCCTGCCGAAATGCCATGATCATCTGATAGAGACCATAATCGAATGCAAGCGGCAGAACATTGAGAATGACATCGTCTTCGCCAATATTCAAATAACTGGTGATGGATGTGGCAGCCGTGAGCATGTTGCGGTGGGTCAACATCACGCCCTTTGCATCCCCTGTGGAACCAGATGTGTACACAATGGCAGCCAAATCCAGGTCAATGCACTGCCGGGAGGGTGGGTTGAGCGGATTCCCTGATGCCAATGCGTCATCCCAGCGTTGCGCAATGGGTAAACGGCACAACTCACTGTCATCGATGTCACCTGAAATGATCACACGCTTCAAGTGTGGGCATTGATTTACCGGCTGCTGGAACACACGAAGCAGGTGTCCATCGGTGATGAAAGCAGATGGGCGACAATCGGAAAGCAAGTAATGAAGTTTGTCCAATTTTGTCAATGGATTGACCACGACGACAATTGCGTTGGCTTTCAAAATACCCCAGAACGATATGACCGTTTCAACGGTATTGTCTGCGAATATCATCACACGGTCACCCCGGATGACCCCTGATGATTGAAGACTGTTTGCCAATGAATTGGATCGCGCGTCGAGCTCGGCATAACTCAGCCGATGCTTCATACAAACAAGTGCTGTTTTTTCGCCGAGAACTTGTGCACTCCCCATCAGATAATCATGCAAGAGGGGAATGGCATTCATGGTTTGCGGCTTCATCATGATTTATTTCGACACGTTATCGATATCGGTCTTGAAAACCACCGGCAGCGTGGCCACAGGGTCATCGACCACGAATTTCTGATGCAACAACTGCACAGACAGCACCCCCACCAGCGCCATGTTGTCCGCGTTGGAAAACACGCCCTCTGCTGCCCGTTGCGTGCATTTGGCCAGCAGCTGTCGACAGGCCTTGACATCGAACACATTGGCACGCTTCAAGGCAGCATCGGACAGGACTTCAGCCACGTACGGTGGCGCATCGGGCCCGACAAAACAGACCGCATCGGGTGCACGGTAAGGTTGTTTTTTTCGGAACCGGATGCTGTCGGGCACAAGGCCTTCCGCCGCCTGTTTGACCACGTGTTTTTCGTTCAACACCTTTAATTTATATGCAGGTGGCAACGAATGTGCAAGGGCAACCACGTCCTTGTCCAGAAACGGGAAACGCCCTTCGACGGAATGGCCCAACAACATGCGGTCACCTTGCGACGACATGAGGTAGCCAGCCAGCAAGGTTCGAATTTCGATGTATTGGTCTTGTGCCAACCCATCCCAGCCATCAAAGTGCGCAGGGAGATTGCACAGCAACGCGGCGACAGGGTCATGCTGCGCAGCAGAGGCCGCCGCATCGGGCGAAAACAGGCGCTGCAAAGCCGCTGTGGTGTGCCAGCGTGGGCCGTGCCCGAAACCTGCCTGCTGGTGCAGATGGCGATCACGGCCAAAAAATTGCCGCGTCATGGCCTGCTGCGCCACCGGGGAGCGCGAAAGGTAGGGATACAAGCGCTCCAGCAACCGATGACGCCATGCTGAATTGGGTTGCTTGCCCCAGAAACGGCGCACCTTGCTTTCCCGGAACAAGTCGTATCCGGCAAACATTTCATCGGCACCTTCGCCGGTCAGCACCACCTTCACCCCACATGCATTCACCAGACGCGACAACAAAAACAACGGGGCCGGTGCCGTCCGCAGGAGCGGTCGCTCTGCATGCCAGATGACGTCGGGGAACACGTCCGCAATGGCTTTTTTCGACACCATCACACAGTGGTGCTCGCTGCCAATTCGCTCTGCCATCTGGCGTTGAAAGGGCACTTCGTCAAACTCGGCGTCGTCAAACCCGAGTGAAAACGTTTTGATCTTGCCTTGCACCAATTGCTGGCCCATGGCCGCCACCATCGAGCTGTCGATCCCCCCAGACAAATAGCTGCCAACCGGCACATCAGAGCGCAGAATCCTCAGTCGGGTGGCGTCTTTCAACGCGTGTCTGACAGCATGCACCGCGTCATCGAACGAGCCTTTGAAAGTCGGTTGCGGGCTGCATGACGCCAACAGGCAATTCAATGCATGGTCTTGAACGGTGAGCTCGGCTGGATCGTCCGTGAGACTGAGGTGATAGGTACGGACATGCCCTGGTTCGAGTTCCCGCACACCCACAAAGGCTGACACTGGCGGTACCGGAGACCAGAACGTCAACGTTTGCTGAAGCCCCTGTGGATCCAACGCACGCGTGATGGTGCCGTTGGCTGCAAAAATGGCTTTCACTTCGCTCGCAAAATACAGTGCACCGTCATGCTCGCAGTAATGCAACGGGCAAATTCCAATGGGGTCTCGGGCCAACACCAGACAGCGTTGCGTGCGGCTCCAGATTGCCACGGCCCACTGCCCATTCATCCGATCAAATGCGGCATGCCCCCAGTGTTTCCAGGCTTGGAGCACGACTTCGGTGTCGCTACGGGTATGGAACTGCACACCCGCTGCCAACAGCTCCGCTCTGATTTCAAGGTAGTTGTAAATTTCGCCATTAAAGACGATGCACGTTTCATTCTGGACATCGGCCATGGGCTGCTGGCCAGACGTGATGTCGATGATGGACAACCTCGCATGTGCCAAACCCACACGCTGATCGCGATAGATGCCAAACTCATCAGGACCACGGTGACGCATGGCCCCCGCCATCCTTGCCAGCGCCTCTCTGGCAGGCGTGGGCACCCGAGATGTCAATGCAACGATGCCACCGATGCCACACATACCCAGCCTTGCTTGTCAGACTTCAGGTACCGGCTCGACCAGGGCAGGCCGGGCATGAAGGTACTTGGTGGCGCGCCGCTTGGCGTCAATGTCTTTGAACACCCGTTCAACCTGTGATCCGTTGATTCCCACCACCTTGGCCACCTCGTCAACGGCCACACCGTGATTGAATGCGTAAAGGCACAGGTCCATGCGGTCGTAAGGCAATGCGAAATAAAACTCTTCCTGGGTCTGCGGCATTGAAAACGTATCGGTCGTCGGGGGTCTGCACCTGATGCTGTCAGGCACCCCCAAATACGCAGCCAATTGATACACCTGCGTTTTATACAAATGTGCAATGGGCTTGAAGTCGGCAGCACCGTCCCCTTGTTTGACAAAAAAGCCTTGGTCGTATTCAAGTCGATTCGGCGTACCCGCGACCGCGTAATTCAACCGATCAGCGTGGTAATACTCCATCGTTTTACGGATCCGCTGCTTGAAATTGGTGGCAGCCACCATTTGCAAATACGCAGCGGTGGGAAGGCGTACCGTTGTCGACACACCCAATGGATCCTGCACCGTCAAGCGGGTCACATTGAGACGCTCACTTTCCAGGATAGAGGGCAACGTCAGTTTGCATTTCCAGCCTGCCCCATACGCGGGGACCACGGTACGGATTGCCTCATCCTGTCGGCTGTAACAACCCAGACCATCCAGAGCGGGGGCGATGTCTTCCACACAAGACGCCATGCCGAAGTGGGTGACCAATTGCTGACCCAACTCCAGCGAATCATCGCTGCTGTCACGCTCTGGCATCAGCAAAGCAAACACCTTGTCTTTGCCCAATGCACGTGCACACAGCGCTGCCACCACGGCGCTATCGACCCCACCTGAAACCCCGACCACTGCGCCCCTTTTGCGCAGATTGCCCATCACCTGTTCACGAATGGCCAGCGAAATCTTGGTGCATTCGGCCTCGGGATCGAGATGCAAAATATTTTTTGTGAACATGCGAGAAACACCGTTTGTGGTTGAAATGAGGTGTGTACGCCATACTACAGAAAATTTTCTCGAATGCTGTCGCCTGACAGATTGGTGTCAATTGAAATACACCGAATTCCATTGACAAGATGTCGCTCTGCGCATTTACCACCGAACAAATATTGAAATTCCATGCCCCAAACGCTTGACGGCAAACTCGTGGTGGCCATTTCATCGCGTGCACTGTTCGACTTTGAAGCTGAAAACCGTGTATTCGAAGAGCACGATGATCAAGCCTACATGCAGCATCAGCTCAATCTCCTGGCGACACCTGCCCTGCCAGGCGTGGCGTTTTCTCTGGTGAAAAAACTGCTGTCATTCAACACGCCCGCGCAGCAGCGGGTCGAGGTCGTCATCCTGTCACGCAACGATCCGGTCAGCGGGATGCGCGTGTTCCGCTCGGCCAGGCACTATGGTTTGGACATTTCCCGTGGCTCGTTCACCGGCGGTGCGGCACCATGGCGTTACCTGCGCCCTCTTCGGGCCAACCTGTTCCTGAGCACCCATTTGAGTGACGTTCGGGCAGCCTTGGCAGTGGGCGTGCCCGCTGCACAGGTGTACCCGCACTCGGTTCATGCCAGTGACGCGCACCCGAATGAAGTCCGCATTGCGTTCGATGGCGATGCCGTGCTGTTCAGCGACGAAGCCGAGCAGGTGTACCAGACCCAGGGCTTGGATGCCTTCCAGCAGCACGAGCAGGACCACGCAGACACACCGTTGCCCGATGGGCCGTTCAAACCACTGCTGGTGGCGTTGCAGTCATTGCAGCGCGCGGGCCAGCACGGCATGCGCATCCGCACCGCCTTGGTCACCGCACGCAGCGCGCCTGCTCACGAACGAGCCATCGGCACGCTGATGGCTTGGCGCATCCATGTGGACGAGGCCATGTTCCTGGGTGGACTCGACAAAGGCGAATTTTTACGGGAATTCGAACCCGATTTTTTCTTTGACGACCAGACTGGCCACATCGAATCCGCCGCCCGCCACGTGCCGTCAGGGCACGTGGCGGCAGGGGTGGCAAACCCGCGCGATTGAGTCTGCTGAATCAAAACACCTTCAGGGGATGGGCGTCGGTGTCAGCACGGCAGCAAACGTCCCGTTCCCTTGTTGGCCATTGACATTGCGCCCCCACCCTTGAAGCAAGCCGTCTGTGCGGATGGCAAACGTGCCCCCTCGGCCGGCAGATACTTTCACCCAATCCCTGGCCCCACCCACCTGCGCGGGCGCAGCGCGGTTGGCTTGCCCGCCGTCACCCAACTGACCATCCCCGTTTCCACCCCACGTCCACAAGGTGCCACTGACCCGGATGGCCACGCTGTGGGATTCCCCCGCAGACACACCGGCCCAATCGCCATCGGCACCGACTCTGGCGGGCAAGGACGCGCTCGCATTCGACGTTGTGCCCAATTGACCGTGTGCATTGCTGCCCCAGGCGAACAGCATGCCGTCGGAGCGGATGGCCATCATGTGCGCGCCACCTGCTGCAAACGACGTCCAGCTGGACTCTGTGCCATCGGGCTTCAGCAAAGACACTTGGCCGGGTGCTTCCTGGCGCTTGCCTGCTGTGGTCGCCACCGTTCGACCCAGTTGACCGTACAGATTGTTGCCCCACGTCCACAGCGTGTTGTCTGACAAACGGGCCACCGAGCTGTCTGCGCCTGCCGCGACAGCGGTCCACTTCGGGGCTTCCGTGGCATCGGCATACGCCGCAGGAATGGCAATCAGCGTGGGTTCCACCCGGTCCAGAAACGTCCCATCGCCCAGCTGCCCATCGAAGTTGCGGCCCCAGGCCCACAGTTCACCGGCTTTGTTGACGGCCAGCGTGTGATGCTGCCCGACAGCAAAGTCCAACCAGTCTTTGCCCTTCCCTATTTGGGTGGGCACACTCAGGTCCGCAAAATTGCCCATGCCCAGCTGCCCATTCTGGTTGAAACCCCAGGACCAGAGGGTGCCGTCAGACCGCAGGGCAACGGAGTGATACTCGCCCGCCCCCACCCGCAGCCAGGTTTTTTGGGTGCCGATCAAGGTTGGGACAGCTTTGTCGAGCAAGGTGCCGTCGCCCAATTGCCCCCGGTTGTTCCAGCCCCATGCATACAAAGTGCCATCGGTCTTGATGCCCACCGTGTGTGCACCACCACCACTGACGGCCATGTATGGCGTGGCCACGGTCAGCCTGGCCGAGGCGATGAGTCCGCCCACCGTAGCGGCAATGGTTTCGATACCGGCGGCCTTGGCTGTGGCTTCACCTGTCACCGCATCTACCGTGGCCACCGTGCCAGATGACGTCCAGGCAATGCCCGATGCCAGACTGCGTACCGTGCCGTCTGAATAGCTGCCATTGACTGCAAACAGTTGTTTGCCGCCCACCGTGACCGTGGCGGAAGCCGGTGTCACGGCAACGCTCTGTAGCGTGACAGCGACCGGGGTGGTCACAGGCGGAGACACTGTGCCGCTGGTACTCTCTTTGCCGCCGCCACAAGCGGCCAGCAACACCAGCATCGTGACCATGCCCAAACCCATTTTCAAATCGATTTTCATATTGCGTGCCCATACACTCGGTTGCGGTAGGGGTGAGTCTAGACGGCCGCACGCCGTTGTGCCCCTTCATAAGGCAGTCATTCCGGGACCAAATCACATCATCACCGTCCTTGCCCGCATTGGTCATTGACCCTAACCGTGACACCCATGCACACCGCCACACCGCCTGCACACAAATCCAACCTGCGCACCACACTGAAAGATGTGTGGGCCTTGGCAGCCCCCTATTTCCAGTCCACAGACAAATGGCGTGCACGCGGCATGCTGTTGGCCATCGTGGCCCTGAACCTGGGCGCTGTGTACATGCTGGTGCTCATTAACGACTGGAACCGACTGTTTTACGACGCTTTGCAAGACAAAAACGAACCCGTGTTCTGGCAGCAGCTCACGCGGTTTGGATGGCTGGCGGGTGGCTACATCGTGATCGCTGTCTACAAGCTGTACCTCACGCAGTTGCTGGAACTGCGTTGGCGGGCCTGGATGACAGGGTCGTTCATGGACCGCTGGCTGGCCGGACACGCCTTTTACCGCATGGAGTTGATGCGGTTTGGCCAACCCGAGGCACAGGCAGGCACGGTCACACCCGACACAGCCCCGCCAGACAACCCCGACCAGCGCATGGCCGAAGACCTGAACCTGTTCACCAGCTACACCGTCAGCCTGTGCATGGGCCTGCTCAACGCCAGTGTGACGCTGCTGAGTTTCGTGGGCATTTTGTGGGGGCTGTCGGGGGCGTTCAGTTTCGAGTTCGCAGGCGAATCGCACGCCATACCGGGCTTCATGGTGTGGGCAGCCGTGGTGTATTGCCTGGTGGGCAGCGGCATCACACACTGGATCGGCAAGCCACTGACCCGGTTGAACTTTGCGCAGCAACGCCGCGAAGCTGATTTCCGGCACCACATGCTGCGCGTGCGCGAGTACAGCGAGTCCATCGCCCTGGACCGTGGCGAGGCCGTCGAGCGCAGCCGCCTCGGGGCGGGCCTGTCCAAGGTGGTGGCCAATGCGTCGGCGCTGATCCAGGCGCAAAAGCGGCTGACTTGGTTCACCACCGGATTCGGGCAGGCGGCCGTGGTGTTTCCGTTCATCGTCGCCGCCCCCCGGTTTTTCAGCGGGGCCATTCAGCTGGGGGAGTTGATGCAGGTGGCATCGGCTTTCGGGCGGGTGCAGGACTCGCTGGCCTGGTTTGTCGACAACTACCCGTCACTGGCAACCTGGAAGGCCACCACAGACCGGTTGACTCAATTTAACAACAATTTATTGCCTTCATCTCAATACACAGAAGCACCTACAGCTATCGATAACAGTGCAAACACGATCACCGATGCCTGGCAAGCTGATCTGGTGCTGCACCTGCCCAACGGCCAGTCGCTGGGGGTGCCCGCAAGCTTTTCCGTTGCTGCAGGCGACACGGTTTTGGTCAAAGGCCCGTCGGGCAGCGGCAAATCGACCCTGTTCCGCGCACTGAGCGGCATCTGGCCATGGACGAGCGGGCGCGTGCAGCGCCCGGCCGACCACCCCGCCCGCACCCAATTCCTGCCACAACGCCCCTACTTCCCGCAGGGCAGCTTGCGCGAAGCCCTTTCCTACCCAGAGCCCGCAGACCGCTACGCAAACGCTGAACTGGTCAAGGCCTTGACCGATGCCTTGCTGCCCCACCTTGCCTCGCGGCTGGACGAAGCCGATGCATGGGGCCAAAAGCTGTCAGGCGGCGAGCAGCAGCGGCTGGCCGTGGCCCGCGCATTCCTGAAGCAACCCCGGTGGCTGTTTGTCGACGAAGGTACCAGCGCGCTGGATGCCGAGGCCGAGCGCGTCATCTACGGTCGGCTGAAAGCGATGGTGTCCGCGCAGCACGGTGCGCTGGTGTCCATTGCTCACCAGCCTGGGGTGGCTGAATTTCATGCCAGCACGCTGACGGTTCAGCCCGTGACATGAGGCATTGAGCGCCGCTTGCTCGCGCTCGAAACGCCCGACCTCTGCGCAGCAGGCACCAGCCGTACACAGTCAGAACCGGTCTTGCACCCATTTGCTGTAGCCATTGGCCCGCAGCTCGCAGGCAGGGCAGACGCCACAGCCATAACCCCACGCGTGACGGTGCGTGCGGTCGCCTGCGTAGCAGGTGTGCGTGTGCTCGATGATCAGGTCTACCAGCAATTGGCCACCACCTTGCGGTTGGGCCCGCCCACCCAGGTCGTGCGCCAGTTGCCAGGTGGCGGCCTTGTCGATCCACATCAGCGGCGTGTCGATCAGGTAGCGCTTGTCCATGCCCAGCGACAGGGCCAGTTGCATGGCTTTCATGGTGTCGTCACGGCAATCGGGGTAGCCCGAAAAATCGGTTTCACACACGCCAGTGACGATGACTTGCAACGCCCGCCGGTACGCCAGCGCAGCCGCCAGCGTCAGGAACAACAGGTTGCGCCCCGGCACGAAGGTGTTGGGCAAGCCGGTGCTTTCCATCTGGAACGCCACGTCGCGCGTCAACGATGTTTCGCTCACCTGGCCCAGCACGGCCAGGTCCAGCACATGGTCGTCGCCCAGCTTGGTGCCCCAAGCCGGGAACGCCTGGCGCAATTCGGCCAGCACCGTCAGGCGCGAAGTCATTTCAACGTGGTGCCGCTGGCCGTAGTTGAAACCGATGGTTTCCACGCGCTCGAAGCGCGACAGCGCATGGGCCAGACAGGTGGTGGAGTCTTGTCCACCCGAAAACAAAACGAGTGCCGTGGTGTGCATATGGGGAGCAAACAAAGTAAGCGTGGGGGTGTTCATTTCAGGCCGCGTGCGGCCACGAAGGTTTTGTCGGCCGGGTCGCGGGCTGTGGCCAGCAGGTGAATGACGGCACGGTTGACCTCGTCCAGGCCAAACCCGCTGCGCTCGCACACAGCGGGCACCTGGTCCACCCGGTGAGGGGACGCCACGGCATTGGCCACGTCCAGGTACGCCACATAGGGGCCGTCGTGCCGCACCAGGGTCGAAAAAATGCGCCCGGGAATGGGCAACTGGTGCAACAACTCGGCCAACGGTTCTTTCATCAGCTGGTCCAGGTGCGCAAACGTGCCCGTCAGGTGAATCTCGCCTTTCAGTTCCTCGTCGGAGTTGGGGTCCAGCAGCCCGCGCATCATGCGCGCGCGCATGTGCAGCGCGTGCCTGAGCGGATGCAGCGACTTGTCTGCACTGGCCGACGGGTACGCCGTCTGCAACCACGATTTGAGCTTGTCGTAGCCCAGCATCATCAGCGCATGGCGTATGGACTCCACCTCGTGCGCCAGCCCGAACGCCGCAGAATTCACCATGCGCAGCAAGCGGTACACCATGACCGGATCTTGCACCAGCAGCGCACCCAGCTGTTGAATGGGCACCTCGGCATCCACGGCCTGCATGATTTGCACCATCACACGCTGGTCCATGGCAATGGCCTTGAACCGGTTGGCAGACAGCAGCTCGTCATCGGGCCAGCCCACCACGCCCCAGGCTTTTTGCTTGTCCAGGCAATGATCGGCCAACGCGCGGCTGGACACACCCACATACAGATGACCGGCCAAAATCGGGCTTTCGATGCGGGCCACATGCCCTGGCGTCGAGAACTCGCCACCTTGGCCAGCCGCCTGCAGCGCCAGCACGGCATCGTCGACGGTCAGTTCCAGCACCGCCCGCAGCCCCTTGAATTTTTTGGCATAGGGCTCAAACCGAGCCAACTCGCCCCGCCACAGCAACTGGTGCCCAAACCGGCGTGCGGCCATGACCATTTCAAGTGCTTCAGGCTTGGCCCAGACCGATTCGGGCACTTCCAGCCAGGTGTTGCGCACCGGAGCTTGTTTCAGCAGCGACAACAGCAGACGGGGCTCGTCGGTCGACAGCAGCAAGGGCGGCGCATCGGGCGGCCACCCTTCGATGAGGGCCGCCAGCATGGGCACGATGTCGATGGAGCGCGGACGCAGCGCGTGAATGGTCAACCGCGACGCACAGATGCGGCGGGTGCGGTCCCAGACGGGTTCGTAGGCAAATGCAATGTCGTCTAAAGGCGAGTGCAGCATGCGCCGACGTTACCGCAAAAAAATCAGCCCCGGCCTGATTTCAGGTCACCGCAAATAATCGAACATCGACATTTTCTGCACCTGCGAGTAGGACTGCAGCGCGGCTTGGTAGGCAGTCTGGTTTTTCTGGAAGTTGGAAATACCGGCAACCATGTCCAGATCGACCAGCTCTGAATTTTCTTTTTCGTAAGCCACGGCACGGTCACTGAACAGCGCCTGCATGCTGTCAGCCCGGTTGAGCCAATCGCCGAGTTTGCCGCGCGCAGCCAGCACCTGGTCCTGGCGCGTGGCCAATTCTGCGTGGACGGTGTCCAGCTCTGCTGTCAATGCGCTGCCTGCCAGGTTGGACTGCAGTGCGCCGATGGCGCGGTCCATCGTTTCCCAGACGTTCGCACCATCCTGACCAAAAATCTGAGCGCCGTCGATGGCAGCGGGTAACGATGTGCTGGTCGGCGCATATTGCCCGTCAAGTGCGTTCCCGGTCCAGTTGACTGCCTTGCCATCGGGGCCATACGACATGGCCACGGGAGCCGAGAACGTTTCGACAAAAGGATTGCCCTCTGCGTTGGCGGGGCCCAGTCCGGCAAAGATGGGGTTGCCCGCCGTGTCCTTCTGGTTGGCAAGCCCGACCAGCTGTTCGCGAATGCCGATCAACTCGTTGGCAATGGAATCCTTGTCACTGGCAGCCAATGCACCGTCTCCAGCTTGAACCACCAGTTCCTTGACGCGGTTGAGCAGATCCGCCACGGTGGCCAGCGTGCTTTCGCCCTGTTGCAGTGATCGGCGTGAGGCTTCCAGGCCACGCTGATCGGCCTCGGTGCGCAGCAACCTGTTTTGTGTGCGCTCGGACAACGTGGCCGCCACGGCATCGTCACTCGCACGCAACACGCGCTTGCCAGAACTCAGCTGGTCCTGAGACGTGCCCAACTGGGTCTGACGCTGTTGGATGTTGAACAGCGCACGGTCGAAGGTGTTGGCAGTGGAAACGCGGTAAACGCTCATGATTTGCTCCCAGTGAACTGTACGGAGTCAGTCTGCATCAACGGAATGCAGACATCAACGTGTCAAACAGGCTTTGCACGGTGCCCATGTACTTGGCCGATGCCTGATAGGCCTGTTGATACTGGATCAACAGGGCAGCTTCCTCGTCCAGGTTCACACCTGCGGTGTTGGCACGCTGGGTTTCGGCAGCGGCAGCCTGTGCCGTTGAAAATTGGGCTGAGAATTTCGTTTCACTCAGCGTGGATGCCACGCTGGAAAAAACAGGCACATAGCCATCAGCCAAGGTTGTGGTGCCATCGAAACTGACTTGATCCCGCAGCGCCAAAACCGCCTGTGCGTTGCCCGCATTGAACTTGACGGCACCGGCTGGCATGGCATCCAGCGTGAAGGTGTCGGTCGGTGCGGGCACACCCCGCAGGGTGATGCGGTACCCACCGACATCGATCGGTTTGCCAGGCGTGAACGCCTGGTAGGTGGCACCGCTGTCCACTGAAATTTGCCCGCTGGCATCAAATGACACGTTGATGGGCAACGTGGCGCTGGCCGGCGATTGAGTTTGAACGGCCTGCTCGATGGTCAAGCCCGTGGAGTTACCTGCGCCAGGTGTCAGCATCACGGAACTGGAAACAGCCAGATCGGCAGGAGATGACAGCGCTACCGCAATGGTTTTGGCCGTGTCGGCCCCTGGCCTGAGCAAAAATCGATCCCCAGCCGACGCAGCACCGGAAGCCTGGGTCAGGGTCAGACCCTCAAATGTCAATGGCAAGGGGACGGCCGCCGGGCTGCCCGCAACCAAAACACCGTCCGACAGACGTCGAATGGTGACTTCGGAGGCGGTGGTGAAGGTCACCTCGTAGTCACTGCCGCCCAGGGCCGTACCGTCGCTGACCGTCATGCTCAGGCTTGCGTTGCCGGTGTTGGTGCCTGCGGCGTACCCTTGAAGCGCGGGCAGAGTGAACAGGTCTGCCCCTGCGTTCCCCAACTGATTCAGGCCGCTGTGCTGCTGCTGGTTGAGTTGGGTGGCCATGGCAAGTGCCATGCGGCCCAGTTGTGACTGCGTCTGCGTCAGATCGTTGTTGACAAACGACTGCAAGCCTTTCAACTCCCCGCTCAGAAAATCGTCCTGAATGTCAAAAGTCGAGCCGTTTTGTACAAAACTCACGGTCTGCCGTTGATCGTCCAGCGCACTGCGTCCCACTTTCAGGCTCGCCGCCTTGTTGCCCATGACAAGGGGCAAACTGCCCGCCACAAACACCGTGACCGTGCCATCATCCGCATTGATGGTGCTGACATGCACTTTCTTGTTCAGATCGGACAGCACCTGGTCTCGTTGGTCGAGCAAATCGTTGGGCGCGGCACCGCCAGCCTGAGCGCGCGAAATTTTCTCGTTCAGATCAGCAACCTGAGTGGCCAGCAGGTTGATGGTTTTGACCACCTCGGCAGACTGCAATCTGGCGGCATCCCCGATTTCCTGCAGCCTGGAAGACGTGTCTCGAATGCGTGCAGCCAACTCGTCAGACCTGCTGATGACCACACCACGGGCGGTCGAATCTGTGGGCGAAGACAGCACGTCTACCCACGAATTCAATGCATTGTTGAGCTGAGTGCCCAGGCTGCCCTCGCCCAGCGGGAACAGGCTTTCAATTTGCTGCATTTTTTCGTAACGCAAGGCATCACCTGCAGCCACGGTTGCCGTGGTGTTCGCTTGCTTGGTCAAGAACGCGTCGTATGAACGCTTGACTGCAACCAGTTCAACGCCCTTGCCAAAGTAACCATTGCCCACCTGCTGGCCGGGCACCGAATTCAGCGAAACAGATTGCCGCGTATACCCCACCGTATTCGCGTTGGAAATGTTGTGGCCAATGACCTGCAACACCGACTGGTTGGTGGTGAGGGCGCGTGCGGCAATGTTCAAACTCATGATGGTCTCCCTGCATCAGGCCTGGTTGGCCCGCTGAAGGTTCAGCGTGGTGTTGATGGCCCGGCTCAGCTTGGCCGCGTACTGGGGGTCCGTGGCGTACCCGGCTTTTTGCAGCTGGGTGGCAAAGGCCTGGGCCGAGCCCAGGTTCTGCATGGCTGTCTGGTAACGGGGGCTGGTTGACACCAAGCGGGCGTAGTCCCTGAACGAGTCTTCGTACGAGTCGTAGGCACGGAATTTGGCCGTGACTTTTTTGGGCTCGCCATTGATGTATTCGGTGGTGGTGATCTCGGCGACTTTGCCGGTCCACCCGCTGGTGGCTTTGATGCCAAACAGGTTGAAGCTGTTGGAGCCGTCGGCGTTCTTGATTTCGCTCCTGCCCCAGCCGGTTTCGTGACCAGCCTGCCCCAGCATGAAGCTGGCAGGGATGCCCACTTCGGCGGCCACGCGGTTGGCGGCTGTGCCCAGCTTGGACACGAAAGCCGTCTGGCTTTCCGTGATGCGACCCGGTGCGCCTGCCGTGGCAGCAGCCTGTGCTTCGTTGCGTGCGGCACGCTGGTAGGCAGACACGCCTTTGGCGGCAGCACCGTTGCTGGACGGGTCCATCTGGCGGGCCAGCTGGCGTTCGATGGCCTCGCTCAAACCGCCTGGCAAGCCCGTCATTTGCACGGCCATTTGTTGGTCCAGCATGTCGGTGGCCAGGTTTTCGCCAGCGCTGTCTTCCATCAGACCTGATTTGGCCGTGGCCTGGCGCATGCTTTTGATGAGCTCGCGCATGAACAGCGACTCGAACTGCTTGGCGGCCTCTTTGATGGCACCTTTGCCATCCTGGCCGGCCTTCAGCTTCAGGTTGTTGAGTGACGTGGCATCAGCAGCCAGGCCCTGCACCTGGTTGAGCGACGACGAACTGCCAAGCAGCGATGCGGGGTTCATGTCAGATTACCTCCAGCTCCGCATTGAGCGCACCGGCGGCCTTGATGGCCTGCAGAATGGCCAGCAAGTCCTGAGGCGTGGCGCCCAGCGCGTTCAGTGCCTTCACCACATCGGCCAACTGGGCACCTGCCTGCATCTGGATCAGGGCACCGGGCTCCTGCTGGATCTTGATGTCTGTTTTTTCGGTCACCACTGTCTGCCCGCCCGTTGAAAACGCATTGGGCTGGCTGATGACAGGGGTGGAACTGATGCTGACCGACAGGTTGCCATGCGCCACCGCTACGGGATTGAGCGTGACAGCCTGGTTCAGCACGATGGAGCCCGTGCGGGCGTTCACCACCACACGGGCGATGGGTACCGTGGCATCCAGTCGAAGCTCTTCCAGATCAGCCAAAAATGCCACACGTTCGTTCGGGTCGGCCGGTGCTTTGATTTGCACCATGCGGCCATCCAAGGCCTGGGCCGTGCCTGCACCCTTGGCTTTGTTGATGACCTGTGCCACGCGGTTGGCCGTTGCAAAGTCGGTGCTGTTGAGGCCCAGCGTCAGCGTGTCACCGGTCTGGAAGCCGTTGGGCACCGCACGTTCAACCTGGGCACCCCGTGGGATGAGCCCGGCACTGAGGTGGTTGACCTGCACCTTGCTGCCACCACCCGATGCACCGGCACCGCTGACCACCAGGTTGCCTTGTGCCAGGGCATAAATTTCGCCGTCCACGCCTTTGAGCGGCGTAGAAATGAGCGTGCCGCCACGCAATGATTTCGAGTTGCCGATGGAGGCCACCGTCACGTCGACCATCTGCCCAGGCTGTGCAAAGGCGGGCAACTGGGCCGTGACCAGCACGGCCGCCACGTTTTTGGTCTGGGCCGTGATGCCCGCTGGCAACGTGATACCCAGTTGCTGCAGGTAGTTGCTCATGGCCTGCGCGGTGTAGGGCATCTGGTTGGTCTGGTCACCCGTGCCATCCAGGCCCACCACCAGACCGTAACCGGTCAACTGGTTGGTGCGAACGCCTTGTACCGCCGCCACTTCTTTGATGCGCATGGTTTGTGCCCATGCACCGGGCGCCACCGCGCTTGCCGCCACCAGCACCGTGGCAGCCAGGGCCACCACGCGACCTGGCAACACCCTGGTGCAGGCCCGGCCCACACGCAACACAGCCAGCCCGAGGCTTGTGGGCCTGGCTGGCTGATGTGAGGTGATGATTGAAGACATGTCGGCACTCCTTGTCGGTCACGGCACCGTGCACCGGTGGGTGCATCAGGCCGTACGACAAGTTTGCCGAAATCTAAAAAGGCAGAACGTTCAAAAAGAACCGTGATAACCAGCCTATTTGCTGTGCTTCAGCTTGCTGGCCACGGCCACGCGACAGGATGCGGGCATTGGCCACCTGGGTGGATGCCACCACGTTGCCAGGCCTCACATGACGGGGATCGACCGTGCCAGAAAACTGCAGCACATCCACACTCTGGTTGATGCCCACCTGCTTTTCACCCACCACCAGCAGGTGGCCATTGGGCAGCACTTCCATCACCGTGGTGGTGATGGTGCCCGTGAAGGCCTGGTCGTTGGCGGTGTCGCCCGCGCCCTTGAAAGAATTGGTGCTTTCCGCACCGACACCCAGCTTGCCCATCAGCGAGGCGTTGGCACCCACCAGCGGCAAGGAAGTGATGCCGCTGTTCACCGAGCCGTCTTTGCTCACATTGGAGGTTGACTTCTGCGTGGCCGTCACGCGTTCGACGATCTGTACCGTCAGGCTGTCGCCCACCATGCGCGCGCGCGGGTCTTCGTAGCCGGGGCGGTAACTGGCCGACTGAAACAGGCTGCCATTGGCCGGGCGGGCCCCGGCGTACTGCTGTTGTGACTGCTTTCTCCAGTCAATGGGGGCCGGTTCGGCCAGGTCAATCTGGGGTGTTTCTTGCAGCGTCACGCACCCGGCCAGGCCCAGCACGACCACACCCAAGGTGCAGGCACGCACCCAGCGCCCGACAGGAAAGCAACTATTGATAGCAAACATATGAACACCCAAAAGCGCTAGATGGTTAAATAATCAACAATTACAACTGACCAAGCTTCTGAAGCATCTGATCGGAGGTCTGGATGGCCTTGGAGTTCATCTCGTAGGCACGTTGTGTCTGGATCATGTTGACCAGTTCTTGCACCACGTTCACGTTGGACGACTCGACGTAACCCTGCAACACATTGCCCATACCAGTGGAGCCTGGCGCGCCGGTGGTGGGTGCACCCGAAGCAGCTGTTTCTGTGTACAGGTTCTGACCCCGGGGCTCCAGGCCAACCGGGTTCACAAATGTGGCCAGTTCAAGTTGCCCCACGACCGTGGGCGTGGTGTTGGCACCCTGCACCACGCTGACTTGCCCCGAGTTGGAGATGGTCACGCTGCGCGCATCGGCGGGAATGGTGATGCCACCTGACAACAAATAGCCGCCGGATGTCACCATCTGCCCCTGCGAGTTCACCTGAAACGAACCGTCGCGTGTGTAACCAATGCTGCCATCGGGCTGCTGCACCTGGAAAAAACCTGCGCCGTTGACGGCCAGGTCCAGGTTGTTACTGGTCTGCTGCAAGTTGCCCTGGCTGAACGAGCGGCTGGTGGCCACGGTGCGCACACCCAGACCCAACTGCAGACCGGTGGGCAACTGCGTTTGCTCGGAGCTGTTGGCCCCCACCTGACGCAGGTTCTGGTAAATGAGGTCTTCAAACACCGCTTGGCCGCGTTTGAAACCGTTGGTCGATACGTTGGCAAGGTTGTGAGAAATCACGTCCAGCTGGGTTTGCTGGGCCTGCATGCCGGTTTTGGCCACCCACAGTGAATTGATCATGGCTTTCGCTCCTGGTTCAAGGCTCAGGTCAGGTTACCGGGTTCCTCAACCCATGTTCAGCAGTTGAGCGGCCGTTTGGTCGTTCTTTTCTGCAGATTGCAGCAGCTTCATCTGCTGCTCGAAATGCCGGGCCACCTGAATCATGCCGACCATCGCTTCTATCGGGTTCACGTTCGAACCCTCCAGTGCAGAGTCCTGCATACGTGCATTGGGGTCCGCATTGAGCGGCCCGCCGGTGGTGGAGCGGAAGTAACCGTCGTCACCGCGTTTCAGACGCTCTTCGGCAGTGGGCGTGACCAGCTTCAGGCGCCCCGCCACCGAAGCAGGCTGGTTGCCTACTTTGGCTGTGATGGTGCCGTCGCTGCCGATCGTGACCTGCGCACCTTGCGGTATGTTGATGGGTGCGCCACCCGCGTCGAGCATGGCCAAGCCTTGCGGGTTGACCAGTGAACCGTCTTCTTTCACTTCCAGCGAACCGGCTCGGGTGTAGGCCTCGGTGCCATCCAGTGCCTGAAGCGCAAAGTAGGCCTTGTCGCGTGCGGCCACATCCAGGTTGCGCCCGGTCATGGTGATGGGGCCAGAACGGTCCGAATGGCCCGCCGTGGCCTCGATGGCAAACACACGTGTGCTGGCCCCGGAGCCTTCCAGCGGAACCGAACGTTGTGTGGACATTTCCGCCCGGAAACCCGGGGTGGACACGTTGGCCAGGTTGTTGGACAGCGCCTGCTGACGCGCCATGGCCGCATTGGCACCCGATGCGGCGGTGTAAATGATGCGGTCCATGGTGGTTCAGCCTTGCAGAATGAAAAAGATCAGCGCAGGTTGACCAGCGTGGACAACACCTGGTCCTGCGTTTTGATGGTCTGGGCGTTGGCTTGGTAAGAGCGCTGGGCCACGATCATGTTGACCAGTTCGGCCGTGAGGTCGACGTTGGATTCTTCGAGGGCACCCGAACGCACCATACCCATGCGTCCTTCAGTCGGCCCACCTTGCACGGGGTCACCCGAGGCATAGGTTGACTGCCAGTATCCGCCGTTGATGGGCTGCAACCCTTGCGGGTTGCGGAACGTGGTCAGCCCAATCTGACCCGCAGATTGAAATGTGCCGTTCGAATACTGCGCTGTGATGAGCCCGTTTTCAGCGATTTTGATACCGGTCAGGTCACCTGAAGCGTAGCCATCCTGTTTGAGATCAAACACTGAAAACTGCGAGCCGTATTGGGTCAATGTCCAACCATCGATCTCGTTGCCGATGTCCAACGGTGGAATGACGATGGGCTGACTGGGGATCACCGCCGGGGCAACTGCAGCTGGAACCGTGATAGCGGTCAACGTGTTGGATGTCGGCTGGCCTGCAACGGTAGGGGGGACCGCTGCTGCATCGGTCACGGTTGCAAAAGTGATCAGCCCAGCGTCCAGCAAAGTGACACCGCCATCTGTACTGGCCTGCACACTCCACTCGTTGGCGACTGCCGTTTTGACAAAGTACACCTCCAGCGGCACCGCATTGCCCAGCGTATCGTAGACATTCAGTGCCGTTCCGTAGGTTTTCTGGGCGGCAGTCAACGGCCCCGCCATTGCAGCAGCCCCCCCTTGATCCAGCACGCGCGAATCCAGATTGGCGGTCAGTGCAATGCCAGGGTTCAGCAAATCTGTTCCAGTTGCCTTGGGCGGAATCGAACTGCCGGTGGGCAGTTTCAGGGCCTCCGTCACCACACTGGTGCGCGCACCGGCTGTGTCGGTCGGATAACCTTGCAGCTTGGCGTTGTTGTTGGTGATGATGTAGCCGTCTTTGTCCAGCTTGAACTCACCGTTGCGGGTGTAGGCGGTTGAACCATCTGTCATGGCCACCTTGAAAAAGCCTTCGCCGTTGATGGCCATGTCCATGTTGTTGCCGGTCACCTTCAGGTTGCCTTGGGTGAACAACTGCGACACGGTGGCCACGGTCACACCGATGCCGCCGTTGCTGCCGCCGGCTGCACCCAATGCACTGGCATACATCTCAGAAAATTCAGCTCGCCCCGCCTTCATGCCGGTGGTGTTGCCGTTTGCAATGTTGTGGCCAATGACGTCAAGGTTCTTGGAGGCGGCGTTGAGGCCAGACAGTCCGGTTCCGAAGCTCATGGTGTTCTCCTGTGAGTGGGTGAGTAGTTTGTGTAATCAGTTGCCAGGTGCTAAGAGGCGTTCAGCGGTAACCCAACACCTGGTCATAGCCATACGATTTGCCGTTGCCGCCGGTCAGTTTCATAGCGCCGTTTTGCATGCTCACGGCCGCAATGGGTACCAAGCTGATGGATTTGGCCGTAACTGCCTTGCCTGCCAAAGTGGGACTCACGGTGAAGCTGGCCACCTGCGCAGCATCCACGCCCTCCATCGGCACCTGAAAGAACTGTTGCCCCGCTTGCTGGGCCCCCAAAGAGGCCGATCCCAGAATGGCCCCGTTCTTGCCGACGATGTCCACCTTGACACTGTCTGCTGCACTTGACAGGTCAAAGCCGCCATACGCCACCCCTTCTTCCACGACAGGTGTGTTGCCTTCAACCATGGCGGTGCGACCAATCAGTGACACACCTTGCAAGGCCTGCAAACTGCCAAACTGGGTGGCCATGTCGGTCATGGTTTTGTTCAGCTGCTGTATGCCCGTCACGGTGTTGATCTGCGCCATTTGCGAGGTCACCTCCGCGTTGTCCATAGGGTTCATCGGATCCTGGTTGCTCATCTGCGCCACGAGCATCGTCAGGAACTTGTCCTGCGCAGCCTGCGGGTCAGTGGCGGTCTTGTTGGCCGACCCGGTTGCGTTGAACGAGTCAATTTCGGCACTGGTTTTGGCAATTGAAAACATGATTTACGGCCTTTCTCATTGACCCATCTGAAGCGTCTTGAGCATCAGCGACTTGGCTGTGTTCATGACCTCCACATTGTTTTGATACGAACGCGAGGCGGAAATCATGTTCACCATTTCCTCCACCGGGTTCACGTTGGAATGCGTCACATAGCCTTCGGCATCTGCGCTGGGGTGAGAAGGTTCCAGCGTGCGGCGTGGTGGCGCATCGCTTTCATGAATGGACTTGACCTTCACACCCGCTGTGCCTGGGTCGTTGCCGGGCATGCTCTGGAACAGCACCTGCCTGGCTTTGTAGGCTTTGCCGTCGGGACCGGCCACGGCATCGGCGTTGGCCAGGTTGCTGGCCACCACGTTCAGGCGTTGAGCCTGCGCGCTGATGGCACTGCCTGACACACCGAATATGTTGAACATGGACATAGGGTTCTCCTGCTACGCGTGAGGGTCACTGACCCGTGATGGCGCTCAACATGGTTTTGATGTGGCTGTTGACAAACCGCAGCGTGCTTTCGTAGCGGATGGCGTTGTCGGCGAAGTTGGCACGCTGCTGATCCAGATCGACGCTGTTGCCATCCAGGCTGGGCTGTGTCTGCACCGTGTAGGCCATCGGGCTGCCGATCAGTCCTTCTGTGCTGGTGATGGCCAGATGCCCGCTGCTGGTCTGGGTCAGGCCCGGCATGGTCCTGGCTTGCATGGCATTGGTCATCGCCGCGTTGAAATCGATGTCCCTGGCCACATAGCCGGGACTGTCCACGTTGGCGATGTTGCTGGCAATCACTTGCTGACGCGCGGCACGCAGCTGTAGCGCACTGGACAAGGTATCCAATCGGCTGGTCAGTTGCTCAAGCATGTTGTGCTCCACATCCGGCGCCTGAACGGTTGAACCCGGCAGGAGGCACCTGAAACTTGCCGGTGCCCAAATTATCGAAATCTTGAGGTTTTTGAATCGCTGAATAAGCACCCTGAACACACGGCTTTTTCCGCCCATCGACTGCCGCCAAACACCTACAGTTCAGGCCCATCAGTTCACATCGGAGGTGCCATGGCCGCTCAATACTCAATCACAGCACGCGTGGTAAACCTCACGCGCTGGCACCGAACCGTGCGCACCTTGGCTGTGGCCGCAGCGGGCACGCTGTGTGGCGTGGGCGTGTACGCCCAGTCTTTGGATCACTTTGCCCGCCAATGGATTGACCAGGCACTGGAAACCTCGGTCGACATGGGTCAGAACACGCCATTGCGCCCGGAGGTGGTGATCGGCACGCTGGACTCTCGCCTGCAGCTCGCCCCTTGTGGCCGCATCGAACCCTATCTACCCAAAGGCACTCAATTGTGGGGCCGCACCCGCATCGGTCTGAAATGCGTCGAGGGCCCTGTGGCCTGGAATGTGTTCCTGCCCGTGACCGTGAAGGCATGGGGACCGGCATGGGTGGTGAAGAAAACGGTACAGGCCAACGCCATCCTGCAAGCAGGTGATGCAGAAAGACAAAGCGAGGTGGATTGGGCCGATGCCCGGTCCCCCATCGTGGCGCTGCCAGAACAATGGCAAGGCATGCAGGCAGCATTCACGCTGATCCCGGGGCAAGCGATTCGCCAAAATGCGGTCAAACCCCCTCAGGCATTTGCCGTGGGCAGCGAAGTGAGGGTGGTGACATCTGGCATCGGTTTTGAAATGTCGGCCATGGGTCAGGCCATGAACACAGGCTTGGTCGGCCAGCAGGCACGTGTCAAACTGGCCAATGGCAAAGTGGTGTCAGGCGTGGTGCGCGCCGAAGGCACGGTATACGTCAATATTTGATAGCAAACAAACCACACATATCAGTTGACAGGCAATTTTTCCGGGACAAAGCAGACCCGACGCAGACAAAAAATAGGTAAAGTTCGCAAACGCCACGCCGATAGTCTTTCCAAACCGCCCTGATTCAGGGCTTGGAGAGTGCGATGAAACTTGACCTGATGTCCGAAATCCAGACTGGTACACCCCCTGCAGGTGCAACCAAGCCTGTTGAACGCCCTGCAAATGGTGCAGTGGGCGGCGGCCGTCCTGCGGCCAAATCATCTGTCCCCAACCCGGCGGCGGCCAGTGGCGTGACCGTCACGCTGTCAGCTCAAAGCCAATCCGTTGAAGGCTCCAATGGCGATGTGGTGGACACAGGCAAGGTCGAAGCCATGAAGTCAGCCATTGCCAATGGCAGTTTCACCGTCAATGCAGAAGCCATTGCTGACAAGTTGATATCCAACGCAAGGGAAATGTTGACGGCTTCGCGCCGCTGATCGCTTATAACCTTGGCATGACAACCAGAGCCCCCCTGTTTGAACTGTTGAACGCCAAACTGCAGGACATAGAGGCCGCGCTCCTGCAACACCAGCCCGCATCCTTGGTAACGGCATGCCAAGCGCTTGCAGCAGCCATCAATGATGTGCAAGCCACCTCTCGCCCTGGCCCCGGGCAACCCAAAATGACAGAAGATGACGTGGTCGAGCTTGACCAGAAGCTCAAACACTTGCGTCAAGCCATTCTCCAGCAAGGTGCCGCCAACGACCGCATGCTGGCCGCCTTGTTGCCCAGCGAGTCCATGGGCGGCTATGGTGGGAAGTCAAACTTTGGCGGGTCACGCCGTTCGACTAACCTGAAGTCTTACCAAGTTTGACCCTGGCTGTACGGCTTGGCGGTACTCAGACCAGCGGCATGTAGTCCGTCTGATAGGTGCGCGACCCCAAGTGAACTGGCTGCTGCTGTGTGTTCTGACCACTCAGAATGGCCTGCTCGAACGCCAGCAACTCATCCTGACTGATCGGCTCGTCCTGGCTGTGCCTGTCGTCGAGTTGCGTGTCCGGAAAATCGTCTGCCGTGCCCGGTACAGACTTGTTGACGACAGACTTTCCGGTGTACGAAGACATTGCTGGCTCAGACACCGGTGGTGATTCAACCACCCGTGCCGTGCTCAGCTCCACGTGCTGCGCTGCCGATAATCCTTGCGACTCCAACCGCCAGTACACGTTGGATATTTTGACGCGATAGCGGCTTGTCGCTGTTTGCATTGCCTGCATCTCCATGACTTGCCACTCGCCAGGAGAGTCCACCACCCGGCCCGCCAATTGCGGCACCAGATCCACCATCACAGCATAGCGGTGCCCACGTGAATCCAGTCGGGCCACGTTGAGTTTGTAACTCAGTGGCGGCAAGCCATGCTTGACCAGCACTTCGCGCATGGCTTCGAACACCATTTCCCGCCGGAAAGCCATGCGCTCTTCCAGCGTCATCAACTTCTGTCCCGGTTGTTGCAACCCCATTGCCGAGTCATTCAAAGTCTTGCGACCCAACCAATTTTTCAACCAAGACATGTCAACGTATCTCCTGAACACGATAGCAGTGTGAGAGCGTGGCAGCCACACACCTCGCAGAGCATGGACATTTTGAAAGTGTAAGATGAAAAGCAACTTAAGTATCCGCCGGAAGACCCCACACACCACCGGATGCCCGCAGGTATCATCAATTTAATTCTTTAACCCTCTGCCGCTTCACCACATTGGACTCTGTGCTACCTTTTCTGAAAGCAATGGTGATCGTCCCACTGACCCTGCTGCCCATCATCAACCCCTTGGGCGGAGCACCTGTGTTCATGGCGACCGCCGGGGGGCATGCTAACGTCGTTCCAAAACTGGCCAAGCAAGTGGCCATTAACTGCTTCACTGTGCTGGTGGTGTCCATGCTGGTGGGCACCTATGTACTGGATTTTTTTGGCATTTCCCTTCCCATTGTGCGTCTGGCCGGGGGATTGCTGGTTGCGGCAACGGGCTGGCGCATGCTCAACAGCAACGACGACGACGACGTTCGCAACGCCGTGGCACACAGCCAGTCGAGCCCATTGTCCGAGATGGATATCGTGCGTCGCAGCTTTTTCCCCATCACTTTTCCACTGACGACAGGGCCCGGTTCGATCGCTGCGGCCATTGCCTTGGGAGCCAAGCTGCCCAGCACGCCCGCCTTGTATGTGGTGGGCGCATTCGTGGCGCTGCTGGGCGCAGCCATCACAGCGCTCGTCATTTACGGGGTGTACCGCCACTCTGCCGCACTGCTGGCAAGGTTGGGTGATATCGGCACACTGGTCATGATGCGGCTGGCCGCGTTCATCCTGCTGTGCATTGGCATCGAAATCATGTGGACGGGCTGGACCGAGCTGAACCACATTGCAACCTGAGCACACCACCACAGGAGCCATGCATTGAAAGCACCCCACTCTCACCTGACACTGCTGCTTGCTGCCTCATTGAGTCTTGCTGGAACTGTGGCACTCGCCGAGCAGGTCGGCGAAGTGAGCACCGTGTTCAAGTTTTTGGGGGCCAACCACAAGATCGTGGTCGATGCCTATGACGACCCCAAGATCAACGGTGTGACGTGTTACGTGTCGCGTGCCAAAACAGGCGGCATTTCAGGCTCCCTGGGCCTGGCAGAAGACAAGGCCGAAGCATCCATTGCCTGCAGGCAGGTAGGCCCCATCTCATTTCAGGGCAAACCACTGAAAGAGCAGGAAGAAGTGTTCAGCGAGCGAATTTCGTTGGTATTCAAGAAGCTGCGGGTCATTCGAATCGTTGACGCCCAACGCCACACGCTGGTTTACCTGACCTATTCCGACCGCGTCATCGAAGGATCGCCACAGAACAGCGTGACCGCCGTGCCGTTGGGGTCAGGCGTGACCATTCCCATGAAATGAGGCTGCCAACCTGTCAGGGTTGGCAGCCTTTTGGTCAGTGAGCAGTGGCTGAAGCATCAGCCACTGCACGGTCAGGCGGGGCACAGCCCCACTTTGGCATCACCGTGGCACGATGAACACGGCTTTTTCATCCACACCGTGCGGACTTTCACCTGTTGACTTGATGCCAAAGCGAATCGGGTGCGAACCAGGTTCAACGGCATCAGGTGGCACCTGCACCCGCACAGCCATGCCACGCAATTCAGTTGGCAACACGTCAATGGTGGACTCCGATGCCAGTTTGACACCTTTGACACCTTCCACCGTGATGGCATAGGTCTGTTTGGTCTCTGTCGCGTTCATGACTTGCAGGCGATACACGTTCTCTATGTACCCCTGCTCGACGATGCGGGCCAGCGTCCCGCGGTCGCGAATGACGTCCACTTTCAACGGCACGCGCATGTACAAACTGATGCCCAATGCCACGCAGATGGCAGCCAGAATACCCGTGTATACCAACACACGTGGGCGCAACGCACGACGGATCATTTGCTGGGTGGACCACCCGTTGGATATACCGTTTTGGGTGGAATACTTGATCAAACCTTTGGCGTAACCCACCTTCTCCATGACCTCGTCGCAGGTGTCGATACAAGCACCACAACCGATGCACTCGTATTGCAAGCCTTTACGGATATCGATACCTGTCGGGCACACCTGCACGCACAGCGAGCAATCGACGCACGACCCCAAACCCAGTGCCTTGGGGTCAGCTTTTTTGGACCGTGCTCCACGGGGTTCACCGCGTTTTTCGTCATAGGTGACGATCATCGTGTCTTTGTCAAACATGGCACTCTGGAAGCGGGCGTAAGGACACATGTACTTGCACACCTGTTCGCGCATGAAGCCTGCATTGCCATATGTGGCAAAACCATAGAAAAACACCCAGAAGGTCTGCCACGGCCCCAGACTGAGCGCCCATGTCAGCAACATCAGCTCTTTGATGGGGGTGAAATAGCCCACGAAGGTGAAACCCGTCCACAGCGAGAACGCAATCCACGCCGAGTGCTTTGCTGTCTTGCGACCGAATTTGGTCGCAGACAGTTCACTTTTATCCAAGCGCATCCGCGCAGAGCGGTCACCCTCTGTTTTCTTCTCAAACCACATGAAGATCTCGGTGTACACGGTTTGCGGGCATGCATAGCCACACCACAGACGCCCCGCCACCGCCGTGAACAAGAACAGTGCCAGCGCAGCAATCACCAGCAGGCCCGCCAGATAGATCAAGTCTTGCGGGTAAAGCACCAAGCCGAATATGTAGAAACGGCGCGCTTCCAAGTCAAACAGCACCGCCTGACGCGAATTCCAGTCCAGCCATGGCAGACCATAAAACACGATCTGGGTGATCCATACCAGCGCCCAGCGCCACTTTGAAAAAAAGCCATTGACCGCTTTGGTGTAGATGGCTTGGCCAGACTGGTACAGGGATACCAGGACTTCATGCGGCTCAGCCGCCTTGCTGTCCTCGGTGGATGGGGGCGTGGGACTTTGATTCATGGTGCAAGCATAGGATGGAACTGCGCTATTGTTTCCAATTTCCGTGCCAACCCGTACCGATATGGTCAAACAACCCACATTTGGGCAGCAGCCTTGTGATTGCAGGGCAAACCGATGGGCACAGGCGCATGGGTATCCAGTCAATGCGCCCTCACACCGCCAACTGGCTGGAGCCCATCCCGCCAAGTGGCAGTCATCATGCCACTTATGACAGTCATCAGTCAGCGGCTGACAGTCTCATGGCATGTCGACCTCCAACTCTGCCAAACCTTGCACCTGCCAACTGTGCTTGCCCCGGTGCCAGCATGGCAGCTAAAGTGGCCCACCCGTTGAACTGACCGGGAAAGAGAAAGAGTAGACCGGCGCATGCGGCCACCCTGCATGACCGTACGCCAAACCGTACCTGCTGCTTGCAACATGTGCCCCCCTGAAGCGCATGTGTGTGGATGCGCATCGCAGACAGCTGCCTGCGCCACACCACCAACCGCAGGGGGAGGCACCCAAGTTCACTGACCTGACACCAGCAGCAGATGACCCCGCAATGTGGAGGGGTGGGTATGGGTGATGACCGAGGGACTCACAGGCCCCCGTGTCGGCGCAGTCAGCGCATCAAACGTAGCCCACCACGCCAGGGGTGTGCCGCAAGTGCAACGCCAGCGCCAACGCGTCCATGCGGTTGGCATGCCTGCTCAGGATCGCGTAGGCCTGCGGCAGGTACTCCGCCTCTTCAAACCGGGCATGCGCGGCATATTGGGTCACCAATTTTTCCACTGCAGCAGCATCCAGATCGCTGTCCTGCCCTTTTGCCACCCGCTTCAACCCAGGCTCCAGCTTTTTCCACTGGGTCTCCAAGTCACGGTGCTCTTGGGTCAGGCGTTCGGCAACGGCTTTGAGCCGGTCGCGTTCTTCTCCGGCCTGGGCACTGGCCTGCACAGCAGGGAACAGCTCGCGCTCTTCCTCTGAATGGTGTTCAAAAATCGCTTCACGGAAAAAGTCGAGCGCCTCTTGCGCAGTCTGGCGCGCACGGGTAGCTGCATCCAGCAGGCCCGGCAAGCCCTGCAGATGGTCCAATTTGATCAGGATGCCTGCATGGCAGTTCGAAAAGTCCTGAATGGGAGTGGCTGTGTTGGCGTCAGATGTGGTCATGTTGTCTCGATTTGTCTGGATGCACCCAATGCGGGAAACGCGGATTGTGGCCGATGCGGAAAATGGGAGTCTCTGCGGTAGCTGGCAACCCGCCCTTGATCCACATCAAGAAAAAATGCACTTTTGCATACCCACCCATGATGGTCTCCTGCCCCAGGGGGAGGAAGCGGCCTGAGTGTCCTTGGCCCAGACACCTGTCTCAGCCAGCTTGCCCAGGTGCTGCCGAGTGCCACAGGCGCTGAGGGTCCAGTATGGCCGGGGTCAACCCGAATGCAACAAGGTGAGCGGGCAGCACACCGTCCAGAATCAACGCCGCGCACGCTTCGCCCATGGCGGGTGCCGTCTGAATGCCATACCCACCTTGCCCGGCCAACCAGAAGAACCCTTGGGCCTGCGCATCGAAACCGCCCACCAGGCTGTGGTCAGACACGAACGAACGCAGCCCCGCCCACGTGTGCGCAGGCCGGCGTATGGACAGGGTCGTGACCGATTCCAGTCGGTGCACGCCCAGTGCCACGTCCCATTCCTCGGGCTGAACGTCTTGCGGTGCACACGCATCGGCATTGGCAGGCGAGGCCAGCAGCATGCCTGCATCGGGCTTGAAGTACCACGCCTCTGATGCGCTGTAGACCATGGGCCATGCGGCCACATCCAGTCCCTGTTCGGGCGCAAACGTGAACGCCGTGCGCCGGTAGGGCACCAGGCCAATGGCGCGTGCGCCAGCCAGCGCGCCCACCTCGTCGGCCCAGGCGCCTGCGGCGTTCACCACCACCGGGGCGACCCAATCGCCCGTCGACGTGCTCACGTGCCATGCGTTGCCCACGCGGCGCAAACTTTGCACATCTGCATTGCAAACCACCCGCCCGCCGTGGCGGCGAAGGCCTTTCAAAAACCCCTGGTGGATGGCATGCACATCCAGATCGGCGGCATCGGGTTCAAACACAGCGCCGCCCACGCATTCGGGCCTGAGAACGGGCACTTTGGCGCACGCCTGGGCAGAGGTGAGGCGCTCGTAGCGCACACCTGACCGCTGGAGCACGGCCACGTGCGCATCGAGTGCGGCCAACTCGTCGGGTGTGGCCACCATCATGGCACCACGACGCACCATCAACGGGTGATCGGCAAAACTCTCAGGCGGGGACTGAAAAAACGCCCTGCTGGCCAGCGTGAGGGCGCGCACCTGCTCGCTGCCGTAAGCCTCCAGGTACATGGCTGCAGACCGGCCTGTGGTGTGGTAGCCCGGCTGAGACTCGCGCTCCAGCACCAGCACCCGGCTCCGCTGGGCCAATCCATACGCTACAGAGGCCCCTGCCATGCCTGCGCCGATGACGATGACGTCATACGCCTCCGGGTGCTGCTGATGCTGCGGATCGAGAGTGGATTGGGGGAGTGAATCAGACATAAAAATAAAATAGCGAACTATTCAATAAATAAAAGCGACACAAGCACTTTTAACTGAGTTTTTCGCACAGTAACCGGATTTCAACCATCAGGAAGTCTCGCGATGCTGGCGTGGTCAGCACGTGATCGGCGCCTGGCACAACCTGCAACCGGGTACCCGCAAGCGCCAGAAAGCGCCTCCCGTCAAGACCGACATACGCGGCGAACTCGTCTCGCCCTCCGTCGTCTTCGCTGTACAGCACGGTCACGTGTGTGCCGCGCCTGGCCATCAGGGCAAAACTGCCGGGGATGGTGTCGGGCCGACGCGACTCTGGGTAAGTGGACGACGCTGTCCGCACCCTGCCCGCCTGGATACCACCCCACACAGCCTGGGCCATGCGCGCCGCCTTGTTACGCCAGCTTTGTGCGAACTTGCCTGCGATGAGCCTCACATTCACTTCGCCCCGCAGCACACGGGCCCAGGTGTCGGGCCTGAAAAGCAGCCGACGGTAGGCTTGCGTTGACTTGCTGTTGACGCGCATTGCTGCCTCAAGCGACATGCCCTCGCGCCAGACAAACCGCTGCACATTGGCCAGCAGCAGGCCGCAGACACGCTCATCCACCACCGCCTGCCGAAACGCTGCATAGCCACCGCTGCACACACCCACCACCACCAGCGGCCGCTGCGCACCCACCCGTGCCTGCACGTGGGTGAACACGGCCGCCAGCTGTGGCAGCGCCACGTCGTTGTACAGAATTTCCGCGGGCGGGTCGGGCAAGGGCAAGCTGTCGCCAATGCCTGCCAAGTCAACACGCAAACTGGCCACACCTTCGCGCGCCAGCTGGCGCGCCATGGTGACTGTGCCGCCTGCCCAACCGGTATGCGGGTTGCGCCCAGTGTTGCAAAACACCACCACCGGTGGACGGTGCACATCCACCGGCTCGGTCCAGACGGCGGCCAATGGCACCTGAGCGGGCAACAGGCAGCCATGCTCAGTGAACGTGCCACCCGACAGATCCGCGACGTGGGCGGCGCGCACACCCCCAACCGCATCGTCAGGCGGGCCACTGCCCCACCAACCGCTCACAGCGTCCCACAGTGCCGTGGGAGCCTGGCTGGTGACCGTGTTGCCGATATGTGCCGTCAGGTCACCGTAGGGTGAGGTAATCACCTCAACCCGTGCAGGCCACCCATTCAAAAACGCATCCATCGCCTTGCCGCCCTGCGCTACCCCCAGGAACAACCGGTCCACGGGTGGTGCAGCGTCTGTCGTCAGGTCTGCCTGCCTGAGCGACGCCAGCAAGGGTGCACTCCAACGCAAATCACTGACATCCAGCGAGTCATCCGGGCCCGGTACGCCCATGGCTTTGAGTTCGCGCACGTGCTGTTTACCCTGCAGCACAGGTGCCAGCAGGGCCAGGCTGCTCAACCGGTCGGGCGTATCGGCCAGAGCATGTGCCACATGGCCCGCCACCAGGCCACCCAGGCGCAAGCCCAGGGCCCCCACCTGCCGGGCACCACTCCAACCCTTCAAGGCTTTGACGGCCGACACACCAGCTGCCAGCCACTGCGCCCACAGGTCGGGTTGGTCGAATTCACCCAGCGCATCGCCCGTGCCGGGCAAATCAAACCGCAACACGGGGTGGCCCTGTTGGGCCAGCCGATCGGCCAGGCATGCCAGGCTGTGGCGTGTGCACAGGTCTTCCACGCCATGGGCGTTGAAAAACACACAGGCCTCGCGCTGCGGCGTGCCATCGGGCGGCAGATACAGCCAACCACGCATGCCGTCCCAAGCAACAGTTATCACACTATCCCCCGGTAACTCAGGGTATCCAGCGCATTGAGGGCCGTCACCACACCAGCAGGTGGGCCTGCTGCGGCGCTGCGCGGGGTCAGTTGCAGTTGCCGCGTCTCGCCCGGTGGCAAATGAAAGTGGTTGTCACGGGGTCGATAGGCCCGGTCATCGATGTGCACAAACCTGGCCAACGCTTCGGTGCGCAACACCAGCCACCAGCCGTCATCCCGCTGCTCCACCTGCGCGGACATGCCCAGGTGCGAAGGCGCGGAACAGGCCCCATGCGGGAAATACACGGCCTGCAGCGGATCGCTGCCGTCAGCCTCTGTGTCCGTGGCCGTCACCACCACTTCATCGTGCCCTGGCGGGCCAAAACGAAAGGCATAGGTCAAATCGAAAAAAGCCCCCAGCAATGCCGTGCCAGTCAACGTGACGGCGTTGCGGGCGGGCACCCTGACAGGTTGATGCCCCGATGCCACCACCGTTCGCCCGTGACGCAGCACACGAAGGCTCACGTCAAACTGGCGGTCGTCGGGCGTGTCGTTCACCAGATGGACATCGAGGCCGTCACATCCCTCATCGGTCAGCAGCAGCGCCATAGGTTGCGCCACCTGTTTGAAACCGTGGTAGGCGGCCTTGGGCTCGCCGTGCACGTCAATCAGGCCCCAGCCAGCACCGGTCTGCAAGTCGCCTGCGGTGAACACCAGCGCACCGGCCGTGGGCGAACCTGGACGACGCCATTCAGTCAGCGCGCACGAGATGATGTGCGCGGTGACCGCGCGCGAGGCCTGCAGGTACCGCGCGGGGTCGGTACGCCGCAACAACGCGGCGTCGAGCCCGAACACTTGCTGCAGGTAATGGTCGCGCGTGTCTTCAAAATCCCAAGACACGTTGCGGTCGCGCGGCACACCCTGCTTCCATACCGGGTGGTGCACGGCAGGCACACCCATGGCTTCAACCGTGCACGAATCGGGCACGTTGGCAAAGGCCAGACATTCGGTGATGAAGCGTGGCGCAGCCAACCGGGCATCGGCCAGTGGCCGCTCGTAGGCACCCACGCCGTAGTAATGCGACACACCTGTTCTGACCGAAAACGGCAGCTCGCCACCACACGGCGAATTGGGCACAACCACCAGGCCAGGGCAGACGGCCTCGCACACAGCAGGCAGCCGCTCATTGAAAAACGCGAACGCTTCCGATTGAGCTGGCAAACCCAGCATGGCAGCCTGCTGCATCACTTCGCTGCCACCGCACAGCACCACCAGCGACGGGTGGGCCGCCAAGGGCGTGAGCAACGCCACCACCTCGGCTTCAAGCTGTGCAGCAAACGCGGCATCGCGCAGCGGGTAGTCAAAATTGGCCAGCATCAGGTCTTGCCAGACCATCAGGCCCAACTCGTCGCACAGACCGAAAAACGCCTGGTCTTCATAACAGAATGGGCCTGCAATGCGCAGCATGTTGGCCCCCATGGCGGCCAACTGCTGCAGGCGCTGCGCTGCGCCCGCCAACCCGCCCGGGTGCAGCACATGGGGTGGCGTGTACACGGCACCACGGGCAAACACCGGTTGCCCGTTGACCACCAGGGTGAACCCCATGCCGTCAGGCCCACGGTCCACCTCGACCGAACGGAAACCCACACGCCCCAGCGGCAGCACATCGGCGCCATCGATAGCGTTATCCAGCGTCACGTCGTGCAGCACCTGCCGCCCATGACCTTTGGGCCACCAGCGGGCCACATCGTGGAGCTGCAACGCCACTTGCCATTGGCCGTTCTGGCCAGGCTCCACGGTGGCCGTTTGCCCGGCGCATGACACCTGCCACCCGCGCAAATCGCGCTGGCACTGGAAGGCGACCGACAGCTTGCCACCCGATGTGCCGCAGGCGGTGGCCTGCAACGCCACGGCGGACACGTCTTGCGGCGACACCAGGTGAACCGCCCGCCATGGCCCCACCACGGCCACGTCCGGACACCAGCTGGGCATATGCCCCAGCAGGGTGGTGCGCACCCCCCGCAGCGCCTGCTGCGGCACCATGCCCACCCGCCAGCGAGCGCGCGGCAACTTCAGGCCCGCCAGGTGCGACGTGAGGCTGCGGCAAACCAGGTACAGCGTGTGCTGACCGCGCAGCGACACATCCACCCGAATGGGCACGAACATGCTGCTGGAACGGGCCAGGCAGGTGCCGTCAAGGTGAACCTCGGCCAGCGTCGCCACGCCGTCAAAAACCAGCTGGTGGTCGCCTTGGCCGCTCAGCGTGCAGCGGTACCACAGGTCCCGGTCGTGCAGCGCGGTCGGTCGCAATACATCGAATGTGCCTGCCGCCAGCAAGTCAGCCTGGGCGGAGCCTGGCACCTGTGCCGTGACCCAATGCGCGGTGCTGCCGCTGGCAGCGGCATCGTGCGCAGTCGGCCAGACACCGGCATCGGTTGAACAGACCTGCCAGTCCAGCCCGCACAGGTTCATGACGGGTCGTGGCCTGGCCTGGAGGCGAGCAACGGGCTGCTGGCCAGGTGCGCCATCAGGTCATCGTGGTTTTGCGCGAGTGCCCGCACGGCATCGACCAGCCCATCGAACTTGCGCCGGCTGGCTGCGCGGGCCAGTTTGAACTGAAGCACCTTGGCCTCGTTGGCCAGCGTCGCGGCACACGCGGCAGCGGCCTGAAACCCTGCATCGGGCCAGCGCAGCAGGAGCGCCTCCAGCAAGCCGAAATTGGCACCGAACTGCCGCATGGTGTTGAAAGCATACGCATGGAAATACGCGGGCTCGCGCGAGGCCAGTGTCTCCAGGTGCGCAGGCAGTGCGTCGGCGTATGCCGTGAACGGGTTGGTTGCCGGGCGGCGCTGCCAGTGCCGTCGCAGCTGGGCCAGGGCGCACGCAGCAGGGTCGGCATGTGCACGGCCAGAGGCCTTGACCACCTCCGTGTACGGCATCAACAGCTCGGCCTGCGAGGGCAGCAACTGCATCACGCCATCGAAGTCGTCACCCGTCAATTCACCGCGTGTTTCGTTGTGGAAGTAAGCCAGCCAGCGTTGCGCTTTGTCCAGTGCGTACACACCGATTGTGGTTTTGCCGTGCTGCTCGCGGTAGGTCACGCCACGGGTGTCGGGCAGGTAAAACCCATCCACCTCGATCAGCACCACCCTGCTGCGCGCCACTTGCTCGGCCACGTGGTCCACCAAGTGGTCCCACACGGCCAGTTCGTGGATAGACAAACCGTACAAAGCCTCCAGATCGTCGCTGGGCACCTTGAAGAACGAAAAGTGGTCGCCTTCAAAGTCCTGAATGAGCGTGAACGCCATCATCCAGACGGGGTCGTAGCCGTAGGCGGCCACCAGTTCGATCAGCAGGTCAACCGCGCAATTCGTTTGCGGCCAGGGCCGCTGCGGGTCATGTAGCCCCGGCAGAACCGGCGCCGTCTCCAGCAAATGGGCCATGGCGGGCACCACCGTCAGGGGCGCCATGTGTCAACCCCACAAGGCTTTTCTGACGGACGCAGGCCATGCGGACACATCGACCCCATGGTGGGCAAACAGCGCCAGCGCCACGCGCTCCATGCCGAAGCCCACGCATGCGGTGTGTGCGGTTTCACCGTCTTGTGTCTGCAGGCCCCATGTGTCGCCGAAGTGTTTCTGGTGATAGTTAAAGCTCAGGCAGGCTGTGGGGTTTTCGGTGCTGGTCACGGGCACCAGCAACTCGAACTTCAAGGCCTGTTCGCGCTGGCCACTGGCCAAAATGCGCCCTTTGCGACCGAAAAACGGGTCGTTGGCCACGTCCACGGTCAGCGGCAAGCCCAGTTCGGTGATCATGGCCTGGCCGCGCTCCATCCAGAGCTCGCGGAACGCCAGCACCTGCTCGGCAGTGCCCATGCGCACATATTCGCGCATGCGAAACAGCTGCATGCGGGCCGGGTCCTTGGAGGGCTCGTGGCGGAAGCAATATGAAGACAGGTCATACAGGTGCCCGTCTGCTGGTACCGGGCCCATTTTGGCGACCGTGGGGTACAGCGGGTAGCAGGCTGCCGGGGTCAGCACGATGTCGGTGGCTTTCTGGCCGCCCGTCCAGTCGGTACCGGCTTCCATGTTGGCCAGCAGTTGCAGGTGATCCGCCTCGCCGCCCATGAAGGCGTGCACCGTGCCTGCCAACTGCGGGAAACCCTTCATGTAGCCTGATTTCTCGAACAAGGCACGGTTCATGCCTGGCGGAAAACGCACGCGTGTGGCCCCGTCGCAGCCACCGAAGCGGGTGATGAAGTCGTCGAACCGTTCGACCACATCTTCAAACACGGCTCCACGGCCATACAGACCGTCCACGCCGGTATCAATAAGCAAGCCAGTGAACAACAACCTGTCCAGCAGCGGGGCGTGTTGATCGCACATACGAATTCCTTGATTGGTTTTGAGTTTGAAAAGCGCGTTGACAGGTCAGAGGCTGAGAGTTTTTCGGGCGTGCCCGAGCAGCGCACCAAAACACGCCCGATCAAGGCGCAAAGCACAGCCATAGCTCGGGCTATGGCGCGCATTTGCAACGCCGAGCGGGTGCGTTTTGGGGTGGTGAGCGGGCATGAGCGGAAGACTGTCAGCCGCTCAGCCTGCCAGTGAACCGTTGAACCGGTTCATGAGCGCCAGGTTGGCCACGTTGGTCAGGATGCGGTCGTTGTTGATCATGATGGGCGCCGAATGCACATCGCGCATCAGGCGGCTGAGGCTGTAGGGCGTGCCATTGCGGTAACCGGCAATGCCACAGATGACCATGGCACGGTTAAGGATGTCCACGGCGGACTGAGAGGCATTGACCTTCAGTGTGTTCATGTCAATCAGGAAACCCACCGTTTCCAGCAACGCGGGGTCGGCGCTGGCGCGTTCAAGCCGCTCCACGGCACCCACGATGCCACCACGCATGGCCTGCACCGCAGCCATCAGCTCGGCCAGTCGGGCCATGCCAGGCGACGGGTTGTTGCCGCCACCGGCTGCCGCTGCACCACGACGGCGCATGTCGGCGCGCACCAGGGCCTGTGCACGGCTGGCGGCCTCGGTGGCCAGCCCGTACCACACCGATGCCCACAGGATGTGCGTGTGCGCAAGCATCGACTGCGCAGCGATGTCGGCAAATGCCAAGGGGAAAATTTGCCGGGCGGGCGCGTTCACTGTCAGCCCGAAGCCATCGGAACAGGTGCCCCGCATGCCAAAGGTGTCCCACCCGCCGGTGTGTTCCAGTTTCAACTGGTGGCGCTCGGCCACGACCAGCACCTGGTCGGACGCAGGCGAGTCGGCATCCTTGCGGGCCGTGATCAGGATGGCATCGGACTGCACACCATAGGAAATGACCGTGGCGTCCTTGAACAACGTGAACGTTTGGTCTTCGCCTTCGCCCGAACGCTGCACCGCGCAGATGGAGCTGCGCAGGTCCCCGCCGATACCACCGCCTTCGGTGGTGGCCGAGCCCAGCAGCAACTGCTCGCTGGCCACGCGCCCCATGAAACCCTCGTGCCAGGCACTGCCCGGCCCGTGGAACACCAGGCTGGACACCTTGATATGGTGCATGGCATAGATCAGCGCAGATGAGCCACATACCTGCCCCAAGGCAGAACACAGGTCAGCCACTTCCAGCAGCGAAAGGCCCTCGCCACCGTAGGCCTTGGGAATGAGCACGGCCATCAGGCCATTGGCCTTCAGTGCCGCAAAAGTTTCTTCAGGGAATCGACCGTCTCGGTCCACCGCGTCCGCGTGGGCCTGGGCCACTGGCAGCACGTGGGTGCGCAGCCGTTCGAGTGCAAGCGTCATGTGTACACCTGTCTGAAAAGGGAATGGGGGTGAGCAAGCCCACCCGAATGAGGCGTCAGCCCTGAAGTTCTGCGATGGCAGCAGCGATGGTTGCGATGCTTTGGAACGTACGGCGACCCAGCATTTTTTCGCTGAACTCCACATCGAACCCGTCTTCCAGCGCCAGCATGAGCTGAACGGATGCGAACGATGTCAACCCGGCTGCGTACAGGTCGTCGTCGTCTTTCAGGGTGGCCACATCCACCCCCAATTTGCCTTCTTGAGCCAGGATGGCGCGAATTTTGTCTTTCATGGGTAGCCCTGTGAAATGTGAGTGTTGTCTATCAGACAGACAGGCAGATCATGACATGACTTTTCGGGCTACCGATCACCTCGCCGGTCGCGCAGCACCCACAAATTTCACGTTATGCCCGCCTTTTTCCAGGCTTTGTGCCACGCGCTCGCAATGATCGCCCTGCACCTCGATGACACCGTCTTTCACCGTGCCACCGCTGCCACACGCCGCCTTCAACTGTTTGCACAGTGCCTGCAGCGCCGCATCATCCAGCGCCAGGCCCTTGACCAGCGTGACCACTTTGCCCCCCCGGCCCTTTGACTCGCGCGACACGCGCACCACGCCATCCCCCTTGGGCACCAGTTTGACACCACACACACAGCTGGCAATGGGCTGACGGCAGTCCGGGCACATGCGCCCGGTTTCAGTGGAATAGACCAACCCGGCGTTGGCGAAAGCGTTTTTGAAGCTCATTCCCTTGTCCCCAATCACTCGACCGTCACGCTTTTTGCCAGGTTTCGTGGCTTGTCCACATCGGTCCCCCGCGCGCACGCCGTGTGGTAAGCCAGCAGTTGCAGCGGCACCACATGCAGCAGCGGGCTCAAGTGGCCGTAGTGCTCGGGCAGGCGGATGACGTGCACGCCTTCGCTGCTTTCAATATGCGTGTCGGCATCGGCCAGCACGTACAGCACGCCGCCACGGGCGCGCACCTCTTGCATGTTGCTTTTCAGCTTTTCCAGCAGGGCATCGTTGGGGGCGACCGTCACCACCGGCATGGCGCTGGTCACCAGGGCCAGGGGGCCGTGCTTCAGTTCACCGGCGGGGTAGGCCTCGGCGTGGATGTAGCTGATTTCTTTCAACTTCAGCGCGCCTTCCAGCGCAATGGGGTAGTGCAGGCCGCGGCCCAGGAACAGGGCATTGTCCATGCGGGCAAAGTCGTCGGCCCAGGCCATGATTTGTGGCTCAAGCGCCAGCACGGCCTGCAGTGCCACGGGCAGGTGGCGCATGGCTTTCAGGTGCGCGGCTTCTTGTTCGGCTGACAGACGGCCTTTGGCCTGCGCCAGCGCCAGCGCCAGCAAAAACAGCCCGGCCAACTGGGTGGTGAAGGCCTTGGTGCTGGCCACGCCAATTTCCACCCCCGCGCGCGTCACGTAAGCCAGCTTGCATTCGCGCACCATGGCGCTGGTGGCCACGTTGCAAATGGTCAGCGTGTGTGTGTGGCCCAAACTTTGGGCGTGGCGCAGCGCAGCCAGCGTGTCGGCGGTTTCGCCACTTTGCGTGATGGTGACGATGAGCTGGCGTGGGTTGGGCACGCTGGTGCGGTAACGGTATTCGCTGGCCACCTCGACCTGGGTGGGGATGCCCGCAATGCCTTCCAGCCAATATTTGGCGGCGCAGCCGCTGTAGTAGCTGGTGCCGCAGGCCAGTATCAGCACCGAGTCAATGGCTTTGAACGTGGCATGCGCGCCCTGCCCCGGCGGCGGCAGGTTGACGGCCTCGAACAGCTCGGGCGTGATGCCTTCCACGCCTTCCAGCGTGTCGGCAATGGCGCGGGGCTGCTCGAAAATTTCTTTCTGCATGTAGTGGCGGTAGGGGCCCAGCTCGGCCGCGCCGCTGTGCGCCTGCACCGTGCGCACGGTGCGTTGCACGGGTTTGCCGGTACGGTCGGTGATCCAGTACTTGCCCAATTGCAGGTCCACCAAGTCGCCCTCTTCCAGGTAGACGATCTGGTCAGTCACCCCGGCCAGGGCCATGGCGTCGCTGGCCAGAAAGTGTTCGCCGTCGGCATTCGGCTGGGTGCCGCTCTGGGTGATGGTCGGTTGGCCCACACCCAGAATGAGCGGCGAGCCCGAACGCGCGCCCACCACGCGGTGGGGCTCGTCTTTATGCATGACGGCAATGGCAAACGCACCCGTCAGCTGTTGCGTGGCAGCCAGCACGGCGGCAAACAGGTCACCGTCGTACAGACTGTCCACCAGGTGGGCGATCACCTCCGTGTCGGTCTGGCTGGCAAACACGTAGCCACGGGCTTGCAGGCGGGCGCGCAATTCGTCGTGGTTTTCGATGATGCCGTTGTGCACCAGCGCCACGCGGGCGGGCTTGTCGGCCCCCGTGCCGTGGCTGAAGTGGGGGTGGGCGTTGTGCACGGCGGGCACACCGTGCGTGGCCCAGCGGGTATGGGCAATGCCGGTGCCGCCCTGGGTGCTGTCAGCCTGCACCTGCGCCAGCAGCTCGGCCACGCGGGCGGTGCTGCGCGAGCGCACCAAGCCACTGCCTTGGCCGCCAGCCCCTTCGGCGTGGATGGCCAGGCCGCACGAGTCATACCCCCGGTACTCCAGGCGCTGCAAACCCTGGACCAGAACCGGAACGATGTTGCGGCGGGAAACCGCCCCGACGATGCCACACATATTGACCACTCTTTCATGAGGAAACGTGAGCAGAGATGCTAGGCAAGACTTCATGAAATTTAATTTTTTATTTGTGATATATATAGTTAAATATTTCCAAAAAACTTCGAATAAAAATTTATTTTCATTTTGTATATATTTTTGATTTTATATTTAACCTGAAACACGTCATCACACAGCGCAAACCTTCACACGCCACACCGCCCTGCCCCGCTCCCTCCATTCACCTGCACGAGCGAGCTCCACCACGCGGTTGCCCGCGTGTACGACGGCGCACAGACGCCAAGGCACGTCGCCCCTAACGTCAGGCTCTGAACATCACCACAGGAGACTCAGATGCACCCAGTTTTCAACATCGGCTTGGGGCTGGCCTTGGCTGGTACGGTAGGTCTTGCGGCTGCGCAAGTCACTTTGTATGAAGGCAGCGACTTCCAAGGTCGCAGTTTCTCGACCAGTCGGCAGGTGATCAACCTGGAGCGCTACGGCTTCAATGACCACGCATCGTCTGCCGTGGTCATCGGCGCGCCATGGGAGGTCTGCCCCGAAAAGCGCTACAGCGGCCGTTGTGTGGTGCTGCGCCAGGGGCGCTACCCATCGCTGGCCGCCATGGGCCTGAACGACCGCATTTCATCGGTTCGCTCGCTGGCCAACACGTCAAACGTGGCGCAAGACCGCTATGCACCCGACCCGATACCGGTTTACGACAACCGACGCCGCCCGGGTGAACGCCTGTACGAGGCAGATGTGGTGTCGGTGCGCGCGGTACTGGGGCCACCGGAACAGCGGTGCTGGGTGGAGCCGGGCAACGACGCCCGCCCCGGCAACAACTCGGGTGTGGGCGGTGCCGTGGTGGGGGCCTTGCTGGGCGGCGTTCTGGGACACCAGATCGGTGGCGGCACGGGCCGTGACCTGGCAACGGCAGGCGGGGCAGTGGCTGGCGCATGGGTAGGGGCCAATGCCACACGCGACAACTCGGCCACCCCGACACAGCAGCCCGACATCCAGCGGTGCGAGAGCACGACCAACTCGAACCAGCCCCGGTATTGGGACGTGGTCTACACCTTTCGGGGTCAACAACACCGCCTGCAAATGACGACACGTCCCGGCAACACCGTGACCGTGAACGCCCAAGGCGAGCCCCGCACCTGACCGTCAACGCCCATTTGGGCGACTGCGGGCAGATGGCTGGAAGCTGGCGACTGAACGCCAGTGGCTTGGCAATGAATTTTCTTGCAAGGTGCGTGTCGTGGCGAAACTAGAATTCACGCCACCCACACCCCCTCGCCCGCCCCAAGCCGACCTCTCGCATCCATGGCAGACCCCACCGCGCCTCTACTGGACGCCATCGACCTTGCGCTGCTGCAACGCCTGCAGACCGATGCCAGCCAGACCAACCAGTCCCTGGCCGAAGCCGTGAGCGTGTCCCCAGCCACCTGTCTGCGGCGCGTCAAGCGCCTGACAGAGGCCGGGCTGGTGGAGCGGCAAGTGGCCGTCCTCAGTGCCGATCGGTTGGGCCGTTTGCTCGGCCACGGCCTCACGGCCATTGTGGAGGTGTCACTGGAACGGCAAAGCACGGAAGCGCTGGACGCCTTCGAGGTCCGCGCCGTGGCCGACGACGCGGTGCAACAGTGCTACCGGGTCAGCCCGGGCCCCGACTTTTGCCTGGTGGTGACGGTGGCCGACATGCCCGCTTACCAGGCCCTGGCGACCCGGCTGTTCACCACAGACGCCAACGTGCGCAACGTGAAAGCGTTTTTCAGCATCAAGCGCGCAAAATTTGAATCAAAACTGCCGCTACCGCTTGATTTGATTGAATAGTTTGCTATGCTTGTTTTATTTGATAGCAAACTATTTAATGAATCAAAGCGGGGAGAGCCAATTTATCTGTGAATTCTTGCAAAGCGAAGCCCGCAAGTCGGCGCGGGCCATCTAACCCGATGCCGCGTCGCACTCACTTGGGTTTCTTCGCAGGCCGTGACCACCCGGCCAGGCTGATTTGTTTGCCCCGCGCCACGCTCAGCGCGCCGGGTGCCGTGCTTTTGGTGATGGTGCTGCCACCACCCACCGTGCCACCCGCGCCGATGGTGACCGGCGCCACCAGAACGCAGTTGCTGCCCACGTGCACGTCAGCCTCGATCACGGTGCGGTGCTTGTTGGCGCCGTCGTAGTTGGCGGTGATGCTGCCCGCGCCGTAGTTCACGCGCTCGCCCACGGTGGCATCGCCCAGGTAGGCCAGGTGGTTGGCCTTGGCCCCGGCCGCCAGCGTGGAGTTTTTCACCTCCACAAAGTTGCCAATGTGCACCTCTGCGCCTAAGTCGGCGCCTGGGCGCAGGCGGGCAAACGGGCCGATGAGCGCGCCGGGGCCCACACGCACACCCAGTATTTCGCCATCGATGTGGGTGAACGGGTGAATCATCGCGCCGTCTTCAATCACGGCGTTGGCAATGACGCAGTTCGCCCCGATGCGCACGCCGTTGCCCAGCACCACACGGCCTTCGAACAGGCAGTTGATGTCAATCTCCACGTCCTGCCCACAGGTCAATTGCCCGCGCAAATCGAAGCGGGCCGGGTCGGCCAGGCGCACGCCCTCGGCCATCATCTGTTGCGCGGTGCGCGTTTGCAAGGCCCGCTCCAGCTCGGCCAGTTGCTGCGGGCTGTTCACGCCCGCCACCTGTACCGCATCGGCAATGCAATGGGCGCGCACCGGAAAACCGTCGGCCACGGCAAACTTGACCACGTCTGTCAGGTAGTACTCACCCTGGGCGTTCCGGTTGTCCAGCCGGGCCAGCCAGCCGCGCAGTTGGGCGGTGGGCACGGCCATGATGCCGCTGTAAATTTCGGTGACCTGGCGTTGTTCTTCTGTGGCGTCCTTGTGCTCCACGATGGATCGCACCGCGCCATCTGCCTGGCGCACGATGCGCCCGTAGCCCGTGGGGTCGGGCATGTCCAGCGTCAGCAGTGCCAACCCCGCCTGGGCCGCCGCGCCGTCTGGCGCCGTGCCATCGCCAACACACAAGGCCAGCAGCGCCAGCAGGGTGTCGACCTGGGTCAGCGGCACATCGCCCGACAACACCAGCGTGATGCCGTCGTCAGCCAGCACGGGCACCGCCTGCTGCACGGCATGGCCGGTGCCCAGTTGCGGGGACTGCCGCACGAACTGCACCACGGGCGCAGCCACTGACACCGGCTCAGTCTGGGCCACTGCCGCGTTCTGCGTCCCCGGTATCTGGGCCGCAGGCGGTTGCATGGTCAATGCCGCATTTTTCTTGAAGCCAAAAGTACCTTCACCGCTTTCCCATATTGATAAAGATGCTTCCACTTCTGAAGCACCGTGTCCCGTGATGACCACCACGCGACGGGCCAGCACCTGCGCTGCGGTGTCCAGCACGTGGGCGGCCAGTGCACGCCCGCCCAGCCGGTGCAACACCTTGGGCAACGTGCTTTTCATGCGCGTGCCCTTGCCCGCAGCCATCACCACCACATCGACCGGTTTGTTCATGTTGCACCTCCCGTGCATGCCAGCTCCCGCGAAGCACCCCGCCCACGGCTTTGGCGCGGGATGATACGCGCGGTGCGGGCGGGTCACGCGGCGGATTGGCAGCACAAACCGGCCACACGTCGACCGACCGTCGACCCCAGTGTTTTCCCTGAGAACTCGCCCCCAACCCATCAGCCCATTTCAACTCATGAAAAGTCGCCTTGCCCAATCCTGCCTGGGCAGTCTTTTTTTTGAACCGGTTCTGACAGGTGACCAAGCGGGCTGACCGCGCATCGGCATTCAGCCTGACGCTCTGTTTTTGGGTGTCATGTCTGGTTTGTACACAAGCTGACATAGCACAAAACAGGCCAGTTTCGGCGTCAGAAAAAATATCGTCAAACGCTATAGGTAGCGTCGCTCGAACGCCAAAACACTAGATATAGTGTCGTCTTGTGATTTTCAGCACCCAGCCAACGCCCGTCTGAACAGACCTGCCGATGCACTTCGGCCAGCCGTTGGCACACCACAAAAACAAACTGCACAGCCCCGTTCAGCGGGCGTGCCCCAAGCCACACAAAGAGGACACATGCAAGCCGCTTTCTCCACCGACGCGCCCGACTACACCCTGTCTACCGACGCCAACATCGCTGCCGAACGCAGCACATCGCCACAGGCCCTCAGCCACTACCAGATCATCCGCCGCAACGGCTCGGTGGTGCATTTCGAACCCAACAAGATCGCCGTGGCGCTGATGAAGGCCTTTCTGGCCGTCCACGGCACACAGGGCGCGGCATCGGCCAGCGTGCGCGAAACCGTCGAGGCACTGACGCAATCGGTGGTCAAGGCGCTGATGCGCTCACGCCCCGGCGGTGGCACCTTCCACATCGAAGACGTGCAAGACCAGGTCGAGCTGGGCCTGATGCGCGGCAGCCACCACGAAGTGGCCCGTGCCTACGTGCTGTACCGCGAACGCCGCACGCAGGAGCGCGCAGCCAAAGGCGAACGCGAAGCCCCGCACGTCGCACCCGAATTCCATGTGCTGGACAACGGCCAGACCGTGCCGCTGGACATGGCCGCCATGCGCGAACGCATCCAAGATGCCTGCGCAGGCCTGAGCACCGACGTGAAGCCCGAGCCCATCGTGGCCGAAACCCTGCGCAACCTGTACGACGGCGTGCCACTTGAAGAAGTGCACAAGGCCTCCATCCTGGCCGCTCGCACGCTGATCGAGCGCGACCCCGACTACACCTACGCCACCGCCCGCCTGTTGCTGCACACCATTGCCAAGGAAGTGCTGGGCACCGAGGTGACGCAAGCCGGTTTGGCCCAGGCCTACCCAGACTACTTCCCCCAGTTCATCAAAAAGGGCATTGCCAACGAGCTGCTCGACGAAAAACTGGGCCAGTTCGACTTGGCCCGCCTGGGCGCCGCACTGAAACCCGAGCGCGACCTGGCGTTCGACTACCTGGGCCTGCAAACCCTGTACGACCGCTACTTTTTGCACGTGCGCAAACAGCGCATCGAGCTGCCACAGGCTTTCTTCATGCGCGTGGCCATGGGCCTGTCGCTGAACGAAATCGACCGCGAAGCCCGCGCCATCGAGTTCTATGAAGTGCTCTCCAGCTTCGACTTCATGAGCAGCACGCCCACACTGTTCAACGCCGGCACACGCCGCAGCCAGCTCTCCAGCTGCTACCTGACCACCGTGCCTGACGACCTGGACGGCATTTACGAAGCCATCAAGGAAAACGCGCTGCTGTCCAAATTTGCCGGTGGACTGGGCAACGACTGGACCCGCGTGCGCGCACTGGGCAGCCACATCAAAGGCACCAACGGCGAGTCGCAAGGTGTGGTGCCGTTCCTGAAAGTGGTGAACGACACGGCCGTGGCCGTGAACCAGGGTGGCAAGCGCAAGGGCGCCGTGTGTGCCTACCTGGAAACCTGGCACCTGGACATCGAAGAATTCCTGGAACTGCGCAAGAACACCGGCGACGACCGCCGCCGCACCCATGACATGAACACGGCCAACTGGATTCCCGACCTGTTCATGAAGCGCGTGATGGAAAAAGGCCCCTGGACGCTGTTCAGCCCGTCCGATGTGCCCGACCTGCACGACCTGTTCGGTACCGCCTTCGAGAAGGCCTACACGGCCTACGAAGAAAAAGCCGCCCGTGGCGAGATCAAGCCCGCCAAGACCGTGCCCGCCACCGACCTGTGGCGCAAGATGCTGTCGATGCTGTTCGAGACCGGCCACCCCTGGATCACGTTCAAAGACCCCTGCAATATCCGCAGCCCCCAGCAGCACGTGGGCGTGGTGCACAGCTCCAACCTCTGCACCGAAATCACGCTCAACACCAATGACCAGGAAACCGCCGTGTGCAACCTGGGATCGGTCAACCTGCTGCAGCACATTGCCGACGGCAAGCTGGACCACGCCAAACTCAAGCGCACCGTGTCCACCGCCATGCGCATGCTGGACAACGTGATCGACATCAACTACTACGCCGTGAAAAAGGCGCGCGACTCCAACCTGCGCCACCGCCCCGTGGGGCTGGGCATCATGGGCTTCCAGGATGCGCTGTACGCCCTGCGCGTGCCGTACGCATCACAAGAAGCGGTGGAGTTTGCCGACCGCTCCATGGAAGCCGTGTGCTACCACGCCTATTGGGCCTCCACCGATCTGGCCGCCGAGCGTGGCCGCTACCAGACCTACAAGGGCTCGCTGTGGGACAAGGGCATCCTGCCACTGGACACGCTGAACCTGCTGGCCGAAGCCCGGGGCGGCTACAGCATGGGGGAGGGCCCCAGTGCTTCGCCCTATGTCCAAACCGACCGCAGCGCCACGCTCGACTGGGATGCCCTGCGCAACAAGATTGCCAAAGACGGCATGCGCAACAGCAACTGTGTGGCCATTGCGCCCACGGCCACCATCAGCAACATCATCGGGGTGGACGCGTCCATCGAACCTTCGTTCGGCAACCTGTCGGTCAAGTCCAACCTGTCTGGCGAGTTCACCGTGGTCAACAGCTACCTGGTGCGCGACCTGAAGCGCCTGGGCCTGTGGGACGACGTGATGGTGATGGACCTGAAGCACTTTGACGGCTCGCTGCGTGCCATCGACCGCGTTCCCTCCGACATCAAAGCCCTGTACGCCACCGCATTTGAAATTGAAACCCAGTGGCTGGTAGAAGCCGCCGCCCGCCGCCAGAAGTGGATCGACCAGGCCCAAAGCCTGAACATCTACATGGCCGGTGCATCCGGCAAAAAGCTGGACGACACCTACAAGCTGGCCTGGCTGCGCGGCCTGAAAACCACCTACTACCTCCGCACCATGGCCGCCACCCACGCGGAGAAATCGACCGGTCGCTCGGGCCAGATGAACGCCGTGTCCAACGACACCGGCACAGCGCCCAGCAGCACATCCATGGCGGCACTGGCCACGGTGGATGCGGCCACCGACATCAAGTTCTGCGCCATCGACGACCCCGGTTGCGAAGCCTGCCAGTAAGCCCACCACGCTCGACACCCCCCACAAATGAAGCTGCCAGCACCGATGCACACCACGCACGCGCTGGCGGCCGATGCCCCGCTACAACACACGGGCCTTCGCAGCGTTTTGCCGCTTCTCATTTCGGGTGGGGCCTTCCATAATCCACAAAGAGGAATTCGACATGCTCACTTGGGACGATGACGTCACGCCCACCGTAACCACCCCGCCCAGCCAGCCCCCCAAAGCGCTGGCAGCCGTGCCCTCTTCGGTCGCACCATCCCCGTTGGGCACACCCAGCCCGGCCACACATGCGGCCACGGCGCAGCCTGCAGCGGCCGCCGCACCGATCAAAACCGTTCAGCCTGCCGAAGTGCACCTGAACGGCCGCCGCGTGAACGCGGCTGACAAGCGCATCATCAACGGCCAGACAGATGTCAACCAGCTGGTGCCGTTCAAATACAAATGGGCCTGGGAAAAGTACCTGGCCACCTGCGCCAACCACTGGATGCCGCAGGAAGTGAACATGAACCGCGACATCGCGCTGTGGAAAGACCCCAATGGGCTGACCGAAGACGAACGCCGCATCATCAAGCGCAACCTGGGCTTCTTCGTCACCGCCGACAGCCTGGCTGCCAACAACATCGTGCTGGGCACCTACCGCCACATCACCGCGCCCGAATGCCGCCAGTTCTTGCTGCGCCAGGCGTTTGAAGAGGCCATCCACACGCACGCTTACCAGTACATCGTCGAAAGCCTGGGCCTGGACGAAGGCGAGATTTTCAACGCCTACAACGAAATCCCATCCATCCGCAACAAGGACGAGTTCCTGATCCCGTTCATTGACGTGATCATGAACCCCGAGTTCAAGACCGGCACGCCTGAAAACGACCAGACGCTGTTGAAGTCCATCATCGTGTTCGCGTGCCTGATGGAAGGCCTGTTCTTCTACGTCGGGTTCACGCAAATCCTGGCACTGGGCCGCCAAAACAAGATGACCGGTGCCGCCGAGCAGTACCAGTACATCCTGCGCGACGAGTCCATGCACTGCAACTTTGGCATCGACCTGATCAACCAGCTCAAGCTCGAAAACCCGCACCTGTGGACGGCCGAATTCAAGGCCGAGATCAAGGACCTGTTCATGAAGGCCGTCGAACTGGAATACCAGTATGCCGAAGACACCATGCCACGCGGTGTACTGGGCATGAACGCCAGCATGTTCAAGGGTTACCTGCGCTACATCGCCAACCGCCGCGCCACGCAAATCGGGCTGGAAACGCTGTTCCCCAATGAGGAAAACCCCTTCCCCTGGATGAGCGAGATGATCGACCTGAAGAAGGAGCGTAACTTCTTCGAAACCCGCGTCATCGAATACCAATCCGGCGGGGCGTTGTCCTGGGACTGACCCCGCACCCACGGCACACTGATACCAGACCGCAACTGCCTGACCGCATGCACCTCTTCCACCCGCCACTGCCTGACCTGTCACACCCTTTGAATGGGTTGACCGGGTGGGTGGCGGGTTCACCCCATTCAGCGCCCCGCTATAACCTTTGCGGTTGCTCAGCCGGCGAGCGGTGCACTGAATCGTTTCAATGCACTCACACCCGGCGCTGAAACGTTCTTTGCAACCCACTCCTGGAGATAACAACATGGCCACAGCAAAAAAAACTGCAACCGCTGCGAAGAGTGAACCCGTGAAGAAAGCGGCCGCACCCGCGAAGAAGGCCGTGACGGCCAAGGCAGCTCCTCCCGCCAAAGCGCCAGCCAAGAAGGCAGCGGCAGCTCCAACCGCCGTGCCCGCCGCCAAGAAGGCCGCTGCCCCTGCGACCAAAGCAGCTGCCCCCGCCAAGAAAGTTGCAGCACCTGTGAAGGCTGCAGCGCCTGCCAAGAAAGCAGCCCCGGCAGTGAAGGCCGCTGCGGCCAAGCCAGCGGCCCCAGCCAAAAAAGCACCGGTGAAAGCGGCTGCACCTGTCGCACCGGCGAAAAAGGCTGCAGCACCCGCCAAGAAAGCAGCGGTTGCGCCCGCCAAACCAGCTGCCACCAAGGCAGCCGCTCCCGCCAAAAAGGCGGCTGCACCGGTAGCGAAGGCTGCGCCAGCAAAGAAAACGGCACCTGCGGTCAAAGCCGCCGCACCAGCGAAAAAAGCAGCGGCACCTGTGGCCAAACCAGCGGCTGCACCCGCGAAAAAGGCAGCACCGGCCAAGAAGGCCGCAGCGCCTGCTGCGCAGACCAAGCTGAATCCCCATGCAGCCTGGCCCTTCCCGACCAGCGGCAAACCCTGATTACCCAGCCCAGCCTGCCTTGCAGGCACATGAAAAAGCCCGGTCTGAGCCGGGCTTTTTCATGTGCCTGCGCACCCTGAAGTCTGCAATTATTCAATAGCAATGAATCTTTACAGAAAAAGCGACAGAGATCATTTTTACTTGAAATTTTCGGCCAACACAGACAGGTCGTGATTTTGCCCACCTTTGCATGCGATCTTGAGCGCACCCACGCGGTTGCCCCATTCGGCACAGGTCACCAGCGGCCAGCCTTTTTCCAGCCCGGCCAGCAATGCCGCGCGGAACGCATCGCCGCAACCGGTGGGGTCTACCACCTGCGCCGCAGGCACACCAGCCACGCGTGTGCAGCTGCCCGCCTCCCAGACATCGCACCCGTGCTCGGCCAGTGTCACCAGCACACCTTTGCATTGGCCAGACATGGCCGCAAAGTCAAGGCCGGTGCGGTCGCACAGCATCTTGCCTTCGTAGTCGTTCACCGTGACCCAAGTGGCCAGGTCCAGAAACTCGCGCAGCTCTGCGCCATTGAACATGGGCAAGCCTTGGCCTGGGTCGAACACGAATGGAATGCCCGCCTGGGCAAATTCGCGTGCATGGGCCATCATGGCTTCACGCCCGTCTGGCGAGACGATGCCCAACGTCACGTCGGCGGACGGGTTGAGGGCGTTCAGGTGTGCCTGCGACATGGCACCGGGGTGGAAGGCCGTGATCTGGTTGTTGTCGCGGTCAGTCATGATCATGGCCTGCGCGGTGTAGCTGTCAGCCTGCAACACCACGTGCCGGGTTGAAATGCCCAGTGCCTTGAACCTGGCAAGGTAATCCGCCCCGTCGCTGCCCACCGTGGCAACCGGCAAAGCGGTGGCACCCAGTTGCTGCAGGCTGTAGGCGATGTTGCCCGCGCAGCCGCCGTACTCGCGCCGCAACGAGGGCACCAGGAACGACACGTTCAGGATGTGCAACTGATCGGGCAGGATCTGCTCGGCAAACCGCCCCTCGAAATCCATGATGGTGTCGAATGCAAGGGAACCACAAATTTGTATGGCCATGAGGCGCTCTTTCAGGGGTAAAACACGACCGCGCGGAAGCCTTCCATGCGCAGCTCGTCAGGGTTGACCAGCGACATTTTCAACGTCAGGCTGGTTTCGGAAGTGGGGGGCAGTTCGCCGGGTGCTGCAACCCAATCGTCGGGCAGCACCACGCGCCGCACCACGGCCTCACCGTTTCGGTCGGTGAGGCTGAGCTCCACCGCAGGCATGGCAACGGGCAAGGCTGCGTTGTTGCGCAGTCCCATCTCGAACCGGTAGGAACCGTCTTTGGCCCGAACCAGTTCGGTGCTGACGATTTCCACGGCTTCGATGTGCTGGAAAGGGTTGATCTCACAACCAATGGGTTCGCACAACTGGATCAACCAGGGTTTGAGCGCAGGGGCCATGGCCGCCAGCCGGTCACGCTCGTGCACCGATACCTGCAATGCCAGCAAGGCACTCGCAAACATGATGAGCGCACCCAACGCAGCCCGTGCCGGGCCGGATGCCCATGCGGCCTGTCGACGCGCCTGCCGGATGAACCCCACCTCGGCCGCTGGTTCAGTGGCAGGCCCACGTGTGTGCGAGGCCAAAGCCCCGTCATCGGCCACCACCGTGGCATCCGGGACCGTGTTGAGGGGCAAAGCGACGGGGGCATCCAGCGGCACGCTGTCAATGGGCAGGTCAACGTCCATAGGTTCAACCGCATCGGCTGTGACCGAGACTGTGGGTGCATCGGTGTCCGCAGCGCACGTGTTCGATGCCCTGTCGGCGGCAACGGGTATGGCATCGGATGCGGCATCACTTGGCTCGGCAAGCGCCGCTTCGGGCTCATCCGCCCGGACCCAATGGGCGACCGTTTGCTGCAGGGCAGACACGGCCACGGCCAGCGGCACAGCCGACTCTGCAGCCTGAGCGGGCCCGGCCACCGGCACCGCTGGATCGTTCGCCTCGGCAACGACCGGTTTGATCAACCAGGCAGGCAGGTCTGCCATGGCCACTTCCGGTGACGCCACAGACACCGGCTCGTTCGTTGGCATGGACACGTATGCGGCGTCATCGGGAGCCGGGTTGCCATCGCGCTGCCAGACGTGCTCACCCGCTTCGACAGCCTCGTCGGACGGCTGCGGCACCGCAACGTCATGCGCCACGGGCTCGTCAACGGGCGTATCTGGCGAGGAACCTGTGTCGACATCGGCGGCTGCCGATGCAGGTTCCTGCTGCCGAAGCACGATGGACACCTGCTGGGGCGCCAACCCGGCATGTGCGGGCGCAGGCTGCCCAGCTTTCAACGCGGCAGCGGTTTCCAGCGCTTCGCGCGCATTGAACACTTCCGCGCATTTGCCACAACGCACCCAACCGTGTGAAATTTTCAGTTGGTCAGGCACCACCCGGAACCGGGTTCCGCACTGGGGGCATTGCGTGACAGCTGTCATGCGGCGCTCAAGTGCTGCGGGCGCTGGCTGTCATGAGAATCCAGCCTTCCTGTTCGTCTGTGACCTGCAGGTCAACGTGAGGGGCGTACGCAGCTTTCAGCTCGTCGGCCTGGCGCGACAGGATGCCTGCCAGCACCAGCGACGCACCCGGTGCCAGGTGACCGCACAACAAGGGCGCCAGCACCTTCAGCGGCGTGGCCAGGATGTTGGCCAGCACCAGGTTGTAGGCACCCTCCGCCAGATCGGGCAGGCCCGCGTTGAGCTGAACGTGGTTGGCCGCTGCATTGATTTGGGTGGACGACACGGCCGCCGGGTCGATGTCGACCGCATCGGTGGCGCCGGCACCGAACAGTTTGGCCGCCATGGCCAGGATGCCCGAGCCACAGCCATAGTCCAACACGCGCTGACCGGCCAGGTTGCGCGCTGCGATCCACCGCAAACACATGCGGGTGGTGGGGTGTGTACCGGTGCCGAACGCCAGGCCCGGGTCAAGCCTGAGCACCCGTTCGGCAGCCGCAGGCGGCTCGTGCCAGGTGGGCACGATCCAGAACGTGGGTGTGATGTCCACCGGGTCGAATTGGGATTGCGTCAGCCGCACCCAGTCCTGATCGGGCACGGGCTTCACACCCACCACCGAACTGCCGTCGAAGAAGTCCTGCACGGCCAGCAAGCGGGCCGCCTCCTGGGCTTGAGGCTCAAGTTGGAACAACGCGGTCATGGTCGAGCGTTGCCACCCGGCCTTCGGCGCAGGCATGCCGGGCTCGCCGAACATGGCCTGCTCTTCGGGGGTCTGGGCATCGGCATCTTCGACCGACACGCTGAGCGCATCCAACGACTCCAGTGCGTCACTGACCGATTCAACCGATTCCTCGGGCACATGTAGCACCAGTTCAAACATGCGAGCTTCCTTCAGCGCTGGCGGTTGGCCAGCCACTCTTCCAGGTAATGGATGTTGGTGCCACCGGCAATGAAGCTGGCATCGACCATGACCTCGCGGTGCAGCGGGATGTTGGTGTTGATGCCTTCGACCACCGTTTCAGCCAGCGCCGTGCGCATGCGCGCCAGCGCCTGTTCACGCGTGTCGCCGTGAACGATGATTTTGCCGATCATCGAGTCGTAATTGGACGGCACGAAGTAGTTGGCATACACGTGCGAATCCACGCGCACACCAGGGCCACCTGGCGCGTGCCACGTGGTGATGCGACCGGGCGACGGCGTGAACTTGTACGGGTCTTCCGCATTGATGCGGCACTCAATCGCATGCCCGCGCAGCTGGATTTGCCGCTGGGTGAACGGCAGCTTTTCGCCATAGGCCACGGCAATCTGGGTGCGCACGATGTCCACACCGGTGATCCACTCGGTCACAGGGTGCTCGACCTGCACGCGCGTGTTCATTTCGATGAAATAGAACTCGCCGTTTTCGTACAAAAACTCGAACGTGCCTGCGCCGCGATAACCGATTTTCTTGCACGCGCTGGCACAGCGATCGCCAATTTTCTCGATCAGGCGACGGGGAATGCCCGGCGCGGGGGCCTCTTCAATGACCTTCTGGTGGCGGCGCTGCATGGAGCAATCACGCTCGTGCAGATACACCGCGTTGCGGTGCTGGTCGGCCATGATCTGGATCTCGATGTGGCGCGGGTTCTGGAGAAATTTCTCCATGTACACCTCGGGGTTGCCAAACGCCGCCCCCGCTTCCGCCTTGGTGGTCTGCACCGCATGCAGCAACGCTGCTTCGGTGTGGACCACGCGCATGCCACGGCCACCGCCACCGCCTGCGGCCTTGATGATGACCGGGTAGCCAACGGCCTTGGCCGTGCGCTTGATGATCACCGGGTCGTCTGGCAACGCGCCTTCTGAACCCGGCACACATGGCACCCCAGAACGGATCATGGCCTGCTTGGCAGACACCTTGTCACCCATCAGGCGGATGGACTCTGGCGTGGGGCCAATGAATTTGAAACCACTCTTTTCCACACGCTCGGCAAAGTCAGCGTTCTCGCTCAAAAAGCCGTAACCGGGGTGAATGGCCTCGGCGTCAGTCACCTCAGCAGCCGAAATGATGGCTGGCATGTTCAGGTAGCTCAGCGACGATGCCGCAGGGCCGATGCACACGGCCTCGTCGGCCAGCTTCACGTACTTGGCATCACGGTCGGCTTCGGAATACACCACCACCGCCTTGATGCCCATTTCACGGCAGGCACGTTGCACCCGCAACGCGATCTCGCCGCGGTTGGCGATCAGGATTTTTTTGAACATGGGTGGCCGCTCACTCGATCACGAACAGCGGCTGACCGTACTCGACCGGCTGGCCGTTTTCCACCAGTATCTGTTTCACCGTACCGGACTTGTCCGCTTCGATTTCATTCAGGATTTTCATGGCCTCGACGATGCAGATCGGCTCGCCTTCCTTGACCACACTGCCCACTTCGACAAAGGGCTTGGCACCAGGGCTGGACGCGCGGTAGTAAGTCCCCACCATGGGTGACTTGACGGTGTGGCCCACTGGGGCCGCCGGTACCGCAACTTCTGCAACGGCAGCTTGCGGCACAGGTGCGGCCACCATCTGCGCGGGTGCGGGTGCATAGGTCACGGCAGGCGCCATGGCACCTGCGCCTGGGCTTTTGACGATGCGGACCTTGCCTTCGGCTTCGGTGATTTCAAGCTCGGACACGTTGGATTCGGAGACCAGATCGATCAATGTTTTCAGTTTTCTTAAATCCATGTTTTCTCCAACGAAAGTGCTTCAAAATGATCCAACTGCCGCCAAATGGATTGAGTCCATCCGACTCGGCAGAGCCAGCGGAGCGGCAGTTTACACGACCGTCCACTTCATTCAAAACGTCTGCGCGACAACCTATTTGCGCTGACGTCATCAAGAAATGTCATTTTTATCTGAATTTACGATGAATTGCGTGCATTTCACGCATCCGCCCTCGCATCACGCCTCGCTGGTGACGTCAGGGCAATGCAGCCCACGCGGCGAGGTCATTTTCGTTCACTTTACCCAACTTGCGCTGCACCCAGCCGCCGTCGGCAGCCAGCACAGCCGTGTAAGGCAAGCTGCCTGACGCATTGCCCAGAGACTGGGTCACCGTCAGCCCCTGCGCACCCAGCACAGCCACCGGGAATGCCAGCGGCTGGCGCTTCAGAAAGCGCTGAACTGGCTCCAGCTGGTCCACAGCCAAACCCAGCACGGTCCATCCTTTGGCTTGATTGGCAGTGAAAAAAGCATTGAGCATGGGCAACTCCTCCACGCAGGGTGGGCACCACGTTGCCCAAAAATTGATCACCAGCTTGCGGCCACGAAACTGCTCCATGGCAACGGCCTCGCCTTGCGGCCCAGTGAAGGTTTGCGCCCACAACGCGTCCAGCGCATGGTCAGCCGGGTCCGACGTGCGCCGGTGGACCCACCAGCTGCCACCGGCACCCAGCAACGCAGCACCCGCTGCCACACCCACCCAGGCGCGGCGGGACAGCGCAGCGGGCATTTCGCCGTGTTCAGCTGAGGGGGGCATGTTTTTGTCAGTCATGGGGAATGGGTTCGGGCGACGCACCGGCATCTGCCGCCAACAGCCGCTGCACGGCAGCTTCGTCGCCGCGGGGTTTTCGGCCCTGGGCATCGGGCCTCAGGGCACCTTTCAGGTCGTCCAGATCGTAAACCACGAGGTGGATGCCAATGTCCTCTCCCAGCTCAGGGCATGGCGTGGAAAAACTCAACACATCCACCTGCTCGCCCTTGAAGCCTTTGGTGCTGCCAACGTCATACCGCTGCCCATGGTTGATCAACCACAGCTCGGCAGACTTGGCATCGTCGCAGAACAGCTGCAAAAACACATCGTTCAGCCGCGTGGCGGTGCCGTGCCAGACGGCGCCGCTCAGGTACGGGCGCAAGGGGCGCAGTCGCGCCATCCACAACAGTGCCAGGTTGCGCAACGCCCGAAGCTCCACGGGCTGGGTATCGGCACAGAAAATGGCAATGTGCTCGCGCACGGCAGCTTCGATCTGGTCGTTGTCGGGCAGGCGCGTGCGCGAAGGCAGACCCAGCACGTGCACAGCCTGGCGCTTGGCCGCACCGTAGTCGAGCCCGTCTTCCACCACCAGCCGGGCCGCGGCTGCCGCAATGTCTGCCATGTCAGTGTTCATTCCTGATGCCTGTCTGCTTTGCCCGTGACACAGCACATGCCCGCACGGGTCGCCATTGTGCCCGGTTGATCTGGATGCGGCCGGGCAATCGCGGGGCCACAGTGGAGCCATGGCTGAGCCATGGTCAGGCCCATGCCAGACCACACGGGTGCATAGAATCGGTACATGCACCTACATATATTGGGAATCTGCGGCACCTTCATGGGCGGCCTGGCCGCACTGGCACGCGAAGCTGGCCACACCGTCACGGGTTGTGACGCGGGCGTCTATCCCCCCATGAGCGATCAGCTCAGGGCGTTGGGCATTGATCTGATCGAAGGCTTCGGGGCCGACCAGATGGCGCTCCAACCCGATGTGTTCGTGGTGGGCAACGTGGTGTCACGCGCCCGCCTGCCCGACGGCACACCGAAGTTCCCGCTGATGGAAGCCATTCTGGACAGCGGTGCCCGCTACACCAGCGGCCCCCAATGGCTGGCCGAGCACGTGCTGCACGGCCGCCACGTGTTGGCCGTGGCAGGCACGCACGGCAAAACCACCACCACGTCCATGCTGGCGTGGATACTGGAGCACGCCGGTTTGCAACCCGGCTTCCTGGTGGGCGGTGTGCCCTTGAATTTTGGTGTGTCCGCGCGACTGGGTAGCGGGGCGGCTGTGCGTTCTGCACAGGTAAAGGAGGAGCCCGCACAGCGGGCGGGGGACACGGAGCGGAACGTGCAGCCGCCCCGCCACCCAGTCTTCGTGATCGAGGCTGACGAATACGACACCGCTTTCTTTGACAAACGCAGCAAATTCGTTCACTACCGCCCCCGCACGGCGGTGCTGAACAACCTGGAATTCGACCACGCCGACATTTTTGACGACCTGGCAGCCATCGAGCGCCAGTTCCACCACCTGATCCGCACCGTGCCACCCAGTGGCCGGGTGGTGGTCAACGGGCTGGAAGAAAGCCTGACACGTGTGCTGCACCAGGGCTGCTGGAGCGACGTGCGCAGCTTCGGCTCAGCCGTGAGCGACTACACGGCCGACGGCGAAGCATCCGACTTTGCCGTGCAGCTGAACGGGCAGACCGTGGCACGGGTGCAATGGGCCTTGTCAGGTGTACACAACCAACTGAATGCGCTGGCTGCCATCGCGGCTGCGGCACACGTGGGCGTGTCGGCAGAGGTGGCGGCCGAAGCGCTGTCGCTTTTCCAGAATGTGAAGCGCCGCATGGAGGTGCGTGGCACGGTGGCAGGCGTCACGGTGTATGACGATTTTGCCCACCACCCCACCGCCATCCGCACCACGGTAGACGGCTTGCGCCGCCAACTGGACCAACAAGGCAAACCCCGCGAACGCATCCTGGCGGTGTTCGAGCCCCGCAGCAACACCATGAAGCTGGGTGCCATGAAAGCACAGCTGCCTTGGAGCCTGGCCAACGCCAACCTGGCGTTCTGCCATGCCGCAGGCCTGGACTGGGACGCTTCAGCTGCCCTGGCCCCCATGGGCAGCACTGCCCGGGTGGCACAAAACGTGGATGAATTGCTGACGCAAGTGCTGGCCGCCACGCAACCGGGCGATCACGTACTTTGCATGAGCAACGGCGGGTTTGGCAACGTTCACCAGCGGCTGCTGGCTGCGCTGCCCAAGTAAAAAAATAGCTGTTACCGCTTATCAATAAAGCGGTAACAGCCGTTTTTACTTGGAAATCAGTAACCGATCGTCAGTGAGGTCACGTCCACCCGCACCACGGGCTTGGCCAGTGCACCTGCGGCTGCACGGGCAAAACCCATGGCCCACTCGCGATGTTCGGGCTGGGCAAAGCGGTCTTGGCCCGCGCCTTGCGCCACCGACACAACCTTGTCTGCCGTCAGCACCTTGCCCGATGCACGGATGGGCTCGCACTCCAGCGCCACAAACTGCTCGTCGAGCCACAGGCGTGCGGCCTCGCTCGTCAGGGGTTGAACCTCTTCCAGATCAAAACGGTACGTGGCGTTTTCGCCCCAGCTGACACTGACTTCACTGCGCATGCGGATCACTCCTGTTGATTGAACGGTCTGTGTGCCGATTTTGCCTGGGTCAGGCGGGCGTCAGGCAGAGACCACCTGAACCGCTCGCCCTAACCCGCCTGGCCCTTGACATGGCGCAAACAACCGGGACAAAAACGCTCACCTTCAGCCCCGGCGCTGCTTGACCGCTTTGGCCAGCGTCTCGATGGCAGCGACCGAATCGTCCCAACCCAGACAGGCATCGGTGATGCTCTGACCATAGGCCAGCTTGGCCGGATCGTCCTTGCCAGCGGTGAACTTCTGGGCACCGGCCTGCAAATGACTTTCGATCATCACACCGAACACGCTGCGCGAGCCGCCAGCGATCTGGCCGGCAATGTCGTTGGCCACGTCCAACTGCTTTTGGTGTTGCTTGGAGCTGTTGGCGTGGCTGAAGTCCACCATCAGCGTGGCGGGCAATTTGGCTGCGGCCAAATCTTTGCAGGCAGCGGCCACGCTGGCGGCATCGTAGTTGGGGCCCTTGCCGCCGCGCAGGATCACGTGGCAATCCTTGTTGCCCTTGGTCTGGACAATCGCCACCTGCCCGTTCTTGTGGACCGACAGGAAATGGTGGCCGCCAGCGGCCGCCTGGATGGCATCGGTCGCGATCTTGATGTTGCCGTCGGTGCCATTCTTGAACCCGATGGGGGCGGACAGACCGGAAGCCAGTTCGCGGTGCACTTGGCTTTCGGTGGTGCGGGCACCGATGGCGCCCCAGGCAATCAGGTCGCCGATGTACTGGGGGGAGATCACATCCAGGAACTCGCTGCCAGCGGGCACGCCCAGGCGGTTGATTTCAATGAGCAACTGGCGCGCCATGCGCAGGCCTTCGTCGATGCGGTAGCTCTCGTCCATGTAGGGGTCGTTGATCAGCCCCTTCCAACCCACCGTGGTGCGAGGCTTCTCGAAATAGACGCGCATCACGATTTCCAGCGTGTCGGCGTACTGCTCGCGCACGGTCTTCAGTCGCTGTGCGTACTCGATCGCCGCAGCCGGGTCGTGGATGGAACAGGGCCCGGTGACAACCAGCAAACGGTCGTCGGTGCCATGCATGATGTTGTGGATGTTGCGGCGCGTCTGGCTGATGAGCGTCTCGACGCCCGTGCCGCGAATGGGGAAAAAACGGATGAGGTGTTCAGGAGGTGGCAACACGGTGATGTCCTTGATGCGTTCGTCGTCGGTCTTGCTGGTTTTCTCGACGGCGGCATACCAGGACTCGGGGCGCTGGTGGCTGGCAGATGCGTTCATGAAGCTCTCCGTGAATCAAAAAAGTAGGTTGAAAAAAGAACCGGGACAGACAAGGCAAAAAAAAACCGCCGAGGGTATCGGCGGTTGGTTTGAGGTGCTTCGGGCTTCGTTTTTGGGGCTCAGCCTTGACTCTCTCTACCGCCGTGTGCGCGTGAGAACCAAAAGTAAGCAAAATAAAAACGAACCGTTTGCATGGGCGGCAATGTAGCACATCGGTTTGATGCAGGTCTGACAAACGTCTTGCACCCCATCACGCTTGCAGTCACTCCACCCCAAAGCCCTGAGCAAACCCAGGCAACGAAGCCACGGGCATGAACAGGCGCACAGGCTGGCCATCCAGCCAAACCGTTTTACCCACGTGTTGAGCAGGCAGTGGCACCAGCGCCATATCGGGCTTGAGGGTGTAGGTTTGCCCACCCAGCACCAGCTTGATGCGCCCCTGCCCCTGCCCCAGGGCTGAGCCCGCCGGGTCAGCCGCCAGCACCGCCGCACGCAAACCCGCAAAGTCAGCCGCCGCCGGGTACAGAGCTTGCGGGTAACCAAAATGGTTGCTGGTGTACGTCAGCACACCTTGCGGTGTTTGCGCCAAACCGCCCGCGTCCGTAGGCGACTCCAGCTGTTCGCCCGCTTGCACGGCGAAGTGGGTGTTGCCATTGCCACTGGTGTTCAGCGTCACCAGCAAGGTGCCATCAGCCTGCACCACCGTGCTGCCACCGTGCTCATTCAGCAGACGGGCAAACCCTTCTGTGTCGGCTATGGCGGGCGCCCAATCCATGCTCAAGCCTTGCAGGCGCAAGGTGTACGTCGCCTGCCCTTGGGTTAGCCAGCTGTCAGGCTGTGTTGTATCCGGGTCAACGCTCACACGACCCAACGCACCCAAGACCACTCGCTTCTCGCCTTGTTTTGCAATCAACAGGCCATTTTCACCACCGATGAAAAACTCGCTAAACAGTTGGTGCCTGGTCAGCCAGTTCACTGCGGCCTGCGCCACGTTGCCACCCAAGCGTTCTGACGAGCCGTTCAGCATAGGCCTGCTGTGCATCCACACCAGGCCGGGCACGCCAGTGCGTGCCACCGCATCGCCCGTGAGGTCTTGGTCGCCAGTGGCGGAGCCCAGGCCCATTTCCTGTATCTGGCCTTGCGCGTTGAGCACCACATATTCGCCCGGAAGAATGGCCAGCACTGCAGTTGTAGCCGTTGTTGTGACTGTTGCTGTCGTTGCCGCAGCCGTTTCAGCCTTGGCTGCGCGAGCCTGTTTGGCTGACGAAGCAGACCGTGTGCTGGCGGGCCGTGGCAAGCCCGAAGGCAACGCAACCTGGCACCCCAGCACGGTGATCAGTGTTTGCCCGGTGGTTTCATTCACCTCGGCCAGCAGTTCGGTGGGGGTACCGGTGCATGCACCGGCATTCAACACCACGGAGCTGGCTGGCGGCACGCTTTGCAACCAGCCCAACACGGGTTGGCCGGGGGCCGTTGCCTTGAAACGGGCGCGGCCCTGCAACAGGCGGGGCACGGGCACACCGCCCGGCCCGGCCACAAAGGTCAGGCGCGCGGTGGCGCCGGTGGGCTCGGGCTGGGCTTGCAGCAAGCCCCCGCCGTTGGCCAGTTGCAAGCTGGTGGGGCCGGTGATGGTCAGCACCGTGCCGTTGACCGCATTGACCCGTACCTCAAACGGGCCACCGCTGAGGGTGTGGTTGCTGCCTTGCTCCACCACTGGCGGGGGTGGCGGTGGTTCGGGGGCTGGTGGCGGTGGCGGCGCCACAGTGGTGCTGACGTAATCGGCACTCACACCGCCGATGGTCAGCGTGGTGGTGGTGGTGGTGGTGTAGGCAGCACTGCTGGTGTGACGCACGGTGACGGTGTCGCCGTTGTTAACCGTGCCCGCTGCGCTGACAAAGCTGCCACTGTTGATTCGGTATTCACCGCCGGTGATGCTGATGGCCGCACCCGTGGTGATGCCCGCCACCGTGATGGTGTCAGAGGTCTGCACCGTGCTCAGTGCAACGCTGTTGGCGGGCGTGAACGCAAACGCCTGTGGTGTGCTGGCGTTGCCGCTGAAGCTGACCGAGACCGCGCAGTCGGCCGTGACCGCCGCTGTGGTGTAGTTCACGTTTCCTGTGCCGCTGACACTGCCGCCGCAGGTGCCGCCCCAGACGTTGACCGCATAACCGCCATCTGGCGTTGCGGCGAAGCTGGGTGTGGCGTTGTAGGCCACCACCTGCGCCGTGTTGGGACTGATGCTGCCGTTGGCTCCAGCACTGGGCGTGACGTTGTAGCCCCGGCTGGCGCTGCAGTTGGCGGTGCTGCCACCGCCCGAGCCGATGCAGCTCCAAGTGTAGGCATTGACACCATTGGTCATGCTGGTGGCGCTACCTGTCGTGCACAGGTTGGTGCTGGGCGCTGTGGTGACCAAGGTGGCGCTGTGGCTGGTGCCACAACTGCCGTTGACCGCAGTCACCGCCACAGTGGTGCTGACATAAGCGGCACTCACACCGCCAATGGTCAGTGTGGTCGTGGTGACGGTGCTGTGGGCCGCACTGCTGGTGTGGCGTACGGCGACGGTGCCTCCGTTGTTGACGCTGCCCGCTGTGCTGGTCCAGCCGTTGGTGTCAATCTGGTACTGGCCGTCGGTGACGCTGATGGCGGCTGCAGTGTTGATGCCCGCGACAATGACGCTGCCAGACGTCTGCACCGTGCTCAACGCGGCATTGCCCGTCGCCGTGAAGCTGAAGGCATCGGGTGTGGTGTCAGGTGTGAGGCTGAAGCTGGCGGTCACCGTGCAGTCGGCCGTGACGGCTGCACTGGTATAGGTACTGCCGCTCAAACTGCCGCTGCAACCGCTCACGCTGCCCATGGCGTGTCCGCTGTCGGGCGTGACGGTAAAAACGGGCGTGGCGTTGTACGCCACTACCTGCGCCGTGCTGGGGCTCAGGCTGCCGTTGGCACCTGCACTCGGTGTGACGGTGTAGCCCCGGCTGGCGCTGCAGTTGGCGGTGCTGCCACTTCCCGAACCCGTGCAGCTCCAGTTGTAGGCATTGACACCTGTGGTCACGCTGGTGGCACTGCCTGTCGTGCACAGGCTGGTGCTGGGCGCCGTGGTGATCAAGGTGGTGCTGTGGCTGGAGCCGCAGCTGCCATTGACGACTGGTGCAGCCAACGTGGTGCTGACATAAGCGGCACTCACCCCGCCAATGGTCAGCGTGGTGGTGGTGGCGGTGCTGTGGGCCGCACTGCTGGTGTGGCGCACAGTGACGGTGTCACCGTTGTTGACGCTGCCTGGCGTGCTCACGAAACCACCACTGCCAATCTGGTACTCACCACCGCTGATGCTGATGTCAGCACCCGTGGTGATGCCCGCCACCGTGATGATGTTGGAGGTCTGTACCGCGCTCTGTGCAACGTTGTTGACTGGCGTGAACGCAAAGGCCGCTGGCGTGCTGGCGTTGCCGCTGAAGCTGACCGAGACCATGCAGTCGGCCGTGACCGCCGCCGCGGTGTAGTTCACGTTGCCTGTGCCGCTGGCACTGCCGCCACAGGTGCCCGCCCATGCGTTGACCGCATAGCCACCGTCTGGCGTTGCGGTGAACTCGGGCTGAGCGTTTTGGGCCACCACTTGTGCGTCGCTGACGCTGCCATTGGCTCCGGCACTGGACGTGACGGTGTAACCCCGGCTGGCGCTGCAACTGGCAGTGGTGGAACTGCCCGCACAAGTCCAGGCGAAGGTACTGGGGTTGGTGGTAACGCTGCTTGCAGTGCTGTGGGTGCACAAGGCCCCGCCACTGGGTGCGCTGGTGACCAGCGGGGTGGTGGCGTGGGCGCTGCCACACGTGCCGTTGGCTGCGATGGATGAGATGGCAAAACTCAGCGTGGCTTGCGGCGCGGGGTTGTTGTTTGCATTGCCGGCCTGATTGGCGCTCACGGTGCACGTGCCGCCTGAAACGCCCGAAACGGTCGCACCGGAAACCGTGCAAACGGACGGGGTCAAGCTGGCGAATACGATTGGATTTTCAGAGGCGCCGCCTGTGGCGACCAATGTGTCAGTGCCGCCAATCAGCACCGAGGGGGTGGAAATGGAGATGGTCTGATTTGCGGTCACCACATTGCGCAGCAATGGGCGCGTGACACCTTCGGTCATGACCCAGTGATTGGTGAAGTCAAAACCGGTGTAGTTGGCTTGTGAATGGGCTTGCGCCGAGGTGAGGCCCACCATGTTGATGGCGCTTCCCGAACCAAACTTGACACCAGTTGCCGTCCCCGTGGATTCCGTATCCCAGTAGGCGTCGATGATGCCGTTGCTGGTGTAGTTCCAAGTCGCAATGCCGCCGTTCGACACCCCTGTGATGCCCGGGCCGGCAACATGCACGTCTTCGATGACGCCAGAATTGTCAGAAAGCAGGCCCGAGGACTCAGACTGGTATATGCCATTCCCTGTCACTGCACCGCCAGCCCGCGTGCTCGCTGCAACTTTGACCAGGCTGTAAGCGCGCCGGATGTTGGCCCCGCCAGAGTTGAATGCAGCCAATCCGCCGCCGTAATACACATCACCGCTGGCCTTGTCCACGGAACCCCATGCCCAGGCGTCCTCAATCAGCGCCTGATCGCGGTTCCAACCTGACAAACCACCGCCCGAACGCACGCCCCATACCGCCACACTGGCATAAGAGCGCCGAACCGCCGCATGTTGGCCATCGTTGAGGCCCACCAGGCCACCGCCATAACGCCAATAGTTAGGCCCGAAAATGGCAGGGCCTTGCACGCGCGCCACGCTGTAGCTTTCGATGATTTCGGCCATGCCAGAAGTGCCATCGTTCCAGCCAACCAGGCCACCAGCAAAAAATCCCTTGGTACCACCTGTTTCCACCACATTGACGACCACGTGCCCATTGCCATGGGAGTTGCGGATTTCCGAACCGGCGGCGGACCCATTGTTCCAGCCGATCAGGCCGCCAATGTACAAGTGCTCACCGGTAGCCTGTTTGGCGTTGCCGGTGACCGTGCTGCTCGAACCACAGCGGTTAACCGGCATGTAATTGGTTCCCACCAAGCCGCCAATATAGGAGCCGCTGCCGATGACATCGCCTGTTGTGTATGCATCAGCGATGGCCTCTTGGCTGAGACCAACCAAGCCACCCACATGGCTGACGCCCGACACGTTGCCACTGGCATGAACGCTCAAAATCTGCCCGGCATGTTGCCCTACCAGCAGACCCACATAGTCCTTGCCAGTGACGCTGGCGGTGCTGAGCGCCACATTGCGGACCGTGCCCACAAGCCCACTGAACAAACCGACGTTGTCGGTCGTTGGACGGTTGATGGTCAACCCGGTGATGCTGTGTCCCAATCCATCCAGCGTACCCCAGAAGGGTCCGACAGGCGCAAAACCAGCACCTCCGTTCCAGCCAGATGTGGCCGCAGCATCGATCTGGCTGCCCAGCGCATAACGACGGTTGGCATCGGAGGGGACCAGGTTTTGCAGCGCGGTGATGTCGTGAATGACGGTGTAGGTCCCGCCGTTGACAGTCAGGGCACCGCTGCCACTGAAATCGACCTGGCCGCTGAAGCCTGCATCAGAAATGTTCACGGCAAACTGGCCCGTGACCGTCAGGTTGGCACTGCCTGACGCAGCCATGACCGCGCCAACCTTGACGGCCCCTGCGGCCGCCAGGGAGAGGGTATTGGCCGTCCAGGCAACCGGCGTGTTCACTGCGATGTCGCCACTCTCGGTGCCCGTGCTGCCGGTCACGATGCTGACTGGGCCACTGCCCAGCCGTGAAGCAATCTCTGATGCCGCCACCGTGGCACCGCTGGCACTGGGTGTCCACACATCTGGACTGCCGCCCGACCAGGCACCATGGGTGCTTGTGTCACCGATGGCAACGTTCCATGCGGCCAGGGCTGGCACGGCATGCAACGTCAAAAAACAAACCAACAAGGCACCAAACGATTTGGTCAAGACATTCATGGGATCACTCGTCAGGAGAGGTCAGGCGGGACGTTCAACCAAGTCGAACGTTGGTCACGCATGCACCTTACTTGTCGAGCGTAAAAACTCCGTTGAAAGAAATCAGACCGGAGATTCACAGCGGGAGCGCAAGCGCAGCAACTCAGGCTCCATGTAGTGGTCATCCCAATGGAGGCAGCGCTGCAGGGCGCAGTCCAACAGGTCTGCACAGTCTTGGTTTCGCCCCAGTCGAAACAGTGCATCGGCGTAGATAGAGAGCGGAGTCACTTCAAGTGCTGGCAGCGCTGCGCAAGTGGTCGCCAGACCCCGTTGCATGGTTTCAATTGCCCCTTGCACCTGTGCCTCTTGCGCTGGCCGGGCACAGATCGCCCAGCCCTGCATGACCTGAGCTATCGCTTGCCACAGCGTGAACGCATGTTTTTCCGCCAGTGCAAGCAACTCGCCAATGTGAAGGTGTACCAATTCAGCCTCGCCCTTCATGACCGCCAGTCGCAGCCAGCACGCCAGCGCAAAGCAAAGGGTATAGGGGTGGGACAGCTGTCTGGCCAGTGCGAGAGCACGTGCCTGGGCCTGCTCAGCAGCGGACATGTCACCTTGCAACCAAGCGACCCACGCGAGCAGTGCCAGACTGGTGACACCCGTGTCTTCGTGGAACAGTTGCAGCATTTCAGCCGGGAGGTGCGTGTCATACAGCGTCACAGCATCTTCAAGATAGCGTCGCGCGGTGGTCAGCTCTCCCAGCCACAGATGCGTGTTGCCATAGGCATAGGCAGTTTGCAAGCGGTAAAGCGGTGCAGCGCTGTGAGCGTGTTGTTGCAACTTGTCTACATAGCGCAGGGCATGCCGGTACCCGCCGTTGGAACTGGCGCCCAGCCACAGCCCATAGAGCGCCAAAAACACTTCCTGAGCGTTTTCTTGTGGCTTGCTTCTTGCCAAAACTTGGCCAAATACACTGCGTGTTTCCGCTGCGCCATAGCCTTTGATAGCCACTGTGGCGTTGCCTTCAGTCAGCAACAGACGCAACATGCGCGTGTCATTGGCAGTGGAAGCGGGCAGGCGTTCGAGAAGTTTGCAAGCATCTTGAAGGTGACTGATGGCTTCTGCGTATGCTGCCAGATCCAGGTCCAGCTTGGCGGCCTCTTCGAGCAGGCCTATGGCCGCAGGCAAGTCGCCAGCAAGGCTTGCGTGGCGAGCCAGCCAGTGCGGTGGATGCGCCATGGACAAGGCGCTTGCCTGCGCATTTTTTTGAATGGCACTGTGTATGTGGCGCAGCTCGGAGCGGGATGCGTTGGCATACAGAATGTCGCGTACCACGGTATGGTGGAAGCAATACTGGTTACCCAATCCGGGACGGATCAGTCCGTGTTGCTGCAGCGCGCGCAGGGCAAGGTAAAAGCGATCGTCGCTTTCTCCTGCAAACAGGCTGCGCAGAGTCACCGCACTGAATTCATCCCCCAATGCAGACGCAGTCAGTGCAATGCTGCGTAGCAGGCCATCCTGCGCCACAGGACGCAAAGCATAGTCTTCCATCGACGGCAAACTTGTGTCATTCGCGGTTGCTGCGGATTGGGCGAGTGTGAAAGATTCGATGTGTAACGGATTGCCTTGGGCGGAATCGATGATTTTCGAAATTTCATTTTCACCCAATGTCTGACAGCACAGCGCCTCTATCAGCGCTCGGCTTTGCTCGGGCGGCAATGGTCCCAGCTCGATACGTGGCACCTGAGGTAGCCAGTTGGGGTCCAACGGATTGCGCGCGGTCAAAAGTAAAAAGCCGTCCTGCCTGCTGTCCACGAGTTCTTCAAGGACCTTGGTCGTAGAACTGTCTGCCCAATGAATATCTTCCACCACGACCAGCACGGCCTGGCTTTGGGTTAACTGGCCAAGCATGGTGTGCAAGGCATCATGCAGGCCATTGCGCCGAGCCCCTGGTGAAGCCAGAGATGACTCATACGGCAATGGCACCCCTGCCAACCAACCCAGCATCAGGCGATGCGGCAGCGCCAACACGAGCTGCGCTGTCCCCACCCAGTTGCTCAATTTCTGGGTGCGGGTGTTCAGGTCATCATCGGTCCCGATGCCACATTGCTCCTTGATAAAGGCAGATATCGGTGCGTAGGGTGTTTCACTGCACGTTTGGCGACATTGGAAAACCAGGGTAGGTACGGAATGGTCGCGTGATTGCATCAGCCACTGGACCAGCCTGGTCTTGCCGCAGCCCGCATCGCCAATGAGCAAGGCAGCGCCGAGGCCGCTTGGCTGGGTTCTACTGGCCAGTCTTTTCAGCCTTGCGCGCTCTTGCTGGCGCCCAATCAGTATGGATGCCGCGCGCTGTGTCAACTTGGGCATGCTTGCCAAGCGATACGCCTGCATTTGCTCGTCCAAGGACACCTCGGCAGGGAGCTGCAATGGAATCAATTCAGGCAGTGTGGGTGCCTTTTTGACAAAAGAAGCTGTCGCCAAGATGTCCCCAGAGCGGCCGCACGTGACCAGACGCAGAGTGGTGTTGCTGATCAGGCCAAGGGCATCTGGGCTGTGCGGGTTCCTTGAAAACATCATGGGGCCGTGGTTGAGGCTCAGTCGCAGCAAGACATTGAGTGCTTGGGCTTGCTTGCGAATACTGTCGGCCGAGCGCATGGCACGCTGAATGGCATCGGGGATGTATTCAGGGTACCCAAAATAGGCCATCAGACTGCCATCCGGGGTGACGCAAGTGTGAGCACCCTGGCGCCGCGTCTCGCAGGCAACGAACTCACGGGCTTGTTGGAGAAACTGGAATTTTTGTGCGTCATCTCCCGCAAGGCAGCGAATCTCGACATAGAGCAACGTCACCAGTCGAGTTTTTGGATTGGCTTCGTGCTGGGTTGGCGATCCCTTGGGCGCAGCTGTTGACGGCAAGTCAGTGCTTGCACGCAAACGCCCAACCAAAGCTTGCACTTCAGGGCTGGGTTGGGTATCCAGTTCCCGCTGAAACAGGCCGTGAACATAGTCAAAGTGGGCCAATGCCGTGGCAGTGCGCCCGTCGTCTACCAAAAGCTGCATCAGTCGCAAATGGAAAAGCTCGTTCCATGGATCGATAAGGGTCTGCTTTTGCATCAGCGCTATTTGCTGCGCCTTGTTGGAGACGACGGCAGGAAGGCACAGCAAGTGCTCGCTGAGGCTGAGCAAATGCTTATGGCTGATGAGGCGCTGTGTGTCTTGCCATTGCATGTAATCCGGCGCATCAGGCAGCGTGAAATTGGCCATGAACTCGCCGCTATAACCCAACATCAGGTCCATTGCCGCCGCTTGGTGTGTAGCGGCCAGACTGGAGTGGGTTACCGCTTGGCGCAGCAGCGCGATGTCGATGTAGTCCCCCTCATCAGGTGACAGCCAGACGTACTGGCGATCACCGCACACCCTGTGGGCACCCAGTATTTTTTTGAGCGCGTGTAAAGCATTGCGCAGATTGGCGCGTGCTGTATCTTCGGCATGATTCGGCCAAAGCAGGTAGGTCAATCGCTCGCGCCGCTGTCGGCCCTCCTCGCAAACCAGAAATGCAAGCAGTGCCAGTACCTTGGCGTATGAAAAACGAATGGATGCCCCCAGACTGACATCCGGGCTTCCAAGAAACCGTACACACAGCCTGGTAGTTTGTTCCATTGACCGGGCTTTTGACTAGGGAAGGGGCCTGCAGAATTTAATGGTCATGTGTCCATGTGTCGGCGCTGCGCGCACCCAGGCTGGTTTCACTGCAAAAAACCCGGTCAGGCCGTACCGCCCACCGTCAACCCGTCGATGCGCAGCGTGGGCTGGCCCACGCCCACGGGGACGCTCTGGCCCTCTTTTCCGCACACGCCCACGCCGCTGTCCAGCTTCATGTCGTTGCCGATCATGCTGATGCGGGTGAGTGCCTCGGGGCCGTTGCCTATCAGCGTGGCACCCTTCACCGGGTACTGGATCTTGCCGTTTTCCACCCAGTAGGCTTGGGATGCACTGAACACAAACTTGCCGCTGGTGATGTCCACCTGCCCGCCGCCGAAGTTGGTGGCGTACAGGCCTTTTTTGATGCTGGCCAGAACTTCCTCGGGGGCTTTGTCGCCACCCAGCATGTAGGTGTTGGTCATGCGGGGCATGGGGGTGTGGGCGTAGCTTTCGCGGCGGCCGTTTCCGGTGGGCTTCACGCCCATGAGGCGGGCGTTCAGGCTGTCCTGGATGTAGCCTTTCAAAATGCCGTCTTCGATCAGCACGTTTTTCTGGCTGGGGCAACCTTCGTCATCGACGTTCAAGCTGCCACGGCGGTCCGCAATGGTGCCGTCGTCGAGCACGGTCACGCCTTTGGCGGCCACGCGCTGGCCCATGCGGCCCGCGAACGCGCTGGAGCCTTTGCGGTTGAAGTCGCCTTCCAGCCCGTGGCCCACGGCCTCGTGCAGCAGCACACCGGGCCAGCCGGGGCCCAGCACCACGGCCATCTGACCTGCGGGTGCGGGGCGCGAATCGAGGTTGACCAGCGCCTGGTCCACGGCTTCGTTCACGTATTGGTTGACCAGCGTGTCGTCAAAGTAGGCAAACCCGAAACGGCCACCGCCACCTGACGAACCCACTTCGCGCCGGCCTGCCTGCTCGGCAATGACCGTGACCGACAGGCGCACAAGCGGGCGCACATCGGCTGCCAGCGTGCCGTCGGCACGGGCCACCAGCACCACGTCGTACTCGGCGGCCAGCCCGGCCATGACTTGCAGCACACGGGGGTCACGGGCTTTGGCCAGTTTTTCCACCTTTTCCAGCAGGGCCACTTTGGCATTGCTGTCGAGCGTGGCAATGGGGTCGAGCCCGCCGTACAGGCTGCGCGAGGGTGCCACCTTTTTGGCACCCACTTTGCGCGTGGGCACTTTCACTTTGGCGTTTTGGCCGTGGGCACCGATGGTGCGCACGGTTTGCGCCGCATCGCTCAGGGCCGCCCAGCTCAAATCATCGGAGTAGGCAAAGGCCGTTTTTTCGCCGCTGACGGCGCGCACGCCCACGCCCTGATCGATGCTGAAGCTGCCGGATTTGACGATGCCCTCTTCCAGGCTCCAGCCCTCGGCTCGGGTGTACTGAAAGTACAGGTCGGCATCGTCAGCACCGTGCGACAGGATGTCGCCCAGCGCACGCTTCAAATGAGCCTCTGTCAGGTCGTAGGGAGCCAGCAGCAGGCCGTTGGCCACAGCCAGGCGTTCAAGGGTGGGTTCGCGTGAAATCATGGGTGCATTGTAGAAAGACCTGCGTCACCCGGCGCACGCAGGGCATTTACAAGCCAAAAATGGCCTCGCCGCTTACCTGATTTGCCCATGTTGCTGCAAAAATGCAAGCAATGCACCATCATCCAGCTCGGACAGGCCCGATTCGCATGCCGCGCGGAACACGGCCGAGGCACGCGCACCCAGCGGCCCTGAAAAACCGGCTTCGGCAGCGGCCTCGTTGGCCAGACGCGTGTCTTTGGCCAGCAGCGTCATGTGGGCGCGGGGTGACAGGTCGCCGGCGATGGCGCGGCGCATGCGGTCGGCACCGATCCAGCTTTGCCCGCTGGAGCGCTCGATCACATCCAGCGTGGCGGGCAAATCCAGCCCCAGGTTGGATGCCAGCGCCAGCACCTCGGCCGCCCCCACCAGGTTGATGCCCGCCAGCAGGTTGTTGACCAGCTTGGTGCGGGCACCGTCGCCCAGCCGCTCACCCAGACGAAAAACAGGGTTGGCCAAGGCATTCAGCACCGACTCGTGGGCCGCCACCACGGCAGCCGCGCCCGCCACCATGAGGCTCATGGTGCCTGCACGCGCACGCGCCGGGCCACCCGACATGGGCGCGTCGATGCCGTGCACGCCCTGCTGCGCCAGGCGCTGGGTCAGAGATTCGACATCGCCCGGCGAAATGGTGGGGCACCACATCACCGTCTGGCCGGGTTGCAACGCCTGCGCGGCACCCTGCTCAGGCCAGTGCAGGGTGTGTGCACCCTCGTCATCGCCATCGCCGTCACCCCACATCACGTCGCGGCATTGCGCGGCGTTGACCACCGCCACCACCATGAGGTCGCCAGGCGGCATGGCCCGCGCCAGCGCCACAGGGCTGGCAAACACTGTGGCGCCCCAGGCGGCGGCCTGGGCACACACGGCTGGGTCGATGTCGCACACAGCCACCGGCCAACCCAGGTCGCGCAAGCGCCCCACCATGGCCAGCCCCATGTTGCCTATGCCCACGAAAGAAACGGTCGGATGTATCGGGGACATGGTGGCTTTCAGGCTTGCATGAGGCGCTCGGCCTTGGCAATGGACATGAGCATGCCAATGCCCAACCCCAAGGTGACCATGGCCGTGCCGCCGTAACTGATGAACGGCAAGGGCACGCCCACCACCGGCAAAATGCCGCTGACCATGCCCATGTTGACAAAGGCGTACACAAAAAAGATGAGCGCAATGGCCCCGGCCAGCAAGCGCGAGAACATTGTGGGGGCATTCAAGGCAATGACCAGACCCCGGCCCACCAAGAACACAAAGGCCAGCACCAGCGCCACCACGCCCACCAGTCCGAATTCCTCGGAAAACGCGGCAAAAATGAAATCGGTGGTGCGCTCGGGGATGAACTCCAGGTGGGTTTGTGTGCCCTGCATGAAGCCCTTGCCCCACACCCCGCCCGAGCCGATGGCGATCATGCCCTGAATGGTGTGAAAACCCTTGCCCAGCGCGTCGCGCGTGGGGTCCATCAGGGTGCACACCCGCTGCTTCTGGTACTCGCGCAGCACGTGCCAATCGACGTCGGGCATGCACAGCTCGTTGCTGAAGGCCACCAAAGCCGTGACCCCCACGACACCCAGCAACATGGGCGGCAACATGATTTTCCAGCTCAGGCCGGCAAAAAATATCACGAACAACCCGGCGGCAAACACCAGCAAAGCGGTACCCAGGTCAGGCTGCTTCATGATCAGGCCAAAGGGCAGCAACAGCAGGCCAGCGGCCGCCCAGAAGTCGGTGTGGCGCAAATGCCCCTCGCGTCGCTGGAACCACCAGGCCAGCATGAGCGGCATGGCAATTTTCATGATTTCGCTGGGTTGGATCACCACCCCCACGTTCAGCCAGCGTGTGGCCCCTTTTTTGGTGATGCCAAACAGCGCCACAGCCACCAGCAACGTCACCCCGACCACGTACAGCGGCACGGCAAAGGTCATGAGGCGTTGCGGTGGAATCTGCGCCACCCCGAACACCACGCACAGCGCAATCACCATGTTGCGGGCATGGTCCACGAAACGCGTGCCGTGATCGAACCCGACCGAATACATGGTGGCCAGGCCCAGCGCGCACAGCAGCAGCACCGCCACCAGCAGCAAGGTGTCGAACCCGCTGAACCACGGCTTGATGCGCTGCAGCAGCGAGGGCTTGTCAAAAACAGTGGCCATCGGTTTGGGGAATTGTGAACAGGTGAAGCGGGGAAGGCATCGCTGAAGCCTGCGGCTTCATGGGGCACGGCGCACCCACCCGCTGCCGGGCAAGCCCCGTATTATCAAGTGCATGCCTGATGCCCCCCCAATGTCCACTCCACCCGCCGCTTCGGTCACAGAGGCTGTGCGTTTTTCGGGTGCGTCCGAGCAACGCACGGGTGACGCCACCACGCCAGCCACGCATTTGCTTTACCTGCACGGCTTCAGGTCATCGCCACAGTCGATGAAGGCGCAAAAAATGGCTGACTGGGTGGCGCGCAGCTTTCCTGGTGTGACGTTCTGGTGCCCGCAGTTGCCGCCCTCGCCCGCCCAGGCCATGGCGCTGGTGACGCAGGGCATGGCCGACTGGCCAGTGGGCCGCGTGGCCGTCATGGGCTCGTCGCTGGGTGGTTTTTATGCCACCTGGGTGGCCGAACACCTTGCTGTGGCAGCGGGCAGCCGCGCGGTGCTGATCAACCCCGCCGTGAACCCGGCGCGTGACCTGGCCCGCTACATCGGCGAACAGACCCTCTGGCACGACCCCGAGCAGACCTTTTTCTTCCGTCCTGAATTCGTGGACGAACTGCTGGCACAGGTTGTGCCAGTGCTGAGCCAACCCACCCGCTACCAGGTGTGGGCCGCCACCGGCGACGAGGTGCTGGACTGGCGCGACATGGCCGCGCGCTACGCCCGCACCCAGTTGCAGGTGGTGCCGGGGTCAGACCACGCGCTGTCCGACTTTGACAACCACCTGCCCGCCATCCTGGCCCACCTGAATCTGGTGACCAGCACCTGACTGCCTGAAACTGACCACCTGAACTGGCCGCCAGTCTGCCAGGCGACCAATGGAACGGAAACAATAGCTTGAAGTACCCGACCGATAAGCGGTAGAGTACTTTTTTATCAATAACCCATTTCTTTCAGGTAGTCCGCGCGGGCGGCCACGGCGGTATCGGAGAAATCGGAGAACAGGCCATCGATGCCTGCACGGTAGAACAGCAGGTACTCGGCCTTGGGGTCACCCTTCAGGTCAGCGGTCAGGCGCTTGGCTTCGTTGCGGAAGGTCCAGGTGTGCACGGTCAGGCCCAGCTTGTGCGCATCGGCAATCAAGCTTGTGGGCGCAGCAGAGCTGGTATCCATGTAATTGATGGCACCGTCCTTGTTCACGTCCACCATCCTGCCGTCGGCCCCGTAGGTGCCTTTGACCGGCACGATGTAGGGCTTCCAGGGGCCCACGCCATCGGCGTATTTGGCGATCTCGGCCAGGCCTGCTGGCGTGACCATGGAGCCGAACAACTCGGTCTTGCCCGCACGCGTCCAGTCGTAGGGGCGGTCGAACGGGGCAGCGAACGTGACGGCACCGGTTTTGAAGTCGTAGTCGTCGCCGTCCACCAGTTGCACCAGGCGCACCTGGGTCTTGGTGTGCAGGTACTTGAGGTTGGTGGTTTCGAACGACTGGACGATGACGGGCGACGCCTTGGTGGTGTAGCCGTACTCGGCCAGCACAGTCAGCAGGCGGTCTTCCAGCTTCAGGTTGGCATCCTGGTGGTAGGTGGGGTGCTTGGTTTCGGGGTACACGCCAATGGTTTTGCCACGCTTGGCGCCCTCTGTTTTGGCCAGGTTCAGCACCTCGCGGAACGTGGGGATCTGGTACAGGCCGTTGTAGGCGGTGCTGCGGTCACTCAGAGGCTGGATGGCGCGCAGGGTTTTGATTTCGGCCAGCGTGAAGTCGGTGGCAAACCAGCCTGTCTCAGCCACACCATCGACCATGCGGGTGGTTTTGCGGCTGGCAAACTCGGGGCGGCTGGCCACGTCGGTGGTGGCGGTGATGTTGGGTTCGTGGCGGGCTATCAGCTCGCCGTCCTGGGTGGCCACCAGGTCGGGCTCGATGAAGTCGGCCCCCATCTCGATGGCTTTCAAGTACCCCTCCAGCGTGTGGTCAGGCAGGTAACCGGCGGCGCCGCGGTGACCGATGACCAGCGGCGCCTGGCCGTTGAGGGTTTTGAAGGGCTGGGCGTCGCTGCCACCGCAGGCAGACAAGGTCAGGGCAACGGCCACAGAAACGGCACTCAAGGGCAACAGGTGGGCAAACATGGGAAATCCTCATCCTCTGGGTTGAAAAACGCGCAGTCTGTTGGCCCGCCGTGTCAGGCCGATGACACCCCGGATCAGCGGGCACACACATCCCCCTGCACATCAGCCGTCCATGTCACCCCGGCGCTACACTGCTGCGCTGTGTCAGCGCCTGACGGCGCGGCTCCCCCCGATTCCGTTGAACGAAAGCTCCCGTTGTTTGCATTGTTTGAAGAAGCCGGCAAATTCATGACCGGCCGCATCCTGTCCGAAGCCGAAAGCTCGCTCCAAATCGAGCTGGACTCGGGCAAGCGCATGAAAGTGAAGGCGGCCAACGCCCTCATCAAGTTCGAGAAGCCCCAACCGGCGCTGCTGATGGCCTCGGCACAGGGCCAGGCCGCTGACATCGAGCTCGACCTGGCCTGGGAGTTCGCCCCCGCCGAGGAATTCGGCTTTGCCGACCTGGCGCGCGATTACTTTTCAGCGTCAGCCCCGCTGGAACAGCAAACCGCCATGCTGTTGGCGCTGTTCGATGCGCCCCACTACTTCCGCCGCGCGGGCAAGGGCCGGTTCAAGAAAGCCCCGCAAGAGCAGGTTCAGCAAGCGCTGGCCGCCATCGAGAAGAAACAAGCCGTGCTGGCGCAAATCGACTCCTGGGTGGCCGAGTTGGCCGCAGGCCAGTGCCCGCAGGCCATTCGCGATCAGCTGTACAAAATTCTGTTCAAGCCCGACAAGAACGCGCCTGAATACAAGGCCGTGGTCGAGGCGGCCAAACAAACGCACACCGCCCCGCTGGTCATGCTGAAAGCCGTGGGGGCCATTGCCAACGCCTACCAGTTCCATTGGCAACGGTTTTTGTTCGAGCATTTCCCACGCGGTACCGGGTTCCCGGCGCTGCAGGCCCCGCCCATCACCGACGAGTTGCCGCTGGCCACCGTGCGTGCGTTTTCGGTGGACGACTCGGCCACCACCGAAATTGACGACGCCCTGTCCATCCAGGGGCTGGGCACGGGCACGGTCACGCTGGGCATCCACATTGCCGCACCGGGCCTGGCCATTGCGCCCGACAGCGCCATCGACCAGGTGGCCCGCCACCGCCTGAGCACCGTTTACATGCCCGGCCACAAAGTCACCATGCTGCCCGACGAGGTGGTGCAGACCTACACGCTGCAAGAGCGACGTGACTGCCCTGCCCTGTCGCTGTACGTGACGATGGACGAAGCCACCTTTACCTTCACCGGCACCCGCACGTTGACCGAGCGTGTGCCCATCGTCGCGAACCTGCGCCACGATCAGCTCGACGACGTGCTGACAGACGATTTTTTCAATAGCAAAGAATTCAATACAAACAAGCCACAAGGCACTGAATCGATTGAAAAAGAAGGTGGGCACATTGCGCTGACGTGGGCGCACGAGCTGCGTTTCCTGCACAAACTGGCCCAACACCTGAAAGCCCAGCGCGAGGTGGTGCGCGGCAAGCCCGAAAACTTCAACCGCCCTGACTACACCTTCAAACTGGCGATGCCCGTGGCGGAAACCAGCCCGTCTGCCGACGGCCAGAACCCAGAAACTGGCTCATCTGCCGATGGTCCGCGTGGCGACGAAACCGTGGTCATCGGCACCCGCCGCCGGGGCTCACCGCTCGACCTCATCGTGGCCGAGGCCATGATCGTGGCCAACAGCACCTGGGGCCAGTTGCTGGCCGACAGTGGCGTGCCCGGCATTTACCGCAGCCAGGCCAGCCTGGCACCCGGCGTGAAGGTGCGCATGGGCACCAAGGCCCAACCCCACGCCGGCATTGGCGTGAAGTGCTACGCGTGGAGCACCTCGCCCCTGCGCCGCTACACCGACCTGGTGAACCAGTGGCAAATCATTGCCTGCGCGCGCCATGGCAACCTGGCGGCCCTCAAAGCCCCGTTCAAGCCCAAAGACGCCGCGCTGTATTCCATCATCAGCGGATTCGACGCGGCCTACACCGCCTACAACCAGTTCCAGAATGGCATGGAGCGCTACTGGACGCTCAAGCACCTGGGCCAGGCGGGCATCACCGAGATCGAAGGCGCCGTCATCAAGGACGGTGTGGTGCGTGCCGACAACCTGCCCCTGGTGCTGAACGTGATGGGCACCGACGGCCTGCCACGCAACGCCCGCGTGCGGGTGAAGCTGGGTGCGGTGGATGACATCAGCCTGGACATCGGTGGCACCGTGGTCGAGCGCCTGGACGCGCCAGCCAACGCCAGCGCCGCCGCCGAAGGCACCGACGAAGCCAGCGACGACAGCGGGGATGACAGCGATGACGACCTGGGCGGCCCCATTGCCATTGCAGTGGACATGGATGCCCCTGCTGACGACGCCGATGCCCCGCCGCAGGCACCCGCTGCCGCAGACGCCTGACCGCACCGCCTGCCCGTGCTGTGACCACGCCCGCGCCCCACACCCCGCAGCCGACTCCGCTGCAGGCCCCACTGGAAAAGGCACCGCCAAAACCGTTGCTGACCCGTTTGGGCGTGGACCAGTTCACCACGCTGCACTGGGCGCTGGCCGTGTCGGTGCTGCTGCATGCCGTGGTGTTGAGTGTGCGGTTCGTCAACCCGGAAGCCTTCAACCGCGTGTTTCACGACACGCCGCTGGAAGTGGTGCTGGTCAACGCCCGCAGTGCCGAGCGACCCGACAAGGCCCAGGCCATTGCCCAGGCCAACCTGCAAGGCGGCGGCGAGGCTGCCAAGGGCCGCGCCAGCTCGCCGTTGCCCCCGACCATTCAGATGCGGCCAGGTGACGCCGCTGACGACACCGAAGAAAAGCGCATCGAAGTCCTGAAGCAACAGCAAACCATGCTGCTGGCCCAGTTAAAGAAGCAGCTGGCGACGTTTGCGCCCCCGCAACCAACCACCCAGCCACTCACGCCCGAAGAGCAGGAGCGTGAACGCAAGCGCAAACAGATGGTCAAGATGCTGGCCGAAATTGAAAAACGCGTGAACGAAGAGAACGCGCGGCCACGCAAGCGCTACATCAGCCCCGCCACGCGCGAAGAGGTGTACGCGCTGTACTACGACGAGCTGCGCCGCAAGATCGAAGACCACGGCACCATTCACTTCCCCCAGGAAGGCGGCAAAAAGCTGTATGGCGAGCTGACCATGGTCATCACCGTCAACCACGACGGCCGGGTGATCGATGCCGAAGTGGTCGAAAGCTCGGGCAAACGCCAGCTGGACCGCCGGGCACGCGCCATCGTGCAAGGCTTGAGCTTCAACCGCTTCAACGAAGGCATGTTGCGCCGTGCCGACCAGATCGTGGTGGTGTCGCGCTTCAAGTTCACACGCGACGAAACCCTCAGCACCACGGTGAGCAGTCCATGAAGCGCTGGTGGCACCTGCCTGTTGCCGGATTCACGGCCACACGCCGCTGGTTGATGTGGGTGGCGCTGGCAGGGGTGTGCCTGCAGCTGTTTTTCGTGCTGCGCATCGCGCTGATGGCGTGGGTGGCACCGCACAGCACGGCCTTCATGCGGTCCGAAGCCTGGCGGCGGCTGCATGCCGGTGCGGGGGCCAGCAACCCACCCGCCCCGGCGCGGCCTTGGGCACAGGTGTGGGTGGGTTCGGCACAGATTTCGCCCCACCTCAAACGCGCCGTCATCGCTTCCGAAGACGACGGTTTTGCCAACCACCTGGGCGTGGACTGGGGGGCCATGGAATCGGCCTGGAGCCGCAACCGCCAGCAGGCCCAGCGCGCGCGCCAAAGCGGCCACTCGCCACCCCCCAAGGTGGTGGGCGGCTCGACCATCACGCAACAGCTGGCCAAAAACCTGCTGTTGTCAGGCGAGCGCCTGCTGCCTCGCAAAGCGCAGGAAATGATGCTGTCGTACCTGCTGGAGGCGTTTTTGAGCAAACAGCGCATCCTGGAGATTTACCTGAACAGCGTGGAATGGGGCGACGGCGTGTTCGGTGCCGAAGCCGCCGCGCAGCGCTACTTTGGCGTGTCGGCGGCACAACTCAGTGCCGCGCAGGCCGCCAGGCTGGCTGTCATGCTGCCCGCGCCCAAAACCTTTGAGCGGCGGCCCAATTCCACCTACATGAACCGCCGCACCGAGACGATACTGGCGCGCATGCCCAACGCCGTGTTGCCCTGAGAGGCTGAGAGTCTTTCGCTCATGCCCGATTGCCGCACCTTGATGCCGTTCAACGCTCACTTGACAGGAAACCGCCTGACAAACGCTCACTTGCCAGCAGGCCCCCAGTCAACCGGCCACATGGCTGCAGGCTGTGCCCTGCCAGGATGGTCCGCATGATGGCGCGGGTGTTCGGGTGGCTGCTGCTGGGTTTCGTGCGCCTGCTCACAGGGGCGCAAGCCCGCTGGCTGGGGTGCCCGCCCAAGGCCGAGCAGCGCATTTACTTTGCCAACCACCAGAGCCATGCCGACCTGGTCATGATCTGGGCCGCACTGCCGCAAGAATTGCGCGGCATCACCCGCCCCATTGCCGCCAAAGACTACTGGACGGCAAGTCCCCTGCGCGCCTGGATCACCCGCGAGGTGTTCAACGCCGTGTACGTGGACCGTGCCCGCACCGACGACAGCGACCCGCTGGAGCCGTTGCTGCAGGCGCTGTCACAGGGCGACTCCATCATCCTGTTCCCGGAGGGCACGCGCGGCCATGCCGACGAACCCCAGCCCTTCAAGGCCGGGCTGTACAACCTGGCGCGGCAGTTCCCGCATGTGGTGCTGGTGCCCGCGTGGATACACAACGTGCAGCGGCTCATGCCCAAAGGCGAAGTGGTGCCGGTGCCCATTCTGTGTTCGGTCACGTTCGGGGCGCCCATCGCGCTGGGGCCGGATGAAGACCGCTCCGCGTTCCTGACCCGTGCACGGCAGGCCGTGGTCGACCTGCGCTCGGCCTGATGGGCAAAGCGTCTTCCACACCCGCTACCTTCACGCCCACGATCGACACGCCAGCAACCGCCCCGCCATGAACCGCTTCCTGCGCAACCTGACCCCCGACCAGCAGATGAGCCTGCTGTTCGTGGGGGTGTTCGGCACACTGGCACTGGCCACGCTGGCGGGGTTTTTGCTGTCGCTGCGTGAGCGCGATGACGACGGCAATGGCCACGACACCGAGTGGTGGCAACGCCTGAAGGCCTACCGCGAGGCCGTGCGCCGCTCGTGGCTCATGATGGGCGTGTTCTGGGTGGGCTGGGCGTCTGGGCCCGTGGGTGCGCTGTGGCTGTTTGGGTTCGGCTCGCTGCTGACTTTGCGCGAGTTCATCAGCCTCACCCCCACCCACCGCAGTGACCACAAAGCTTTGGTGCTCTCATTTTTTGGCATTTTGCCCGCCCAGTATGTGCTGCTGGGCACGGGGCACTATGGCTTGTTCACGGTGTTCATCCCGGTGTATGCGTTCCTGGCGCTGCCTGCGGCCAGCTGTTTTGGCAACGAGCCCCAGCGCTTTCTGGAACGCAACGCCAAGCTGCAGTGGGGGGTGATGGTGTGCGTGTACGGGCTCAGCCACGTGCCCGCGCTGCTGACGCTTGACTTCCCCGGCTACCACGGCCGCAGCGCGTTCCTCGCCTTCTTCCTGGTGGCGGTGGTACAGACCAGCGTGCTGGCCCAGCACGTGGCCAGCCGCTATTTGAAGCAACCGCCCACGCTGCCGCTCATCAGCCAGAGTTTCAACTGGCGCAGCTGGGCCGTGGGGCTGGCTGCGGGTGGCGCGGTCGGGGTGTTGCTGGCCGGTGTCACGCCGTTCAAGCCCGGCCAGGCACTGGCCATGGCCTGGGTGGCCTGCGCGGCGGGCAGTTTGGGCCATCTGGTCATGAAAGCCATCAAGCGCGACCGGGGCGTGCCCCACTGGGGCGGTGCGAACAAGGGCGTGACGGGGGCCAGCGGCCTGCTGGACCGCGTGGATGCCCTGTGCTTTGCTGCCCCGGTGTTTTTCCAGTCGGTCCGCTGGTATTTCGGTGCTTGACGCCGCACCTGTCCGCGTCGGCACGTCATTTTTCAAACAAAATAGGCCCTTACCGCTTTACCAACGGATATTGTTTGCTATTTTTTTCAAAACACCATGCGCATCCTTGGCATTGATCCTGGCTTGCTGACCACGGGCTTCGGCCTGATCGACGCCGAAGGGGCACACATGCGCTATGTGGCCAGCGGCACCATCAGCACGCAGCACCTGGACAGCCGGTTGTTGCCGCAACGGCTGAAGGTGCTGTTTGACGGCATTGGCGAAGTAATCAAGCGTTACGAGCCTGACGTGTCAGCCTGCGAAATCGTGTTCGTCAACGTGGACCCCCAGGCCACACTGAAGCTCGGCCAAGCCCGTGGTGCCTGCCTGACGGCACTGGTGACCCACAACCTGGAGGTGAGCGAATACACCGCGCTGCAGCTGAAAAAAGCCGTGGTGGGCTACGGCAAGGCCACCAAGCCGCAGGTGCAGGAAATGGTCAAACGCCTGCTGCAGTTGCCCGGCCTGCCGGGCAAGGACGCTGCTGATGCGCTGGGGCTGGCCATCACCCACGCACAGGTCAGCCGCTCGACCCTGGCCATTGCCAAGGTGGCCAACCTGAACGCCCGTGTGAGCGCCGCGTACAAGGCCGGGCGCAACTACTGACCCCTCACGCCATGGGGTATGTCCGCAGTGGGCTGGCGCACCCTGTGCCCGAAACGGCATGCAAAATACCCGCATCATGAGCAGCCTGTTTCAAGATCAGCACTGGTTACCCGCTTCGTTGGACGGGCTGCGCCCGCAACTGGCAAAGTGGCAAAGCGCGCACCTGGGCATGGGCGTGTTCGCCATGGTGCCCGAAGCAGCGCGCGAGGCCGTCACGGCACTTCAGCAAGCGTGCAACGGCCTTGGGTTGCCGCTGCTGGGGGCCGTGTTCCCTGCACTGGTGACCGACAACGGGCTGCAGACCGACGGCATCTGGCTGATGCGCATGGACACCATGCCCCCACACTTTCTGGTGGGGGATTTGCCTGCCGACCTGAACAGCGCATTGCCCCGCCTGCGCGACTGTGCCGACGGCGTGACCCGCCTCACTGCCCAGACACAACGCTCGCTCTTCATGGTGTTTGACAGCATGCTGCCGTACATCGGTTCGCTCATGACCGCCATATGCGCCGACCTGTCCGAGCAACTTCGCTGCTGGGGTGTGAACGCCGGCAGCGAAACCTTCCAACCCATGCCCTGCCTGTTTGACAACACCCAATGTGTGGGCAATGCTGTGTTGGGTCTGTCCATCGACAACCCCGCCGCGGCCGTGCTGGCACACGGTTACCCCGTGTCCAAAGCCACGATGAAAGCCACGGCCACGCGCGGCAACTGCATCGATTTCATCGACGGGCGCCCCGCCCTGACGGTTTACCAGGAGATCGTGCTGGTCGAGTACGGCGTCGCGCTCACGCGGGACAACTTCTATGCCTATGGCGTGCATTTTCCATTTGGGGTCATCACCGCACTCGATGTGCTGGTGCGCATACCCGTTGGCCTGACCGACGACGGTGCCATCTACTGCGTGGGCGAGGTGCCACCCAATTCATCGCTGCGGGTGCTGCGCGCGCCTGAACTGGCCAGCAGCACCTGCGTGTCACACTTGGCCCAGCGTTTGGGGGATTCAGCCGCTAACCGGCCTCTGACGGCGTTCTACTGTGCCGGGCGTCGCATGCACTTTGGCGACGACACCGAGCAGGAGCTGGCCCAACTGGCCGACCGTTGCCAGGCCACCACGCTGTGCGGGGCACTCACGCTGGGTGAGCTGGACACCATGGACACGCAAGGCCTGTTGTTCCCCCGCTTTCACAATGCCGCCATCGTGTGCGTCGTGTAAGTCAGACAATTCCCAACACGAACCCGATCACCTACCACTCATGCCTATTCACTGGAATCCGAATCTGAGCGTTGGCAATGACCGCATTGACAACGATCACAGGCACCTCATTGAGCTGATCAACTTGGCTGAGCGCGCCCTCGAAGCCAAAAACATCAACAAGCTGTCCAACCAGCTGGCCCAGCTTGACCATTACGCCGACATTCACTTCAAGTCGGAAGAGCGGATTGCCCGGGCTGTTCATTTCCCCCACAGCGAACGCATGCACCAGTCTCACAGTGACCTGACACGTGTGCTGCAGACCTGCAAACACAAGGTGGACAACACTGCTTGGTCTGACGACATGGCACATGAAGTGCTCACATTGCTGCGTACTTGGTTGATAGACCACGTCATCAAGGAAGATCTGCAGATGAAACCCTACCTGATGAAGTACGCCCCCTCACTCAGTCTGTGAGGGCGGTGCCGTCAGAGCAACCGCTCCAGGATGAGCACGCCGAAAAATCCCAATGCGGCCAGCACCGCCCATTTCATGATTTTCAGACCCAGGGCTCGGTACTTCACCTCGCCAGTGGCCACGTAAAACACAAACGATGCCACCACGCCCAGCATCAGCAGCATCATGGTCCAGCGAAAGAACAGCATGTGGGGCCTTGTGGTTACCAGGCTGGCATGAGGTCGGCAAACCCGGGTGGTGCCTGACGCACGTCGTCAAACGTGACCAGCTCGTAGGCCTGTGGCTGGCTGAGCAGTTCACGCAACAGCTTGTTGTTCAGGCCGTGGCCTGAACGGAACGCACCGTAAGCGGCGAGCAGTGGCCGCCCGACGATGTACAGGTCACCCATGGCATCGAGGATTTTGTGCTTGGCAAACTCGTCGCCATAGCGCAGGCCATCTGCGTTGAGCACCTTGTCATCGTCCATCACGATGGCGTTGTCCAGCCCACCACCTCGGGCCAGCCCGTTGGCGCGCAGCATTTCAACGTCGCGGGTGAAGCCAAAGGTACGCGCCCTGGCAATTTCGCGTGCATATTGCCCGCTGCCCAGATCGAACTCGACCCGCTGGCCGGTTGAATCGACCGCAGGGTGATCGAACTCGATCTCGAACGTGAGCTTGTAGCCGTGGTACGGGTCAAGCCGTGCCCATTTCAGGTTGGCCCCCTCGCCCTCGCGCACTTCAACGGGTTTGACGATGCGGATGAAACGGCGCGGCGCGTCCTGGTCGACCACTCCCGCGCTTTGCAGCAGGTACACGAACGAGGCGGCAGATCCATCCAGAATGGGCACTTCTTCGGCGGTGATGTCAATGAGCAGGTTGTCAAGCCCCAAGCCAGCGCACGCAGACATGAGGTGCTCGACCGTCAGCACCCTGGCATCGCCGTTGGACAGTGTGGATGCCATCCGCGTGTCGCTGACAGCCGTGGCACCCACCACAATGTCAACCGGGTGGGGCAGATCGACCCGACGGAACACGATGCCCGAGTCTGGCGGCGCAGGCCGCAGCGTCAGCTCGACCCGCTGACCGCTGTGCAGCCCCACGCCCACGGCACGCGTGAGCGTTTTGAGCGTACGCTGCTTCAGCATGGTCCCAGCCTTGCCCAAATGGCTTGCTGTGCCATGTGGCCGACTCAATCAGCCTGTTTGCGCAGGAACGCCGGGATTTCGAAGTCGTCCATGCCACCGGCGGACAAGGCATCGACCTTGGCCGTGGCCTGCGTGCGGTTGGTGCGCCACACGCTGGGCACTGAGACCGAATCGGGCCCCGCAGCATGCCCGAAACCAGTCAGCGCACTACCCAGAGGCGAACCCATGCTGGCTGTGGTCTGGATGGGCATGTTGTCGGTACCCGTGCGCAGGGGCTGTTGCAGCACCTGCAGCTTGGGCGCCACGCGCGCAGCAGCCTGGCGGCTCAGGCCAGTGGCCACCACGGTCACGCGGATGGCTTCACCCAGCGTGTCGTCATAGGCAGCGCCGTAAATGACGTGTGCATCGGGCGACGCATACGCATTGATGGCGCTCATGGCCTGCTTGGACTCGTTCAGCTTCAAGGTGCCCTTGGAGGCTGTTACCAGCACCAGCACGCCCTTGGCGCCCTTCAGGTCCACCCCTTCCAGCAGCGGGCAGGCCACAGCCTGCTCGGCAGCGATGCGGGCGCGGTCAGGGCCACTGGCCGTGGCGGTGCCCATCATGGCTTTGCCGGGTTCACCCATGACGGTGCGCACGTCTTCGAAGTCGACGTTGACGTTGCCGTACTCGTTGATGATTTCGGCAATACCGCCCACGGCGTTTTTCAGCACGTCGTTGGCGTGGCCGAAGGCTTCATCCTGTGTGATGTCGTCGCCCAGCACTTCCAGCAGCTTTTCGTTCAGCACAACGATGAGGGAGTCGACGTTGTCTTCCAGCTCTTTCAGGCCGCTGTCGGCGTTGCCCATGCGACGGCTGCCTTCCCAGTCGAACGGTTTGGTGACCACACCAACGGTGAGGATGCCCATTTCCTTGGCCACACGGGCAATGACGGGTGCTGCACCCGTGCCCGTGCCACCACCCATGCCAGCGGTGATGAACAGCATGTGCGCGCCCTGGATGGACGCGCGAATGTCTTCGATGGCAGCTTCAGCAGCATCACGGGCTTTTTCAGGCTTGCTGCCTGCACCCAGACCGGATGCACCCAGCTGCACGACGCGCTGAGCCGAGCTGCGGGACAGTGCCTGCGCATCGGTGTTGGCGCAGATGAACTCGACGCCTTGCACGCCACGTTGCATCATGTATTCGACAGCGTTGCCGCCACCGCCGCCCACGCCGATCACCTTGATTTGTGTGCCCTGATTGAACTCTTCAATTTCGATCATTTCGATGCTCATGAATGCCTCCTGCAGTGTGGAATCTTAAACGTTGAAAATGGGATAAAGGCTGAAAAACTGACTATTTTTGATAGCGGCGGACCGTTGCTGGTCCATCGGGGATAGGGGTGGTTGTCAGGTGACTGATCAACTGGGTGATCCAAGTGGTTGAGGGGCATCAGAAATTCCCCACGAACCAGTCTTTGAGCCGCCCCAACCCGCTTTGCATAAAACCCGCTTTCTGCGCCACTTTGTTGCCACGCATGCGGCCCAGGCGGGCCTCTTCCAGCAGGCCCATCACGGTGGCCGCGCGCGGCTGGGCCACCATGTCGGACAGCGCGCTGGCGTATTTGGGAATGCCCCGGCGCACAGGCTTCAGGAATATGTCTTCGCCCAGCTCGACCATGCCCGGCATGACCGCGCTGCCACCGGTGATGACGATGCCCGACGACAGCACCTCTTCGTAGCCCGAATCGCGGATGACCTGTTGCACCAGCGCATAAATTTCTTCCACACGCGGCTCGATCACACCGGCCAGCGCCTGGCGGCCCAACATGCGGGGGCCGCGGTCGCCCAGACCCGGCACCTCCACCTGCGTCTGGGGGTCGGCCAGCAGTTGCTTGGCGCAACCGCTTTCCACCTTGATGTCTTCGGCGTCCTTGGTGGGCGTGCGCAGCGCCATGGCAATGTCACTGGTGATCAGGTCGCCCGCAATCGGGATGACGGCCGTGTACCGGATGGCGCCGCCCGAGAAAATGGCCACGTCCGTGGTGCCCGCGCCGATGTCCACCAGTGCCACACCCAGTTCACGTTCGTCTTCGGTCAGGATGGCCTGGCTGCTGGCCAACGGGTTGAGCATGAGCTGGTCCACTTCCAGCCCGCAGCGGCGCACGCACTTGATGATGTTTTCAGCCGCACTCTGCGCACCGGTCACGATGTGCACCTTGGCCTCCAGGCGGATACCGCTCATGCCTATGGGCTCTTTCACGTCCTGCCCGTCGATCACGAATTCCTGCGGTTCGACCAGCAGCAGGCGCTGGTCGGTGGAGATGTTGATGGCCTTGGCGGTTTCGATCACACGCGCCACGTCGGCGGGCGTGACCTCGCGGTCCTTGATGGCCACCATGCCGCTGGAGTTGATGCCCCTGATGTGGCTGCCCGTGATGCCGGTGGACACCCGCGCGATGCGGCAGTCGGCCATCAGCTCAGCCTCTTTCAGCGCTTGCTGGATGCTTTGCACCGTGGCGTCGATGTTGACCACCACGCCGCGTTTCAGCCCGTTGCTGGGGGCGACGCCCAGCCCGGCGAGCTTGAGCTGACCGTCAAGGGTGACCTCTGCCACCACCACCATGATCTTCGACGTACCGATGTCGAGACCAACCACCAGATCTTTGTATTCCTTGGCCATGATGCGTCAATGTCTGTTTGGATGTTGATTGGGTTGTGGGATGCGAACGGGTTTGACCACCGCAGGCTTGGGTGCCGAGGGGTCGACCGTCGTGATGCCTTGCAGGCGCACGGCATAGGCTGACGGGTAGCGCAGGTCTGCCGCCAGCACACGTCGCCCGTGCTGTTGTGTGACCTGGCCCACAGTGGAGAGGTAACGGTTGACCCGGACTTCGATGTCGGACGGTTCGCCGCGCCCCAGTTCGATGCGTGCCGCGTTGTCCAGCACCAGACGCCAGCTGCCCTGAGCCGTCAGCTCCAGCCGTTGCACGGTCGTGTCAACGGCGTCAAACAGCGGTTTGAGCCGCTCGAAAAGCGCCTTCACGCGTGGGGCCTGGTCGTCTGGCCCGGCCAGTTGGGGCAGCACATCGGTTTCGTCGTCGTCCGCACTGGCCTCGAACACCTCGCCCTGACGGTTGACCAGCTTTGAGCTGCCATCCTGGCCCCACCAGGCCACGGCCTGGTGCTCCTGCACCGTGACACGGATGCGATTGGGAAAGGCGCGCTCCACCACCGCTGCACGCACCCAGGGCACGCTTTCGAACACCTGTTTCACTTCGGCCAGGTCGAGCGTCAGGAAACTGCCACGCAGCTTGGACGCCATGTGGGCGCGGAAGGTCACCTCATTCTGGTGCTTCAGGTCGCCATGCACCTCGATGGCCTTGATCGACCACACCGGGTGGCGCACCGCCCACAACCCCCCCGCCATCAGGACAGCCGCCACGAGCGCCCAGCCCAGCACACTGGTGACCCCTGTCATCAGGCGAACATCCATCGGCATGGGCATGGCGTAGGCAGGGGTCATGACGCGGCCGACTCCCGTTGGCTGTCCAGCGTGGCACGGCGCAGCAGGCCCACGCACAACGCTTCGTAGGAAATGCCCGCTGCACGCGCGGCAATGGGCACCAGCGAATGGCCGGTCATGCCCGGCGACGTGTTCATTTCAAGCAGGTAAGGCTTGTTGTCGGACGCGCGCACCATGATGTCGGCGCGGCCCCAGCCACGGCAGCCCAGCAGCCGGTAGGCCTCGACGGTGATGCGCTGGATCTCGGCTTCCAATTCAGGCGCCAACCCGCTCGGACACAGGTAACGGGTGTCTTCCGACACGTACTTGTGCTCGAAGTCGTAGTTGCCGTCGGGCGCCTGGATGCGGATCACGGGCAACGCCACGGCACTGACCCCCTCGCCCAGCACGGCGCAGGTGACTTCATCGCCTTCGATGAATTCCTCGCACAGCACGTTGGCGTCGAAACCAGCGGCCAGCTGCACCGCGGCCTGCATGTCGGAATAGCCGCACACCTTGGTCACGCCGAAGGACGACCCCTCGTGTGCGGGCTTCACGATCAGTGGCAAACCCAGGGTATCCGGCACCACGCGGGTGTGGTCGTTGTCATGTTGCCCGGCACCCAGGCGCTGCCAACGGGGTGTGGGCAGGTTTTCGCTCAGCCACACGCGCTTGGTGGTGACCTTGTCCATGGCCAGGGCAGAGGCCATCACGCCCGAGCCGGTGTAGGGAATGCCCAACAACTCCAGCGCGCCCTGCACCGTGCCGTCTTCGCCATGGCGGCCGTGCAGTGCAATGAAACAGCGGTCGAACCCCTGTTCTTTCAAGGCGGCCAGTGGCTGTTCGGCCGGATCGAACGCATGCGCGTTCACACCCTGGCTTTGCAGCGCTTTCAGCACGCCCGAGCCTGACATCAGCGAAACAGGGCGCTCGGCCGAGTCGCCCCCCATCAGCACGGCCACCTTGCCCAGTTCGGCCACGCTACCCGCCGGGGCCAGCATGTCTTTCAACACGTCACGCATGTGCAATCTCCTCCTGAGCGTTGACGGGCTGGGCCAGGGCCACGATCTGTCCGGCCACGGCCCCCACAGAACCGGCCCCCATGCACAGCACCACGTCGCCGTCTCGGGCGTTGTCAAGCACCGCCTGCGGCATGAGAGCGATGTCGTCCACGAACACGGGTTCGACCTTGCCCGCCACGCGCAGCGCACGCGCCAGGCTGCGGCCGTCTGCGGCCACAATGGGCGGCTCGCCAGCGGCATACACCTCTGACAACAACACCGAGTCAGCCTGGCCGATGACCTTCACAAAGTCTTCGAAACAATCGCGGGTGCGGGTGTAGCGATGGGGCTGGAAGGCCAACACCAACCGGTGGCCCGGGTAGGCACCCCGTGCGGCAGACAGGGTGGCGGCCATTTCGACCGGGTGGTGACCGTAGTCGTCCACCACCGTGAACACACCACCGCCATGCACCTGGGGCACGGCGACCTCGCCGTAGCGCTGGAAGCGGCGGCCCACGCCGTTGAACTCGGCCAGGGCTTTTTGCACGGCCTCGTCGGGCACCCCCAGTTCGACTGCCACGGCAATGGCGGCCAGCGCGTTCTGCACGTTGTGGCGACCGGGCAGGTTCAGCACCACGGGCAGGTCGGGCAGGGTCACACCGTTGCGGCGCTGCGCGGTGAAATGCATTTGCGTGCCCACGGCCCGCACGTCGATGGCGCGCACCTGCGCGTCGTCGGCAAACCCGTAACTGGTGATGGGGCGGGCAATGTCGGGCAGCAGGCTGCGGATCGCCGCGTCGTCCACGCACAGCACGGCCGCGCCGTAGAAGGGCATGCGGTGCAGGAACTCGACGAACGCGCCTTTGAGCTTGTTGAAGTCGTGCCCGTAGGTGTCCATGTGGTCGGCGTCGATGTTGGTCACCACCGACAGCATGGGCAGCAGGTTCAGGAACGAGGCGTCGGACTCGTCAGCCTCGACCACGATGTACTCGCCAGACCCCAGCCGGGCGTTGGCCCCGGCGCTGTTCAAGCGGCCACCGATGACGAAGGTGGGGTCCAGGTCGGCGGCGGCCAGCACGCTGGTCACCAGGCTGGTGGTGGTGGTTTTGCCGTGCGTGCCAGCAATGGCCACGCCTTTTTGGCGGCGCATCAACTCGGCCAGCATCACCGCACGCGGCACCACCGGCAGCAGCTTGGCATGGGCGGCCACCACCTCGGGGTTGGTGGCACTGACTGCTGTGGACGTGACCAGGCAGTCAGCCCCTGCGATGTGCGCCGCGTCGTGCCCGATGTGCACGCGCGCGCCCAGGTCGGACAGGCGTTTGGCGGCGGCGCCCATGGCCAGATCGCTGCCCGAAATGGTGAAGCCCTGGTTCAGCAGCACCTCGGCAATGCCACTCATGCCGGCACCACCGATACCCACGAAATGAATGTGTTGAATGGCGTGTTTCATGTGCGAGCCCCCGCTGTGCGTCCGCCCAAGTGTTCGCACGCGGCCACCATGTGGGCCACGGCTTCAATTTTTTGCATCTTTTTCGCCTCTACCGCTTGATTCAAAAGCATAGTTCGCTCTGCTTTTTCAAATATTTCTGCCAACCCTTGCGCGGTCAGGTCGCGTTGTTGCACCAGCCTGGCCGCACCGGCGTCGACCAGGAAGCGGGCGTTGTGGGTCTGGTGGTCGTCCACCGCAAACGGGAACGGCACGAACACGGCCGACGCGCCCACAGCGGCAATTTCGGTCACGGTGCTGGCACCTGCGCGGCACACGATCAAGTCTGCTGCCGCCATGGCCGCAGCGGTGTCGTCAATGAAGGGCACCACCTCGGCCTCGACCCCGGCCTGGGCATACACCGTGCGCAAAGCGTCGATGTGTTGTTGGCCTGCCTGGTGGACCACACGCGGGCGCTGCGCAACGGGCATCAAGGCAAGCGCCTGCAGCACCACGTCGTTCAAGCCTTTGGCCCCCAGGCTGCCCCCCAGCACCAGCACGTTCAACGGGCCAGTGCGGTTGGCAAACCGCTCGACTGGGGAAGCCTGTTTCAAAAACTCGGCCCGCAGCGGGTTGCCCACCCACTCGCCACCCGGCAGCGCCTGCGGGTAGGCCGTGAAAATGCGGTCAGCCACCTTGGCCAGCACCTTGTTGGCCAGCCCGGCCACCGAGTTCTGTTCGTGCAGTACCAAAGGCTTGCCTGCCAGCACGCCCATCATGCCGCCCGGAAACGTGATGTAGCCGCCCAGGCCCACCACCACATTGGGCTTGACGCGGCGCACCACCTGCCAGCTTTGCCAGAAGGCGCGCAGCAGCTTGAGGGGGGCCAGCGCCAGCGTGGCGAGCCCTTTGCCGCGCAGGCCCGAGAACTGCACCGCTTCAAACGCAAAGCCACGTGGGGGCACCAACCGCTCTTCCATGCTGCCCGGCACGCCCAGCCAGTGCACGCGCCAGCCACGTTCGCGCAGCGCTTCGGCCACGGCCAAACCCGGAAAAATGTGCCCGCCCGTGCCACCAGCCATGATCAATGCAGTGCCCCCACGCTCGCTTTGCTCGCTGCCCCCCATGGGGGCGCTCGCCAGCTTGGGGCGGCCCGGCGCTGGCTCGGGCGTGCCGTTGTGCTGAAGGTGGGTACTCATATTCGCCCCCCCTTCATCAGCACGCGGTTTTCCACGTCCACGCGCAGCACGATGGCCACAGCCGCCATGTTGAGCAAAATGGCCGAGCCACCGTAACTCATCAGCGGCAGGGTCAGGCCTTTGGTGGGCAACGCACCCAGGTTCACCCCGATGTTGATGAAGGCCTGGAAACCCATCCACAGTCCCACGCCCTGCGCCACCAGGCCGGCAAACACCTGGTCCAGCGCAATGGCCTGACGGCCGATGTGCATGATGCGCCGCGTGATCCACATGAACAGGCCGATCACCACCAACACGCCCAGCAGCCCGAATTCTTCGCCGATGACGGCCAGCAGGAAGTCGGTGTGCGCTTCGGGCAACCAGTGCAGTTTTTCGACACTGCCACCCAGCCCCACACCGAAAATTTCACCGCGCCCGAAGGCAATCAGCGCGTGCGACAGCTGGTAGCCCTTGCCCAGCGCATGCTGCTCGCTCCAGGGGTCGAGGTAGGCAAAAATGCGCTCGCGCCGCCAGCTGCTGGTCAGCACGATCATGGCAAAGGCCCCCACCACCAGCAGCGCCATCAGGAAGAACATGCGGGCATTCACCCCACCCAGGAACAGGATGCCCATGGCGATGACCACGATCACCATGAACGCACCCATGTCGGGCTCGGCCAGCAACAACACCCCCACCACCAGCACGGCCACGGCCATGGGCAGCACGGCGCGGAAGAAGCGCTCTTTCACTTCCATGCGGCGCACCATGTAGTCGGCGGCGTACAGCAGCACGGCCAGCTTGGCCAGCTCCGACGGCTGGAAGCTGATGGGCCCCAGCGCAAACCAGCGGCGCGCACCGTTCACTCCCTTGCCGATGAACGGCACCAGCACCAGTACCAGCAGCAGGATGGACACCATGAACAGCCAGGGTGCTGCCCGCTCCCAGGTGCGGATGGGCACTTGAAACGCCACCAACGCCCCGACGAAGCCCACCACGATGAACAACGCATGGCGCACCAGGAAATGCGTGTGGGCGTAGCGGGCGAACTTGGGGTTGTCGGGCAAGGCAACGGAGGCGGAGTACACCATCACCACGCTCCACATCAGCAAAGCCAGCACCACCCAGACCAGAGGCTGGTCGAAACCCATGTCGCGCACGGCCAGCGGACGCGACTGCACAAACTGGCTGCTGTGGGTGCGCACCGGCAAGGCTTCTTGCGCGGCACGGGCAAAGCCGCCCACGCGCTGGCCCACGGCAGCCGTCAGGCGCTGCCAGCCCTGCGAACGTGCGGCGGTGCTCACGCGTGGCCTCCCAACATGCCCACCTCGGTGGCCAGTTCGTCCACCGCAGCACAGAACACCTCGGCACGGTGGCCGTAGTTGCGGAACATGTCCAGGCTGGCACAGGCGGGCGACATGACCACCACATCGCCCTCATGGGCTTGTTCGGCGGCAGCATGCACCGCTGCAGTCAGGTCAGGGGCGTCCAGCAGCGGCACACCCGTGGAGGCCAGCGCCGCGCGGATGGCCGGGGCATCGCGCCCGATCAGGACCACGGCCTGCACATGTGCGCGTACGGCATCGGCCAGTGGAGAAAAGTCTTGTCCCTTGCCTTCGCCACCCATGATCATGACCAGGCGGCGGTCGGCACCCAAGCCACGGATGGCAGCCAGCGTGGCACCGACGTTGGTGCCTTTGCTGTCGTCGATGAATTCCACGCCGTTGATGATGGCCACCGATTCCACGCGGTGCGGCTCGCCCGCGTACTCGCGCAGGCCGTACAGCATGGGTGCCAACGTGGCACCGGCTGCGGTGGCCAGTGCCAGTGCGGCCAAGGCATTGGCTGCGTTGTGGCGGCCACGGATGCGCAGCGCCTCGGCGGGCATCAGGCGTTGCAGCACCACCTCATCGGCGGGCTGAGCACCCCGGCGCTTCACGCGGGTTTCGTCGGCCAGCTGCGCACGCACCAGCCAGGCCATGCCGTTGACCACCTCCAGCCCCCAATCGCCCGGCCGACGCGGCACATCGGTACCGAACGTGACCCACTGCACCGGTTCGGCAACGGGCTCGGCGGCCGCGGCCAGCGCAGCCGCGCCACGCGGTTTGCGCACAGGCTCTGGCGCGACGGGTTGAGCCGCCATGACCAGTGGGTCTTCACGGTTGAGCACCCGCAGGCCCGCGCCGCCGTACACCCGGTTTTTGGCCGCCATGTAGTGGGCCATGCTGCCGTGCCAGTCCAAGTGGTCTTGCGTGATGTTGAGCACCGTGGCTGCAGTGGGCTCGAAGCCGCTCGCACCTGTGCGCACGCCGTCGAGCTGGAAGCTGGACAGCTCCAGCACCCAGACTTGCGGCAGTGTGGAGGCCACAAGTACTGGCTTGTCAAGCGCATCCGAATCCATAGCTACTTCAGCTACATCTACATGCGGTGGAGCACAATTTTGTTCATTATTTTCAGCTTCACCCAGCACATCCAGCATCGCCGGACCGATGTTGCCTGCCACGGCCACCCGCAGCCCGGCCCTCGACAGCAGCTGCCCGGTCAGCGATGTGGTGGTGGTTTTGCCATTGGTGCCGGTGATGGCCAGCACCTTGGGTGCAAAGCCCGCTTGGGCGTACACGCGACGCAAGCCATCGGCAAACAAATCCAGCTCGCCCAGCACGGGCACACCGTGCGCAGCCGCCCAGGTGGTCACGGCTTGCAGCTGTGCTGGCGACAGGCCGGGGCTTTTGCACACGGCCGCCCACGGTTGCATGGCCAGCAACGCGTCGTCGAACGCCGCGCACACCACGTCGGGAGCCACACACTCGTCACCCGCTGTGGCCGCTACCTGCCCTGCCAGGGTGGTCAGCTCAGCTTGCAAACGTGCCATCAAATCGGGCTGCTGGCGGGTGTCGGCCACCGTCACCCGCGCGCCCAGGCGCACACACCAACGGGCCATGGCCTGACCTGAAATGCCGTGGCCCAGCACCAGCACGGGTTGGCCGTGCAGCGCATGCAAAGCCACCGCGCCAGCACCTGCACTGGCAAGCGCCCCCTCGGCGGGCAGCGAACGGATGTGAGTGTGGGTGTCCATGTGCCTCAGCGCAGCTTCAGTGTGGACAGGCCCACGAGGCACAACAACATCGTGATGATCCAGAAGCGGACCACCACCTGCGTTTCTGTCCAGCCACTTTTCTCGAAGTGGTGGTGCAGCGGTGCCATCTTCAGCACACGTCGGCCTTCGCCATACTTCTTCTTGGTGTACTTGAAGTAGCTGACCTGCAGCATCACTGACAGGGCCTCCACCACAAAAATGCCGCCCATGACCGCCAGCACGATTTCCTGGCGCACGATGATGGCCACTGTGCCCAGCGCGCCACCCAGTGCCAGCGCGCCCACATCGCCCATGAACACCTGGGCCGGGTGGGTGTTAAACCACAGAAATGCCAACCCCGCGCCGGCCATGGCCGCACAGAAAATGAGCAACTCACCCGCACCGGGGATGTAGGGGATGAGCAGGTACTTGGCAAACACGGCATTGCCCGTCACGTAGGCAAACACACCCAAGGTCCCGCCCACCAACACCACGGGCATGATGGCCAGGCCGTCCAGCCCGTCCGTCAGGTTGACCGCGTTGCTGGACCCGACGATGACCAGGTAGGTGAGGATGACGAAGCCGAACATGCCCAGCGGGTAGGCCACTTCCTTGAAAAAGGGCACCCACAGGCCGGCGGTGGGCGGCAGTTCAACCTGGAAACCGGAAGTGATCCAACTGAGAAACAACTCGAACACCCTCAGGTTGGAGCTTTCTGACACAGCAAATGCCAGGTACAGCGCAGCCACCAGCCCAACCAGCGATTGCCAGATGTATTTTTCGCGCGAGCGCATGCCTTCGGGGTCTTTGTGCACCACCTTGCGCCAGTCGTCCACCCAGCCGATGGCCCCGAACCCCAGCGTGACGATGAGCACAATCCAGACGAAGCGGTTGGACAGGTCGGCCCACAGCAAGGTCGACACGGCAATCGCGATCAGGATCAGCACCCCGCCCATGGTGGGTGTGCCGCTTTTGGCCAGGTGGCTTTCCATGCCGTAGCCACGGATGGGCTGTCCGATTTTCAGTGCGCGCAACCGGCGGATGACACCCGGACCGGCCACCAGGCCGATCAGCAACGCCGTGAGCGCCCCCATGACCGCACGGAACGTGAGGTACTGGAACACGCGGAAAAAACCGAACTCGGGCGAGATGCCCTGCAGCCATTGAGCCAGATTAAGCAGCATGGCATCCTTCTCTGGATGGTGTGGTGTCTGTAGTGCCCCCAAACCTGTCGCTTCGCGCCAGGCCCCCCGAGGGGGATGAGAAAACTTGGGAACGGCCCGGCGTTTTCTCAGGAGCAGGTGTGGGCCACTGCGCTTGCAGCGCCTGAACCACCTGCTCCATCTTCATGAAACGCGAACCCTTGACCAGCACGCTGCCGCCTTGAGCGCTGGCGGCCAGCACCTGGGCAATCAGGTCGGCCATGGCTGCCACGTGGACGGGTGCTGGGCTGTGTGCCTTGGTGCCAGACGGCTCACCCACCAGCGCTCCGACCGCTTGCGCCATGTGCGAACCGGTGCACCACACGCGGTCGATGCCCCGTGCGGCCGCGTGGTGCAGCACTTCCAGGTGGAAGGCCAGCGCCTGGTTGCCCACCTCGCCCATGTCGCCCAGCACCAGCAGGCGCGGGGCGGGCAGTGCCGCCAGCACGTCGATGGCCGCGCGGACGGAGTCAGGGTTGGCGTTGTAGGTGTCGTCGACCACGGTCAGCGCGCCAGCGGGTGTGTGCAACCCCAGCGCACGCGAGCGGCCCTTGACCGGCTCGAACGCAGACAGCCCCTGGGCCACGGTAGCCAGCGGCACACCGGCAGCCAACGCACAGGCACAAGCGGCCAGCGCATTGCGCACGTTGTGCCTGCCGGCCACTTGCAACGTCAATGGAGTCTGACCTTCGGGTGTGCGCAAGGCCATGTGCCAGGCCAGATCGGCCCAATGGGCTTCGCAAGTGATGTCAGCGGCCGCATCGTTGTCGCTGAACGTGATGCAGCGGCGTTGACCGGCCAGTTGGCGCCACACGTGGGTATAGGCGTCGTCACTGGGGAACACGGCCACACCGTCGGCGGGCAAGGCACGCAGCACCTGGCCGTTTTCAATGGCCACCGCTTCGACCGTGCCCATGAATTCCTGGTGCTCGCGCTGGGCGTTGTTGACCAGCGCCACCGTGGGCTGCGCCATGGCGGCCAGCACGTCGATTTCGCCGGGGTGGTTCATGCCCAGTTCCACCACAGCCAGGCGGTGGTGGCTTCGCAGGCGCAACAGGGTCTGGGGCACGCCCAGGTCGTTGTTCAGGTTGCCTTGGGTGGCCAGGGCATCGTCACCCGTGCCACCCACTGCCGCACGCAGGATGCTGGCCACCATCTGGGTGACCGTGGTTTTGCCGTTGCTGCCCGTCACGGCAACCAGCGGCAAGTTGAAACGCTTGCGCCACAGCGTGGCCAACTCACCCAGGGCCAGGCGGGTGTCGGGCACGTGCACGCCAGGCAGATTGGCGCTGTCCAGCCCCTGCTGGGCCACAGCAGCCACCGCACCGGTGGTGGCCGCTTGCGGCAGGAAATCGTGGGCATCGAACGTGTCGCCCTTCAATGCCACGAACAGGTCGCCCGGCTGGAGCGAACGGGTGTCGGTGTGCACACGGTTCACGCGCTCGGGCAAGGTGCCCACCACCTGGGCACCCGACAGTTGTGGCAGCAACGCCAGCAGGGCTGAGGCGCTCATGCCGTTGTCTCCATCAAACGGTTGCGCAACGCCGCCAGGGCGTGGGCATGGTCGGAAAAAGGGTGTTTGACACCGCGCACGTCCTGCATGGTTTCGTGTCCTTTGCCGGCAATCAGCACCACATCGTGCGGCTGCGCCGCTGAAAGGGTTTGCGCAATGGCCCGGGCGCGGTCGGGTTCCACTCGCGCACCAGCAGGGTTTGTCAGGCCTGCGGCCATTTGGTCCAGTATGGCTTGCGGGTCTTCGCTGCGGGGGTTGTCACTGGTCAGGCAAACGTGGGTTGCCCCAGCTTCAGCGCTGGCAGCCATCAGCGGGCGTTTGGTGGCATCGCGGTCGCCACCGCAACCCACCACGCAATGCAGCACACCCCCACGCAGGCTGACGACCGGACGCAGTGCAGCCAGCGCTTTGTCCAGCGCATCGGGGGTGTGGGCGTAGTCCACCAGCACCAGTGGCAGGTGAGCAGCACCGGGCAGCGCGGCCAAGGCGGCATCGCCATTCACCGGTGCCATGCGGCCGGGCACGGGGGTCAGGGTCGCACACGCCTGTACCGCGTCAGTCAGCTGCACACCCAGTGCGCGCATGGCCGCCAGCACACCCAGCAGGTTGGCGGCGTTGTAGTCACCCACAAACGGCACCGCCAGCTCTGCCGACGCGGTGTCCGCACCCAGTTGCTCCAGAACCGTGAAGCGCATGCCTGCTGGCGTGGGCTGCAGACCGGTGGCCGTCAGGCGGGCGCCACTGCGTGCATCGAGGCTGGTGGTCCAGACATCCATGCCAGTGGAGGTGGCTTGAGATGTGAGTTCGGCAGCCAGTTCGGCCCCGTGCACGTCATCGACATGGATGACGGCTGCGCGCAGACGGGGGGATTCGAACAGGGTGCGTTTGGCCTGCCAGTAGGCCGTCATGTTGCCGTGGTAATCGAGGTGGTCTTGCGTGAAATTGGTGAACACGGCCACGGCCAGCTCGGTACCCGTCAGGCGGTGTTCGGCGATGCCTATCGACGATGCCTCGACCGCGCATGCCCACACACCTTGGTCGGCCCAGCGGCGCAAAGTGGCCTGGCACAGCACCGGATCAGGCGTGGTAAGGCCGGTGGCCACCAGACCGGCCAACACCTGAGCACCCGTGCCGGGTACGCCCACGCCCAGGGTGCCCATCACGCCACAAGGTTTGTGCAGTGCGGCCAATGCCTGCGCCAACCACCAGGTGGTGGAGGTTTTGCCATTGGTGCCGGTCACGGCCACCACGTTCAGATCGCGACTGGGGTGCCCGTAGAACGCTGCGGCCATGTTGCCGGTCACAGCTTTCAATTGCGGCAAGCTGGCCACGGCGTGAGCGGGGACTTGGGCAGTCGACAGCACTTCGCCAGCCCACAGCCCGTTGTCCAGCGCGGCTGGGAGTCCATCGGCCTCGACCACACACGCCACGGCACCGGCCTGCAAGGCGGTCGGCACGTACTGGCGACCATCCGTGGCAAAACCCGGCCACGCCACGAAGGCATCACCGGGCTGGACCTTGCGGCTGTCGCACTGGAGGTGGCGCACACCTTGCTGACGCAGCCAGGCCACGGCAGCGGCCGCATTGGCCAACGCACGCACACCTACGTGGGTGAAGGTGGTCATCAGAAAGACTCCTCCACAGGTTGCATCACGATCTGCGGCTTGACGCTCATGTCGGGCTGCACACCCATGATGCGCAGCGTCTGTTGCACCGTTTCGCTGAACACCGGCGCGGCCACCAGACCGCCGTAATACTGGCCGTTGCTCGGTTCATCGACCATCACGCCCACCACGATGCGCGGTTTGTCGATGGGGGCCATGCCCGTGAACCACGAGCGGTATTTGTTGCTGGCATACCCTTTGCCCACCTGCTTGTGCGCGGTACCCGACTTGCCACCGACCGAGTAACCCACCGTTTGAGCCTTCTGGCCGGTGCCGCCTGGGCCTGCGGCCATTTCAAGCATCTTGCGTATGGCCGCCGCCGTCTGGGCCGAGAACACGCGGTGGCCCACCACCGTTTCGCTGCTCTTGAGCATGGTCGCAGGCACGATCTGACCGTCGTGTGCGAACGCGGTGTACGAGTGCACCATCTGGAACAGAGAAGCAGACAGACCGTAGCCATATGACATGGTGGCCTGCTCGATGGGCCGCCAGTTTTTCCATGCCCGAACGCGGCCGCCGACGGCACCCGGGAACTCGATTTGCGGTTTTTGGCCATAGCCCAGCGCGGTGTAGGTGTCCCACATTTCGCGGGGGCTCATCTTCTGTGCGATCTTCAAAGCACCGACGTTGCTCGACTTCTGGATCACGCCCTCCACCGTCAATGCGCCATAGGCGTGTGTGTCGCTGATGGTGAAACCACCCATCGAATACTTGCCCGAACCGGTGTCGATGACGGTCTGTGGCGTGATACGCCCTGCGTCCAGCGCCATGGCCACGGTGATGGGCTTCATGGTCGAGCCGGGCTCGAACGTGTCGGTGAGCGCGCGGTTGCGCAGCTGCTCGCCACTCAGGTTTTCTCGTTTGTTGGGGTTGTAGGTGGGGTAGTTGGCCAGTGCCAGTACCTCGCCCGTCTGCACGTCGATCACCACCACGCTGCCGGCCTTGGCCTTGTTGAATTCGACGGCTTCGCGCAGCTTCTGGTGCGCAAAAAACTGGATTTTGCTGTCGATGGACAGCTGCAGGTCGGGCCCGTCCACAGGCGGGATGGCATCGCGCACGTCTTCGATGACGCGCCCCAGCCGGTCCTTGATGACGCGACGGGAACCGGGTGTGCCCGAGAGCTTCTTGTTGAACGTCAACTCGACGCCTTCCTGCCCCACGTCTTCCACATTGGTGAAGCCCACGATGTGCGCAGCCGCTTCGCCTTCTGGGTATTGGCGCTTGTAGTCTTTGCGAAGGTAAATGCCCTTCACGCCAAGGGCATCGACCTCCTTGGCAACAGATTCGTCCACCTGACGCTTCACCCACACAAAGGTCTTGTCTTCGTCAGACAGCTTCTTGCGCAACTCGGCCGGCTTGATGTCGAGCAGCCTGGCCACTTTATCCAGATTGGGGTGGTCTTTGTCCACGTCATCCGGGATGGCCCAGATGCTTTGCGCGGCCACGCTGGACGCCAGGATCACGCCATTGCGGTCAAGCACCCGGCCACGGTTGGCGGGCAATTCGAGCGTGCGGGCAAAACGCACTTCGCCCTGGCGCTGAAAGAAATCGTTGCCCACCACCTGGACGTAAGCGGCACGCCCACCCAAGCCCAGAAACGCCAGCCCCAAACAGGCGACGATGAACTTGCTGCGCCAGACCGGTGTCTTGCTGGCCAGCAACGGGCTGGCGTGGTAGGCAATGCTGCGGCTCACCGGATCACCCCCGTTGCCGCAGATTGTTTCGCTCGGGGTGACTCACCCGCGCTGGCGGCCTGGTTGGCCACCGGGCGCGCACCCTCCACATGGTCCTGCGTGGCAGTGGCGACCGAAGGCACCGGCCCCGAATAGGTGGCATATTGCGTGATGGCCGGGTTGGCAGGCCTCATCTGCAACTGACGCGATGCGATGAACTGCACCCGGGCCGACGTGGCCTGGGCCTGTTTCTGCACCTGCAAATGCTCGTGCTCGGCCTCCAGGCGCCGCACCTGCGCACGCGCCTTGTCAATTTGTGTGTAGAGGCGACGCGACTCGTACTGCGTGTGCACCAGATAGAAGGCGCTGAGCACCACTGTCAGCAGCAACATGAGATTGAGTCGGACCATGATCGGGCGTCCTCAGGCCGGCACGTCCGTGCGCTCGGCCACACGCATCACGGCGCTGCGCGAGCGGGCGTTGGCCTTCACTTCGGCGTCCGACGGCATCACACGCCCCAGCGAACGCAGCTTCAAAGCGGCAGGCGCAGCAAACGGCACACGACGGTCCACCACCTCGCGCGAGTGCCTGGCAATGAACTGCTTGACGATGCGATCTTCCAGTGAATGGAAGCTGATGACCACCAGGCGCCCGCCGGGACGCAACACGCGCAAAGACGCCTCTAGCGCCTGTTGCAGCTCTTCAAGCTCGGCGTTGATGAAAATCCGAAAAGCCTGAAATGTGCGCGTTGCAGGGTCCTTGCCCGGCTCGCGGGTTTTGACCGTGCCAGCCACGACTTCGGCCAGTTCAGCGGTGGTTCGAAAAGGGCCCCGTTCCTGTCGGCGACGATCAATCGCCTTTGCAATCTGTTGAGCAAACCGTTCTTCGCCGTATTCACGTATCACCTCCGTCAGGGTGGGGATGTCTGCCGTTTCCAGCCACTGGGCCACGCTCTGTCCCCGCGTAGGGTCCATGCGCATATCCAAGGGGCCGTCGTGGCGAAAAGAAAAACCGCGCTGCGGATCGTCGATCTGGGGCGAACTCACGCCCAGGTCCATCAGCAAGCCATCGGCACAACCAGCAGGCATGTCGACCAGATGGGCAAAACCCTCATGGCGGATGGACACACGTGCGTCGCCAAGCGACTGCGCCTCGGCCACGGCCAGCGGGTCTTTGTCGAACACCGTGAGTTGCCCTTGTGCACCCAACCGGGACAGCACAAGACGCGAATGACCACCCCGGCCAAACGTGGCATCGATGTAAGCACCCTCAGGTTGAACGGCCAGCGCATCGACTGCCTCGTTCAACAGGACGGTGTGATGTGTCCACACGTCTTGCATGGATTCCTTTTAAAAAGAGAAGTCCTTGAAAACGTCTGGCATGGCGGCCTTCATGGCCTCAGCCTCCTTGGCGGCGTAGGTGGTGGCATCCCAAAGCTCGAAATACCCCCCCATACCCAGCAGCACAGCATCCTTCTGGATACCCGCTGCCGCACGCAGCTCGGGCGACACCAGCACACGGCCAGTGCCATCCATTTCCACATCCATGGCATTGCCCAGAAAAATGCGTTTCCACCACTGAGCATCCATGGGCAGTGCAGCGATGCGGGCGCGGAATTTCTCCCACTCCGGGCGGGGAAACACCATCAGGCAGCCGTGCGGGTGCTTGGTGAGCGTGAGCTGGCTGTCGGCGGTGGCGCTCAGCACGTCACGGTGCCGGGTCGGCACTGAAAGCCGACCCTTCGCATCGAGACTGAGAGAGGACGCACCCTGAAACACAGCTATCAACCCCGTTCAAACACTTTTCACCACTTAATTGCACTTTTTCCCACTGTATCAGGAAAAGCAATGTCAGCCACAGGGTTGTGGAAAAAAATTTCAATCAAATCAATGACTTAGAAACGATTTCTGTGAGATTTCGGAAAAGAAAATCGTTCTAAATGAAGCACTTACACGATGCTGTGAAAGTGAATCATCAGAGCAAGGTCGGCCTCGCAAGCTCGGTGGGACAAGACGCGCGGCGCGCAAGCTCACGAGATACCGCCGGGCCGCTCCCAGGTTTCTTTCAGCCAGGGGCCAGCGCTGCAACGCAGGCAGGGCAACCGTCCGCGCATGGCCAACAAGTGGCACTGAGCACAGACAAGTCCTGCAAGGAACGCGCTTGCTGCGCGCGCTGCACAGAGAATCAGAGGATGTAGCGAGACAGGTCTTCGTCTTGGGCGAGTTCGCCCAGGCGCTGGTCCACATATGCCGCATCGACCGTCACGGTTTGCCCGGCCAGGCTGGCGGCATCGAAGCTCACGTCGTCCAGCAGGCGCTCCATCACGGTGGAGAGCCGCCGGGCACCGATGTTTTCGGTGCGCTCGTTCACATCGAAGGCCAGCTGGGCCAGGCGCGTGATGCCTTCGGGCTGGAACTCGACCGTCACACCTTCGGTGGCCAGCAGTGCCTGGTATTGCCGCACCAGGCTGGCATGCGTTTGCGTCAGGATGGCTTCAAAATCAGCCACAGACAGCGATTGCAATTCCACCCGTATGGGGAAGCGCCCTTGCAACTCAGGAATCAGGTCGCTGGGCTTGGACAGGTGAAACGCCCCGCTGGCAATGAACAGGATGTGGTCGGTTTTCACCATGCCGTGTTTGGTGGACACGGTGGTGCCCTCCACCAGCGGCAGCAGATCGCGTTGCACCCCCTGGCGCGACACCTCGGCACCGGTGGCATCGCTGCGCGAGGTGACCTTGTCGATCTCGTCAATGAACACGATGCCGTTCTGCTCGGCATTGCGCAGCGCCTGTTGTTTGATGTCGTCGTCGTTCACCAGCTTGGCTGCCTCTTCGTCGACCAGCAGCTTCAGCGCCTCGGCAATTTTCAGGCGGCGCGTCTTGCGACGGCCCTGACCCAGTTGCGTGAACATGCCTTTGAGCTGCTCGGCCATGTCCTCCATGCCAGCAGGCCCCATGATTTCGAGCTGTGGGCGGGCCTCGGCCACGTCCAGCTCGATTTCACGGTCGTTCAGGCTGCCTTCACGCAACTTCTTGCGAAACACCTGGCGTGCGGTGCTGTCGGGCACAGGCTCGACAGACGTTGTGGCTGCAAAACCCAGGTCTTGCCGGGGTGGCGGCACCAGCACATCGAGGATGCGGTCTTCGGCCGCATCGGCAGCCTTGGCGCGCATGGTGGCCACGGCGGCTTCGCGTGCTTGCTTGATGGCCATATCGACCAGGTCACGGATGATGGCATCCACGTCTTTGCCCACGTAGCCCACTTCCGTGAACTTGGTGGCCTCGACCTTGATGAACGGGGCATCGGCCAGACGGGCCAGGCGACGGGCAATTTCGGTTTTACCCACGCCCGTGGGCCCGATCATGAGGATGTTTTTGGGTGTGATTTCGTGCCGCAACGACTCGTCCACCTGCTGCCTGCGCCAGCGGTTGCGCAACGCAATGGCCACCGCGCGCTTGGCGGCGGGCTGGCCGATGATGTGCTTGTCGAGTTCGGAGACGATGTCCTGGGGGGTGAGATGACTCATATATAAAAATGGCCTTCATCGCTTATACAGCAATAGAAGAATGCTACAAAATCTCCACGGTGTGGTTCAGATTGGTGTAAATGCACAGTTCACCCGCAATGGTCAGGCTTTTGCGCACAACCTGCTCTGCACTCAGATCGGTGTGGTCGATCAGTGCCTTGGCCGCTGCCTGGGCATACGGCCCGCCGGAACCGATGGCCACGATGCCGTGCTCGGGCTCCAGCACATCGCCGTTGCCGGTGATGATCAGGCTGGCCGTTTTGTCGGCAACGGCCAACATGGCTTCCAGGCGGCGCAGCACGCGGTCGGTGCGCCAGTCGCGCGTCAGCTCGATGGCCGAACGCACCAGGTGGCCCTGGTGTTTCTCCAGCTTGGCTTCGAACCGCTCAAACAAGGTGAACGCATCGGCCGTGGCCCCGGCAAACCCGGCCAACACCTGGTTCTTGTACAGCTTGCGCACTTTGCGCGCCGTGCCTTTGACCACGATGTTGCCCAGGGTCACCTGACCATCGCCACCGATGGCAACCTGAACACCGTCAGGCGTTTGCCGCCTGACACACACAATGGTCGTACCGTGAAAAGATTCCATGAAATGGGGCATGCCGCGAAGGCATCAAGTGAAACAGTCAGAAAAAATCAAACGGCGTAAGTGGCCATATGCGGCCACCGTGCCATCAGTCGTCGCGGGTCTCGACATCCGCGTACTCGGTGATGCCGATGACGTGGAAAAACGCCGAAATGAGGCGGTGCACGTCCACAAACCGCACCCGGCGCCCTTCCGCCTGGTGCGCAGACACCCAATTCAAAATGGCACCGGCAGCGGCAAAATCAACCCGGACCAGGTAACGGCACGAAATGACCCGCAAAACGGTTTCACCCATCAACTTGTCCAGCTCGGCCAGCTGCGCATGGGGATCACCTTGCAACTCACCGACGAGCTCGCCTTGCAAAGCCAGGAAGTTGAACGACGACGTGGCCTGTGGGTCAATGTGCCCACCTTTCCTGAAGAACGAAGCCTTGGCAGGTCGGGTACTGCGGACAACGTCGTCAACCACAGGCTGGGACTCGGCCAAGCCAGCCATACCCAGGTTCTCGGCACCGAGATCGCGGAACCGGCACACCGGCTGTTCCCAGCCAGGGGGTGAAATTTCGTACGTGACGCAGAAGTCCAGCGCCGTCAACTCGAAATCATCGGGCAGGTTCATGACGCGCAACAACGCCAGGTGCATGTCCCAGCAAGCTTTGTCGACGGTCCGGTCGCCCGATACGGTGATACCTTGCATCGTGGTCAACAGGTGCCGGGTACCCAGAAACCACAGTTCACCGTCAGACTGAGCCCAGGACGCGAACAACTTGTACAGCCGGGTGACAGCCATGGGTTGGATGGTCTGCACCTCCGACCAGTCAAGCACCCAAGGCTGGGGGGTGCGCTCCAGCACTTTGGTCAGTATCGTGACCCCGTGTGCATCCAGCTCGGCCTCTGCCACCCAGGTTGCGCGGGGTCGGTCGGGCGGTGCGGCTGACCGGCACTTCTCGACACGTTTGGCCGCCTCTTCCGGCATGGAGAACCATTGTGGTGCCGACTTGGAAAACCGATTGGCGAAGTCGATCGCACGCCCTTCGAAAGCCTCGACCTGCCCTGTGGCGCGGTACAAGTCGAACAACGCCATCCATTCGTCGGCCGTACCACCGTTGGCTTTGCGCGTGAGGACATCCAGCAGGCCTTGCTCGGTGGCCATTTCATCGCCACTGGCAAAGCGGATGGCAGCCTCCTCGATTTCGGGGTCCATGGCCAGTTCATTGACATCCAGTGCATAGAACTTGGAGGCCGAAAACGTCGACGCGTCCTGGCTTTCATCCAGTCCGAATGGCTTGGTTGGCCCAGCATCGAGCGCACCCGGCCGGGAGCTGACGCCACCAACAGGTGATCGTCCAACAGGGGATTGCACGGCAGGTTTTGACTGGGCGGGGGCCGGTACCCGCGCTTGTGCTTGTGGTGGCGCCGACGCTGGGCTGGCACTGACAGCCTGTGGACGCGTCATGGACTGGGTAGGCATCGGTGCCGTCATTTGCACGGTGGGCAACGCATCCATGGGCACGGTGGCCGCCGCATCCTGCACAGGTACAGTGGTGCGGTACGCGCGCACGCTGTCGATGGCGTCAGGCGGTTGCTGGGGCAGCTGGGTGCTTTGGCCCTGACTGTCGCCACGCTGCTTGGTTTTCCACCATTGCATGGACATCTGGGCCTCGATCTCGTCGATTTTCTTGAGCGTGCCTGCGCGGTCATCGGGTCGAGACGAATAACTGCTTTGGAAAAACGACGGTCGCCCGCGTGAGCCCGTTTCCTTGACGCCTGTTTTGCTTCGCAGCTTGCGCAACATGTCGAACTCGCGCTTGCGCACGAAGTCGTTGCGCCGCTTGCGCTCAATCATTTCCTTGAGCGCTTGCTTGCTGTAGTCGGGGTCTTGTTGCTCGGCAACTGTGTCCAAGTCGTTCCAGCTCGTGGCCGGATGACGCACAAACTTCACAACCTTGGAAAACAACCCGGCTGGAATGGAGTCTTTGGACATGTTGGATCGATGGGGACGCGGGCCTGTCAGTATGCGCGCGCGTTCAGGCGGCAGACAGACCCCACACGTCAGTCACCAAACATTTTCTGCTTCAGTTCACGGCGCTGTTGCGCTTCCAGCGACAGATTGGCCGTGGGACGGGCAATCAGTCTACCTACGCCAATGGGTTCACCGGTTTCATCGCAATACCCGTAGTCGCCGCTGTCGATGCGGGCAATGGACTGCTCAATCTTTTTCAGCAACTTGCGTTCGCGGTCGCGTGTGCGGAGTTCGAGCGCGTGCTCTTCCTCGATCGTGGCACGGTCGGCCGGATCGGGCACGACCACGGTGTCTTCGCGCAGGTGCTCGGTGGTTTCACCGGCATTGGTGAGGATGCCATTCTTCAACACCACGAGTTTGTGGCGGAAAAAAGCCATCTGCGCGTCGTTCATGTACTCGGCATCGGGCATCGACAGGACCTCTTCATCGGTCAGCTGGTCGGCCGTTTTGTCTTTCCAGTTGTTGGCCAGCTTCGGATCTTTGCGGGCCGGGGTATGCACGGGGAGAGTCATGACACGTTCAGGGATGTTTGAAAACGTCGCTTTCGCGGCGTCGGGAGAATGGCTCGGAACAGGTTGAGGAACCGGCACAGAAATGGCAGCGGATTTGCGCCCACCGCGACGGGTGGCTGTGGGTGCCACAGCAGGCACCGGCGGACTGACCACCGCTGGTTTGGTCACCGAACCCGATTTCGCAGGTTCAGACTTGCTGGCGGGTGTCGCAGCCGTTTTGGTGGCGGCAGGCACTGCTTTGGATGCAGGCTTCGTTGTCGGCTTGGCTGGCGTCGCGGGTTGCACCACCTCAGCTGCGCCCTTGGGTGCAACTTTCTGAGGCTTGGCCGATGCCACGGGCGCAGCTTTGGCTTCAGTCTTTTTGGCTGACGCAGCAGCTGCCTTCACCTTGGCACCGGCAGCGTCCTTGCTGGCAACAGGCACTGCAGCCTTGCCAACGGTCTTGACAGTCACGGCAACTGATTGGGCGGCAGGGGTGGCAGGCACAGGTTTGACGTCGGCCACTTTGGATGTTTTGTTTGCACTGCTCTTTACGGCGGCGGGGGCTTTGCCATCCGTTTTGGATGGCTTTTCAGCGGTTTTTTTCACGGCCTGTCTCCTCGGGCTTTTTTCTGAACCGCTTGCGGGTACGGATGCAACGGCCTGCCCGTTGGCTGGCTTGGCAACTGGGGGCAACTCTCGCGTTATACCTGTTTTGGATGAACGTGAGAGTGTCTTTTCTGCCACAGCCGTGTCTGGTTCTGCCATGGTGGTGGGATCAACGCCCGCTGCCGCGCTGCCCGACTTGGCGGCAGCTTTGCCCGGGAGCAACCCGAAGCCTTGCAAAAGCGAGACGAACAACATGGAAAGTCCCAGATGGTCAGTGAACGAAGCGCCGCATTATGTCAGGCACTGGTCCAGGCCTTGCACCAAAATGTCGCGGGGCAGGTCGATGCCGATGAATACCATCTTGCTCAGGCGCTCTTCACCGGGTGCCCACAGTGGCCCCAGGTCACTGCCCATGAGCTGGTGCACGCCCTGGAAAATGACTTTCCGATCGGTGCCTTCCATGTTCAGCACGCCCTTGTAGCGCAACATGCGCGGGCCATACACGTTGACGATGGCACCCAGAAAGTCTTCCAGCTTGGCCGGGCTGAAGGGCTTGGTGGCGCGGTAGACGAAGCTTTTCACGTCATCGTCGTGATGGTGGTGGTGGCCTTGCTCATGCTTGTGCGAGGGGTGGTCGCAGTGCTCGCCGTGTGCATGGTCATGGTGCTCATGCGCGTGGTCGTCTTCCTTCAGGAAGTCGGGGTCGATGTCCAGCTTGGCGTTCAGGTTGAAGCCCTTCAGGTCCAGCACTTTGCCGATGGCCACTTCACCGAAATGCGCCGTTTCAATGGGTGCGCGCGGGTTCATGTGCTTGAGGCGGTGGGTGAGCGCGTCCAGGTCTTCGGCACTGACCAGCTCTGACTTGCTGATGAAAATCTGGTCGGCAAACCCCACCTGGCGACGCGCTTCCTGGCGGTCGTTCAGTTGCTGTGGCGCGTGCTTGGCATCCACCAGCGTGACGATGGCGTCAAGCAGGTAGCTCTCGGCCACCTCGTCGTCCATGAAAAAAGTTTGTGCCACGGGGCCGGGGTCGGCCAAGCCGGTGGTTTCGATGATGACGCGCTCGAAGTCCAGCAGGCCCTTGCGCTTTTTGGCAGCCAGCAGCTGCAGGGTGGCGCGCAGGTCTTCGCGGATGGTGCAGCACACGCAGCCGTTGCTCATCTGGATGATGTTTTCCTGTGTGTCGGACACGAGGATGTCGTTGTCGATGTTTTCTTCACCGAACTCGTTCTCGATGACGGCAATCTTCTGACCATGCGCTTCGGTCAGCACGCGCTTCAAAAGCGTGGTTTTGCCCGAGCCCAGAAAGCCGGTGAGGATGGTGGCGGGAATGAGGGCCATGCGGGGTTCTCCTGCCACAACGGTGGCGACGACATCTGAAACGGTTGGCTTTTGACGACAGTGGGTACAAGCTGCTTGGACTGCGCTGGCCCACACCGGGGGCTTATTTGAGGGCGGCGAAGTGTAGTTCAACCCCGTGGTCGCGCCATGACCACCAGGCCTTTCAGGTATTCCCCCTCGGGGAAAGGCAGCCCCACCGGGTGATCGGGCGCACCGCCCAGGCGGTGGGTGATGAAGGCATCCACCCCCGCGTCCAGCGCGGCCGAGGCCACGATTTTCTGGAACAGCTCCACCCCAATACCACCCGAACACGAGTACGTGAACAGCATGCCGCCGGGGTTGAGCAGCTTGAAGCCCCAGCGGTTGATGTCTTTGTAGGCCCGTGCGGCGCGCTCGGCATGCGCCGCCGTGGGGGCGAGCTTGGGCGGGTCGAGCACGATGGCGTCAAACTTGCGGCCCTCGCGGTCAAACTGTCGCAGGCTGGCGTTCACGTCGGCATCCATCCAGGTGGTCTGAGCGGTGTCAAAGCCGTTCAGGGCCACGTTGGCACGGCCCTTTTCCAGCGCGGGGCCAGAAGAATCGATGCTTGTGACGTGCCCTGACCCGTTGCCCATGCCGGCGGCACGCATGCCCGCCAGCGCGGCCACGGTGAAGCCACCGGTGTAGCAAAAGCAGTTCAGCACCTGCTGCCACTGCCCGTGGCGGGCCGCCTCGAAAAAGGCCTGGCGGTTGTCGCGCTGGTCCAGGTAGAAGCCGGTTTTGTGGCCCTCGGCCACGTCCAGCGCCAGTTGCCAGCTGTGCTCTTGCAGCACCACGGCCGTTGCCCCCTCACCCCTCAGCCAGCCAGACACCTTGGGCAGGCCCTCCAGCTCGCGCACGCTGGCGTCGGAGCGTTCGTACAGACGGGTGAGGCCGGTCAGCTCCAGCAACGCATCGGCAATGGTCTGCTTCCAGCGTTCGGTGCCGCAGCTTAAAAACTGGGCCACCAGCGTGTCGCCGTACTGGTCCACCACCAGGCCGGGCAAACCGTCGGACTCGCCGTGCACCAGCCGCACACCGTTGCTTTTGATATCAAAAAGTGCTCTTGCGCTTATTGCAATTGATAAGTTAGCTCTGAAAAACGCTGCGTCGATGCGCTGCTTTTCGTCAAAGCTCCACACCCGGGCGCGGATTTTGGAGGTGGGCGACACCGCGCCCCAGGCCAGAAATTGGCCCTCGGCGCTCTCGATGCGCACGGTTTCGCCCGGGTCGCCGCCGCCTTTGGCAATGGCCCCGTCAAACACCCATGGGTGGCGGCGCAGCAACGATTTTTCTTTGCTGGGTTTGAGTTTGATGACTTTCATGGGGCTTTGACGGACTGAGGAGAACCCGCGATTGTCCAACGTCCTGGCCTCTGCTGCGCAATGGCACCCAAGATCCGCCACTCAAACCACATCTGAACCCATGCTGGGGGTCGGCATCACCCCTGCAAAGCCACGAACTCGTCGGCCCAGCGCTGGGCCCTGGGCTCGCATTGCGACAGCGATTGCTGCACCTCGGGCACCTGGAAATAGTCGGGCTCGTGCAGGTAGGGGTGGCGCATGCGGCCCACATCGCTGGCATCGTGGCTCAGGTCCACCAGCCGCCCGTCGATGAAGTTGTACTGGTGTTCGAAATGCCCGCGAATGGCCCCACCGAACACCGCCTGCATGAACAGCGAGCCGTATTTGCACGCCCCCGACAAATCGACGGGCGGTTGCCACTGCGGGTCTGCCGCGTCGCCACACCACTTGCCATACACAAACACCTTGGCCCGCGCAAAATTGGCGTAGGTGTAGGGCAACCGGGCCACGCGCGGCAAAGTCCAATCGACAAACGGCATGGCCGGGGTTCCTGTGTCAGACGCGTGACGGGGCAAAGGCCCCCACGCATCCGCTGATTGTCACCTGTAAGCCGCTGGCGCGCTGCCGGATGAAGGCCGCCTTGGCATCGGCGAGGTATCCGCGAGCCATCAGCGATGGCGCAGCCAGACACATGCAAAGCGCACGTGAGGCGTATGCAAGGCCTGTGAGGGGCACAAAGCGCTACAAGAGAGGCAAAGACGAGGCATTACCGGGCTGGACAACACAGGGTCCGTCACTCATCTGGGATGTTGGGCTCGACCAGTTGGGCCAGTTGCGCCAGTGACTCCTGCCACCCCAGGTAGCACATTTCGGCAGGAATGACCGCCGGTATGCCCTCTTGCACCACGCTCAACTCGGTGCCGCACAGCACGGGCTTGAGCGTGACGGTGGTGACCATGCTGCCCGGCAGGTTGGGGGCGTCGAACTGGTCGGTGTAGCGGATTTTTTCAGCCGGCACCAGCTCCAGAAACGTGCCACCGAACGCGTGGACATGGCCCGTGGCAAAGTGGGTGAACGACATGCGGTAGCTGCCGCCCACCGTGGCATCCAGGTGGTGCACGGTGCCAGTGAAGCCATGCGGCGGGAGCCATTTGGCCTTGGCCTCGGCGTTCAGGAATGCGCGGTACACGCGCTCGGGCGGCGCGCGCAGCACGCGGTGAAGGTGGACGGTGCCAGTGGTCATGGTGAGCTCCTTGGTCAGCAAGCCTGTCGGACTTTGGCGCGCGGGCTGCCAGGGTGAACGTGAACATCCC
>JAVBXK010000042.1 GCA_030824555.1 bacterium
CCGCCACCGGCCTTGTTCTCAACCACCACCGTCTGACCGAGTGCCTTGGACAACGGATCGGCAATGGTGCGTGCCACGATGTCAGTGGTACCCCCCGGTGCAAACGGCACCTGCAACTTGATCACCTTGGTCGGGTAGGCCTGCGCCCAAACCGACCCAGCTGCTGCAACCGCCACAGCAGCTACACCCCAAGCAAACACCCGACGACGCAACACCATGATCTGACTCCTTGTCATCAAAAATAACTCTGAACACATGCCCAACGGCAGCACACCACAGCCTGACCGCCTTTGAAATGAGCGCGACCAGCGTGGTGTGTGCTTGCACCACCATGGTAGACCTCAACCGGTGCCGCGTCTCCCCCTGAAAACCCATGTGTGCGTCACAGGCGCGTCAGGGCAGCACCCGTGCTGCCCGTTGCGGCTCTGTATGCTTGCCGCCGTGAACTTTGCCCAACTGCTTTTCCCCGATTTTTCGCTGATTTTGTGTGGCTACCTGCTGTGCCGCTACACGGCCCTGAACCGCAAGGTGTGGGAGCCGGTGGAAAGCCTGGTGTACTACTTTCTGTTCCCGGTGCTGTTGTTCCACTCCATCGTGCGCAGCCCGCTCGATCTGGGGGCCGCATCCAGCCTGGCAGGCGCAGGGTTGGCGCTGGCGGTGGTGGCCATTGCGCTGAACTACTCGATGCCGTGGTGGCCGGGTTTGGGCAATGGGCTGGACCGCAGGCTGCACGCGGCCAGTGCCCAGGTGGGCTTTCGCTTCAACTCGTTCATTGCACTGGCGCTGGCCGAACGGGTGGCCGGGCCCCAGGGCCTGCAGATGGTGGCCGTACTGATTGGCCTGTGTGTGCCCATTTTCAACGTGGGTGCCGTGTGGCCCATGTACCACCAGAACAGCCTGAAGCACCCCACCACCCACCGCAAAGGCTTTGCCAAAGAGCTGGTCCGTAACCCACTGATCCTGGCCACCGGTGGGGGGCTGCTGGCCAATCTGGCGGGGGTGCACATTCCCCCGTGGCTGGAGCCCACAGTCACGCGCATCGGCGGGGCTTCTTTGGCACTGGGGCTGATGGCTGCCGGTGCGGGCATGCAACTGGGCAGCCTGGCGGTGGCCAAGGGGCTGGGCGTGGCGCTGCTGGGCATCAAACACCTGGCTATGCCACTGGTGGCCTGGGCGCTGGCACGGCTGTTCGGGCTGAATCCCGGGCAAACGGCGGTGCTGCTGATGTTCTCGGCGCTGCCAACCGCGTCCAGCTGTTACGTGCTGGCCGCCCGCATGGGCTTCAACGGCGCTTACGTTGCAGGGCTGGTCACGCTGTCCACCCTGCTGGGCATGGTGAGTTTGCCGTTTGCGCTGGGATTGCTTCTGAATTTGTAACTGCAGACACAATGAATTAAAGCGCTGAAGGCACTTTTTACTTGATTTTTTCGGGTGGTGCCAGCAGGTCGATGCGCGCCTGTGTGCGCCGGGCCTGTTCGGCATCGCCCGCCGCCTGGGCTTGGCGCAACTGCCAGCCCAGCCAGGCCAGCAAGGGCCGAGTCCAACCCTGGTCTGACGCGGCCTGCACGCCAGCGGCCACCACGGCCGGGCTGCCCTGCCCGGCTTGCACCAGCACCCCGCCAGCCACCAGTCGAGACAACGGGTCTGCCATGGCCGACAGCAGGGACGAGGGATCGGCACCCGAGTGGGCAGCAGTTGGAAGGTTGAGAGTCTTTCGCTCATGCCCACTCCCCACCCCAAAACGCTCAACCTCTGAACCCGCCGCGCGGGGCGAACCCGACACGCTTGGCGTGTGGGTCAACAGCCACTGTGCCACGGGTTGTTGGGCCACAGGCAGCGCGGGCACATCGCTGGCCAGGGGTCGCCCGGCCAGGTAACGCCAGTAGGCTTGCTGGGGCAGGCCCATGTCGGCCTGCAGCGGGGTGACGGCATCGCAAGGGCCGAACACCAGCGCGGCAGCCTGTGCGGCGCAGTGGGCCAGTTCGACGCGGGCCACTGCGTCGGCGCGTGCACTGCGGGCGGCTTCGCGCCGGGCGCGGGCAAACTCGGCATCGGCCACGCGGCTGCGCCCCTCCAGGTAGGCCACGGTGCCGCGCTGGGTGGCGTCGCGGGCATTGAGCTGCCAGTCGGGCACGGGCGGCGCGTTGCTGCACGCCCCCACCAGGGCCACTGCGACCAGGGCGGCAAGCTGATGCCCGAGCCGCCCGGCCAGGCCTGCACGCAGACGCATGACCAGCCTCAAGGTGCGCGGCGTGGGGCGGGTGGCGTGAGTCATGGCGGGGCTCACTGGGCGGGTCGGCGTGCCGCTCAGGGTGTGGTCAACGGGGCGGCTAACGGGGCTGAACGGGCGGCGGTTCATGGCAGCCTCACTTGCGGGTCTTGAGCGAAAGGCCACTTGCGCTGGATGTCGTTGACCATGCCGTCGAGCTTGCGCAGGCTGGCCTCCACGTCGGCGCGCAGCAGGTTCAGGTCGGTGCTGGCCTCGCGGGCGTTGCCTGCCACGGCCTGGGCATCTACCAGCAGGGCATCCACTTTTTTCAGGCTCTGGCGAGCCTCGGCAGCGGCGTCGGCCAACTGGCGGGTCAGGCGCTGGGCATCGGTGGCCAGGCCTTGCGGGCCGAACACCTGGGTATTGGCGTTGGCCACCAGGCCATCGGTGCGCTGGGCCACGCCGTCCAGCCGGGCCAGCAGGGTTTGGGTGCGTTCCAGCGTGGCCAGCACCTTGGCGGCATCGGCCTCGTTGCCCATGAGCACGCCCAGCACCCCACGGGGGCCTTGCAGTTTGGCGGTGGTGGCGGCCACGCTGCCCAGGGTGCGGACCAGGGCGGCATCGGGGGCGGAAAGCTGGTTCAGGTTGGCCAGCAGGGTGCGCACCGCGTCCATCAGTGCGGGCAGCTCGGCCAGGGCATCACCTTTGAGCAGGCCGCGCTCAGCGCCGTCGGGCAGGGGTGGGTCGCTCAGAATGCCGCTGTAGGCGCGCAGCTTGGTGCTGCCCACCAGGCTGCGCTCCAGGGTGAACACGCTGCTGGTGCGCAGCCATTTGGCATCGGCCCGGGGCACGTCCACCAGCAGTCGGGCCAAGCCATCGGCCCCCAGCTCGATGCGCTGCACGCGCCCCACGGGGAAGCCGGCAAACGTCATGTCCATGCCGACGGTCACGCCCTCGGCATCGTCGGCCAGCAGCACCAGGCGCTGCGAGGCCTCGAACACGCCCCGCGCATACAGGACGTACGCGGCAGACCCCAGCACCAGCGCCACCAGCAGCCACAGTAAACCCATGGCACGGTGCTGCACGCCTGGGGGCAGGCTGGCATCGGCGGGGGTAGGGTCGGGGTTCATGGCCATGGGCGTGGGGTGTCTGGGTTTGATCTGGGTTTGATCTGGGTTCAATAGTAGTTGCCTACCAGTGACACCACCTCGACCATCAGCAGCACGCCTGTCATGCGCACCAGGCCCAGCAGCTCGACCGAGGTGCCCGGCCCGTTGGTTGGCCGCACCGGGCCACCCACCGACACCAGCGGCACCGTGCCCACGGCCAGTGCGCAGGCCAGAGTCTTGAGCACGAACACCAGGGTCACCGCAGGGCTGAACACCCTGCCCACCATGCGGGTGTAGCCATCCAAGCCCCAGGGCGACAGGCCGTGCACCACCAGGTAGGCCATGACCAGCGCCAGCACACCGCTCAGCGCCACCAGCAACAGCACGGCAAACAGGCCCGCCAGCGCACGGGGCAGCACCTCGTCGGCCAGCCAGTCGATGGGGACGAGGCCGGGCTGACCGGGTTTGACCTGCAGCCGACGCAGCTCCGAGGCCAGCGGCAGCGTGCAGCGCAGCGCCACGAAGAGCGCCGCCGACAGGGGCAGCAGCTCCAGCACCAGCACACGCACCACCATTTCCAGCGCAAATTGCGACAGGCCGTAGCTTTGCGCCGTGACCACCACGATGCGTATCAGCACCAGCCCGGCCAGTGCGGCCAGCACGGTGAACCATGGCAGCTGCGGCAGCGTGGCCCGCACCACCTGCTGCGCCAGCCGCGCCCGACGTGCCGGGGTGTGGGTGGCGGGCGACGCGGCCAGCGCCAGCAGCAGCGCGGTGTCTTGCGTCACGCGCGCCGCGTTGCGGGCACGGCCCAGCAGGGCTTGCGCCCAGCGCTGGGCAACGGTGTGCTGGGGGGTGGTCACGGCTGCAGCGCCCATTGCACGTGCTCGCGCACCACGGGGCTGGGGTGATCGGCCAGTGCGGCCAGTGCAGCGCTCAGGGCCTGCCGGTCGGCGTCTGGCAAGGCAGGCTGGCCACTGGCGTGCAGCGCGTTGCCTGCGGCCACGGCCACGTTACGCAGCCAACGCTCGTGCCCAATGCGGCGGATGGGGCCGCCCTCGGTGCGGCTGAGGAAGGTGGCCTCGCTCCAGCGCAACAACTCGGCCAGCGCCTGCCCGTTCAGGCCCGCGCGCTCGTCAAAGTCGGGCAGCGGGCTGCGCCGGGCAAACTTGTTCCAGGGGCAGGCCAGCTGGCAGTCGTCGCAACCGTAGATGCGGTTGCCGATGGCGCGGCGAAATTCAAGGGGAATGGCCCCGTCGTGCTCGATGGTCAGGTAGGAGATGCAGCGCCGTGCATCCAGGCGGAACGGTGCCACGATGGCCTGCGTGGGGCAGGCCTGCAGGCAGGCCGAGCAGGCACCGCAATGGTCGGTGGTGGGGGCTGTGGGTGGCAACGCCAGGTCAATGTAAATTTCGCCCAGGAAAAACATCGAACCGCCCTCGCGGCTGAGCACCAGCGTGTGCTTGCCGCGCCAGCCCTGGCCGCTGCGGGTGGCCAGCTCAACCTCCAGCACAGGGGCTGAGTCGGTGAACACGCGGTGCCCCAACGGCCCCACGTGGGCGGCCAGCCTGTCGGCCAGCTTTTGCAGCCGCTGGCGCAGCACCTTGTGATAGTCGCGCCCCCGGGCATACACCGACACCGTGCCTTGCAACGGCTGCTGCGGACGGGCCAGTTCGGTGTCGCGCCAGCTGTCGTCAACGGCGGGATGGACACCTGGTTGAAATGAAGTGGGTGAGGAAAGGGTGGACTGGGGGATGACGAACGGGGAGGCGCTGGGCAAACCGAAGCTGGGCTTGGAAGCGGTCGACGGCTGGCGCGGCGCCTGGCGGGGAAGGTAGTCCATGCGCGCGGTGATGACGCTCACGGTACCCGGCACCAAGTCGGCCGGGCGTGCGCGCCTGAGCCCGTGGTGTGCCATGTAACCCATGTCACCATGGAACCCGGCGGCCAACCAGGCGCTCAAACCCGGCTCGGCGGCAGACAGGTCCACCCCGGCCACGCCGATTTGGGAAAATCCCAACTCTTGGCCCCATGTCTGACACAGCGATACGATGTTTGAAGCGGTGTCCATCAACAGCCCGAAAATTGACTGCCCATTGTAGGAAGCGCCGCCCCACCCGTATGTTCGACCCCGCCGTGCTCC
>JAVBXK010000077.1 GCA_030824555.1 bacterium
GGTAGCCAAAGGCCGCGTCGCGGATGGCCAGCATGGGGTTGGGCAGACTGAGGGGTTCGCGGAACTCGAACTGGAAGTCGGCACTGGTCAGCACCGGGGCCAGCTTTTCCATGCGCTCCAGCGCCTTCACGCGGCTTTGCGCCTGCTTGGCCTTGGTGGCCTTGGCCTTGAAGCGGTCGATGAACTTTTGCAGGTGCGCGATCTTGTCCTGCTGCTTCGAGAAGGCCTGCTGCTGCAGCACGATCTGCTGCGAACGCAGTTCTTCGAACGCGGTGTAGTTGCCGCCGTAGCGGGTGAGCTGCGCGTTGTCGATGTGCAGCGTCACGCGGGTGATGGCATCCAGAAACTCGCGGTCGTGGCTGATGACGATCATCGTGCCCTCGTAGCGCTTGAGCCAGCCTTCCAGCCACACCAGCGCGTCCAGGTCCAGGTGGTTGGTGGGCTCGTCCAGCAGCAGCAAGTCGCTGGGGCACATCAGTGCCCGGGCCAGTTGCAGGCGCATGCGCCAGCCGCCCGAAAAACTGTTGACGGGGTTGTTCAGTTCGTTGAGCTTGAAGCCCAGACCCAGGATGAGTGTTTGGGCGCGGGCCTTGGCATCGTGTGCGCCCGCGTCATGCAGCAGTGCGTGGGCGTGGGCCATGGCTTCGCCGTCGTGGGCCGCTTCGGCTGCGGCCAGTGCGGCCTGCGCCTCGGTCAGCCGGGTGTCGCCGTCCAGCACGAAGGCGGTGGCGGGCTGGTCGGTTTCGGGCATGTTCTGCGCCACCTGGCCCATGCGCCAGGTGGGGGGCATGGAAAAATCACCGCCGTCTTCGTGCAGGCTGCCGTTGAACAGTGCAAACAGGGTGGACTTGCCTGCGCCGTTGCGGCCCACCAGACCGACCTTTTCGCCAGGGTTGAGGGTGACGTTGGCGCCGTCGAGCAGGACCTTGGTGCCCCGGCGTAGGGTGAGGTTGCGCAGGGTGATCATGCGGCTGCTCCGAGGGCTGTGCCTGCTGGTGGGGTTGGTGTGCCCGTGCAGGGTATTGGCCCATGCGGCGGCATGTCGATATGAGGTGGCCGGTCTTGCGTGAAGAGTCTTGCAGATTTCATTACGGCGCGACTCTACCTCATGAGAATACGCAGGGCCTTCTCAAGTGGGCTTTTTCCCTGGCGGCCTGGGTGTGAAGAAATCGCGCTATTGGGTGTTCAGCATGCGCCACTGCATCTGGCACAGTCTTGTTGCATTCAACTTGGCACTCAAATGGCCACGGGTCTGGGCATCCTGGCCACCATGGACATGTCGGGCAATTGCGGTCGGCGGAACCTTGTTCCAAAGCGAATCATGGGCAGTTCAACCAGGTAGTGAACCAGAACAGCCAGCAAAAGAATGGTTGCGAGCACCAGAACGTGGGTGGATGTGCCGGTCCATTTCAGATTCAGATAGACCACCACCATCACCTTCGCATGGACCAAGTACAAGGCATAGGAAATTCGGCCTGTGAAGTTGACGATGGCGTCCTGTAAAGGGGGTAGCTTCAATCCAAGCAGGAACAGGCAGGCTAAACCCGCTGCAGTGAGTGGCTGGGGTGCAAAACCGACGAATGCCTGCCACTCCTGCCAGTAAGCCAGCAGCACGATCATCACTGGCCACAGCAGTGAACTTGGAATTTTCACCAGAGTGCGTTGGTATTTGAACAGCACTGCCCCCAGTACGAAAATGTACAAATAGGCCACGATGCTGGATTTGATGTGGACCAGCCTCAGCATGTAAGAAAATTCCACACCCGACTGTTTTGCCTGCCGGGCAAAGAGGATGTCGAGAATACCGGTGTCGGCCAGTGGAACCCAGACGCAAGTGAGCAAGGTGCTGCCAGCCAGGACCCATAGCCAGAAATGAGGGCGTTGGGTGCGCTTGTCCCACCATACCAAGGCAAATGCGAAGACGTACCAGAACATTTCAGCGGTCAATGTCCAGCCCACATGCAGGCGGTCCAAGAACAAGTTGCTGCGAACAGGCAGCTGCTGTAGGTTCAGCGCATTCAAGATCAGGTAGGCGTAGCCATCGTCGACCACCGACTTGAAAGATGGATTGACCAAATATTCCAAGACCCAAACCGTGAACAGGACCATCCAGTAGGCGGGGAATATTCGGAATATCCTGGCGACCGCATAGGTTTGAAGGGTGTTGCGTTCAGCACTCTGGACAATCAGGTACCCCGAAACCAGGAAAAAGAGCTGCACACCCAGCCCACCACCAATTTCGCCGATGTACGGAATTTGAAGTCCCGCATAGGCCTCCATGTGGTGCGCGATGACAGCGCAAATGGCCAGCGCGCGCAGGGCATCCAAATTGTTGGGGTGTACCGGCGATTCGGGTGCAACCTCGATGAGGTGTTTGTACGCTCCGTGCGTGATCTGTTTGGTGACCCTGTTTCCCATTTCGAGCAGCGGCCGCATGTTCGCCCGAATGGTTCGCGCGTCAGCCCCAGGGCGGTGTATTCATGGATCTGCTGATTGAACAATCACCAAACCTCAACCCATTTTTAACTGCAGGCGGGTATCTGTACTGTTCGATGCCGTACAGACTATTCGGCAGGTTTTGCTTGAAGGTGCGTGTAGGCCGATTTGCCATGACTTGTGTCACGTGTCTGACCGCTTCGCCGAAACTAGCTACAAGCATTTACCCCGCCACCGGCGTCCCCAACCCCCGCAACACATCCCGCACCATCTGCGCCCGGTCTTTCGCCTCAGGCAGTTCGCGTTCGATCCGCAGCTTCTCGTTCCCGGCCAGCTTGATGTGCCGGTTTTTCTGGATCAGTTCGATGATGCGCATGGGCTCCACCGGCGGGTTCTTCTTGAACGTGATGATGATCACGCCCGGCGTGGCGTCCACCTTCACCACGCCGTAGGGCTCGCTCAACACGCGCAGGCGGTGCACGTCGATCAGCGTTTGTGCCTGGGCAGGCAGCTTGCCGAAGCGGTCCACCAGTTCTTCCAGCAGGGTGTCGATCTGTTCGTTGCGCTTGGCCATGGCCAGCTTTTTGTAGAACGACAGGCGCAGGTTCACGTCGCCGCAGTAGTCGTTGGGCAGCAGGGCAGGGGCGTGCAGGTTGATGTCGGTGGCGGCTGACAGGGGTTTCAGCAGGTCGGGCTCTTTGCCCGCTTTCAGGCAGCGCACGGCTTCGCTCAGCATTTCGTTGTACAGCTGGAAACCCACTTCCAGCATGTTGCCGCTCTGGTTTTCGCCCAGTACCTCGCCCGCGCCGCGGATTTCCAGGTCATGCATGGCCAGGTAGAAGCCGCTGCCGAGTTCTTCCATGGCCTGGATGGCGTCCAGCCGCTGCTGGGCCTGTTTGGTCAGGCCGTCGATGTCGGGCACCATCAGGTAGGCATAGGCTTGGTGGTGGCTGCGGCCCACGCGCCCGCGCAGTTGGTGCAGCTGGGCCAGGCCAAACTTGTCGGCCCGCGCCATGATGATGGTGTTGGCCGTGGGCACGTCAATGCCGGTTTCGATGATGGTGGAGCACAGCAGGACGTTGAAGCGCTGGGCCACGAAGTCGCGCATCACCTTTTCCAGCTCGCGCTCGGGCATCTGGCCGTGGGCAATGGCTATGCGGGCCTCGGGCAAAAACTCTTCCAGCTTCTGGCGGCGGTTTTCGATGGTTTCCACCTCGTTGTGCAAAAAGTACACCTGCCCACCGCGTTTCAGTTCGCGCAGCACGGCTTCGCGGATCACGCCCTGGCTTTCGCTGCGCACAAAGGTTTTGATGGCCAGGCGGCGTTGCGGCGCGGTGGCAATCACGCTCAGGTCGCGCAGGCCTTCCAGCGCCATGCCCATGGTGCGGGGAATGGGGGTGGCGGTGAGGGTCAGCACGTCAACCTCGACGCGCAGTTGCTTCATCTGCTCTTTGTGGCGCACACCAAAGCGGTGCTCTTCGTCAATGATGAGCAGCCCCAGGTCTTTGAACTGGGTTTTTTCGCTCAGCAGCTTGTGCGTGCCCACCACGATGTCCACCGTGCCGTCGTGTATGCCTTTCATGGCGGCGGTGATTTCCTTGGCCGAGCGGAAGCGGCTCATTTCGGCAATCTTCACCGGCCATTTGGCGAAGCGGTCCACCAGCGTCTGGTAATGCTGCTCGGCCAGCAACGTGGTGGGGGCCAGAAAGGCCACTTGTTTGCCGCCGGTCACGGCCACGAAGGCTGCGCGCAAGGCCACCTCGGTTTTGCCAAAGCCCACGTCGCCGCACACCAAGCGGTCCATGGGGCGGGGCGAAATCATGTCTTGAATGACGCAGTGGATGGCGGCCTTTTGGTCGGCGGTTTCTTCAAACCCGAAGTCGGTGGCAAAGGTTTCGTAGTCGGCCGGGCTGTACCGGAAGGGGTGGCCCACACGGGCGGCACGGCGGGCGTAGATGTTCAGCAGCTCGGCTGCGCTGTCGCGCACCTGCTCGGCGGCCTTGCGTTTGGCCTTTTCCCACTGGCCGCTGCCCAGTTTGTGCATGGGCGCTTCGTCGGCGCTCACGCCGGTGTAGCGGCTGATGAGTTGCAGCTGGCTCACCGGCACGTACAGGGTTGCGTTGTCGGCGTATTCCAGGTGCAAAAATTCCAGCGGCGCGGGGGTGCCGTCGGCGTTTTTGTCGCCCATGTCCATGTGGGTCAGGCCACGGTAGCGGCCGATGCCGTGGGCGCTGTGCACTACGGGGTCGCCCACGTTCAGTTCGCTCAGGTCTTTGATGAGCGCTTCCACGTCGCTCACCTGCTCTTGCTTGCGGCGGCGGCGTGTGGTGGGGGCGGTGTTGAACAGCTCGGTTTCGGTGACGAAGTCCAGGCCCTGTTCGATCCAAGCAAAACCCTGCGTGAGGCCTGCGGTGGCAATGCCCAGCGGCTCGTCGCTGGCCAGGAATTCGGCCAACGAATCGAAGGCGGGTGGGCTCAGGGCGCTGGCGCGCAGGAAGTCGAGCAGGCTTTCGCGGCGGCCATCACTTTCGGCCAGCACCAGCACGCGGCTTTGGGCGTGAATATTTAAGCTTTTTTGGCCTCTGTCGCTTTCAGATAAAGCGTGAGCAGCTATTGAATTTGATGTGCTCGCGCCTGTGCCGCCGGGTGGCATCGCCGTCGGGTCTTTGAATCCCACGTGGCTTTTCAGGCGGGACAGCGGGTCGTCGCTGCCGCGCACCACGGTCAGGTCGGGCAGTTTTTGCACCCAGGCGCTGTCGGCCACGTCTTCGATGGCGGGGCGCATGGCCAGCTGGGGGTGGGGCTTGGCGCGGGCAAAAAACTGCTCGGCATCTAAAAACAAACTGGTGGGCGGCAGCACAGGGCGCTCGGGGTCGCCTTGAACCAGGCGGTAGCGATCGCGCGTGTCTTGCCAGAAGCGCTGGAAGGCGGGCTCCACGTCGCCGTGCAGCACCACCGTGGCCTCGGGGCCCAGGTAGTCGAACACGGTGGCGGTTTCTTCAAAAAACAGCGGCAGGTAGTACTCGATGCCTGCGGTGGCCACGCCCGCGCCCATGTCTTTGTAGATGCGGCTTTTGGTGGGGTCGCCGTCCAGCAGCTCGCGCCAGCGGTTGCGAAAGCGCCCGCGTGCGGCATCGTCCATGGGGAACTCGCGGCCGGGCAGCAGGCGCACCTCGGGCACGGGGTACAGGCTGCGCTGGCTGTCGGGGTCGAAGGTGCGGATGCTGTCAATTTCGTCGTCAAACAGGTCCACCCGGTAGGGCACTTGGCTGCCCATGGGGAACAGGTCAATCAGGCCGCCGCGCACCGCGTACTCGCCGGGGCTGACCACTTGCGTCACGTGCTGGTAGCCCGCCAGCGTCAACTGGGCTTTCAACTTGGCTTCGTTGAGTTTTTGCCCTGTCTTGAAGTGGAAGGTGTAACCCGCCAGAAAGGCGGGTGGTGCCAGGCGGTACAGCGCGGTGGTGGCGGGCACGATGACCACATCGGCCCCCTCCTGGTTGCTGCCGCCATGCCCCCGGTTGTGGATGCGCCACAGCGTGGCCAGCCGCTCGGAAATCAGGTCCTGGTGCGGGCTGAAGGTGTCGTAGGGCAGGGTTTCCCAGTCGGGAAACAGGGCACAGCGCAGTGTGGGGGCAAAAAACGCCAGCTCGATCAGCAGCCGCTGCGCATCGGCTGCGTCAGCGGTGATGACGGCGGTGGGGTGGCCAGCGGCCTTCTCGCGCTCGGCCAGTTGCGCCAGCAACAGCGCATCGGACGAGCCAATGGGGCGAGGCATGGAAAAGCGTTGGCCGGGTGACAGTTTGGGCAGTTGCATGGGGCGGGTGCGTGTGCGGGCGCAGGTACTGGAGCGAAGGGGTGGGGCCGTGGGCAAAAACGTTGCTAAGAAACGTGACGCAAAAGCTATGGGCAGAGGCGGTGCAGCAACGAAAGCACCCCACGCTGTGGCAGGGTGGGGTGTGCTCGTGGCTTGATTTTAATGACGGGGTGCCCCGCATAATCCGTGCCCCGACACCTTGTACCCGTCAACACAGCCCACGCACCGCCATGCCACAGCCTTCAGCCTCCCATGCCACACCGCTTCACGCCCACAGCGAGCGCATCTGGGCTGTGGTGCCCTGTGGTGGCAGCGGTTCGCGTGCAGGTGGCATGGTGCCCAAGCAGTACCGGGCGGTGGCCGGGTTGCCGGTGGTGGCCCACACCTTGCAAGCCCTGGCGCAGGTGCCCGCCATTGCCGGGCTGATCCTGGCGGTGGCCCCAGGTGACGAATGGTTAACCGGCCCGCTGGAGGGCGTACCTGCCGACGGTTTGGGCAGCCTGCCAGCCGTCCGTGCACGCGCGGCGGGTTGGTTGCACGCCTTGCCCGTGGCCGGTGCCACCCGTGCACATACCGTGTACAACGCCTTGCAGGCTTGGCGGGGTCTGGGGGTGGGCGAGCGCGATTGGGTGCTTGTGCACGATGCTGCCCGCTGCCTGGCCACCCCCGAACAAATTGACGGGTTGATAGAGGCCTGCCGGACCGACCCCGTGGGCGGGCTGTTGGCCCTGAAGTTGCCAGATACCTTGAAACAAGGTGTCCATAACCGGGCCAGTGCCACCGTGCCGCGTGAAGACAAGTGGCTGGCGCAAACGCCGCAAATGTTTCGCCTGGGTGAGCTGCTGTATGCGATGGAGGCGGCCCGGCGCACCGACTTCGCCCACATCACCGACGAGGCCAGTGCCATGGAAATACAGGGGCAGATGCCCTTGCTCGTCCCCGGCTCGGCCGACAACTTCAAACTCACTTACCCGGCCGACTTTGCCCTGGCACAGGCCGTGATATGGAGCCGCAGCGCATGACATCCACCGATAACGTCCCAGCCAAAGCCAAAGCCAAAGCCAAAGCCTCAGCCACAGTCGCTGCCGTTTCCACCGTTGCCACAGCCTTGTCGGCGCCAACTTTGTCAGACCATCCTGTCGTGCCAGCCTCGTCAGCGTCACCTGAACCGTCGCCATCGCCGTCATTGCCCGCATTGCGCATCGGCGAAGGCTGGGATTGCCACGCGCTGGTGCCCGGCCGGGCGCTGATGCTGGGGGGCGTGGCCGTGCCACACACCCATGGCCTGTTGGGCCATTCCGATGCCGATGTGCTGCTGCACGCCGTGACCGACGCACTGCTGGGCGGAGCCGGCTTGGGCGACATCGGGCGGCATTTTCCCGATACCGACCCGCGCTTCAAGGGTGCAGATTCGGGCGTGTTGCTGGCCGAAGCCATGGCCCGTGTGCGCGCAGTGGGTTATGCGCTGGTCAACCTGGACTGCACCGTGGTGGCCCAGGCACCCAAGCTGGCACCTCACATGGCCAGCATGGTGGCACGCATCGCGGCGCTGTTGGCCGTGCACCCGTCGCAGGTGAACGTGAAGGCCAAAACGGCCGAACGCCTGGGGCCGGTGGGCCAGGGCCTGAGCATGGAAGCTCGCGCCGTGGTGCTGTTGTCAGGCGTGGGGGGCGTTGCCGGGGGGCGGTAGGTGCAACAGCCTGATGAGGCTGAACAGGCCCGGCCCGCGTGCGCTCGTTTCTGCGCGCGTGCCCGTGCCCGCACGGGTGCCGGCGTTTGTGGTGGGCTGCGTGGCCAGTCGATGTGTCGGGCCATACGCCGGTTGGTGCGCCGGTTGCCATTCAACCGGGCAGGGGCTGGCCAGCGTCAGGTTGCCGCCCATGCGCGCCAGCATTTTTTCCACCACGGCCAACCCCAGCCCTGCACCCGAGGCCTGGCTGCGCGCCGCATCGGCGCGGAAAAAGGGCTGCGTCAGGCGGGGCAGTGTCTGGCTGTCCACGCCTGGGCCCGCGTCGCAAATGCCCACCAACACCCAAGGGTGCTGCAACTTGACGGTGATGTGCACGTGCGCCACGCTGCTGCCGGGTGTGTGGCCGTACCTGCCCGCGTTTTCCAAAATGTTTTGCAGCACCCGGTGGAGGTCAACCTCGTCGGCCTGCACCCACAGCGGTTTTGAAAACGGTGCCAGCGTGACCTGCACCCTGGTTGGGTAGGCGGGGGGTTGCAACAATGGGGCAAGCAAATCGCCCAACTCGACGCTGCCCGTGACATGGGTGCCGGGGCGCGCGTAGTCCATGAATTTGGCAATGATGGCTTCCACCTGCGCAATGTCGTTGCCCATGTGTTGCAGGGCATCCTGGTCGGGCACGCTGAGTTCGGCTTCCAGCCGCAAACGGGCCAGCGGTGTGCGCAAGTCGTGCGAAATGCCTGCCAGCATGAGTGCGCGGTCGCGTTCAATTTGCGCCAACTGGCTGGCCATCTGGTTGAAGCCGATGTTCACGTTGCGGATCTCGGCTGTGGGCACCTGTTCGTCCAACTGGCTGCCCGTGAAGTCCCCTTCGCGGATTTTGTGGGTGGCGGTTGACAGCTTGCGCAACGGGCGGTTGATCAGCTCGGCAATGACGGCGGCACCGGCCAGCGACAGCGCGGCGGCAATGGCCAGCCAGATCACCCAGGTGCGGCCGTGGATGCTGGTGACCCGGCGCGGGTCCAGCAGCATCCAGTAGGTGTCTTGGTCCATTGAAAAGGCGACCCACAGGCCCTCTTCGCCATTGACTTCGCGCGCGACGATGGTGCCGGGCCCCAGGCGGTCGGTCAGGGCTTCGGCCAGCTGGCGGGTGAAGGGGTTGGTGCCATAGCCTGAAAAGCTGTCGCCGGGTTCGCGCGGTGCGATGCTCATGCGTTCCTCGTCGGCCAGGGTCTTGAGCAGCGACACGCGTGCAATGGGGTCGGCATGTTGCAGGGCCACACGCGTCAGGTTGACCAGCGAGGCCACCTGGCGTGCGCTTTGCAGCGCCTGTGGCTCGAATTCAAGCGAACGGAAGGTTTGCACCCAGGCCAGCAGGCACACCGCCAGCAGCAGCACCAGCGACAAAAAGGTGCGCCAGAACAGGCTGATGCGCCCGGCCAGCGCCCGTGGTGTGGTCATCGTCATGGGTGTCAGGGGCTGAGCGCTTTTTGGGGGAGCATGGGCGAAAGACTCTCGGCCTCTCAGGCCTTGTCGTCGGGGATGAACACATAGCCCACGCCCCACACGGTCTGAATGTGGTGAGGGTTGGCGGGGTCGGTTTCGATCAGCTTGCGCAGGCGGCTGACCTGCACGTCCAGGCTGCGGTCAAACGCTTCCAGCTCGCGCCCACGGGCCAGCTGCGCCAGGCGCTCGCGCGTGAGGGGGATGCGCGGGTGGCGCACCAGTGCCTTCAGCATGGCGAATTCGCCGGTGGTCAGCGCGATGTCTTCGTTGTGTTTGCGCAGGGTGCGCTTGCTCAGGTCCAGTTCGTAAGGGCCGAACGTGGCCACGCCTTCGTCCGCCGCAGGGCCGCCAGGTAGTTCGGTCGGCGGGCGCCTGCGCAGCACGGCGTGGATGCGGGCCAACAGCTCGCGCGGGTTGAAGGGCTTGGGCAGGTAGTCGTCAGCGCCCAGTTCCAGCCCCACGATGCGGTCGGTTTCGTCACCCTTGGCGGTGAGCATGATGATGGGCGTGCGCTCGCCCGCTGCGCGCAAGCGCTTGCAGATGGACAGGCCGTCTTCCCCCGGCATCATCAGGTCAAGGATGATCAGGTCCACCCCTTCGCGCTGCATGACGCGGGTCATGGCCGCACCGCCATCGGCCACGATGGCCACAAAACCTTGTTGCGTGAGGTAACGGCGCAGCAGGTCGCGGATGCGTTCGTCGTCGTCAACAACCAGAATTTTGTCGGCGCGAGCAGGCTGTGGGGCAGTGGTGGTCATGTGTTCGAGTGGGCCAGAGGGCCGTCAATGGGAGCAGGCGGGTGAGGCAACAGCACCGCATTCTGACCCCGAATCCGGTGGGTGCGCCAGCCCAGTCAATGTGGCGGCCACAGGGCGACACATCCGCTTACATTTGGCGGCAGTGTGCCCAGGATCTCGGCGTGGCAACGGCGTCTGATGGCGTACTTTTGCCAGGGGCAACACAGGGCACCAGACCAGATGGCAGGCCCCCAGTGGCTGGGGAAATCCATTCAAGGAATTTAATGAAAAATATAGCTATCAATGCAATATTGACAAGCGCTGTGGTGCTTTTTTATTCAAATTCTGTGCTGGCACTAGAGGTCGGGGCCGGTGTCGATGCGGGCAACCGTGTCAGCCTGCAAGCCAGCGCCAGCATCGAGGTGACGCAGGACTGGATCAGCATGGCCTTGAGCACCGTGCGAGAGGGCGCCGATGCCGCAGCCGTGCAGTCGCAGCTCAAGGCCGCACTTGACGCGGCAATTGCGGTGGCCAGGCCTGGTGTCGAGAAAGACAAAATGGAATTGCGCTCGGGCAACTTCAACCTGTCGCCTCGTTACGGGCGCGACAACAAGCTCAACGGCTGGCAAGGCAGTGTGGAACTGATGCTGGAAGGGCGTGACTTTGAACGCATCACCGCCACCGCAGGCAAGGTGCAGACGCTCACCTTGCAAGGTTTGCAGTTCGGGCTGAGCCCGGCGTTGCGCGCCAGCCTGGAGTCTGACCTTCAAACCCGCGCCATTGCCCGCTTCAAGGGCAAGGCGCAGGACGTGGCCAGCGCGTTCGGGTTCGGGGGGTATCAGTTGGTGCAGGTCAACGTCGGGGCTACCGACAACGGCGGAGTCAACCCCCGGCCCATGTTGGCCATGGCTGCCAGGGCCGCATCGGCCGACATGGCCCCGGTGTCGGCCGAGCCGGGGCGGGCGAACGTGCAATTGACCGTGTCGGGCACGGTTCGCCTGAAATGAAAGCGGGTCCGCCGCCTGCGGCGGACCATGCAGCCACTTACTGAGCGGTCCAGCCGCCGTCCATTTGCCACGACACGCCGCGGATGTTGTTGGCCGCTGGCGAGCAGAAAAACACCGCCAGTTCGCCCAGCTCTTCAGGCGTGGTGAACTGCAGCGACGGTTCTTTTTCGGCCAGCAGCTGGCGCTTGGCTTCTTCGTTCGAGATGTTTGCTGCGGCCGCTTTGGCATCAACCTGCTTTTGCACCAACGGTGTCAACACCCAGCCGGGACAGATGGCGTTGCACGTCACGCCGCTGGTGGCGTTTTCAAGGGCTACCACTTTGGTGAACCCCACGATGCCGTGCTTGGCCGCCACGTAGGCCGACTTCTGCGCAGACCCCACCAGCCCGTGAACCGATGCCACGTTGATCACCCGGCCCCAACCCGCCGCTTGCATGGCAGGCAGCGCCAGGCGCGTGGCGTGGAACGCGCTGGACAGGTTGATGGCAATGATGGCGTCCCAACGGTCCACCGGGAACGCCTCCACGGGGGCCACGTGCTGGATGCCTGCGTTGTTGACCAGCACGTCAACCCGGCCAAACTCCGCTGCGGCGGCAGCCATCATGGCCTCGATTTCTGCGGGCTTGCTCATGTCGGCACCGTGGTAGCTGACCTTGACACCCAGTGCAGCGACCTCGGCTTTGGCGCCTTCCACGTCGCCAAAACCATTGAGCATGATGTTCGCGCCCTGGCGTGCGAGGGCTTTTGCAATGCCCAGACCGATGCCGCTGGTTGATCCGGTGACCAGTGCCGTCTTGTTCTTCAACATGGGGTTCTCCGATTCCATTACGATTTGACAAATACGCGGGAAGCAGCACACAGTGTGCAGGCTCCTCGCCATTATCCCGGACGCTGTGTGGTCGAATTGCCCGCAGCGCCACGCCAGCTGTCACATCGCCATGCATTACCAGCCAACCCTCCGCCATGTGGACTGTGTCAGCCCACCGTTTTCCCGTGCCGACCTCGTTCAGGAGATGTCGCCAGCACCCGACGAGGGAGACAGTCGGCTGGGTCAGGACGGCATGCCCCGCCGGATGGCTTACTGGGACTGGGCTGCCAAATCAGGGCGCAATGACCGCGTGGTGGTGTGCGTGCATGGCCTGAGCCGTCAGGGGCGCGATTTCGATGTGCTGGCCCGCGCGTTGCGGCAGTCGGTACGTGTGGTGTGCCCAGATGTGGCGGGACGGGGCCAGAGCGACTGGCTCGAAGACCCCATGGCCTACCAGATTCCGACCTATGTGCAGGACATGGTGGCCTTGCTGACGCAACTGCGCGAGCAAGGTGTGAAGTCGGTCGATTGGGTGGGCACCAGCATGGGTGGGCTCATCGGGGTGGTGATGGCCTCGCAGCCTGACTTGGCCATCCGTCGCTTGGTGCTCAACGATGTCGGGCCCAGTGTGGAGGCCGCCGCATTGCTGCGCATCGGCACCTACCTGGGGCTGGACGTTCACTTTCCCAGCCAGGCTGCGGCGGTTGACTACCTGTGGCAAATTTCCAGCACATTTGGTCCGCATTCGGCCGAAGAGTGGCATGCACTGTCTGCTCCGATGCTCAGGGAGGACGAAGACAAATGGGTCCTTCACTACGACCCTTGCATTGCCGTGCCCTTTCGCGCGCTCACGGCGGAATCAGCGCAGGCGGTGGCCGAACACAGTCAGGCTGCTTTCTGGAAACTGTACGAGGACATCCAGGCATCGACCCTGCTGTTGCGGGGGGCTGAATCCGATTTGCTGAGCCGAGCCACCACCGACCGCATGGTGGCCTGCGGTCCGCGTGCGCAATGCGTTGAATTCGCAGGCGTGGGGCACGCCCCCACGCTGGTTTCGGTCGACCAGGTCGAGGTAGTGACCACGTTTTTGCTGGCAGACTGATGAAGAGCATGTCACACGACACCGCAGCTGGCCTGCGGTCTGCTTCGCCAGTGCCCGTGGTGGCCGACAGCGGGCGCCCCATCGACAGTCCATTCATCGTGGCGGCAACGGCCGATGCAGGCAATCAGGCGGCGGTGCCTGCTGCCCGTGCGCGTGCATTTGCCGAGCCACTGGTGGGCAACGAGTGCCTTGACACGGGCGAGAACATCCTGGCGCATGCGGATGCGGTGGTGGGCTTGCTGGAGGTCATCGGCGGGTCAGAGGCCATGAAAACGGCCTGTTACCTGGTGTACGCCTGGGACTATCTGAACAAACCGAAAGAGGTCATTGCCAAGGCGTTCGGCGACAGCTTTGCCGATTTGGCGCTGGAGACATCTCGCTTGGTTCAACTGCAGCGCCAGACGCGCCAGAAGGCGCAGCAAGTGCGCGCGGACAAGGCATTGCTGGCCGAACTGACAGGGGCTGCGCCGAGTAAATCGCCCCCTTCCGAACTGGCGGCCAGCCAGACTGAGAACATTCGCAAGATGTTGCTGGCGTTCTCGCGCGATTTGCGTGTTGTCATGCTGCGCCTGGCTTCGCGGTTGCAGACGTTGCGCTACTTTGCCGCCAGCAAGCAGGTGCCACCATACGAGTTGGCGTGGGAAGCGTTGCATGTGTTTGCACCGCTCGCCAACAGGTTGGGCATCTGGCAGTTCAAGTGGGAGCTGGAGGACCTGGCATTTCGGTTCCTGGAGCCCGATGCTTACAAACACATCGCGCGTCTGCTGGACGAAAAACGCATCGAGCGCGAAAGCTACATGCTTGACTTGCGTGACCGGCTCGAAGCCGCGCTGGCAGCGCAAGGCATACAGGTGCAGGTGCAAGGGCGGCCGAAGCACATCTACAGCATTGCCAAAAAAATGCGTGGCAAGGCGCTCGATTTCGAGCGCGTGTTCGACATCCGGGCGCTGCGTGTGGTGGTGCCCGATGTGGCCGCGTGCTATGCCGTGCTGGCGTGGGTGAACGACCGGTTCACGCCTGTGGTCGAGGAGTTCGACGACTACATTGCGCAACCCAAGGCCAATGGCTACCAGTCGTTGCACACCGTGGTGCGGGACGAGCAGGGGCGCGCCATCGAAATCCAGATACGCACGCACGACATGCACGAGCACGCAGAACACGGCGTGGCTGCGCACTGGGCTTACAAAGAAGCAGGTGCCAAAGGTTATGCGGGTGTGTCGGCATCGTCCGATTACGACAACAAAATTGCCGTGCTGCGCCAGCTGCTGGCGTGGGAGCGTGACCTCAGCGGCGAAACACAAACGCTGTTTGACGACCGCATTTACGTGTTCACGCCCGACGCCGCGATTGTCGAATTACCCACGGCTGCTACGCCAGTCGATTTCGCTTACACCGTTCACACCACCCTTGGGCATCGTTGCCGTGGTGCGAAGGTGGATGGCGTGCTGGTGCCCTTGAACACGCCACTGCAGAACGGTCAAACCGTCGACATCCTGCCTGCGAAAGAGGGCGGACCATCGCGCGACTGGCTGAACACCGATCTGGGTTACCTGGCCAGTCCTCGCGCGAGGGCCAAGGTGCGTGCCTGGTTCAACAACTTGGCTGCAGAAACCACCATGGCAAGGGGGCGGGAGGCCATTGAAAAGCTCCTCCAGCGCGAAGGTCGGACATCCCTTGCGTTGGATGATCTGGCTGCGCAGATGGGTTTCACGTCCAGCAATCAGTTGTTCGAGGTGGTGGGCAAGGACGAGTTGTCGATCAAGGCGGTTGAAAGCCAGTTGTCACCACCGGAGCCTGCTCCTGCTGTCGATGAGATGCCCTTTGTGCACACCACACGGCGCAGTGACAAGTTTTCCGGCAGCCACGTGCTGGTGGTGGGCGTCGATTCCATGCTCACCCAACTGGCCAAGTGCTGCAAGCCTGCCCCGCCGGATGTGATTGGTGGGTTCGTTACAAAAGGGAAGGGCGTGAGCATTCACCGTGCGGATTGCTCCGATTTCAGGTACATCAGCCGCACCCACCCAGACCGTGTCATTGCGGTGCAATGGCGTGGCATGAAGGGCCCCCACGCAGCGTTCTACCCAGTCGACGTGACGGTCGATGCACGAGACAGGCAAGGTTTGTTGCGCGACATTTCAGAGGTGTTTTCTCGCGAGAAAATCAACGTCATCGGTGTGCAAACGCAGTCAGTCAAGGGCTTGGCCTGGATGACATTCACAGCCGAGCTGTCCGATGCCTCACGTTTGAACAGGCTGATTGCCGCACTGGGCGAGGTCGAGGGCGTGAATGCAGCGCGCCGCAAATGAATTGGCATGTTTTTGCGAAACGCCAAAAATCACGCTATAATTCGAGCTTCGAATCGTTTGTAGGCGCGTAGCTCAGCTGGTTAGAGCACCACCTTGACATGGTGGGGGTCGTTGGTTCGAGTCCAATCGCGCCTACCAAACACTTTGATCCCATTTCTTCATGGGTTTCATCAGTCCGGAAGGTTGCACGCAAGCTGAAAAGTGTCATGCTTTCAGCCAGTGGAAGAACAGGTTGCGTGGCTGTCTGTTCCCCTGGATACACATTGTGCACAAGTCCGAATCTGCCTCGACGCCAGCTGGCGTGAGGATCATCAAAAAATACCCCAATCGTCGTTTGTACGACACCGACACGTCAACGTACATCACGTTGGCTGAGGTCAAAGGTTTGGTCATGCAGGTGGCACCGTTTGTGGTGCTGGATGCCAAAACCGGGGATGACCTGACCCGCAGCATCTTGCTTCAGATCATTCTCGAAGAAGAAACGGCGGGTGTGCCGCTGTTCACAGAACAAATCCTGGCCAACATCATCCGTTTTTACGGTCATGCCATGCAGGGATTCATCGGTGCATACCTGGAAAAAAACATGCAGCTCTTCACCGAGATGCAGCAAAAAGTTGCCCCACAAGCTGGCAGCGGGATGAGTCCAGAGGCCTGGAATCAATTCCTGAATGTCAGAAATCCCGTGATGCAAAACATGATGGGCAGCTACCTGGAGCAATCCAAGGCGGCATTCGAACAAGTGCAAGACCAGATGCAGCGCAACAGCGAGCAAGTGCTGAATGCAATGGGATTCAGGCGCCCAGGCTGATGCCAATCGCCTGGTCATACGGATACAAGTGAACCTAAATTCCTCCAACACATTGGCAACTGTGCCAAAAGTGGGATTTGTCAGCCTCGGGTGTCCGAAGGCTTTGACCGATTCCGAACTCATACTCACCCAGCTCAGCGCCGAGGGCTATCAGACGTCCAAAACGTTTGAAGGTGCTGATCTTGTCATCGTCAACACCTGTGGGTTCATTGACGATGCTGTCAAGGAAAGCCTGGACACCATCGGTGAGGCGTTGGCCGAAAACGGGAAAGTCATCGTCACAGGGTGCCTGGGTGCCCGCCAGTCAGATGACGGCAACAACCTGATCACCCAAGTGCACCCTTCGGTGCTGGCGGTGACGGGGCCGCATGCCACACATGAGGTGATGGAGGCGGTGCACAGGCATCTGCCCAAGCCGCACGATCCGTTCACCGATCTCGTGCCACCGCATGGCATCAAGCTGACACCTCGGCACTATGCCTATCTGAAGATCAGCGAAGGCTGTAACCACCGCTGTACGTTTTGCATCATCCCGTCAATGCGCGGTGATTTGGTCAGTCGGCCCATCGGCGATGTGCTGACCGAGGCTGCCAAACTCTTCGCGGGTGGCGTGAAAGAATTGCTGGTGGTGAGCCAGGACACATCTGCCTATGGTGTGGACACCCAGTACCGGACAGGCTTCTGGAATGGCAAGCCAGTCAAGGCGCGCATGCTGGATTTGGTGCGGGAGTTGGGCTTGCTGGCCAAACCATTTGGAGCATGGGTTCGGTTGCATTATGTGTACCCATATCCGCATGTGGACGACATCATTCCACTGATGGCCGAGGGTTTGTGCTTGCCGTACCTGGATGTACCGCTGCAACACAGCCACCCTGATGTGCTGAAGCGCATGAAACGGCCGGCCAGTGGTGAGCGCAACCTTGAGCGGATCGAACGCTGGCGTGCGATGTGCCCCGAATTGGTGGTGCGCAGCACGTTCATTGCAGGTTTCCCTGGTGAGACAGAGGCCGAGTTCGAGCATCTGATCGAATTCGTCAAAGCGGCTCAGATCGACAGGGCAGGGTGCTTTGCCTATTCACCGGTAAAGGGTGCCACCGCAAATGAATTGCCCGGTGCGCTGCCAGACGAGGTCAGAGAAGACCGCCGTGCGCGGTTCATGGCGGTGGCTGAAGCTGTGTCTACGCGGCGGTTGGCCAAGCGCATTGGCAGCACGTTGCAGGTGCTGGTTGATTCTGCGCCCGCGATGGGGAAAAAAGGTGCCATCGGCAGAAGCTATGCCGACGCGCCTGAGATTGATGGTCTGGTGAAACTGTTGCCGCCTGAAAAAATCAGCAAAACATTGAAGGTCGGCGAATTTACCCGTGCCAAGGTCGTTGGGACGGATGGCCACGATCTGATTGCATTGCCACTTTGAGCGTTGAATGCACTGTGTACCAAAGGTCCGCTGCAAAGCGGCTTTCGGTGCATTGCCTGCTGAATGCTGGTGGTGGTATTCAGATGCGGCCACAGTCGATAACCATATCAATGAAGCGATCCCGCTGATGGGTCTGCTTGAGCAAGGCCGTTTTACGGAAACTTCACCTGTTTACGTAAAACGCTGCCTGTATGATCAGCTGATGCCAAAAATGAAAAAAGCCAGCAAGACGTTGATCTTGCTAGCTTTTCAATTTGGTGCCCAGGAGAGGACTCGAACCTCCACGCCTCTCAGCGCTAGTACCTGAAACTAGTGCGTCTACCAATTCCGCCACCTGGGCTGTTCAGGAAAGATTGAAGTATAACACCAAAAATGAAACCACAAAAAAATTACCCCGAAGAAATTCTTGGCGCTGTTGCCGGTCACCGCGATGGACATGGCTTTGTCACCCGCGACGACGGTGGTGCCGACATCTATCTGCCTCCCAACGAGATGCGCGCGGTGTTGCACAAGGACAAGGTCAAGGTCTTGATCGTCCGCAGTGATCGCCGTGGTCGCCCTGAAGGACGCGTGACAGAAATAGTTGAACGCTCGACTGTGCCCATCATCGGCCGCCTGTTACAGGAGGGTGGTGCCTGGCTGGTGGCGCCCGAGGACAAGCGGTATGGGCAGGATGTGCTGATTCCGCGAACGGCGGTGGCTGGTGCCAAGGCTGGCCAAGTCGTGGTCGTTGAACTGACTGAGCCGCCGGCACTGTATGGACAACCTGTCGGCCGCATTTGCGAGGTGCTGGGTGAGGTGGACGATCCAGGCATGGAGATCGAGATTGCCGTGCGGAAGTACGGCGTGCCCCATGCCTTTTCCGAGGCAGCATTGGGCCAAGCGCGCGGGTTGCCTGATGCGGTCCGGGCCGAAGACCATTTGCATCGAATCGATCTGACCGATGTGCCACTGGTGACCATCGATGGTGAAGATGCGCGTGACTTTGACGACGCGGTGTTTGCCCAGCCAGCGAAAGTGGGCCGAGGCAAAGGGTGGCGGCTGTTGGTTGCGATTGCGGATGTCAGCAACTATGTGGAAACCGGCTCCTCAATCGACGTGGATGCCTATGACCGTGCCACCAGTGTCTATTTCCCTCGGCGTGTGATCCCCATGCTGCCCGAGAAGTTGTCGAACGGCTTGTGCTCTCTCAACCCCGAGGTCGAGCGGCTGTGCATGGTGTGCGACATGTTGATCACCGCAGGCGGCGAGATCCACGCCTACCAGTTTTACCCGGCAGTGATGTTCAGCCATGCTCGGCTGACGTATACCGAGGTGGCAGCCATTTTGGCCAATACGCGTGGGCCGGAAGCGTCACAGCGCAAACCACTTGTGCCCCATTTGCTGGATTTGCAGGACGTGTTCCGTGCTTTGCTGCAGGCACGCCAGGCACGTGGTGCTGTCGATTTCGAAACGACGGAAACGCAAATCGTGTGTGACGAGTCTGGGCGGATCGAGAAAATCGTAGCCAGGGTACGCAATGAGGCGCACAGGGTGATCGAGGAGGCCATGCTGGCTGCCAATGTTTGCTCTGCCGATTTCATTGCGAGCAACAAGCGGCCGGGTTTGTACCGTGTTCACGAGGGTCCGACACCTGAGAAGCAGGAAATCCTCCGTTCCTACCTGAAGGTCATGGGGGTCAGCCAGACCATCAGTGACCACCCCACGCCCGGTGAGTACCAGCACATTGCACAGGCCACGAAAGACCGGCCAGATGCCCAGCAGATTCACACCATGCTGTTGCGATCCATGCAGCAGGCTCTGTACACGCCTTTCAACGGCGGTCACTTTGGATTGGCGTTCGATGCTTACACGCATTTCACGAGTCCCATCCGCCGTTACCCCGATCTGTTGGTGCACAGGGTCATCAAATCCATTTTGAGCGAGTCTCGGTACCAGTTACCCAAGTTGCCCACGCCGGGCGATGCGCATGCCAAACTGAGCAAGCGGCTTGAAAAGAAGCCACTCGCCGCTCAGGCTGAACATCGCAAACCATCTGCCGACCTGTTGGAATGGCAGGCGGCAGGCTTGCATTGCAGTGCCAACGAGCGGCGTGCCGATGAGGCCAGCCGGGACGTGGAAGCCTGGTTGAAATGCAAATACATGCGCGAGCATCTGGGCGAGGAGTACGGTGGCGTGGTGTCGTCCGTCACGAGTTTTGGCTTGTTCGTCACGCTCGATGCCATGTATGTCGAGGGCCTGGTTCACATCACCGAGCTGGGCGGCGAGTACTTCAAGTTCGACGAAGCCCGGCAGGAATTGCGTGGTGAGCGCACGGGCATCCGGTATGCACTCGGTACCCGTGTGCAGGTGCAGGTCAGCCGTGTGGACCTGGATGGCCGCAGGATTGATTTCCGCCTGGTGCGCGACACCGACGAGCATGCCTCCAAACCGATCAAGCACCGGGCTGGTGTGATAGACACTGAGGGCGGGAAGAGGTCTTCAATCGGTGCACGGTCTGCGGGCGTGCAAAGCGACGAGCCTCCGACTGTCGAGCCGGGCAAGCGGCGCAAAGCCAATCGTGCAGGAAAAGATGCTGGCAAAGCTGCCGCACGGGGAACTCGTGCGGAGGGTGCACCCAAAGCACGCAAGAGTCGCCGCTGACCGCGCTTGCGAACCATGACGGCTTGCAAAGACCCGTGAACTTTCATTCTGGCTTTCCATGCAAATTCTGTATTTTTTGATCGACACAGTTTTCTTCGTTCTCGTGGCATCTGCGCTGCTGCGCGCATGGCTCAACGGCGCGCGTATCAGCATGACGCAGCAACCGGGGGTGTTCGTGATGGCCGTGACAGACTGGCTGGTGATGCCGCTGCGCCGCATGCTGCCGGTGGCGGTTCAGCGCTCCCGTTGGGACGTCGCCAGTTTGATCGCGGCAACAGCGCTGTGCCTGATCCAGGCGACGGTGCTGCTTGGCATGAGTGGTGTGTTGATGGGGCACGCCAACCCCACGGCTGCCTGGCTGCCTTCAGCCTGGGCGATGATGCCGTTTCTGGCTGTGAAGCTGCTGTTGCGAACTGCCATTCAGGGCCTGCTTTGGCTGGTGGTGGGCTATGCCATTCTGTCCTGGGTGCAGCCGTATTCCGGCGTGCAGGCCTTGCTGTCCAGGTTGTTGGGTCCGCTGTTGGCTCCCTTGCGCAGGTGGGTGCCTATGGTCGGTGGTGTGGACTTGTCTGCGCTGGTGCTGGTGCTGGCGTTGCAGGTTGCCTTGATGCTGCTCGGGTAGGGCGGTCGGCTACAGCCGCGAGCCGTCAGTTGGGGTCGGTCAGTTTTCGGCAGGTGGAGTGCCTGCCGCAAACGCCAGTTGACTGGCTGACAAATGTGCGTTGACTGGCCACCCGTCTGCCAATTGGCCGTGGCTGTAAACCACACCGCACACGACTGACGCGTATCCGCTGAGTACCGCGTGCGTGCTGTCTGAAGCCGCGTCTGCTTGTGGAAGGCGCTTCAACTCAGCCGTGTGCCGTGCCAAGGCAGCCCCCAGCATGCCTGCCAACACGTCGCCTGTGCCCGCCGTGCTCAGCTTGGCGTTGCCCGTTGGATTGACTGTGGGCACACAGCCCGGAGCAGCCGTGACCGTGCCACTGCCTTTGAGCACACAAATGCATTTGAACCGCGTGGCAAGGGTTGCTGCCGCTGACAGGCGATCCTGCTGCACCAAGCTGGCTGTGGTCTGCAGCAGTCTGGCTGCCTCCAGCGGATGTGGTGTCAACACCGTTACCAACTGGCTTGTTGCCCTGATCTGAAGCAACTGTTGCAGTGACGCATCGGTTGCGATGGCGTTGAGCGCATCGGCATCCAGCACCAGCACGGCGGCCTGACGCAGCAAAACAGGAAGGTGGGGGATGACGGATTGCCCGCCGCCGCAACCGCATACCCAAATGCCGCCTGGCAACACCTGGGATGCCAGCACATCCACCTGGCGGAACATCAGTTCGGGGCACACGGGGTCCAGCGTGGTGGGGTGGGCGTTGTCGAGTGGCACCACAAATACCCGGCCAGCACCCGCATTCAGCGCCCCCCTGGCTGCCAGCAAGGCGGCACCTGTCATGGCATGGCCGTTGTGTGAGATGCCTTGTCCTCCGAGCACCCAGACATCGCCGAAATCTCCCTTGTGTGTGGCTTGTGCCAAACGGGGGGGGCGCAACGGCAGGGCGCTTTCAACGGATGCTCCGTGTGAAGTTGGGGCCATGCTGAGGCCTGGCGCAGCAGCCAGCCAGGCCATTGGTGGATGTGTTGGATGGTCGGCTGTGCCAGCCGCCAGATCGTCAAACCACACTTCCCCTGCTGCATCTCTGCCCTGGCCTGTGAACAGTCCGGGCTTGATCGTCAAAAATGTAATGGTAAAAACGGCCTTTTCGCATATATTTATTGGTTTATTTGCTACCAATAAATTACCTGTTTCGACATCCAGATCGCTGGGTGTATCCAGGCACAGCAATTGGTCACCGACTTGCCTGAACGTGTCGATCAGGTGCTCAAGTGGTGCCGGCTTGGTTTGGTTTGGAGGGTCCGGGCGACAGCTGGCACCGATACCCAGCAATGCGTCGATGACCAGATCGCACCGAGCGGGCGGGGCATCCACAAAACAAACCCCTGCTTGCCGGGCCAGGTTCAAGGCCCAGCGCGCATCAGTGGGCATCCTCTGCTCGTCACCGCACCAAGTGACCGTCAAGGTCGCTCCTTTTTCCATTAACCAAGGTGCAAGCAGCGCTGCAGTCAACAAGCCGTCGCCGCCGTTGTTACCGGGGCCACATGCCACCCAGACGCTTTGCGCATGGGGTGCGATGGCTTTGGCCAATTTGGCTGCTGCCAGCGCTGCGCGCGCCATCAGCGTGTGGGGTGGCAGGCCGCCGGCCATTTGAGATTCGATTTCTCGCGTGGCTGAGACGCCGTGCAGGGGGTGAGCCTGCGCACTGCCTGTGATTTTGAGCATGGGGGGTGAGCCTTGGGGTCAGGTGCCGGTTGACGATGCTGTGGAATCTGGGTGTGCCGTGCGATTCAAATGGGGTCGTCAACCGAAGCGGCTGGGCGCCAAGCCCTTCAGTTGCTCGGGTGTGGGACCACCTTTCAACAGATTGGCCATCAGACGGGCTGCGCCTGGTGCGTGCGTCCATCCCTTGGCGCCAAAACCCAGGTTCAACCAGATTTTGGGTGTGCCGCTGGCACCCACCAGCGGCAAGCCGTCTGGGGTGAACGCACACGTAGTTTGCCATGCTTGGGCGCAAGACTGGACGCCATGCAAGCTGGCCGAGCCCGGGAACCAGTCATTCAGGACCTGGTACAGCTGTTTGAACACCGGCTCTGCGTCCTGGCCCGGCCAGATGCCGGTGGCGGAACTGGCGCGTATCCGTTGCCCAGTGCGCGTGATGCTGATGCGGTGCCCGGCGTCGAATACACCAGACACCGGCGCAAAGTGAGGGTCTCGGATGGGTGCTGACAACACGCATTGGTTCATGTTCAGCAAAGGCAAGGTCAGGCCGACGTCGCCAAGCAGGGCTGCACCCTGATGTCCGGCGCACACGACCACGGCGTCGAACACTTGTTCCTGACGAGGCTGCGACCCCGTTTGCAGCGTCAGCCGCCCACCTGCATGCAAAGTGATCACGCTGGTGTTCATCTGGAACACACAGCCACGGCGCATTGCATCAGTCTTCAGCAGGCTCAACCATTGGCGCCCGTTGATGATTTCGTCTTCGGGCAACCACCAGCGGGCAGCCGGCACGGTGTCGTCAGACAGGCCTGGTTCCAATTTTTTGGCGCCAGCGGGATCAAGTTCAACTACTTTGATTTCCCTGTCTTTCAGGCGCTGCAAGCCTGATGCGTACGGTGCCACATCGGCGTCCGACCGCATCAGTACCATGATGCCCTGGCTTCGTTCGACATCGACACCGGGCTGAGACAGGGTCTGCCGCAAACGATCAACTGACAGCGCGGCCAAATCCAGACTGGTGGCAAAAAGAGCGGTTTGTTGAGCAGTCGTGTTGTACTGCTTCATCGCTGACAGCCAACGTCGGGTACCTGATCGGCCCCACCAGCCCGCTGACGTGGTCAACCCGCCAGGCCCTACCTTTTTCGGCCAGTTGGGGGACACACTGTCCCAGCCTGTCAGCCCGGCCAAGCCTACCCAGCCTGGGCTGGCAAAGCTGGCACCTTCGGCAATGCCACTTGCTTTGTCAAAGACGCTGACCGTGTGGCCGTCAGTCGTCAATTCCCACGCTGTGGCAATGCCCGCCACGCCCGCCCCGATGACCGCTACTCTCAATTTTGTGCCCTGTGTGTACCGCTGCCAACTCCCAATGGTAGGGTAGTTTGAGTTGCTGCTGATCTGGGTAAACTGGCACAGGGTGAGTGATGAGTCATCGTGCACGGCTGGGCTATCGACGGCCTGATACAATCAGCGGGTTTTGCAATCGTCAGTTGTTGCAATTCAATCGCAAACCAGACAACTCGGGTGCCGAGTCAAGCGAAGCGCTTGGTCGGTCGTGTCTGGATTTCAGAAACAACCTTTGAGAGATTTTTACTCATGTCCATTTCAATGCGCGAAATGCTGGAAGCCGGTGTCCACTTCGGTCACCAAACCCGCTTCTGGAACCCCAAGATGGCACCGTATATCTTCGGCCATCGCAACAAAATTCACATTGTCAACCTCGAAAAGACGTTGCCAATGTTCGAAGAAGCCCAGAAATTCGTGCGTCAGCTGGTTGCCAACCGTGGCACCATCCTGATGGTCGGCACCAAGCGCCAATCCCGCGACACCATCGTGGCAGAGGCTGCTCGTGCAGGCGTTCCATACGTGAGCCAGCGTTGGTTGGGCGGCATGCTGACCAACTTCAAAACGGTCAAGACTTCCATCAAGCGACTGAAAGAAATGCAAGCGCAGCTGGAAGCTGGCTTGGATCACATGAGCAAGAAAGAACAGCTCACATTCACCCGCGAGATGGAAAAGCTGGAAAAGGATATCGGCGGTATTCAGGACATGCCCGCACTGCCCGATGCCATTTTTGTGATCGACGTCGGTTTCCACAAGATCGCTGTGCTTGAAGCTCGCAAACTGGGTATCCCACTGGTTGGCGTGGTGGATACCAACCACTCACCCGAAGGCATTGACTACATCATTCCCGGCAATGACGACTCCGCCAAAGCTGTTGAGCTGTACGCCCGCGGTATTGCCGACGCGATTCTGGAAGGCCGTGCCAACGCCGTGAACGAAGTTGTCAAAGCCGTTGCAAGCGACAGCGCTGACGAATTTGTTGAAGTGAACGAAGCTTCCGCCGCCTGAGCCCCTGCTCGGCCACGGAAGGGGGCTCTGTGAGCCCCTTTTTTACAATTGAACGCTGCCACAGTGTGTGGGCAGCCACTGAACGGAGAAAAAAATGGCAATCACCGCAAGCATGGTCGCAGAACTGCGCGCAAAAACCGATGCTCCCATGATGGAGTGCAAGAAGGCCCTGACCGAGGCTGACGGCAACATGGAAAAAGCAGAAGAAATTTTGCGTGTGAAATTGGGTAGCAAAGCGGGCAAAGCCGCCAGCCGCATCACGGCTGAAGGTGTAGTGTCTGCGCATGTGGTGGGCAATGCGGCTTCTCTGGTTGAAGTCAATTGCGAAACCGACTTTGTGACCAAGAATGACAGTTTCCTGGGTCTGTGCAAATCCATTGCAGAACTGACCGCCGCACAAAATCCTGCTGACATCGCTGCATTGTCCGCACTGCCTTTGACCGCTGAAGGTTTCGGCCCCACCGTCGAAGACGTGCGCAAAGGCCTGATTGGCAAGATCGGCGAAAACATGGCCATTCGTCGCTTCAAGCGTTATGCAGACGGCGGCAAAGTGGCCAGCTACCTGCACGGTACCCGGATTGGCGTCCTGGTCGAGTTCGAAGGTGATGACGTGGCTGCCAAAGATGTGGCCATGCACATTGCTGCCATGAAGCCCGTGTCGTTGTCCAGTGCCGAAGTGCCTGCTGATCTGATCGAGAAAGAGCGCTCCGTTGCAGCAGGAAAGGCAGAAGAAGCCAACAAGGAATTGCTTGCTGCGGGCAAGCCTGCTCAGAGCCCCGAAATCACGGCCAAGCGCATCGAGGGAGCGGTTCAAAAGTACCTGAAAGAAGTGTCTCTGCTGGACCAGGTGTTCGTGAAAGCCGCCGATGGCAAACAAACCGTGGGCCAGTATCTGAAGAGCACCGGTACCACCGTCAAGGGTTTCACCCTGTATGTCGTGGGCGAAGGCATCGAGAAGAAAGTGGACGACTTTGCAGCCGAAGTGGCCGCACAGGTTGCCGCTGCACAAGGCGCCTGATTTTGCGCCGTTCGGGGGGCTTCTGACACCATGCGATGTGGTGACCGTTGCCCCGGTTCTGCCAACCCTTACTTGACTTAACTACATGCCTGCATACAAACGGATTCTGCTCAAGCTGTCTGGTGAAGCCCTGATGGGGGATGATGCTTTCGGCATCAACAGAGCCACCATCGTGCGGATGGTCGAGGAGATCGCGGATGTCACCCGGCTGGGGGTGCAGGTGGCCGTCGTGATCGGTGGCGGCAACATTTTCCGTGGTGTGGCCGGTGGATCAGTTGGCATGGACCGTGCCACGGCTGACTACATGGGCATGCTGGCGACTGTCATGAATGCCTTGGCCTTGGCCGACAGCATGGACAAGGCTGGCCTGGTGGCACGCGTGATGTCGGCCATCGCTATCGAACAGGTGGTCGAGCCCTATGTGCGACCCAAAGCACTGCAGTACCTTGAAGAAGGCAAGGTGGTGATTTTTGCGGCTGGCACTGGCAATCCTTTTTTCACGACTGACACGGCTGCTGCGTTGCGCGGCGCTGAAATCGGCGCGGAAATTGTGTTGAAGGCAACCAAGGTAGACGGGGTGTACACCGCTGATCCCAAGAAGGATCCATCAGCCAAGTTGTACACGTCCATCACATTCGATGAGGCCATGGCCAAGAATCTTCAGGTCATGGATGCCACGGCGTTCGCGTTGTGTCGCGACCAGAAGCTGCCCATCAAGGTCTTCAGCATTTTCAAACACGGTGCATTGCGCCGCGTGGTGCTGGGCGCCGAAGAGGGTACTTTGGTACACGTTTGATCTGATTCACTCGTCTCGGGAGACATCTCATGAGCATTGCTGACATCAAAAATGGCATCGAACACAAGATGCAACAGTCGATTGAAGCGTTTCGCAACAGTCTGACGAAAATCCGTACCGGTCGCGCCAACCCCGCCATCCTTGACACGGTGCACGTTGACTACTACGGTTCCATGCTGCCGTTGTCGCAGGTCGCGAACCTGTCGTTGCTCGATGCACGCACCATTGGTGTGGCTCCCTGGGAAAAGGGCATGGGGGCGAAAATCGAGAAGGCCATTCGCGAATCTGACTTGGGTTTGAACCCAGCCAGCCAGGGGGACCTGATTCGGGTGCCGCTGCCCGCCATGACGGAAGAGCGTCGCAAGGAACTGACCAAGGTTGTTCGCGGTGAGGGTGAGAACGCCAAAATTGCGATTCGCAACCTGCGTCGTGATGCCAACGAGTCTGTCAAAAAACTGGTCAAGGACAAACTTGCATCTGAAGATGACGAGCGTCGCGCACAGGAAGACGTGCAGAAAATGACCGATCGATACATTTTGGATCTGGACAAGCTGGTTGCATCCAAAGAACAAGACATCATGGCCGTGTGAGCCCAGTTCGACTGCGCAAACACAGGTCACAGTGATTTCACAAGCAACCGTGCCAACGCACATTGCCATCGTCATGGATGGCAATGGCAGATGGGCAAAAAAACGTTTTTTGCCCAGGGTTGCGGGACATAAGCAAGGCATCGAAGCGCTCAGACGCACTGTGCAGGCTTGTCTTGACAGGCGGGTCGGTGTGCTGAGTGTGTTTGCGTTTTCCTCTGAAAACTGGTCTCGTCCTGCTGACGAAGTGTCGGGATTGATGGAGTTGCTGGCCATGGCCCTTTCGCGCGAGGTGCCAAGCTTGCATGACCGTGGTGTGCAGATACATTTCCCCGGTGACCGCAGTCGGTTGTCAGCACGGGTGTCAGATGGCCTTGCGGTCGCAGAAAAACTGACCAGTGCCAACAACAAACTGGTGTTGAATGTTTGCTTCAACTACGGTGGCCGGTGGGACATCTGCCAGGCAGCTGAATCGCTGCGGTCGGCAGGACAGGCCATCACGGAGGATTCTTTGAGCAAGGCGCTGGCGTTGGCTCACGTAGCGGATCCGGACTTGTTCATCCGCACGGGTGGTGAGTTGCGCGTCAGCAATTTCCTGATCTGGCAGATGGCTTATGCCGAGTTCTATTTTTCGCAAGTGCTTTGGCCCGACTTTGGCGCCGAGGAGTTGGACCATGCCATCTCGGTATTCCGTTCGCGTGAGCGACGCTTCGGGCAAACCTCCGAGCAGGTCGTTGGCAAAGCGCAGGGTGTGAAAGCCGGAGATCACTGATGCTCAAGCAACGGATCATCACCGCGCTGGCACTGCTTGCCTTGCTGCTGCCCACCCTGTTCATGGCTTCACCCGAGCCCTTCATTGTGCTGGCCCTTTTCATGGTGGCAGCAGGAGCGTGGGAGTGGGGGCGGCTGAGTGGGTTGCCGTTCCAGGGGGCTGTTGTGAATGCAGTGGTGCTGGCTATCGCTTTGCTCGCATGGTGGGTCAGTGGCCGTTTGCAGTTGCCATCTTCTGTCTGGATGCTGCCATCTCTGGTATGGGTGATTGGCGGTACATTGCTGCTGCGTGCAGGCGTGCAGGGGTGGTCGGCTTGGCCCAAAGGGCTGCGGTTGGTGTCTGGCTATGTGCTTTTGGTATTTGCGTGGGTTGCAATGGCCAATGCACGTGCACTTGGCGTGAACTTGCTGCTATCTATTTTGTTTCTGGTTTGGGCTGCAGACGTGTTTGCCTATTTTGGAGGCAAGGCTTTTGGCAACCGCAAACTGGCACCATCCATCAGTCCGGGGAAGAGCTGGGCTGGCGCATACGCTGGTGCCATTGGGGTCATGGTCGTCGCGGCTCTGTGGATGCTGATGGACCAGTCGGTTGCGGTTGATTCCCCCAGCCTTTACACCACGCTCTGGCAACGGTTCGGCTGGTTGGGGCTTGTGGCGCTGTGGGGTTTGACGGCATTGAGTGTGGTCGGGGATCTGGTTGAGTCCTTGGTGAAACGATCTGCTGGCGTGAAAGATTCCAGCAGTTTGCTGCCTGGGCATGGTGGTGTGCTGGACCGTATCGACGCATTGCTGCCTGTATTGCCTGTTGCATTGATGTTGGTGGCTTGAGGTGTTTATGCAAAAACAATTGGTCACCGTTCTCGGCTCTACAGGATCCATTGGCAAAAATACGCTGGATGTGTTGAGTCGGCATCCCGATCTGTTCGGCGTATTTGCGCTCACCGCGTCCACGCAAGTTGACCTGATGTTTTCGCAAATTCAGGCTTGTCGCCCGGTGTTTGCCGTGATGGTCAGTGAGCCGCATGCCAAGCGTCTTGCCGACTTGGTGGCCAGCGAAGGTTTGCCCACAAAGGTGTTGGCGGGGGCTGAAGCACTGTGCACCGTGGCTAGCGACGAGCGTGTGACCAGTGTGATGGCAGCCATCGTGGGTGCGGCAGGTTTGCCGTCGTGCGTGGCTGCTGCGCGGGCGGGCAAGAAGCTTTTGCTGGCCAACAAGGAAGCGTTGGTCGTGGGTGGGCCATTTTTCATCGATGCGGTTCATGCAGGCGGCGCGCAATTGCTTCCCATTGACAGCGAGCACTCGGCGGTGTTCCAGTCTTTGCCAGATGACCGTGCGAGCTGGTCACGCAGGGTGGAAAAAATCATCCTGACCGCATCGGGTGGACCATTTCGCACGCGTGGCATCAACACGTTGGCATCTGTCACACCAGAAGAGGCTTGCGCCCACCCCAACTGGGTCATGGGTCGGAAGATATCGGTCGACTCCGCCACCATGATGAACAAGGCTCTGGAGGTTATCGAGGCCAAATTCCTTTTTGGACTGGCCCCCGCCCAAATCGAAGTGGTGATTCATCCGCAAAGCGTGATCCATTCCATGGTTCAGTATCACGATGCATCCGTGGTTGCCCAATTGGGCACACCTGATATGCGTGTGCCCATTGCTTACGGCCTGTCATGGCCCGAACGTGTGACATCTGGTGCGGCCACCATCGATTTCACGGCGTTGTCTGCGCTGACGTTTGAAAAACCCGATGCCCGGCGTTTTCCCGGTTTGCAGCTTGCTTGGGACACTCTGACTGGCCCGACGGGTTCCACTGCTATCTTGAATGCTGCCAACGAGGTGGCAGTCGAGGCTTTCCTGAACAGGCGTATTCGCTTTGATCAGATCCACGCGCTCAACGAGACCATGTTGCAGAACTGCCCATTGGTTGATGTGCGCAGCCTGGAGGAGGTTTTGGCGCTCGACATGCAAATTCGAGAACAGGCGACAGCCTGGGTCGGTTCGCATGGCCATTGACCGGGTGCTTCGCGGCATCGGCAGATGTTGACTTTTCTGTCTTTTGTATTCGGCCTTGCACTGCTGATTGGTGTGCACGAGTACGGGCACTATCGGATGGCTGTGGTGTGCGGTGTCCGCGTGCTTCGGTTTTCTATCGGGATGGGGCCGGTGTTGTGGGGGTGGACATCATCCGTTACGCGTACCGAATATGTGTTGTGTGCCATACCCTTGGGTGGCTATGTGCGCATGTTGGACGAGCGTGATAATCCGGTGGATCCCTGTGAGAGGTCTCGCGCCTTCAATACCCAGTCGCTCTGGCGACGCAGCCTCATCGTCGGGGCAGGGCCGATGGCCAATTTTGTTTTGGCGGTAGCGCTGTACGCTGGCGTGTTCTGGTCGGGTGTTCAGGAGGTCAGTCCAGTGCTGGCAAGTCCCAGTGCAGGTTCCATGGCGCAAGTCGCCGGACTGAAGGGGGGGGAGAGGGTGCGGACCCTTCAAGTGCCTGGGCAAGAGCCAGTGGCCATCGATTCATTGGAAGCACTGCGCTGGCACCTGACCCGACATGCCTTTCAATCTGAAGATGTCGAGATGGATGTGTATGTTGCGGCCGACAGCATCCGTCAGATCCCCGTTTTGTTGCCTTTGAGTCAGCTCGATTTAGCCACCGGTGTGACCGATCCCTTGACCCTGATCGGGATCACCGGCCCTTGGACCGAGCCGGTATTGGGGGAGCTGGTTGAAACGGGGGCAGCCCACAGGGCGCAGTTGAAAAAAGGCGATCTGATCGTGAAAGTAGATGATATTGCCGTGGTGGATGGGCAGCAGTTAAGGGGGCTGATTCGCTCGGGAGTGACTTCTGCAGGCACGGGGGTGACGCAACACTGGCTCATTCGCCGTCATGCAGCGCTGCTGACTCTCGATGTCACGCCCAATCCTGAACGGGTGGATGGACGCTGGATCGGCCGCATTGGTGCATATGTCGGTACACAGCCGGCGCGGGTGTTGGTACGTAAAGATCCGCTTGATGCGGTGGGGGCGGCGGTAGAGAAAACCGTGGACGTCTCGCTGCTCAGCCTGAACATGTTGGGCCGCATGTTGACCGGCCAAGCCTCGCTCAGGAATCTGAGTGGGCCTTTGACCATTGCTGACTATGCTGGCAAATCTGCCAGCATCGGCATCACACCCTACCTTCTGTTTCTGGCGTTGATCAGCGTTAGCCTGGGGGTGCTCAACCTCCTTCCGCTGCCGGTGCTCGACGGTGGGCACCTGATGTATTATCTTTACGAAGGATTGACCGGGCAGCCCGTCTCTGAAACATGGCAAGACCGGTTTCAGCGCGGGGGTGTGGTGATCCTGATGGGCATGATGTTCATCGCCCTGTTCAATGATGTAGCCCGTTTGCTGGGCTGACGCCAATCTCATGAAAATCAACAGACTGTCTCTGCGTGGCTTTGCCATGCCTTTGCTTGCAACCAGCATGGTGGTGGCTTTCCCGGCTTGGGCAGTAGACCCTTTTGCCTTGCGCGATATCCGGTTGGAGGGCCTGCAGCGTGTGGAGCCCGGGACGGTGTTCGCATCGTTGCCCTTCCGTGTAGGCGACACTTACAGCGATGACCGGGGCTCTGCAGCCATACGCGCGCTGTTCGCGTTGGGTTTGTTCAAAGACGTGCGTATCGAAGTGACTGGTGATGTGGTGGTTGTGGTGGTTGAGGAGCGCCCGACCATTGCCGACATCAGCTTCACCGGCGTGAAAGAGTTTGACAACGAAGTGCTGCGTAAATCATTGCGCGATGTCGGCCTGACTGATGCTCGGCCCTTCGACAAAGCGCTGGCTGACAGGGCTGAACAGGAGTTGAAACGGCAGTACCTGAGTCGCAGCATGTATGCGGTGGATATCGTCACCACTGTTACGCCCATAGAGCGCAATCGCGTCAATTTGAACTTCAGCGTCACCGAAGGTGACGTGGCCAAGATCAAAGAACTTCGCATCGTTGGGAATTCGGCTTTCAGTGAGTCTGCTCTTCGGGATCTGTTTGACCTGGACACCGGTGGATGGCTGAGCTGGTATACCAAATCGGACCGTTATTCTCGTGCGAAACTGGCTGCCGACTTGGAGAATCTGCGCTCGTACTACCTGACACGTGGTTACCTCGAATTCAACATCGACTCCACTCAGGTTGCGCTGTCTCCCAATAAAGAAGACATGGCCATCACCATCAATATCACTGAAGGCAATCCTTACGTGGTGTCCTCTGTGAAGTTGGAGGGTGACTACTTGGGCAAAGAGGAGGATTTCAAACGGCTCATCGCTGTTGAAGCTGGCAAGCCCTACAACGTGGACCGTGTGACTGAAACCAGCAAGGCATTTACCGACTATTTCGGTGCATTTGGTTTTGCCTTTGCTCGTGTCGAGGCAGTGCCGCAGATTGACCGCGCAACGGGTCAGGTGGCCTTGGTGTTTCAGGCGCAGCCCTCGCGGCGTGCTTACGTGCGACGCATCAACATTGCCGGTAACAACCGTACGCGCGATGAAGTCATTCGGCGTGAATTCCGACAGTTCGAGTCTGCTTGGTACGACAGTGACCGCATCAAGTTGTCACGTGACCGGGTGGATCGCCTGGGGTATTTCACGCAAGTGGGTGTAGACACGCAAGAGATTCCCAATGCACCTGACCAGGTGGATCTGCTGATGACCGTGGCTGAAAAACCGACGGGGAACCTGACCATTGGTGCGGGCTATTCGCAGTCAGAAAAGCTGTCGTTCATCGGTGGCATCAAGCAGGAAAACGTGTTCGGTACCGGTAACTACCTGGGCATTGACCTGAATACCAGCAAGTACAACCGACAAGTGTCTGTGACCACTACCGATCCTTACTTCACCAAGGATGGCATTTCTCGTACGGTTGAGGTTTTCTACCGGACTACCAGGCCGTATACGCAGCAAGGTGGTGACTACCAGCTGATCACGCCAGGCTTCAATGTGCGTTTCGGTATTCCATTCACAGAAACCGATACGGTGTTTTTCGGTGGCGGCATTGAGTCAACCAAAATCGTTTCGGGGACCAGCATGCCTGCTGCGTACCTTGAATTTGCGCAGTTGTACGGCATCCGCAGTGTCTCGGTCCCGCTCACGGTGGGGTGGACTCGGGATGACCGCGACAGCGCACTGGTACCCACCATGGGCCGTTTGCAAAAAGCGCAAGCTGAGTTGGGTATTGGGGGAGACACTCGGTATGTCAGGGGCAATTACCAGTTTCAGCAATACATTCCGTTGAACCGCCAGTTCACTGTTGCGCTCAATGCCGATCTCGGCTGGGGCAAGGGCATGGGTGGCAAACTCTTCCCGGTGTTCAAGAATTTCTTTGGCGGAGGCCTGGGATCTGTGCGCGGTTTCGAGCAGGGTACGCTGGGCTCACGTGACGTGACCGGTGCATTCGTCGGTGGCTCTAAAAAGGTCGGCTTCAATGCTGAGTTACTGGCGCCGTTTCCCGGCGCCGGCAATGACCGGACGTTGCGTGTGTTTGGTTTCTTCGATGTGGGCAATGTCTACGGCGAAACCGAAAAAGTCGACTTTGCGAACATGCGTGCTTCCGTCGGCGTGGGCTTGAGCTGGCTGTCGCCGGTCGGGCCGTTGCGAATTGCATTTGCCAACCCTGTGCGCAAGTTCGCAGGGGATAAAATTCAAAAAGTTCAGTTTCAAATCGGGACCTCCTTCTAATGAACGCCATGTTTCGCAAGTCCATCCTCGCTGTGTCATTGGGCCTGTGCGCAGTGACCGCTGTTGCGCAAGATTTCAAAATCGGTTTTGTCAACACAGACCGTATATTTCGCGAGTCAACGCCAGCCAAAGCTGCTCAGACCAAACTGGAACAAGAGTTTTCCAAACGGGAAAAAGAGCTAGACGACCAGGGCGCACAACTCAAAGTTGCAGGGGATAAATTCGAGCGTGAAGGCCCGACATTGGCTGAAGGCCAGCGCACTGCACGTCAGAAACAGCTGATGGACCAGGATCGCGATTACCGCCGCCGCCGTACCGAGTTCCAGGAGGACCTGGCTCAGCGCAAAAACGAAGAGTTGCAACAAGTTATCGAGCGTGCCAACCGCGTCATCAAGCAGGTGGCGGAGGCTGACAAATTTGACCTGATCCTGCAAGAGGCGGTGTACATCAACCCCAAGCATGACATCACCGACAAGGTGTTGAAGGTCATCAACGGCGGCAAGTGAGCCCAGCCCGATCCGGCTCATCAGATCGGTGGCTCACACACTGAGCAGCATCGTTGCTGCGTTAGGCGGTACGCTTGAAGGTGCAGATGTTCATGTCGAGCGTCTGTCTCCCATCGAAACAGCGACTGAAGGCAGCCTTGCCTTCGTTTCTCATGCCAGGTTCGCTCGCCAGGTGGAGACCACGCGGGCATCTGCGCTCATCCTGCCGCCCGAGCTGGCGGCCAAGGCTGGCCACATAGGCGGCAGAATCATCACGACCGACGTTTATCACTATTTCGCGTTGCTCACGCAATACTGGAAACGATTGGTTGCTACCGATTATGTTGCGCCTTTTGTCCACCCCAGTGCTGTCGTGTCGCCGCTTGCCAGTTTGGGATGCGGCGTTCGCATCGGTCCGTTGTCGGTAGTGGGCGACCATGCCGTCGTTGGAGAACATGCCCAGTTGGGAGCCCATGTGGTATTGGGGAATCATGCCGAAGTGGGGGCGCACTCCCTGCTGCATGCACGGGTCACGGTGGCCGATCGCTGTGTTTTGGGTCAGCGGTGCATCGTTCACAGCGGTGCCGTGATCGGTGCCGACGGTTTTGGTTTTGCGCCTTACCAGGGTGCCTGGGTCAAAATCGAACAGCTTGGCAGCGTGCGTATAGGCGATGACGTTGAAATCGGCGCCAATACCTGCATCGACCGAGGTGCACTTGACGACACCGTCCTGGGCAACGGCGTGAAGCTCGACAACCTGGTGCAGATCGGGCACAACGTCAAGGTGGGTGATCACACGGCAATGGCCGGTTGTGCTGGCGTGGCAGGCAGTGCTGTCATCGGGGCCCATTGCACCGTGGGCGGTGGTGCCGTGGTGCTCGGCCACCTGAAACTGGCCGACCATGTGCACATTTCTGCCGCAAGCGTGGTAACGCGCTCGTTGTTGAAACCAGGACAGTACAGCGGCGTGTTCCCCATCGATGACAATGCCGCGTGGGAAAAAAACGCAGCCACACTCAAACAACTCCACGCGTTGCGTGACCGTATCAAGAGACTCGAAAAACCATGATGGACATTCACGAAATCCTCAAACAATTGCCGCACCGTTACCCCATTTTGCTGGTGGACCGCGTGCTGGAAATCGAAAAAGGCAAGCGCATCAAGGCGCTGAAAAACGTGTCCATCAACGAGCCCCACTTTGTTGGGCATTTTCCGCATCGGCCGGTCATGCCTGGCGTGCTGATGCTGGAGGCGCTGGCCCAAGCTGCTGCGTTGCTTTCATTCGATGCGCAAGGTGTCTCGCCTGACAATAAAACAGTGTATTACTTTGCTGGCATCGACAGTGCCCGATTCAAGCGCCCGGTGGAGCCGGGTGATCAATTGATACTCAACGTCGAACTCTTGCGCTCGAAAGCCGGTATCTACAAGTTCAAGGGGCTGGCTACGGTGAATGGCGAAGTTGCTGCCGAAGCCGAGCTGATGTGCACCATGCGCACCGTGGCTTGAGCATTCACAACGCATTGACAGGTTGGTCTTATCGTGACGTTGATTCACCCTACCGCACTGATTGATTCGGCTGCCCAACTGGACAGCTCCGTGACCGTTGGTCCCTACACCGTTATCGGGCCACATGTTCGCATCGGGGCAGGTACCACGGTGGGCGCTCACTGCGTGATTGAAGGGCACACCACCATCGGGTGCGACAACCGCATTTTTCAATTCAATTCCTTGGGGGCGATACCACAGGACAAAAAATACGCGGGCGAGCCGTGCGAGCTTGTCATCGGTGACCGCAACACCATCCGCGAGTTTTGCACCTTCAACATCGGCTCACCTGGCGACCAAGGTGTGACCAAGTTGGGCAGTGACAACTGGATCATGGCCTATGTTCACCTTGCCCATGATTGCATTGTGGGCAACCACACCATTTTTGCCAACAACGCCTCGTTGGCTGGGCATGTGCAAGTGGGTGATTGGGTGATATTGGGTGGGTTCACAGGTGTGCACCAGTTCCTGCGAATCGGTGCCCATGCCATGACGGCCATGTGCTCATGCGTGTTGGCCGATGTGCCGCCGTTTGTCATGGCCCAAGGGCACCCCGCTGCAGCCCGCTCCATGAATTTCGAAGGCTTGCGTCGACGTGGGTTTTCGCCTGAGCGCATCAGCGCTGTCAAAGCCATGCACAAGGCGTTGTACCGAGATGACCTGACACTGGTGCAAGCCCAGGTTCAAATTGAAACTTTGAACCTGCGCTACCCAGACGCCGATGCTGACGTGCGCACGATGCTTGACTTCCTGGCGGGTGTGTCGGCTCAGCGCGGCATCGTCCGTTGAGCCTGCCCGGTGCATCGGTAGGGCACGCATGAATGGTGTTGCTCCAGACTTGGCCGTGGTTGCCGGCGAAACCTCGGGTGATTTGCTGGCCGCGGTGGTGCTGAAGGGCCTTCGGGCGCGTCACCCGCAGTGGGAAACGGCAGGTATTGGTGGCCCAGCCATGGGTCAGCATGGTTTCAACGCATGGTGGCCGAGCGAGAAGCTGGCGGTGCGTGGTTATGTTGAAGTGCTGCGGCATTACCGTGAAATTGTCGGTATCCGGGACGGGCTGCAGCAAAGGCTGTTGGCGCAGCCACCGCGGCTGTTCATGGGCGTCGATGCGCCCGATTTCAACCTCAAGCTGGAGCATGTGCTCAAGTCCCGGGGCGTGCCGGTGGTCCATTTAGTGTGTCCGTCCATCTGGGCCTGGCGGCCAGAGCGCATCGATCAACTCAAGGCCAGCACCGATCATGTGCTGTGTATTTTTCCGTTCGAACCGGCGTTGCTCGCCAAGGCGGGCATCGATGCGACTTACGTGGGCCATCCGCTCGCACCCTTGATTCCGATGGAGCCGGACCAGCGGGCTGCGCGCACAGCGTTGGGACTGCCTGGCAGCTCACCCGTGGTGGCTTTGCTGCCCGGTAGCCGGGCTTCTGAAGTCAAGTACCTGCTTCCCAGGTTTATGGCAGCTGCAGCGCTTGTGCTGAAAGAAAAGCCTGCTATGCGTTTTGTATTGCCCGCATTGCCTGCATTGCGGGGTGAGATCGATCGGCAGGTGCACGCCAGCGGATTGGCCGGTGCCATCACCGTGGTCAACGGACAGTCGCATGCTGTGCTGGCCGCGTGCGACGTGACGCTCATTGCCAGTGGCACCGCCACCCTGGAAGCCGCGCTGTTCAAGCGGCCCATGGTCATCGCCTACAACATGCACTGGTTGAGCTGGCTCATCATGCGGCGCAAAAAAATGCAACCCTGGGTGGGTTTGCCCAACATCCTGTGCAGCGAGTTTGTCGTGCCGGAGTTGTTGCAAGACCGTGCCACGCCAGCCGCCTTGGCAGCTGAAGTGCTTGCCTGGTTCGACGCGCCTGTGCGTGTGGCACAGGTGAAGCAGCGCTTTGTGGAACTTCACGTCACCTTGATGCGTGACACGGTTGCCCTGGCGTGTGGGGTGATTGAACGCCTGATGACCCCGCCCGAGTCCAAGCGTGGACCTGAACCCGCTGGGTCAGAGGCCAATCATGCCCTGGAAAATGCTGGATCTACCCGCAACCCAAAGGCCGATTCATGAGCCGCCGTAAGGCAGACGCTGCGTCCAAAGTCACACGCAAACCAACACGCAATCCGGTGATTCAGGTTCCCCTGTGCTGGGACGGACCAGGCTTGCTGGCGGGCGTGGACGAGGCGGGCAGAGGCCCCTTGGCGGGGCCGGTGGTGGCAGCAGCCGTCATCCTGGACGACAGGCAGCCCATCCGCGGACTGGCAGATTCCAAGAAGCTGTCGGCAGCCAGGCGCGAGGCCCTGTTCGATGAAATCCGAGCCAAGGCCCTGTGCTGCTCGGTGGCGCAGGCCAGTGTGGCCGAAATCGATTCGCTCAACATCCTGCAGGCCACCATGCTGGCCATGAAGCGCGCCGTCGAAGGTCTGCGGTTGATGCCGGGCAAGGTGCTGGTCGATGGCAACCGCTTGCCGCCCATCAACGTGCTGGCCGAAGCCATCGTGAAGGGTGATGACAAGGTGCCCGCCATTTCCGCTGCATCCATCCTGGCCAAGGTCACCCGTGACCGGTTGTTGCTGGAGCTGGATGCCATCCACCCAGGGTACGGCTTTGCAAAGCACAAGGGGTATGGCACAGCCGATCACTTGGTTGCACTCCAACGCCTTGGCCCCACCGAACATCACCGCCGCTCGTTTGCACCGGTTGCGGCTGCTCACGAGGTGCACGGTTCACGGTTGCCAGCTGTGCAAACGGCTCAGGCTGTACCAGAATGCAAACCATGACCCCGGTGCAGACCATCACCTCACGCGACAACCCGTTGCTCAAGCGCATTCGGCAGCTTGTTCGCGACCCTGGCGCTTACCGCAAACTCGGGCAAGTCTGGCTGGAGGGTGACCACCTGATCCGTGCGGTACAGGCTCGCCGTCAAGCACCACCTTTGGTGGTGGTTTGTGAGTCAAAATGGCCTTCACCGCTTTTGGATATTGATGTTTCAGCTACCAAAATTGTGGTAGTGCCAGATGCATTGATGCGCGAACTCAGTGCGCTGGACACCCCTTCGCACATGGGCTGTCTGATTGACTTGCCTGCCACTTCGGTGGTTGCGCCGGGCGAACCCACCGTGATCCTCGACCGGGTGCAAGATGCCGGTAACGTCGGTTCCATCTTGCGCAGTGCGGCTGCATTTGGCTACAGCCAGGTGCTTGCCCTGAAAGGCACGGCTGGCCTGTGGACGGGGAAGGTGTTGCGCGCGGGCATGGGGGCCCACTTCGGGTTGCGGTTGTCAGAAGGTTTGTCCGATGCCGATTTGGATGCGTTGGCCCTGCCGCTGGTCGTCACCAGTTCTCACCAGGGCGAATGGGTGCATCGCGCCAGTTTGCCTTGGCCTTGTGCGTGGGTGCTAGGTCACGAAGGGCAAGGCGTGTCAGCGGCGTTGCAGGCACGCGCTGCGCACCACATCCGCATTGCACAGCCGGGTGGCGAAGAGTCTTTGAATGTGGCGGCTGCGGCTGCCATTTGCCTGTACGCCAGTGCACCCAAGCCATGACCATCGGTGCCACACCCTTCAGCCGGTTGGATGACCTTTTGTCAGGCGGCCCTGTTTCGTGCACGAAGATGGCGAAACGGGTTGTGGTCATTGGGTTGGTATGGTGTTGCGTGTCGGGCGTCAATGCCGTCACGCCTGTGAGCGACCCAACCGTGGCACCCGTCTCACTGGCCGCAGCCGAAGCCGACAAGGCAGTTGTTCCCGAGGCAGTGCCTGCCGATCCTGTGGCCCTGCCACCGCCCCGGCTGGTGGTGTCAGCCGATGGCAAAGAGATCATCGATGCCAAAGCCAAGCTCGCCTGGCGGCGGTGTGTGGAGGGCATGATCTGGTTTGGCAGCAGGTGTACCGGGCGTGCCAAGACGTTCACCATGATCGAGGCGCAGGCACTGGTCACGGCTCAAGGCAAGGCCACGGGTCAGCGCTGGCGCCTGCCTCACATACCCGAACTGAAGACCCTGCTGGACAAATCGCACACGGGTCGGGGTGCGATGGTCGATGCTGCTTTGTTCCCCGCCACGCCGGCGAACTGGCACTGGTCGGCGTCGGTCAGCGTGGGGGCGGGTGGTGTGGTCAACCAGTACAACTACGGCAACATCATGTCGGGGGTGACGCCCGGGAATGCCAATCAGCTCAAGGCGCTGGAAGGCTGGGGCTTCAACTTCGCCACGGGTGAGGCTTCTGGCGGCATCAGCAAACGCGATGCACTCTACGTTCGACTGGTCAGACCGCATTTCTGATACTGCACCCAAAGAGTGCAAGTCACGTGGGGTTTTCATAGGGGGTAACCCGGATGCAGGGGGCTGCGCGCCTATAATCAAAAGGTTTACCCGCAACTTTTGTGCACCGCAGCGAAGTCGTTCGCTCGACCCCGCCCATTGCAGCATCAGGCAGCGCCTTTGACGAGTGCGCAGCGCCCGGTTGACTCGCAAAATGGGGGCGGTGCGCTGACAACAGGAGAATCCCGTGCACCCCGTCCATCCAAAAGCCATCCTTGCTCTGGCAGACGGCACGGTCTTTATTGGTCAGTCCATTGGTGCCCCCGGTCAAACCGTGGGCGAGGTGGTGTTCAACACCGCCATCACCGGCTACCAGGAAATCCTCACCGACCCCAGCTACTGCCAGCAGATCGTCACACTGACGTACCCGCACATCGGCAACTACGGGGTCAATGAAGAAGATGTCGAGGCGCGCAAAGTGTTTGCCGCCGGCCTCATCATCAAAGACCTGCCTTTGCTCGCGTCGAATTTTCGCAAGACGCTCACACTGTCCGATTACCTCAACCGCGAAGGCACAGTGGCCATCGCCAACATCGACACCCGCGCGCTGACCCGCCGCTTGCGCACCCACGGTGCTCAGAACGGCTGCATCCTGGCGCTGGCCGATGGCGAGGTCGTGACCGACGAGGTCAAAGCCCGTGCCGTGGCCGCTGCCCAGGCCGCACCCAGCATGGCTGGGTTGGACTTGGCCAAGGTGGTGTCGGGTGCCCAAGGCTACGACTGGACACAGGCTGAATGGCAACTGGCCCGTGCCGATGGCACGCCCGGCTATGGCGAACAAGCCGCCCCGCGTTTCCATGTGGTGGCCTACGACTTCGGCGTGAAGTACAACATCCTGCGCATGTTGGCCGAGCGGGGCTGCAAGGTCACCGTGGTGCCCGCACAGACACCTGCTGCCGACGTGCTGAAGCACAAGCCTGATGGCGTGTTTTTGTCCAACGGCCCTGGTGACCCGGAGCCCTGCGACTACGCCATTGCTGCTGCAGCCGAACTGATTGAAACCGGCGTGCCCACCTTCGGCATTTGCCTGGGCCACCAGATCATGGCGTTGGCCAGTGGAGCCAAAACCTTCAAGATGAAGTTCGGCCACCACGGTGCCAACCATCCGGTCAAAGACCTGGACACGGGCCGCGTCAGCATCACCAGCCAGAACCACGGTTTTGCTGTTGACGAAAAAACACTGCCAGCCAACCTGCGCCCCACACACATCAGTCTGTTCGACGGCACGCTGCAAGGTCTGGCCCGCACCGACAAGCCCGCGTTCTGCTTCCAGGGTCACCCTGAGGCCTCGCCCGGTCCACACGACATCGCTTACCTGTTCGACCGCTTCATCGGCCTGATGGAAGCCAAAGCATGAGCTTTTACGGCGTCACCGACATCTGGACATATGTGCTGGGCGCACTGGGCATCATTTTGTTGCCCGGCCCCAACTCGCTGTTCGTGCTGTCGGTGGCCACGGCGCGTGGGGTCAAGGCCGGTTACCAGGGGGCCATGGGCGTGTTCGTGGGCGACACCATTTTGCTCACGCTCACCGCTCTGGGTGCCGCCAGTTTGCTGCGTGCCTACCCGGCGTTGTTCCTGGTGGTGAAGTACGTGGGCGCGGGCTACCTGGCCTGGGTGGGGTTGAACCTGATTCGGTCTGCTTTCCTTGCCTGGCGTGCCCCGGTGGCTGCGTCGTCGGCAGCGGTGGCTGAAACTCCTGCTCACCTGGCCCACCCGTTCAAGCGGGCGCTGGTCATCAGCCTGCTCAACCCCAAGGCCATTTTGTTTTTGTTGTCGTTCTTCGTGCAGTTCATCGACCCGACCTACGAAACACCCGCCGTGCCCTTTCTGATATTGAGCGCCATCGTCATGGCGTTCAGTGCCCTTTATTTGTCTGCCCTGATTTTTGCCGGTGTTCGACTGGCACAGGCCTTCCGCCGACGCCAGCGCTTGTCAGCCGGCCTGTCCAGCGGTGTGGGCGGCCTGTTTGTGTGGTTCGGCGCCAAGCTGGCCACCGCAAGCCTGAACTGACCCGCAGCCTGAAGCAATCATAAAAATACACAAGTAGCGAAACATGCCAAAACGTACAGACCTCAAAAGCATCCTCATCATCGGCGCGGGCCCCATCATCATCGGCCAGGCCTGCGAGTTCGACTACTCCGGCGTACAGGCCTGCAAGGCCCTGCGTGAAGAGGGTTACAAGGTCATTTTGATCAACAGCAACCCCGCCACGATCATGACCGACCCGGCCACGGCCGATGTCACCTACATCGAGCCGATCACTTGGCAGACGGTTGAAAAAATCATTGCCAAAGAGCGCCCCGATGCCATCCTGCCCACCATGGGCGGCCAGACCGCGCTGAACTGCGCGCTCGACCTGTGGCACCACGGCGTGCTCGACAAATACAAGGTCGAGCTGATTGGCGCCACGCCCGAAGCCATCGACAAGGCCGAAGACCGCCTGAAGTTCAAAGATGCCATGACCAAAATCGGTCTGGGCTCTGCACGTTCAGGCATCGCACACAGCATGGACGAAGCCTGGGCCGTGCAAAAGAGCGTGGGCTTCCCCACCGTCATCCGCCCCAGTTTCACGCTGGGTGGCACGGGCGGCGGCATTGCCTACAACCCCGAAGAGTTCGAGACCATCTGCAAGCGCGGCCTGGAAGCCTCGCCCACCAACGAGCTGCTGATCGAAGA